>JBBRON010000017.1:0-100142 GCA_038229375.1 Cytophagales bacterium | reverse complement strand
TCACATTGATCAAAACACTAGATCCTGTCACCGCGTAGTTAGGGTCGGAAGGCGTAAAAGTTACGTTCAGCGTTTGGCCGTTGCCTGCATTTAAAACAGTACCTATGGCAGGATTATAAACAAATGATCCTGGTTGAGATGTTGCATTCAACTGTGTTGCCGTAAGAGCCGTGCCGTACGTTATTGCCGTTGGATTTGCCCAGGTTATTATTGCTGGAGCGGGATTGACATCGATCAAGACGCTAGATCCTGTCACCGCGAAGTTAGGGTCGGAAGGCGTAAAAGTTACCTTCAGCGTTTGGCCGTTGCCTGCATTTAAAAAAGTACCTATTGCAGGAGTATAAACAAATGATCCTGGTTGAGATGTTGCATTCAACTGTATGGCGGTAAGAGCCGTGCCATACGTTATTGCCGTTGGATTTGCCCATGTTATTGTTGCTGGAGCAGGATTGACATCGATCAAAACGCTAGATCCTGTCACCGCGAAGTTAGGGTCGGATGGCGTAAAAGTTACCTTCAGCGTTTGGCCGTTGCCCGCATTTAAAACAGTACCTATGACAGGATTATACACAAATGATCCTGGTTGAGATGTTGCGTTCAACTGTAGGGCGGTGAGAGCGGTGCCGTATGTTATCGCCGTTGGATTTGGCCAGGATATTACCGCCGGGGCTGGAGTTACATCTATCGTAACCGTCATCGTAACAACCGTGTAATTCACGATATCGGTCGGAGTAAATTCAACACTTAGCGTTTGGCCCAGTCCAGCGTTTAGGACAACACCCGAAGCAGGCGTGTACACAAATACACCTGCGGTCGGCGAAGTTGCATCAAGCTGCGTTCCGCTAAGGGGTGTGCCATAAGTGATTGATCCAGGCGCATTCCAGGTAACTACAGGAATAGCTTTTATAACCAGCGTAAAACTTTGAACATCTTGTTCCAAGCTATTCGCAATATGACTTACTGTAAGAGTGAGTGGGAAACTTCCATCTGTCGTTGGCGTGCCATTTATAACGGCAGTTCCGTCTAAATTGTCACTAAAATTTAAGCCTGCCGGAAGAGTACCAGTAAGTGCTATAACACGCGGATCTCCGGTGGTAGTGATAGCATAACTATAAGGAGTATTTATTGTACCGCTTATCGGAGCTGGGCTGGTAAAAGCAGGCTGCGCTTTCGTTGCCTGAACGAAAGAAAGGCCCACAATAATAATGCATCCAATATTTCTGAAAATATTCTTTAAACCAACTAACATTCCATTCCCGATTAAAGTCTGCTCATTTAACATTTATCCGATTAACGTTCTAATTAAGTCCTACGTCAGGCGGCGCAGGAAGATCTGATTTTTTTGGTGCTTCCTTCGGAATAAGAAGAATTGCCGCAGCTGCCAACGGTAACAACTTTACCACTGTGGGTATCGTGTGTTTGATCTTGAATTGTTTAGTTTCCTGGTTCTGGTTTAGATTCCTTAGCCTTAAACGATAATTATCATCTATTACGAGATCGTTCGGGACACGCCAGATATATTGCCCCTTTGTGGCTCCGCTCACAATTGTGTACTGAGCTGTGGTATCACTTACCAACTGAATATTTATTGGCCGATCTGGCCAGGCGTTCCAATGAATGGTAGCGCTTTTACCGCGTCTAACACTTTTTATGTCGGTAGTCACAACGAATCTATAAACCAATTCAGACCTTACGTCAAATGAGATCTCGGTCTTTGGAGAAAGAATGGCAATATCCTTTGTCGTCCACTCGATCTTCTTTTCAACATTGCCGCCAGAAACTTTACCAATATCACCCTTAAGTCCTCTAGCAGGAAGTTCAATCGTAAGATCAGATGGGAAAACGGAAATAAACAAAGTGTCTCCCGGAAGGGTCTCTATCAAATCATAGGTAATGGTTACTTTATCCTTTATAATAGTTGTTCTTACATTCCTCACCTTTTGGGAAAAAAGCAAAGACGGGACAAAAAGGATCGAAATCGCACAAATAAATCTGGTCATCAGAAGCAACTGTTTACTATATCCGTATTTGCTAAAAAAAGGAACCGCGGAAGTCGTCCTACATTAAATTTGATCATAAATTATCGAAGGAAAAAGGCCGCCACCCGGCCTGTATTCGGGCAAATCCGAAACAGGGTGACAAATATGATAAAATGGGCCTTGATCTACAATTCTCATAATTCAACATAAATGGCATCGTCTTCACGTATTTCCCTACAGACAAAAGTCATACCGCATGCGGGCCTGAATTAAGCAATCGCTCCTGAGCCAAGGCACTATTTTGACACTCTGTAATATCCGAATGTGGGAAAATGGTCTGAAATCGACATAGAACGATCAACTCTGTAACTTTTACAGGCAACTCCCTTATTGAAGAATTGGTGATCAATGCGAAGAAAAAATAAAGAACTATTTAGGGTGAACCCAAAGCCATTTCCGGCCGCCTCAAAGGAGTTGCTAAAAGCTGAAGTCAAATTCCAATATGAGTTACTGTATGGGGTCTCGTTAAAATCGCCGCAAATGATAAATCGATAAGGGCACGTTTGGGTATTGGCCAACAGGCTTCTCCACTGCTCCATGCGTTTAATCGATCCATTCTTAAGTTTCGAAATAAATTCATGCCTAGTAAGATTCATCGATTCAAAATGGACATTATAAATCCGAAGGGTATCGTTTCCCAAATTAAGATCAGCAAAGATCACTCCATTGGACGTGGTATCTATGTCCACTACAATTCCTGAATTAATAATTGGATACAAAGAAAAAATCACCAGACCGTTGCCGTGATCGTTTTCTTTCATCTTCGACTTAATATGAAAGTTGTAATATCCACGCTTTTCAAGCATTCCTGTTACATCAAGTGCTGGCCAGATGCGGTTAGTACTGTATTCCTGGATACACTTTATTTTTGAGGAGTCATTCACAACCCACTGAATCATGTCAGTTGAAAACTGACGATACGTATCGGGCTTCCTGAAAAACTTCGCATTAAAGCTCAGGACTGAAATATCATTCTTATCTGTTTCACGATCGGCATGAAAGGTCATTGTCTGTCCTGTCAGAAAAATACCCGCGACTAATCCTATGGCCGGAAAGAACACCAACTTGCTGCGCTTCACCAGAAGAAGAATTGTTAACAAAACGTTTACGGCCAAAACTACCGGAGTCAGAAGGGCGAAAAAGATAGCAGGCCAGAAAACAACCGGAGACGTAAACCTGCTTATATAACAGCACAGGCTGGTGACAAGCAGGGCCGCGAACCATTTGATCATTATTGTTATACCGATAAATTCCAGCTCAAAATAACTCTAAAGCAACCGAATTAAAACTAACTTTTTTCCGACCATCAATTTTTATCAGCAAGTCGATATACAATGGTTATATTTTCAGAAATCAACAGGCCAAAATTTTCCTACAATGATAAAATTCTTCCTTCTCCTCTCATTTACATTCCTTATTGCAATGTTCCCTGATAAAAGCCTTCCGGCTCAGGGGGTGCCATTGTTGAAAGATTCGGTTGTAAGTCTGCTGAATTCAGAGTTGTCTGGCGAATCTGCCAAGCGAAATCTGGAATACATAACACGACTTCATCGGATAAGGGGATCTGCCGAATTCAAAAAAGCGATCGATTTTATCGAATCAAAGCTAAAGGAGTATGAACTTGAACAAATTGAGTCATTCAAAATTCCAACAGACGGAAAAACAATGTACGGAACGCAAAAGTCAAGAATGTCGTGGGAGGCGGAATTTGCCGAGCTATGGGAATTGGAAAAATCAGCGACCGGCTGGAAGCAAAAGACGCGCATTGCAGACTGGGAATCCATGCCTATCACACTTGCAGAAGACAGTGAAAGCGGAGAGGCTACTACCGAATTGATTGATGTAGGTGCTGGAACTTCCGAAAAGGATTATGAGAACAAAGACGTAAAGGGAAAACTGGTGCTCGTCTCCTCCTCACCCCAGCCTGCAGTGGCACTTGCTATTGAAAAATATGGTGCCGTCGGTATTTTGAGTTCACAGCAAAATCAGGTTACCGCCTGGTGGAAGGAAGATCAGAATCTCATTCGCTGGGGACACCTTAGCAGCTTTTCCAAAACAAAAACATTTTGCTTCATGATTTCCCTTAAGCAGGCAAGGGAGTTTCAGCAGCGCCTTGGGCGCGGAGAAAAAATAATGATGCACGCAAAAGTTAAAGCTGGTCAGCATCCAGGCGCCTATGATTTCGTTACCGCTGTAATCAAAGGAACCGATCCAAAATTAAAAGAAGAAGAGATCGCATTTACCTGCCACCTAGATCATCAACGGCCAGGAGCCAACGACAATGCCAGCGGAAGCATGACCATTCTTGAAATTGCGCGTACAATGAGTAAGCTTATCCATGAAGGAAAACTTGGCAGACCCAAGAGAACGTTGCGTTTTATCTGGTCGCCTGAAATCGAAGGAACAATATCGCTGTTAAACCAGCGGCCAGAATACGCCAGCAGGATCAAAGCGGTTATTCACATGGATATGGTGGGTGGCGGTCAGGTCACAAAATCGATCTTCCATGTTGCCGGACCACCGAAAAGTCTTGCAACGTTTGTAAGTGATATCGGCGAGACGTTCGGAAATTATGTGAATGAACAATCTGATGCATTCGCCAGCGGATATCCTTACACTTATGCTTTTGTTTCGCAAGAGGGTGGAAAAGAACCCCTGCAGGCGGTACTGGGTCAATTCCACATGGGAAGTGATCATGATGTATACAACGAAGGGTCATTCAGGATTCCCTGTATATATATGCACGACTGGCCTGATCGTTACATTCACACGAATTATGATTTGCCTGCTAACATTGACCCCACCAAATTAAAACGCGCTGGGTTCATTGGTGGTGCCAGTGGTTATTACCTGGCCAACGTAACAGAGAAAAGTACGGCGGACATCTGGAGTGTGATCCGGCAGCAATCATTAAAACGAACATCACAGATGATCGGCCGAATCAATCAGATACCAACTACCGAAGTGGATAATCTTATATTCAATCATTTTAAGAACGAACGAGGGGTATTCTCTTCTCTTAAAAGGTTTGCAAACGTATCTCCAGGGGTGATGAATGACGCCGAGTTATTCTATTCCAAACTGGAAGAGGCCAGCGGGAGAAGTAAGTCGATCGGTAAGAGCAAGTCAATATCAACTGTTTACAAGCGAAATGCAGCCATCAAGGGACCGCTCTCCACGTTTGGATCCGACTATTTTGAGGATCACTACTCCGAAGAGCAAATCCCTTCAATACGTTTATTGAACTATTCAGGACTGTGGGGACATGAATATGCTTATGAAGCGTTGAATTTTGTTGATGGAACACGGTCGACCAACGATATCCGCGATGCATTAAGTGCAGAGTTTGGTCCTATACCCTTGGACATCGTTGAGGAATATCTTTCGGCTCTGGAAAGCATTCAGGTTATTCAGAAAGTAAAATAGTTGAACGCTGTTCATAGCCCAAACGAAGGAGACCAGGCTTCAGACCTGGTCTCCTTTTATCAAAGCTATTAATCGTTATCGGCTAATCAATATGACGCTCCCGTATTGGGACCCATGAAGCCTCCCCAATATGCTGAGGAAGTGCTCATCGTGTGAGAATTTGTTTCCGGCCAATGGTCTTTATCAAAACCTGGCGCATTTTCAAGCACTTCCCTTTTTTGACCAAGGACAAATGCATGACGCTTTGTATCCAATGCCAGTGCTCTGTATGGAACGGCGAAGAACTTTTCACCAATTCCTAAAAATCCACCGAACTCGATTACAATGTATTCAATTTTACCGTCTTCTACATTTAACATGATGTCTTTTACCTCACCAAGATTTTCATCCAGGTTGTTGTAAACTTTATCACCTATGATAGTAGTGGCTGTCAGGAATCGTACGGGAGTATTGGGACGATTTCCAGTATGATTTTCACCTGTCTCATTATCTTTTTCAAGATCTTTTTCTAAAGCTTCCATAGTATTTTTTCTTTTGGTTATACGAATTGCGACAATTTTTATGCCCAATGGAAACACTGTTTTTTGAGGGAATTTATCTATAACGCGATGAGGATGGGGAAAATAATTCCCAGTTTAGTTCAGGGCTGAACCCAAAAAATCACAACCAAATAAAAAACGACACCCAAATTGAGGTGTCGTCTGAAAATCTAATGGCGCAATGATTACTCGTTCTTATATACAACACCGTCCTTCATAACGAACGTAACTTTCAACATTGTCTTGATATTCTTCAATGGATCTTCATCCACGGCTACGATATCCGCGAGCTTACCTGCTTCGACAGATCCTATTTTGTCTTGCATTCCGAGAACAGCGGCACTTGTCATCGTTGCGGTTTTTATCGTTTCCATGGCGGGCATACCTGCCTCCACCATATAGCCAAACTCACGGGCATTTTCGCCATGGGGGAATACACCGGCATCGGTACCAAAAGAAACTTTCACACCGCGCCTGTAGGCGAGTGCGAACGCAGCTTTATCCTGAGGCCCGATATTCAAAGCCTTCGGTACCACCAACGGATGATAATACCCCGGAATCTTGGCTAGATCTGAAATTGATTCACCCGCCGTAATCGTAGCATTGAAATAGGTCCCTTTCTCCTTCATCAGATCAGCAAGCTCTTCCGTCATCAGCGAACCATGCTCAATAGACGTTACTCCCGCCAACACCGCCCTTCTTGTTCCCTCCACACCGATAGCGTGTACCGCCACCCTCATGCCGTAGTCATTTGCGGTTTGAACGATACCTTTCAGCTCATCATCAGTAAACTGCGGACCTGACGCATCGCGGGCAATGCTTAGCACACCGCCCGTGGCAGTAATCTTTATCAGATCGGCACCATCTTTATAACGCTGCCGCACGGCCTGACTCGCCTCATCGTGGCCACTGATCACACCATCGGCAGCAGTAGGCTCCGGCAATAATCCTTTCCGCGCGGCATTGGTTGGATCTCCGTGACCACCCGTAGTGGCTATAGTTCTTCCCGCCGTAAATACACGAGGACCAACGACGATACCCTGGTTGATCGCATTGCGCAAAGAAATATTCACCCCGGAGCCACCCAGATCACGGACCGTTGTAAATCCTGCCATCAATGTTCTCTTTGCATACACAGTTGACATGAATGCTGCATCGGCATCATTCAGCGTATAGCGCTTAATTGCAGCATCGCGACTGGTTTCATTTTCAAGGTGCACGTGTAAGTCTATCCACCCCGGCATAACAGTTTTCTTACTCAGATCAATCAGGGTAGCCCCTTTTGCGGGGATTTGAAATCCTTTAGTAACCGACACAATCCTATTTCCTTCAACCACTATCGTTGCCTTGGAAATACCCTCATTGCTTTTTCCATCTATTAATGTGCCGCAATGAATTATGGTGCTTTGCGAAAAACCAGATAAAGCTCCTGATAGAAAAAGTATTATAAGCGAATACCTTAATAATCTCATGACTATTCGTTTTTATAAATAACTCCATCTCTCATCACAAACGTCACCTTCTCCATTGTCTTAATGTTTGAAGTTGGATTTTCATTCACCGCAACGATGTCGGCAATCTTACCAGCTTCAATAGATCCAATCTTATCACCCAATCCAAGAATTGCTGCGTTTACCTGCATAGCTGACAATAACGCCTCGATCGCTGGCATGCCGCCCTCGACCATGTAGCCGAATTCACGAGCATTTTCACCATGAGGAAAAACGCCAGCATCTGTTCCAAACGCAATCTTAACTCCTCTCTTGTACGACTTGCCAAAGTTCTCCTGAATCTTCGAACCAATTGCGATCGCTTTCGGAACAACCAATGGATGGTAATAACCTGGAATCTTTGCATAATCGGCAGCTGACCTTCCAGCAATGATGGTTGGCACATGATACGTACCATGCTTGATCATTAGGTCCATAACTTCATCTGTCATGAGGGTACCATGTTCAATTGTAGTAATACCTGCAATGACAGCGCGTTTCATTCCTTCTGCTCCGTGTGCGTGAGCCGCTGTGTGAAAACCATAATCTTTTGCTGCAGCAACGATGGCATTCACTTCTTCCTGGGTAAACTGGGGACCGGATCCATCTTTTGCAACACTGAGCACACCACCAGTGGCAGTGATCTTAATAAAATCAGCTCCGTCTTTGTAACGCTGACGCACTGCTTTGTAGGCATCGTCAGGGCTGTTGATTACTCCTTCCTTGGGGCCAGGATCACCCATCAACTCTTTGCGCGTACCGTTGGTTGGATCTCCATGACCACCGGTAGTAGCAACGCCTTTGCCAGCAGCAAGAATTCGTGGACCTATCACAATGCCCTGGTTGATCGCATTCCTTAATGAGATATTTACGCCAGATCCCCCGCAATCTCGCACGGTAGTAAATCCGGCCATCAGCGTCTTCTTCGCATAGATCGTAGACTGGAAAGCCACATCAGCTTCGTTTTGAGTGAAGCGCTTAACCAATTGGTCTTTGCTTGTCTCACTTTCCATGTGAACGTGCATGTCGATCAGTCCGGGCATAACCGTCTTTTTACTGAGGTCGACCAGCTTGTCGTCCTTTCCAGGTTTGGTAAATCCCTTATCAACAGAAATAATTTTATTGCCTTCCGTTACGATTGTAACCTGCGACAGGAGTTCTTTATTTTTTCCATCAATGAGGCTGCCGCAATGGATCAGCGTGCGCTGCGCATAACCGGCGAAAGCGGTCAGGCAAAGAATGGTCAGGGTAAGAAATTTTCTCATGGGTTTAGATTTTACCCCATGATAGTGGAAAACATCCAGATGGTCAACTACCTTTTAGGTAAGTGGCGGTAAGTTTTTCGAGTGCTTCGATTTCGTCATGTTCCATCGCCAATCCCTTTACCTTCATCATCAATTCGAACATGACTTCCTGCCGGTAGCCGAGGACTGAAGCGACCATTGCCACATATTTAATTTCTTCACCGTACACCTTCTCGTCGATTTTCATAAGCTGGACCAGCCGGAAGATGTAATCGAATTTTTGCTCTTTCGAAAGACTAGCAGGAATCACGGGAGGCTGATCGTTACTGAATAAGGGTAAGATCTCGGCTACCAGCAAATGGTTGGCCTGACCAATTGTTATTATATATTGCCTTTCTTTTTCACCCACTACTCCATCTATTCGAGCAAGGTTGATCAGGAGTTTCAGTTGCTGGACAGACGTCATATTGATGGGTTAGATTAACCGATCAAATGTGCCGAAAATCCACTCGTTAAAAAATTAAAGTTCTTGATTTAAATTACATCCATGAATTTTCTCGCGCACCTATACCTTTCCGGAAACAATCCTGAAGTGATGGTAGGTAACTTCATTGGAGATTTCGTGAAAGGAAGAGATCTTACGCCGGTGTATGGAATCGCCATTGCAAACGGTATAGTTCTACATCGTGCTATTGATGACTTCACCGACCATCATCCAATAGTCAAGCAAAGTAAGAGCAGATTGTTTCCGGTGTACCGTCATTACTCGGCTGTAATCGTCGACATTTTTTATGATCATTTTCTTGCCGCCAATTGGGATGTTTATTCAAAAGAGTCTTTGGATGACTATGCCGCTCGCGCCTACCAGGTACTCCTGAATCATGAGACCATTGTGCCTCCAGGCGTAAACCAAATGCTTTCTTACATGATCAGGGGAAACTGGCTGGTGAACTATGGCAGCATTGAGGGCATACAAAAAGCACTTACGGGAATGGCGAGGCGCGCGACCTTTGAATCAAAAATGCAGGAAGCTACAGCCGACCTCGAACGATCCTATGATTCATTTCAATCAGAGTTCGACCAGTTCTTTCCGGAATTGAAAAAATTTTGTGACAAACGTCTGCTGACCCTTACTCTGCAATAGAAAATTAAAATCTAAGATTTGGAGTAAAAGTTTATTTTGGTCTCGTTAGCGCCAAGCGAGCGTAGATAAGCCTCGACCGGTTTTGCTTCTTCGCCGCCCTTCATCGCATGATGCAGCATCGTAAATCCATGCGGACCCTTTGAGTTGAGCAATCCCGGACTGAAAGTCAAAACATTCCTGACTGTATCGAGATGTCCAATCATACAGGCTAAGTAAATATTATAACGTGCCCCTTTTCCTATCAGGTAATTGGCAATCTCTTTGTTACCAACATGACCTGCAGCTTCAATGCCTGATTCAAAATCACCTCCCCCCCAATCATAGGAAACATGAAGGAGAAGATGATCGTTTTCCAGCATTTCTTTTACCCTGGCGAAATTCCCGTGTGAGACTTTCACAAACTCCTGAACAGTCTCAATTTTAATAGCAGCGGGCTTTTGGAGCTCTTGGGCGTTTGAAACCATGGAAGGCAACAACAAGGCGCCTCCACCCAGGATCGATTTCTGAATAAACTCTGTGCGGTTCATAGTGTATTGGGGTTTCTATTGAATACGTTGATTCAAATCGTTTGGCTATATAAGGTACGGATGATTTTTTAGATTTATTTTAGCGGTCTGATTCTATGACAAACGACCCGGAACTAAGCGGTAAATACCTCGGCACGATTTCTACGGATTTCGTGAAGGTATCCGATACATTGAAAGAAGCCTCGTACCAGATACGGAAGGCTGGATTTGCATACCCCATTTTCCCTATCTCTCAGGAAGAGCAACCAATTGGGCAACTGTTAATCAAGAATATTGAACAATCACTTGCCTGGAGTTACTACGCATCATTCCTGGATGAATTTGTTCAACGCGAACTGGTTGGGACTGAGAAAGAGGAAGAGTTTAAGAACGCCTACAAAGACCCGGATGAGTTTTGCTGTCTGTTCGTAATTGATAAGGCGTTTACAAGGTTTGTGTTTATTCCTTTTCCGGAAGACTAAGTCAGTTTTAACTCAAGGTTAAAGGCCAAAAGCTAACAGCTAATTAGAAATGGTCCCACCCCTGCGCCTTCAACGGAACAACATTCTCACCTTTTGTGATTAAGACGTTTTGAGACGCGTCTGGATGAACATATCCAATAAAATGAATATCAGCGTGATTCTTAACTTTTTCAAAATCTGATTGCTTAATCGTAAACAGCAATTCATAATCCTCACCACCATTCAGTGCACAGGTGAATGGATCAAGCTTGAATTCCACCGCAGTGTTGTAGGCATTCTCATCGATTGGAATCTTGTCCTCGAAAATGCGCACCCCAACATTGGAGCTCTTTGAAATATGAAGTAATTCAGAAGCCAACCCATCCGATATATCAATCATGGCAGTTGGTTTAATACCGAGATCCGCCAGCTCAAATATGATATCCATCCTGGCCTCTGGTTTCAACTGACGACCAACAGCGTATTCATGACTATCCAACTCCGGTTGCATTTCGGGATTCTCAAGGTAAACGGCTTTTTCTCTTTCGAGAATCTGCAATCCAATGTACGCTCCACCAAGATCTCCTGTAACACAAATAATATCCTTATCCTGTGCGCCGCTTCTGTACACTTCATTGCCTCGTTTTGTACGACCAATCACACTCACTGATATCACAAGACCGGAAGGAGATGCGGTCGTATCACCACCGACAAGATCTACTTTATAATTGTCGCAGGCTGCACGGATTCCAGCATACAACGCATCCACTGCCTCCACGGAAAAACGGTTGCTGATGGCAAGCCCAATCAAGATCTGCTCTGGCTTTCCATTCATGGCCGCTATATCAGACACGTTCACCGCGACTGCCTTATAACCCAGGTGCTGAAGAGGCACGTACGATAGATCAAAATGAATACCTTCAATGAGCATGTCGGTTGACAGGAGAAGAACATCGTCGCCAGCAACAATTACTGCTGCATCATCGCCAATACCTTTTAAGGTCGAAGGCTGCTGTAATGCCACGGTTTCTTTAATCCTATCAATCAGGCCAAATTCGCCCAATTGTGCTATTTCCGTTCTTTTTTGTTCCATGGGTAACGACGTTTTACCGGTCTTGCCGGTGGTTCATCCGGCAAAAGTAAAGGGATAACTGCACATTCACGATTTTGCTCAAAAGAGCGGTATTAACATGTGTTTAAAAGACCATTTATGAAATCAAGATTCGTGTTGTTCTTAGTTGCTTCTATTCTGATTTCTGCTTGCGCAACACCTAAGTCTTATTCTGAGACATCAGAAGGCAAAAAGAAAGTCAAGTATTACCAGCAGGTGCAGAATGGAGTGCATCCGAAGAAGGCACCTAAGTTCTGAGGGCAATGTTCTAAGTTCAAAGTTCCAAGTTCTAAGTTAGGTTAACTACTCAATGGATCGATTTACGCATCATTCTTCTTTTCTTCACAAAGCTCGATCAGCACATTATTGGTGCCCTTTGGATGCATGAATACGATATTCTTGTTGTCAGCGCCAGGTTTCGGCTGATCAGAAAGTAGATTAAACCCTTTCTCACCAAGTTCTTTCATCCGGTCTTCAATGCCATCAACTGCGAAAGCAAGGTGATGAAGACCTTCGCCGCGCGTTTCAAGGAATTTCGCAATAGGAGAATTGGCTCGTGTGGCTTCGATCAACTCTATTTTTATTCCGCCAACATCAAAAAAAGAAGTTCGAACCCCTTCTCTCTCCACATCTTCAATTTTGTAGGGAGCCTTTCCCAGTAGCTTTTCAAAAAGCTCGTTCGACTTTTGCAGGTTTTTGACGGCAATGCCGATATGTTCTAATTTCTCCATAACACGTTAATTGGTGGTTCTTTACTATTTTTGTGGAAACTTTTACGGAACTCCTAAGGTTTTTAAACAATGGCAAAAGTAATGATTGAAACCACAAGTGATGCACACGTAGAGGCAGCACGTGTCCAGCAGCAGGTAAAAGATTACCTCGGACTGCGCACTTCCGACCTGATATTTGAATACAGCAATCAAGAGGGTAAGGTCAAGTTGGACCTGATAACCATCAATCCACGTCACAATCAGTCCTTTTTATTTCATTCAGAACAGGGTGCAGACAAGGTGGATGCGCTGAAAAAGATGCTCGACTACGTTCAGAGCTACAAAGAAAAAGAGAACTCCTATACCATTCAGTGGGTGGCTAAGCCTGAACAGGAGTTGCATACGTCCTATTTCAGGGCAGGCAATATCCTGGAGGCACTTGAGAAATTATATTATGGCAGGGACAGGAACACAATTACGGTTTTTAGCGTTGTGATGAATCCTGTGAGTTAGTAAGTCGTTATCCAGAGGCAGCAATGACGATTTACAATTGACGGACAAATGTTAAAATATTAGCCAATGATCAGCGTAACAGAAAAAGCAAAAGAAAGAATCATAGCTCTTCGTAAAGAAGAAGGTCGTGAGCCAACAAACAATATCCGTGTTTCGGTAAAGGGTGGTGGTTGCTCGGGGTTAATGTATGATTTAAATTTTGACGACCAGATCAAACCAGTAGATCAGATCTTTGAAGACAAAGGAATCAAGATCCTGGTTGACAAAAAGAGTTTGCTGTATCTACTTGGCACAACATTGGATTTTTCCGATGGCCTTAACGGAAAGGGATTTCAGTTTGTGAATCCAAATGCTTCAAGGACGTGTGGATGTGGCGAGAGCTTCGCTGTTTGAAAAGGATCCAAGTAACCAGCAGTTGAGAATCCAGGAGAGAATGCTGCAACGTTAGCCAACTGCAGAGAGATAGATAGATCTAATTTTCCTCAATCCTTGCTCCTCACAGTAGCAATACATTTTAATTCAATCGCAATTGGTGTTGGCAGTGCATTCACTTCAACAGTAGTGCGACACGGTTGATTTTCTTTAAAATACTCAGAGTAGATTTTATTGAATATAGCAAAATCGTTTTTCATGTTCGTTAGGTACACAGTCACGTCCACCAGGTGCTCCCAGTCTGAACCCGATGCTTCGAGGATCAGGCGAACATTTTCAAAAACAGAATGGCATTGCTTCTCAATGTCGTAGGCCGCAATCCCGCCTCTATCATCCAGGGTAACGCCAGGAATTTCTTTTGTTCCTCGCTTACGTGGGCCAACGCCCGAAAGAAATAACAAGTCTCCCACCCTTCGCGCGTGGGGATAGCTACCTACTGGTTCAGGCGCTTTGTCAGAAGAGATGTGTTTATCCATTAACCTGGTTTAAATATTATTGGTAACGTACATCGCTGTTTCAAGTGCGGCCAGTACGTTCTCTGTCGGGTATCATCGGCTTCCTAGCCTTCTTTATGAAATATCTTATCTGTTTTTGTGTGATAAGTAATAAGTGTCTCACAACCATAATCATTCAATTCCAAAAACCAGACTTGTCCAGAGGCTTTGATAATCGGCATCCTTTTCCTCAGATGCAATCATTTTGACCGCGCTTACCATCCACGGCCCTTGCGAACTTATCGGAAATTTAATAGTTCCATCGTCTTCCGTGTAAATGTCCTGAAGAAATGATCGGTCGCCAATGTGATTCCACACTTTCACCATTGTGTGAGGTGCAGGTTTATTATCCCAGAGCAAGCGGCACTCGAGATAGTCACCAGTCTTTAGTGCATAAGGATTGCTCAATGGAATGATCTCATATCGGAACCCTGCCCGTTTGCGAAAGGTATCATCCGTCTTTCCGCCTGATTGCACCAGGAGTTTGGAAAAACGCCTGTAATGTTCTTTGGAAGGCTTGTCCAGTTGATTAGACTTCATCCGGTCGGCCAGAATATTGTCTATCCCATCTTCCTTTAGGTATTCGTTGAACTTGTTAGCCTCCATTTCAATATACGCGTTATTGCTTTCCATGACCAGAAGGTGAGTTCCTTCCTTGTCAAACTTGTAGGCAAGATTGTTACCCTCAGAGGGCTTGACATCTTTTAATAGATTTTTCACCACGGCACCGGAGTGCATCTCGACCTTCAGGGCCTTGTGTCGTTTCAAATCCCAGAATTCACCCGTAAAATTTTCTCCAACCATAAAATCAACCTTCATCTCCTCACCTATTTTGTAGCGAAACTTCTTTGGCTGCAGCCAGAACTCGTGCGCGGTTACGAGTGAGGTGGTAAGGAAGATGAGAACGAAAGCAATTGGTTTTTTTTGATCCATAGATTTAAAAAAATTGAATATTGAGAACGCGAAATTAATTTGACGCTTTACTATCAACTATTCATAATTTCCTCAATCTCATCTGCTTCGATCGGAATATTCTTCGTTAGATCAAGCACACCCTTCTTTTGGATCACAACGTTGTTTTCCAGCCTGATACCAAAACCTTCTTCCTTGATATAAATCCCCGGTTCAACGGTCCATACAGAACCCAATACCATCTTTGCATACATATTACCAACATCATGAACATCAAGTCCGAGCATGTGCGACGTCCCGTGATAAAAGTATTTCCTGAATGCTTCCTGTCCTGGTTTTTGATTTTTAACATCGGTCTTTGAAATCAATTTCAGTTTTATCAGCTCCCGCTCGACAATTTTTTCCACTTCTTTGTGGAAATCAAAATAAACAACACTTGTGCCCATCATGCTGATAGCCTCGCGATGAATGCGCAATACAGCATTATAAACTGCCTTCTGTCGTTTGCTGAATTTTCCATTCACAGGAATAGTCCGCGTGAGATCTGAATTGTAATTGGCATACTCACTACCCACATCAAGCAACAGAAGATCGCCACTCACACATTTTCGGCTATTCTCGATGTAGTGCAGAACAATATTATTTTTTCCAGATGCAACAATTGGCGTATAGGCATGGCCTCTTGACCCATTTCTTACAAACTCATGGATGTATTCAGCCTCCACCTCATACTCCATAACGCCTGGTTTCACGAATTTCAATACCCGTCTGAAAGCCTTCTCCGTGATATCAGCAGCTTTCTGCATTACCGCAACCTCCTGGGGTTGCTTGAATACACGCAATCCTGCCATGATCGGGGCAACACGATCATACTGATGCAATGGATAGGTAGCCTTGCACCATTCGATGAACCGGGCATCCCGTGACTGAACAACCACATCCGAGCGATAATGCTCATTCGTGTTAAGGTACACATGCTCCACTCCACCCATGGCCATCATGTGATGAAACCATTTGTGGAAATCCGACAGCCAGATCACCGTCTCCACTCCTGAAATTTCCTTTGCTTCCGCTTTCGTCAATTTGTGACCCTCCCACTTCTCGAGCTGCTCGTTGGGTTCGCGCAAAAAAAGAACCTCCCTGTATTTTTTATCGGGAAACTCAGGGCACACTACCAGTATGCTCTCTTCCTGATCAACACCCGTCAGATAAAAGAAATCACTGTTCTGGTGAAACGGCAATGTGCCATCGGCTGAGGTTGGCATGATATCGCTGGAATTAAAAACCGCCAATGAAGCAGGTTTCAGTTCTTTCATTAGCCGTTTGCGATTGTCTATAAAAAGTTCTCTATCAATCGGTGAGTATCTCATATTGAATACTTAATTTCAATGGTTTGACTGCAATTTAAATAAAACTATGAAAGGGTTACACACCACTGAATACAGAGTGCAAGGATCTATCCCAGCATTATATTTCTTTTCACTAAGGAAAGTGCTGATCGTTTTACTTTTAGCTATCACAGTAACCGGAGTTGGACAATCCCACCAGCCAAGTCAGGAAAATTTGAAATCACGCGAATGGTTTCAGGACGCAAAGTTTGGGCTGTTTATTCACTGGGGAGTGTATAGTGTGCTTGGTGACGGTGAGTGGGTGATGAACCAGCAAAGGATCCCCATCAAAACGTATGAAAAATTACCGGCGTTTTTTAATCCCACGGAATTCGATCCGGCTGGCTGGGTGAAGATGGCAAAGGATGCCGGAATGACCTACATAACAATCACCAGCAAGCATCATGATGGTTTTGCGATGTTCGATTCAAAGATTTCGGATTATAACATTGTAAAAAAGACACCTTACGGAAAAGATATATTAAAAATGCTGGCGGACGAATGTCACAAGCAGGGGATCAAACTATTCTTTTATCACTCACAACTTGACTGGCACCATCCCGACTACTTTCCTCGCGGGAATACAGGTGGCAACTGGACCGGTCGTGAGGAAAAAGGTGATATGAATAAATACCTTGACTATATGGACACCCAACTTTCTGAACTGCTTACCAACTACGGAGAAGTGGCAGGGATCTGGTTTGACGGTATGTGGGACAAAAAAGATGCTGACTGGCGACTTGAAAAAACCTACGGCCTCATTCACAAACTTCAACCCGGCGCATTGGTTGGAAGCAACCACCACCGGGCCCCCTATTCAGGTGAAGACTTCCAGATGTTTGAAAAGGATCTTCCAGGGCATAACACAACGGGATTCTCACAGGAACAAAAGATTGGAGAACTGCCAAAGGAAACGTGCGAGACAATTAACAATAGCTGGGGATTTGATCTCCAGGATCATGGTAACAAAAGCAAAAAAGACCTTATCCAATACCTGGTGAAGTCAGCAGGTTACGGAGCCAATTTTTTATTGAATGTAGGTCCGATGCCCAACGGAAAAATTCAGCCTGAACATACTGAATTACTAAAACAAATGGGGGAATGGATGAAAGTTAACGGAGAGACCATCTACGGAACCCGTGGTGGTCCGCTCAGTGCCCGGGAATGGGGAGTGATGACACAAAAGGCAAACAAGATCTATGTTCATATTTTCAACTGGCAGGATGAGACACTTACTATTCCCAAACTTGGTAAAAAAATTGTGGGCGCGAAGTTATTTTCTGACAAAAGTGCCGTAAAATTTCAAGAGAGTGATTTTGGACTGAGCTTGAAGATTCCAAAGTCCGCAATGAATGACATTGATACGATTGTAGAATTGGAAATCAAATAAATCGACAAAGAAATCTAAAGTCTAACGTCAGAACGGCCTTAGACTTTAAATTTTTGATTTTCAAATTTTCTACTCTAGTTACTTTCTCCCACAGGATCATTCACATCATCTGTATTTACAGAATTCAGCAAAAGAAATGTTACCAGCATTGCTGAGAAAAGCCCTTCAAGGGCAACGATAAAGGAAGCAATGTATGGGTTCAGATAATGGCCCATGGGCTCATTGTCGATTATAGACTGCATGAGACCTGTGTCAATCTTCATATAGAGAAACATAAAGATGCCAAAAAGAGAAGAACTTACGGCACCTACTGCTGCACCGGTGATTAACCCACGAAAGTAATTCATGTGATCACTATGAGAGGACTTGAATTTCTTCAAAGCGTAATAAATCCCGACGGAAAGTATCACAAGATTGACAAGACGAAGTTCCACATGATGGTGGAGATTAAGAACCCGCATGAGCAGGAAGAAAGCGATAAGACCACCCGTAATTTTAAGGCCGTAATTTTCTGGAATTCGATTCGGATCGGTGAATAAGCTCATGTGTAGTTTGTGTTATTTGAGGCTAATTTTTGGATTTTTTCCCACAAATACAAACGTTGCCGTGATGAATCTTTTGGTAACTTCGCTACCCAACCCAAAAATCGAGTCTTATGAAAGTCCTGAAAATTATAGGAATCGTCCTTTTAGTGATCATCGTGATAACCGGTATCGTTGTTTTGATGCAGCCAGCAGAAGGTCATATTGAGAAATCCATCGTCATTAATGCATCACCGGCGACCGTTTACAAGGAGCTTAACGGTTTTAAATCCTTTAAAAAATGGTCGCCCTGGGCAAAGATGGATCCGGATGCCACCTATGTAATGGAAGGCCCAGAAACGGGTGTTGGCTCTAAGATGAGCTGGGATGGAAAGCAGGTAGGTAAAGGATCACAATGGATTGAAGAGTCGGTTGAAAATCAGAAAATACGAAATGCGCTGGCGTTCGACGGATATGATGGAAAGGCTTATGCTGATTTTCTTATTGCTCCTGAAGGCAGTGGAACAAAAATTACCTGGACGTATGATGGTACCAATGACGGACTAACCGGGAAGGCAATGTGGCTTTTCATGGGAGGCATGATGGACGGCTGGTATACCCAGGGACTTAACGACATGAAAAGTTACATTGAAAGCGTGCCGGCAGTAACTGATTCAACAAGTATCCATTAGGAGGAATATTACATAAAAGCCATGCGAAGCCAAGAAATTCTAATTACCATAGACGAGTTCAAAGAATCGCTTTCTCTCAGTAAACCTCCTGAGACACTTTCACTGTTGTTGCAAGCTCTTTGGTATGATGCAGAAGGAGACTGGAATGCATCGCACAATCTTGCACAGGAAGTAGGATCAATGGAGGGCTCCTGGGTTCATGCCTACCTTCACCGGAAAGAAGGCGATGATTCAAATGCGTCGTATTGGTATCAGAAAGCGGGTAAGAAATTTCCTGAAATCCCACTTGAAGAAGAATGGGAAGAAATTGTTAGCGCACTACTTGCTTGATAGTTGGCCGAACAACTATAAAACAAGAATCTAAAGCGTCTCCTACATTTTCATTACTTGTCTCACTTCCACAGTGCCGCCATAAGGATAATCAGGGCAATCTCCGGCAATTTTTACCGCTTCATCGTAGTTGGCAGCGTTGACAATAAAAAATCCACCGATTATGTCTTTAGCTTCCGTAAATGGTCCATCAGTAACAACCTTGCTGACGCCCATTATTTTCTTTCCGCCGGCATGAAGGGGCTCACCTCCGACATACTTCCCCTCTTTCCGAAGCTTCTCGACCCAGTCCAGCCATTTTTGCATATGACTTTGAAGATCACCAGGAGACTCTGCCGCCAGACCTCCGCGGAATAACAATGCAAACTTTTCCATACTATATGTTTGTTTAGTTTAAACGATTTCCTCTAAGACGAACCGGTATTCAAATACCGGACAACAAATTTCATTTTTTTTCACTGATCAACAGCAAGAGATTGCTGCTCTGGAGATTTGCAAAACCTCAGTTTTGTTCGCGATGTGCATCTTCTAACTGATGTGATTCAGTAGATCTCATATCTTCTTTCCATCGTTTCAATTCTTCACGATTTTTGGCCAATTCTTCTTCCGTCGGCCGGTAATTTATTAGGCGCTTCAAATCAGGTTGTCCCGAATCTACCCAGGCAGTATACCAAAAATCAGCGGTCATTTTGATGCTGGCGCGAAACTGCCGTTCCACCATGCCAGCCATTCGATCATGGTAGCGTTTGGAGAAATCTGCCGAATACACTTTTATAGTTTGCTTGCCTTTCGTTTCATAATTAAATTTTACAGGAGAATTCTCCGATAATATCTTCTCTTCGGTCAGGACTGAATCTACCATTGCATGAGCTCTTTTAACTGCCTGCCATGCTACCTCTTGAGGATCTTCGATGTAGGAAGCGCGCCCAACAAAAAAATCATACTGATCAAAGAATAATTCCGGCAACCTCGACTCCCACAAGCCGTGAATTCCATACTGGCCAGTAAGCTGTCCGTTGTGATTACGAGTGGTGTGCAACGGAACGTTTGAATCACTGATATAATGGGCCAACTCAGCCGAGCATCGCAGAATCCTCTCCGGATCATTTAACATGAATGCCTCTTTTAATTGATTAAACATTCTGACAACATGCCATGGCACAATGCCGTGTAGTTTCAAAGTATCCTCTCCGAATTTCCTTACGGCCTGATTCCAATACTTTGGAACGACCGACCACACGCTATCACCATACTCCTCTACGTCCATGTAATGACGGGGAGCTTCTTCAGGCACCGCGTACCGTCTCCGGTCTGGATAGGTGGATGCTTCAACCAGGTAGTTAAGGTTTTTTTTATAAAAACCAATCATCTCTGGTGGCAGCGTAAACACGGCCAGGCGATTAATTTTCTGATGACCAAAGAATCCCCAGCTGGGGCAGGCCAACAGCGAGGTTAGTAAGATTATTTTCACAGTTGGTCTCATGAGATTATTTTCCGACGAACTGAAAATTAGCTATCAAATAGGAATTTTATCCTAATTGCTCTGCTGGTTATCCTGACTATTCAAAGGGTCAGCTCTTGATTGGATGAACAACTTTACGGTTATTTATACTTAGCGGCTTGAAATAAATTAAAACACGATAATAATTTACCATGAAAAAGGTCTTATCTGGAATAGTGTTAATGAGTACGATTCTTGTCGTGCATGGGTCATTTGGCCAAACACCTATTGAAGCGCTCTCCAAAAATATGATACGCATTGAAGGAGGAACCTTTACAATGGGCTGTTCCAAGGAACAGGGGAAGGATTGTGAGGAATATGAATCACCTGCTCACAAAGTAACGCTGCGGTCGTTCTACCTCTGCAAATTTGAAGTGACCCAGGCCTTGTTCGTTAGTATTATGGGAATAAATCCAAGTTTTCATAATAACTGTGACGAATGTCCTGTTGAGCAGATGAAATTCGTGAACACCCAAGATTTCATTGCAAAATTGAATGCTGCCACAGGCGAAAAATATCGTTTGCCTACAGAGGCGGAATGGGAGTTTGCGGCCAGGGGAGGAAACCTAAGCAAGAATACGAAATTCAGCGGAAGCAATGATATTGACAAAGTAGGTTGGGACTACGAAAACTCAGGAGTTGAAACACATGAAGTTGGGCAAAAATTGCCAAATGAACTTGGGATTTATGATATGAGTGGAAATGCAAATGAGTGGTGCAGCGATCAGTATTCAGAAGATTTCTATAAAAATAGCCCATCAAATAATCCCAGGTGTGATGAGGTTAAATATACCAAGGTAATGAGGGGAGGCTCAATACAAACTTCTTTAAAGCATTGTCGGGTGTCTGCCAGGGGCTACTATGCAGCCAGTCTTTTGACAAACAGTTACGGAATTCGACTAGCGAAAGACTGATTATCCCTTCATGCGAAAACTGATTTTTATTCCCCTGCTCTTTATCTTGACTATTTCTGGCGCGACCGATTTGTATCCACGCAACGGAGCGATCGATATTCGTCATTACGTGTTCAAATTGGACTTAAATGACTCTACCAACCGCATTGCCGGCGAAACAGTAGTCTCCATCAGGTTTAAAAAAACAGCAATAGATTTTGAACTTGACCTTATAAATATCAGTGCCAGTGGACAAGGCATGGTTGTTAAAGAGATCCTCCTCAATGAGCAGGTGCTGAAATTCTCTCACCAGAATGATCGCATTAAGATTGAATTGTCCTCTCCCGCCCAGCCTGGGGATGACAAAGACTTCATCATTCGTTATTCCGGAATTCCGCAGGACGGATTGGTCATCGGCAGAAATAAATTTGGCGACCGCACCTTCTTTGGGGACAACTGGCCGAACCGGGCACGTCATTGGCTTCCCACCATTGACCACCCCTACGATAAAGCTACTTGTGAGTTTATTGTGACAGCCCCAGAACACTATACTGTGATTGCAACCGGAGAAAAACTCGAGGAAAGTGCCATCACAAAAAAAAGAAAACTCACCCATTGGAAAACTTCGGTAGTGTTGCCTACAAAAGTTATGACTATAGGAGCCGCACGCTTTGCTGTCGAGTATGAAGGCAAGATCAATGGAGTACCGCTTGAGAGTTGGGTATATCCTCAAAACAGGGTTGAAGGATTTTTAGATTACTCGATTGCTGCGGGGCCATTAGATTTCTTCAGCAAAACAATTGCTCCCTATCCATATGAAAAACTTGCGAACGTACAGTCAACTACACGTTGGGGAGGCTTGGAAAACGCCGGCAACATTTTCTATTACGAAAATTCGGTGACCGGTAAAGGAAAGATCGAAGGTCTGGTTGCGCATGAAATAGCCCATCAGTGGTTTGGCAATTCGGCATCTGAAAATGACTGGCATCATGTGTGGTTAAGTGAAGGCTTCTCAACCTACGCCGCACACTTGTATTCGGAATACACGTATGGAAGTAAACGATTGGCAGAAGAAATGGAAACCGATCGAAAGCAGGTCGTCGCTTACTTCCAGAAAGATCCGACACCAATAGTCAACACGTCTATAACTGAAATCTCTAAAGTTCTAAACACCAACTCTTATCAGAAAGCATCGTGGGTATTACACATGCTTCGCCATGAGATCGGTGATCAGAAATTCTGGGAAGGAATGAGGGAATACTATCGGCAATATCAGTTGAGTAATGCTCTCACTGACGATTTCCGGAGGGTAATGGAGATCACATCCAGCAGGGATTTAAAAGCCTATTTCGATCAATGGATTTTCAGGGCCGGACACCCAAAGCTGGACGTGACCTGGTTTTACGATTCCAGACAAAAACAAACAAGGGTGACGGTCGAGCAAAAACAGCCAGTACTCTTCGACTTTCCCCTGGAGGTAGGATTGACTAGTCTAGGTGGGCAGCAAATTGAGA
The DNA here is from genome assembly GCA_038229375.1 of Cytophagales bacterium. Classification (GTDB taxonomy): domain Bacteria; phylum Bacteroidota; class Bacteroidia; order Cytophagales; family Cyclobacteriaceae; genus ELB16-189. Next base: position 76,892 of record JBBRON010000017.1, on the reverse strand, counting down.
AAATCAGGGTTTCCGCCCGAAAACAACAATTTATTTTCTCGGGGACGGTGGCAACGGCTTTAGACCTGGACCCCAACACGTGGTCACTCTTTGAAAGTGTGGTGAAACAGGTCCAAAAGTGACATCTGGCTTTGCAAATCCGACGTTTCGGTTTACCTTTGCAATCCTTTTGAAAAACAACTATGGCAAATCATAAATCAGCCGAAAAACGCATCCGTGCAAATGAAACGAAGAGGGTGCGTAATCGCTACCAGAACAAGACCACCCGCACGCAGGTCAAAAAACTATTAACGACAACTAAAAAAGACGAAGCACAAGTCCTTTTAAAGGAGGTGTCGTCTATGATCGATAAACTGGCCAAGAAGAACATTATTCACTGGAAAAAGGCCGCCAACCAAAAGTCAAAACTGACCAAGCGCGTTAACGCGCTCGCGTAAGACTTTTCAACAATTTTATTTCCCTTCTCAATCAGTTTATTCTGATAGAGGAGGGTTTTTTTACGCCAATTCATCAGGTTTTCCGGCATGAGCAATGGCAAGTTCCTATCACTGCACCAATACCTTTGTTTGCAACGAAGAAACAAGAAGTGAACATTGATGAATCAAAGCCACTCACCATTAAAGGCTGGTCACCGGAAGACCGGCCGCGTGAAAAACTTTTGCTTAAAGGCACTACTGCCCTTTCAGATGCCGAGTTGATTGCAATACTTATTGGCTCAGGTACGGCTCGGTTAAGCGCGGTTGATGTCTCAAAGAAAGTTCTTCAGCACGTTGATAATAATCTCAATTCGCTGGCAAGACTTACCATAAAAGAACTGATCAAAATCAAGGGTATCGGACAGGCCCGCGCTGTCGCCATTGTAGCTGCGCTGGAACTTGGCAGACGAAGAAAGGATGTCGACATAAATGAAAAGCCAAAGATCAGTTCTTCCAAAGAAGCTTTTGATCAACTTGGTGGAGACCTGATGGATTTAACACACGAAGAGTTTTGGGTACTGCTGTTAAACCGTGCCAACCGCGTGATCAAAAAGAAAAGGATCAGCGAAGGTGGGGTAAGTGGCACGGTTGCGGATCCTAAAATAATTTTCAAAATGGCGCTTGAAGAATTGGCCAGCGGACTTATTGTTGCACACAATCACCCATCGGGCAATATGACGGCCAGTCAGAGCGATATTGACTTAACAAAGAAATTGCGCGAAGCTGGTAAATTCCTGGAAATTCAATTGCTTGATCACTTGATCATTTGCGGGCAGAAATACTTTAGTTTTGCAGATGAGGGGCTTGTCTAGGCTGAGAGCATAAATCTAAAAGTGGAAATTGAAAGAGCGAAAATGAAGCTGTCAAAAATTCTAATCATTATATCGGCAATTGCGATTGTTGGAATCGGATTTTATTCATTGCCATCAGGATCATCTGGTGAGGATTATAAGGCTGCCATACTGAAAGACCGAGAGGATAAGGATGGCTTCATGAAAGACTCAGACGAGTCTCCATTTGGAGAGGGACGCAGCGCATTTACCGGATTGAAATATTTCGATCCCGATCCGAAGTATCGTGTCACGGCAAGACTTGAGTCAATTAAGAATAAAAAAGTAATTGCGTTACCGACAAGCCTGAATGAAGAAAGCAATTACCTCGAATATGGCTTTGTTGAATTTGAATTGGATGGAGTGAAAAATAGACTATTACTCCTCGAAGTGATGTCCATGGGGCCGACGCGCGGAACATTATTTCTTGCTTTCGCTGACGGCACCAGCGCTAAAGAAACCTACGGCGCTGGACGTTATCTTGACTTAAAAAAGATGCCGGGAGCCGGCACAATGGTATTGGATTTCAATAAGGCGTATAATCCCTATTGCGCTTACGTCGACGATTTTTCATGTCCGTTTCCCCCTAAAGAAAATAGCCTTACGGTTGACATCAGGGCCGGCGAGAAGAATTATCATTGATCATTGATCGTTTACCGGAGACTAAATAATTTTGCGATCGTGCGCACGTTAGATCTTCACATAGATCTTCCTTCTATCCATCCAGTAACCCACCACCCAGCATAATAACAGGATGCCGATAGCGAATAATAACGATCCTACATATCCACCCGCCCAGGGTTTGAACAGATGTAAAAATGCCCATTCATGAAGGTTTTCATTGTGCGTTGAAAATGTCCCAAGCATAATTTCAAAAAATTCCGAAAGGAGATAAATGAATAGTGTATTACGCCCGAGGACCTCAAAGAAATATGTCCAGTTTTTAAATCGAAGAACATCGATTATATAGAGAAGAATTGCCATTACCATCAAATCAATTCCACAGGTGTACACCACGAACGAGCTCGTCCAAAGTTTCTTATTGATTGGGAACACAAGGTCCCAGGCCAAGCCACAAAAAATCAGAGCGGCTCCGGCCATCATGAGCTTTGCGATGGTTTCGAAGGAAGCGCCCTTTTCTTTTACAAAAATCCCAGCACAATATCCAATCAGCACGTTCACGATGGCGGGAAGTGTACTAAGGAAACCTTCCGGATCAAACGCCAGACCTTCTCCATGATACAGATGATCGGCACCGAATAACCAGCTGTCAAACCGAAGAACTGCATTTCCCGTAAGGGTAAGATCACCAAATGCAACAAGTATTGCCCAATACGACAGCAAGGCCACAATACTAAAAATGATTACACCTTTCGACTTCCAAAAATGAATAATGAGTGCTCCCAACCCATAACAAAGGGCAATGCGCTGAAGCACACCAAAAATTCTGCTCTCATTAAGTGGATTCATGGCCCATTCGCCTACTTCGTTCCTGTGAACGAAAGGGAACCAGTACAAAAGATAACCCAATAGAAAAATGACTGCGGTCCTTTTGAATATCTTTTTCAACACCGCCCCCTGGCCAGCGACCTCATAGGTTCTCAACGAGAAACTCAAAGACGTTCCTACAAGAAACAAGAATGTCGGAAAGACTAGGTCGGTGAGAGTGAAACCATGCCATTTTGCATGAAGCAATGGTGAGAATGTTGTGTGATGATCACCAGGAGTATTAACGATGATCATCAATGCAACATCAATACCACGGAAAACGTCCAGAGAAAGATACCGATCGCGAATTTCCATGGGAAAAATTGATTTAGGCTCTTAAATAAAATAAAAAAGCCTGATTTAGTTTAGGCTTTTAAAAATTTTAATTCTCATTCAAGATCATTTCCTAGGTAATTTTTCAATCGGTTCTCTCCATTTTTCCAGCTCATAGATCCCCCAAACCAATAAATTGAACTATCATCTCCCTACAGCCTGGAAATTAATTTTATAGCCCCCTTATCAACTCTCCTTCTCGCTGCTTCCATGACCTATCCAGGAAAAATGTGCCCAGAGGAATGAGCGATGCACCCAGTGCCACAATTAAATTAAAGAAGTTCCAGCGCATCGCTCGTATTGACACCAGCACTATGCCGATATAGGCAATGAATAAAACGCCATGGGCCCACCCCACTACCTTTACAACCATTGGCAGGCCGAAGTAGTATTTCAACGGCATCGCAATGGTAAGCAAGACGAGGAAGGAGATACCTTCTGATATCCCAATAAATCGCAAAGCCTTGATCTTTTTTAGCATAGTATTGGCAATGAGTTTAAAAAATCTCCACTAAATAAATTATTTAAAAAGATAGCCTGATCGGAAACCGGTCAGGCTTATCACTAATTAATTATAGAAATTCAATTGCTTAATTTCTTACTTCCATCAGGCTGATAAATATACCGGAACTTATAATATCTGTCGACAGATGAAGAAGTCGGCGATGTTGGAGCATCCTTGTAGTAATTAAGGATTTCCATTTTAGCATATTTCCCATCGGCTGTTTTAAAAACAAGTACCCGTCCGGCAATGGGCGTAATGATATTTGTTGACGGATTATAGCTGTACCAGCCATTTCCTGATCCCCTCGTGATAGCATAAAATGCAGGGGACACACTTTTGTTATCCGTAAGATACCCTGCGTCAGGAGCGGTGAGAAGCTCATCAAAAATTCCAGTAACGACCTGCGCTGCTGCTGTTCCGGGACCACTTGTGCCGCTATTTACAATGATACCGGTGCCATTGAATCCAACATCCCATTTGGTAGAAGCACTGTCTGCGTTGGCGACTATTGCGCCGGATTTAAAACTGAAAAAAGTGAATTTCTTGGTAACGCCAATGGGCTGTCCGTTATTCGGATTGTAACCACCGGATGGCGGATCTGCGGCAAGATTCGAAAAGGTAGTAGCCGTTAACGTTGGCTTTGGATCATCACTTTTACAGGATGTGAATGAAGCAGCGATCATGGCCACGAAAAGAAAAGAGAAAATTGATTTGATAGTATTCATATTAGTAAATTATATTAATTATTGTTTTGGTTTTTTGAAAAGGAATAACTGATACTCATATACATGATTCGCCCCGGAATGTTTGGTATGTAACGAGGTGAAGTATAATTAAAAAGGTTATCGATACCGGTCTGAAAGCGAATGCCTTGTCGTATTGTTTTGGCTGCCGAAATGTTTACGAGAGCATATCCATCCACAAATTGATCATGGGTATCAAGAATTCCATTGTTGTTATAATCAGAAGAAGGGATTGTACCACCTTGAATGTCTCCTCGTATGTCTCCTATCCCGAAACGACCCCGGTAGATGACTCTTACGCTTGCATCCAGTCCTTTTTGTTTGTCTGAATAGAAAAGTTTTACATTGCCCATATGGCGGGAGCGATTATATAAGCCGAAATACTCACCTGGTGTAAGTCTCTTCGTCACCAACGTCACCGGATCCCTCCAGAAAACCTCTCCATTAGCAACCTTTTCAGCAACGTCTTTGTCCTTGGCGTACAACAATTGATATCCGAGAGAGAGATTCAGTTTTTTAGTGAGCGGGTACGTAAAATTGGATTCCAGGCCTGCCGTGTAAGCACGCTTGATGTTACGGTAACTATAAATACTTTGATTTGCAGTAGTCACCGCTACCACCTGCGTCTCAATCAAATTGTCGATGGAATTATAGAAGAGATTAACGTCTGCTGCCAACCGGTTGGTGAGCTGAACTCTTGCTCCTGCGTTCACCGCCTTGGATGACTCCGCCTCGAGTTTACCAATCAATGCAGGATCAAACAGGTAGGTCTGGATCTGACCCTGCGCATCCAACTGCGCCAGTCGGTCACCCACGACCTCCGTGCCCAACACACTGTATCCACCACCTGCAGAGTTGTTGAAATTGAAATATAATTGACGGAAATCAGGCGACTTAAAACCCATGCCAAAGGATGCTTTGAATGATAACTTATCATTTACTTCATACCGTGTGGAAAATTTGGGACTGAATTGGGAGCCATAAATTGAATTGTAATCAAACCTTCCTCCTGCGATAATACTTAACTTTTTGAAAGGTGTCAGTTCATCCTGAAAGAAAACATATCGGGTTTGTTGTCTTCTCGTGGCCTCATCACCATAACGGGATGTCTGAACCGTTTCAAACGTTTCTCCTGCGCCGAGGGTAAGAATATTTGACTCACTGAAAAAATACTCTACATTGATCTCAGGTCTTGCAAACGACTGTTTAAAATCGTCTTTATAATAAAGTGTATCAGCCGCTACATCATTTAAACGTGTCTGAGTCTGATAATGCGTTGTATAAAAACGCGCGGTAGCTTTTAATCTGGAATTGAATCGGTGGGTAAGCACGGGATTAAGGTTCCAATCCTTTGTTGTGCCTGCACCTGATGTACGGATCTCATCCAGGTTAGCCGCAGCAACGTCATAATCAAAATCCTGGGTTTGATCAAAATAACGACCTGAAAGACTAAAGTCGGTTTTGGGCCCGAACTTATACGTGATTTTAAAATTGCCTGTATAGTTCCGAAAAGGTGACACCGTTTTTCCGTAGTTATCCGGGGAGAGATCGTACCCATCCGTACTGTACCTGTTTCCAAACACATAAAGCCCTAACTTACCAGTGATTTGACTGTAATCGCCCGACAAGTCGAGGGTATTATTAGTTCCATATCGGGTGAAAAAATTCCCCCGCGTACCCTGTGGCCTGTCGGTGATGATGTTGACAACGCCTGCCAGAGCATCTGATCCATACAAGCTTGAAGACGGACCTTTAACAATTTCAATCTGCTTGATATTCCCTACCGCGATCCGGCTCAATTCCAATGAACCTGTAAACCGGCCAATAACTGGCTCGCCGTCGATCAATATCAACGTGTAATCTGGATTTAGTCCCTGAAGCTGAAGACCATTGCCCGTTCCATTGACCTGTGGAACCACGGCAAGTCCGGTCTGCTCAGTCAACACATCACTGAGTCTCAACGATCCCATGGTTTTGATCTGGGCCTTTTGAACCAGGGTTACTGGCATTGGCAATGCCCCCATCGTCCGTTCGTTGCGGGTAGCCGTTACAATAACTTCCTGAAGCTCAGTGTGCTTTATTGAGTCCTGAGCCTGCGCAAACGCACCGGCAGTGATGAAGCCTGCAAAGAAGATTGAAACTAATTTTTTCAAGCCCGCAAAGATTAGAATGCATCTAAATGAAAAATACCCAAATAGGTATAAATAATGACATTCGTATAAAGCAGGGATCTAAGTCAGAATTATGGTACTTTTGAGCGAAATCTGGCAAAATAGGTTTCAATAGAAGAGAAATTTGGCTATTTTTAAAATCGACCATGACTATAACAGAATCAGTTTTAGGAGAAAATACCCTTAAAGATAAGATCCGGGTAATCTACGAACGCGAGGACATCTCGTTGGGAATCATACAAAACTCTACGGATTCGATGGTCGATATGTCGACCCAGGTGAAAAAATCCATCATACATTTCTATTTCTGCATGGACGGACACGCCGTATTTGCGTTCGGCCCTCATTATAGCCGCGAGATCCAACGACAATGGAACTACTTTTTTTATAATCCCGAGAAAGATCTTCCCTTCAACTTAAAGCTTTCCCCTTTTAGTAAGATAGTGGTGCTGACAATTTCGTTAGAAAGTCTTCACAAGCTTTTTGTTCAAGATGCGCTACCCTTTCTCAAACCTGAAAATATCAACCGAAAATTTTATGACGAGCGTGAAATACCGGCTCATTTATATGTGGTGTTGAACCAGCTCTTCTCGACACAAGTGAGTGAAACCTCAGAAAAATTGTACTACCAGGCAAAAGCGCTGGAGTTGTTAAGCTTGTATTTTTCTGTGAAGAACCCTGACACAGAGAGCTGTCCCTTCCTGAACGATGAGGAGACGGTTCGCAAGATCAAGCATGCAAAGGAATTTCTGTTAAAAAACATGGAGTCACCTCCTAGTCTGAAAGAACTTGCCAAGCAAGCCGGCTTGAATGAGTATCAGCTGAAAGTAGGCTTTAAGGAAATCTACGGCAATACAGTTTATGGATTTTTGCTGGATCACAAACTTGATCACGCCCGTGCAATCTTAGACTCTGCCAAATACCAGGTAAATGAAGTTGCGTACCAAATCGGTTATACAAATCCGAGTCACTTCATTGCAGCATTCAAAAAGAAGTTTGGAGTGACGCCGAAGAAGTATTTGATGGCAAGGGCTTGAGTGGGAATTGGTAGCAATCTGCTGCTTAAAGCAAGGTCACAACGGCGCGAAGATTTAGTAAGGTATTGGTCGTGTCCATCTTGTATCTTCGTGCGCTTGGTGACCTAGCTTTACCAATCGCACTTGTTTGACACAGTTAATATCTTCTCCTCGTACTCCTTCTAGGAGTTGATCCAAACAGCATTCCGAATACCCCTCTTACCAGTTCCTTTCCCACTTGTTTAGCCACTGGTGAGGTCATGACTTCTTCGAAAGTACTTTTCTCTGCTCGTGCGGATTTTGCAGGGGCTTTTGGAGCTTCCTTTTCAGCGGCAGCTTCCTGCTGTTCCTGCTGAACTGCCTTGACACGTTCACTTAAAATTTCAAAAGCGCTTTTTGGATCGATCGCTTCCTTATATTTTTTAAATATCTCTGAGCCATCAAGAAGCGCCTGATATTCCTGGGCTGTCAAAGGACCCATTACGGAAGATGGAGGAGCGAGGTGTGTTACTACAGTTTCTGTAGGAATGCCCTTCTCATTCAGCACTGTTATGAATGCCTGCCCTATTCCAAGCTGAGTGAATTGTTTTTCAATGTCGTAATACTCCGATCTTGGAAACGTCTTTACTGTTTCTTTCAGGTCTTTTACATCATTGGGCGTAAATGCCCGGATTACATGATGTACACGGTTTCCCAACTGAGACAATACCGATGACGGCACGTCCTGTGTAAGTTGCGTGCAGAAAAATACTCCCACTCCTTTTGAACGGATCAAACGAATCACCTGCTCAATCTGATCCATAAATGCCTTGGGTGCATCACTGAAAAGCAAGTGAGCCTCATCCAGAAAGAAAACCAACTTTGGCTTGTCCAGGTCACCAGCTTCCGGAAGGGACTGATAAATTTCAGCCAGAAGCGACAGCATAAAGGTTGAGAAGATAGTGGGCTGGCTTTGAACATCGGACACATTCAATAAACTTATAATGCCACGACCGTCAACTTTTTCCGTTAGATCTTCAATGTCGAACGACTTCTCTCCGAAAATCTGATCTACCCCTTGCTGCTCGAGTGCCACAATCTTTCGCAAAATGGTGCCTGATGTTGACGAAGAAATTTTTCCATAGGTCTCCTTGATCTCCGCAGCTCCTGATCCTTCGGATAAGTAGTTCAATACTTTTTTCAGATCTTTCAAATCAACAATAGGTAGCTGTTTATCATCAGCGTACTTGAACAAGATCATTAGCACACTGCTTTGCACTTCATTCAGTTCAAGGACTTTGCTTAGCAGCACGGGGCCAAACTCAGTAACCGTGGCACGCATCTGCGCACCCAGCTTTCCACTGAGAGAATAGATTTCAACTGGAAATCCGGAAGGAGTAAATTTGATATTTAGTGCCTTCGCTCTTTCATTGATCTTATCATTGGCTGTTCCTTGTTTTGCCATACCTGAAATATCTCCCTTCATGTCAGGCATGAACACAGAAACACCGGCGGCAGAAAGTTGCTCAGCCATAAGTTGAAGCGTACGGGTCTTACCAGATCCAGTCGCTCCGGTCACCAAACCATGCCGACTCATCATTCGCAATGGAAGATTCACTTTTGCGTCCGAAAGTATCTCTCCTTCGTATATCCCTGCACCCAGATAAATAGAAGCGCCGGGCATTGTGTATGAGGCGTTGATGGCCGAAATGAATTTTTCCTTTGACATGTTTTTATGTAATTTCCACAAATAACACAGGAAATATAAGATTAATAACCACTAACTATGAAAAAAATAACCCTGCATTTTCTCTTGTTCGCAATCCTTATATTTATGAGCGTATCCGTTTCACCTGCACAAAGTAATTCGACATCATCCAAGCGCCTTCGCCATGTCGTACTATTTAAATTCAAGGACACTGCGCCTAAAGCGGATGTGAAAAAAGTTGAGGACGCATTCAGGGCTCTTGCCACTAAAATCAAGCTGATCAAAGACTTCGAATGGGGTACCAACAACAGCCCGGAAAATTTAAACCAGGGCCTCACACATTGCTTTTTTGTGACATTCTCCAGCGAAAAAGATAGAGATGCCTATCTTACTCATCCGGATCATGTTGCGTTTGTGGAGGTGTTAAAACCGCATCTTGACAAGGCAACTGTCTTGGATTATTGGGCGGGGAAGTGAAATTAGTAGATTGAGGAGTACGGATTTAGCGCCATGACGGAAGGGAAGTGAGTAGCCTGTTCGAGAGGGTCCAATCGCAGAAAGTTGTTTCATTTCACGCAAGGGAACACTCAGCTGTTTGTTTGTTTTTCCTGAAACAAAATTTAGTTAGCTTTCAATTCAAACCTTTGCAATGAAAAGAATAATCCTTGTTCTAGTTCTGCTTTCAGTAAAAGTCTTCTCACAGGAGACGATGAAGAACGCACCAGTAATAAAAGAAGGCGAGGGTCCTTTTCCTCAACTAATTCTGCGCGGTGCAATGTTAATTGACGGCACAGGTGCACCTCCCGTCGGCCCCGTTGATATTGTTGTAAAACAGAACCGCATTGTATCCATTGCGAGTCTTGGACTGCCAACGCCGGGAATGTCAAGCGATGGAAACAGAACAAAACTTGAAGTTGGCGGAAAAGAAATAAACTGCGAAGGCATGTACGTAATGCCTGGCTTTGTCGATATGCACGGACATATTGGTGGTGAACAGGCGCCGAATGCTGAATATGTTTTTAAATTATGGATGGCACATGGCATTACGACTATTCGTGATCCGGGATCTGGCAATGGTATCGACTGGGTACTGGATCATAAAAATAAGAGTGCACTCAACACCATCACAGCGCCGCGAATCAAAGCGTATGTAACGTTCGGCCAGGGAAACAAAGAGGCAATACGAACACCTGAGCAAGCAAGAGCCTGGGTTAATGCCAACAAAGTGAAAGGAGCAGATGGAATAAAGTTTTTTGGCGCAGCGCCGGATATTATGGATGCCGCCTTGCGTGAAAATAAACGACTGGGTCTTCGCTCTGCCTGCCATCATGCACAATTGGGTGTGGCCCGATGGAATGTAATTCAATCCGCTGCCGCAGGTCTAACTACGATGGAGCATTGGTATGGTTTACCTGAAGCCATGCTTACTGGTTCAACTATCCAAAACTTTCCATTGAATTATAACTACACGAACGAACAAAACCGTTTTGAAGAAGCTGGGCGCCTCTGGAAACAAGCAGCCGAACCATTCTCACCAAAATGGAATGCCATAATGGATACATTGCTGAAACTTGATTTCACTCTTGATCCGACATTTGATACCTATGAGGCTGCGCGTGATTTGCACAAAGCACGCCGTCAGGAATGGCATGAGACGTACACTCTACCGAAACTGTGGGCATTTTATCAACCCAATCGTGCTGCACACGGGTCGTTCTGGTTTTCGTGGGGCACCGAACAAGAAGTTGCCTGGAGAGAAAATTTCCGGCTGTGGATGATCTTTGTCAACGAATATAAAAATCGCGGAGGTCGTGTTACCGCGGGATCCGACAATGCCTTTATATTTCAACTATACGGATTCGGATACATCCGCGAACTTGAACTACTTCGTGAAGCTGGCTTTCATCCATTGGAAGTGATTCGATCGGCAACATTGTACGGCGCACAGGCACTAGGCATGGAAAAAGAAATAGGTTCCATAGAAATAGGTAAACTCGCAGACTTTGCGATCGTTGATCAGAATCCTTTGGAAAATCTTCAGGTTTTGTATGGCGTTGGCGCCATCAAATTAATGGAAGACAACACTGTGAAACGAGTAGGCGGTATCAAATACACTATCAAAGACGGGATAATCTACGATTCAAAGAAACTTCTTAACGACGTAAAAAAGATTGTAGATGAAGAAAAATCAAAATCAGGATTCGTAGTAAAACAACCGGGAAATTAGGTCTCAAACCAAATTTTAAGTATGAAGATCGTATTATATGTTCTCGCCACGGCATTCCTAGTCTCTTGTTCTAAACAAGGCGATAAAAAATCTACGGCACCTGTTGTGATAACCCTGTTGGGAAAATCATTTTACGAACCTGAGCGATCTGCAAAAACTCAGGCGCTTCTGGATAGTAATCTGAATGTCGCTATAACCAACTGGAAAAAAGATTCGTCTGAAGAGAATTACATCTGGTATGGAAGGAGGCTTGGATACCTTTCACGTTTTACGGAGGCCATTAACATCTTCACAGAGGGGCTTGAAAAATATCCAAACTCAGCAAAGCTACTGCGTCATAGAGGACACCGTTTTATCTCGCTACGTCTTTTCGATCGGGCTATTGAAGATTTAAGCAAGGCGAATAGATTAGCCAATGCTCTTCCACGCGACATTGAACCTGATGGGTCACCCAACAGACTGAACAAGCCATTATCCTCTACCCTCTTTAATATACGATACCATCTCGCGCTGGCACATTATCTGAAAGGAGATTTTGCCCAGGCCCAACAGGATTATTTCGGATGCCTTACCACATGCGATAACGATGATCTGTTGGTTGCCACGATTGATTGGTTATACATGACCTATCGAAGACAAGGCATGGAAAAAGAGGCATTAAGCGCACTTGGAAATATCAATGACTCCATGAATATTATTGAAAACGATTCATACTACAAACGTTGTCAGATGTACCAGGGAAAAATGGTACCGGAGTTGTTGTTGGAAGTTGGGCCTGGCGATACAGATCCTGATCTTACGATTGCCACACAGGGATATGGTGTTGGAAACTGGTATCTGTACAATGGGGACTCGGCGAAAGCAAAGGAGGTGTTTGAAAAAGTAGTCTCAGGAAAGCACTTTGCATCGTTCGGTTTTATTGCGTCTGAAGTGGAACTGGCCAGATGGAAGTAAAAGAGTAGTCAGTGTTTGGTAAGTGGTCGTTTGCCCTTGATCGATAGCTCTTGCTTTTGAATCCTCGCCGGTGTAGGATTTTTATATATTTTCCAATAATCACCAACCATTGTCACCGAAACGACCTTTCCTTGACGCTCTTTCTGTTACTTTAGCAAGAAATCAAGAGAATATGACTAAAAGATTTGCACTCAGCTTTATTTTCCTGTTAACTATGGTGATTGCCTATGGGCAGGACCCTGAAGTATTTACCACGAATGCTGGCGCAATCCAGGGATACGATCCTGTTGCCTTTTTTACAGCAAGCAAACCCGTTGTTGGCAAAAAAGAGTTTACCTATTCGTGGAGCGGAGCAAACTGGTATTTTTCCTCTCAGGAAAATCTTGACCTTTTTAAAGCCGAGCCGACCAAATACGCTCCACAATATGGAGGTTATTGCGCTTATGGAACGGCAGCCGGTCACAAATCACCCACCCAACCTGAAACCTGGGCGATCATAAACAACAAATTGTATTTTAATTACAATAAGGATGTGCAGAAGTTGTTTAATAAGAATCAGAAAGGGTTAATTGAACAAGCTGACAAGAATTGGCCTACACTGATTAAACAGTAGATCTTCATTTGGTTATCAGATATGAAATGTTTACTATTTCTCTTTTTATTAGTTTCAACTGACAAAATCCTGGCCCAAGGCATTGCCGTGATTGAGTTGTTTACATCACAAGGTTGCTCAAGTTGTCCGGCGGCTGATAAGAATCTCAGTCAACTCATTCATAAAGCCGAAAAAGAAGGAAAGCAAGTGTTTGGGTTATCATTCCACGTTGACTATTGGAATTATATCGGCTGGAAAGATCCTTATAGCAGTAAGGAGTTTACAAATCGTCAGCAAACCTACGCTCAATCACTGGGATTGAGTTCAATTTACACACCCCAAATGATTGTCAACGGCCGCACAGAATTTGTCGGAGCGAACATGACAGTTGCTGAGAGGTCAGTAGTAACAGCGTTGGATCAAAAGCCTTTATATGTAATCACGCTATCCGGTCTCGTTATTTCAGATAATCACGCTACATTAAATTATTCACTTGATAAATCTCCTTCGGGTGAAATAGTGAGCTTTGCGGTTGTAGAAAGGGAGGTTGAGAATTATGTGTCGCGGGGCGAGAACAGTGGCAAAAAACTACATCATGATAATGTCGTGAGAGCTTTCAAAACAATTCCCCTTCGACAACAAGGATCGATAGAACTGGAACTCCCAGTGATAGATGCTGAAAAAACCTCGGTGATTGTGTACGCCCAGGACAAGCAACTGAATGTTATTGCGGCAGCAAGCCTGTCCTTTAGATAGGAAGGTTGATAAAACCTCAGGCGTTTCCGTAAACCTTATATACTGAGTCTTTCAACGTACCAGCCTTGTCGGAGACAGCGAAGTAGATAACATCAGCAATTGCTTCCGGCGTAACCCACGAAGAAAAATCTGCATTCGGCATCGCTTTGCGATTGGCAGGTGTGTCGATTGTACTTGGCACCACCACGGAGCAGAGTACGTTCCTTGAAGCACCTTCCGCATTTAAAAAATCTGACAACTTAAAAACGAGAGACTTAGATAAAGCATACGCCACGGAACTTTTCCCATCCTTCGGCAACAATGCCGGTCGGGCACCAATAAATATGATTCGGCCTCCTGAAGCCTGCTCAAGCATTTGAGAGAACGTTGGCCGGGCAACGTAGTAGGCAGTTTCAAAATTCAATGAAATCATTTTATGCAACTTGGCACCGTCCGTTTCATAGATCGAACCATAGTCGTAGCCACCCGCCAGTAATAAGGCGGCATCAATAGACTTGAAGGTGGCTAACACTTTTTTTACTAATTCTTCAGAAGATTTTTCCTGACTCAGATCAGCTTCCATCACATTCAAATCTCCTTTGACATCGCTCGTCATTTTGCTGCCAGGCGAAACGATAGCAATCACACGAAAACCCTCTGAAAGAAATTTCTGCACAACAGCTTTACCCAGGTTGCCAGCAGCGCCCGTTACTAGAATGTTTTTACTCAATGGACCAGGCATTGTTGATCAGTTGTTGCTACAAGATACATATTGAGATTAAATTCTTATTCAGGACGAGACTAATCAGCTGCCCTTTTTTTATTCACTTCTTTCTGGACAGCGGTTTCAAACCCAAAGACTGCTTTGATGCCTGAAAGAACAGATTTCCACCAGTAGTTTAGAACCGCCTTCTGAGGATCACGCTCAATGGCAATTGTCCCTGTTCTTTCATCGATCGAATTAGTTTTGTCAATTCGTTTTTTAACAAATGCACTAATGATAAGCGTGACGAGTTTGTTGGTAGACTTATACTCATCATCTTTTAATGCCAGGATTTTAAGGTCGGTATACCGCAACTCCAGATTCCCATTTGATTTTCGACTATCATATATGAAATTAAATTTCATCGCCTGGATTTTCCCTGACTCAATTCTAATATGTGCTATCGGTTCCAGCATGGGATTAATTTCAGGCATAAAAAAATCAACAAGAGATCCCTTTACAGAGTAGGGTTTTCCCTTCTGAAATGGAAAAGTAAAATCAGCATTCATCTCACCGGCATTCATGAATCGGGTATGCACCTTCATGCGGGACTCCCCTGTTGAATCGTTTGAGACGTTGCCAATGCCCGCCGTCAGCTCATTAAACGAAATTCTGCCTGCAGCATCTCCCTTTTCGGGATGTTCTTGGTATACAATATTGCTTGGTGAAATGATCAGAGTATCAATATGCACGGGAAATGGGAGTTGCTGCATAAAAGTTACAGGTAATCTAGTTGCCGAACGTATTGCTCTCGGATTTCTCTTATCACGAAAAACGTCAAGGTTAAAATGAAGATCGATTTCCTCAGCTATGAATGACGGTTTTGCAGCGGTCTTACTCAGATCGAAACCAGTCACCTTTAATAAGGGGAGCAGTAAGGTAAACTGATCTACCTGCTTGCCTGATTTAAGTGCAAATTCCTTTCTTCCCAGTGTTGGAATTAACTTGAAAGAGTCCATTTGAATTGATCTATCTGACCGGCTATACGAAAGATTTTGAAGAGTCGCCTTATAAAAACTGGTTGGCAGATCAACCACTATCCCCTCTGCAGTCATTGCCTCCGCGTTCCACTTCATTGAATCAGTGCTTAGATTGGTCAATGCGATGCCGGAAAGTTTAAAATTAAGCCTCCCTCTAAACGTAACTCCACAAGAAGCACTGTCTATCATCTCGACTTTACCTGAATCAATTCGAATTCGGTCAATTTGCAATTCCCTTAGAGGACTACTTCCAGTTTCGCTTTTTGATTGTTGTGGCAATTTTTTTGATCGACGACTATATTGAAACCATGGTTGCACCAAGGTGATTGATGAAATGCATAGTTTCTTTTTTAGCAATAACGGCAGAATAAAAATCCCCTCAACATTAAGCTCCTGTACTGTGCCCGCGAGTAAACATGCTGAATCCTGAGCGGATGTAACAATCTGAAGATCTTTTACACTTAAGCTTCCATTCCAGGAATTAACATCAAATGAATTGTAGCGAACATGAATACCTTGTTCTTTGAGATTGGCTATTTTTTTAACGATAGCGTCTTTTACCTTCCAGTAGATAAAGAAACGTGCGCCAAAAAAGAGTACTAATGCAATTGCAATAAAATAGATTATTTTTCGAGGTAGATTTTTCATTCAAGTATTCTTTAAAAATAAAAAAGTCGAACGTTTGACCGTCCGACTTTTCCCTCCCCTAACCTACTTGCCAGAACGGCAAGCATTATCTTTAAAGCTTTTAAGATCGTCGGATGAATCCGAGAGTTTCTAAAGTTCCGAACACCATAAATCCAATTAGAATCGTTGATGATGTTGACCTTACTACTAATAAACTAAAAGCCTGATTTAAATTCATTTGTTCCCTTGACGATAAGGTTATTCGAAAAATCCTGCCAAGCCGAAACGACTCAAAAACATCGTTTTTGGTCTGTTTTGGAACGTATTTTGTAGAAAAAATTCCACAAAAAGCAATCAGACTGTGGCATTTGTGACACAATTGTGCTGAAGCTGATGGCAGACAATTTACAAATGGCCTTTAAACCGTTTATCCACAATCATGGATGTAAGATCACATAATCCTTATTGGCTATTGAAAAGCGGACGGATGTCTTCTAATCCTAAAAAATCCAAAGTTGTGATAATTGGAGCTGGTATCGGCTCCCGCTTTGGTGGCCTGGCATCTTTGCAGAAAGGGATTCAAGGTGATAATTGCTGACAAACGTCATGTAGGAACGGGACGCTCTGCTGCGAGCACACACGCATTACTTGCACAACCGAAGACTTGGGATCAACAAATCCAGGATTGAATTGAGATTCAGATATTCGGACCACAAAAAAATGTTACACTAACAACAGACCCGTAAAATAAAATTACTGCGCAACACCTCGTCATTGCCTCAGGCTACGAGTCACAAAAAATATATTCCGAAGAAAGTGGAGGAACTATATTCCACACATGCTATTGTAAGCAAGCCATTCGAAAAGAAAATTTTATGGTATAAGAACTGTTTTATTTGGGAAACGTCAGTGCCCTATCTTTATCATCATACAATCTCTGACAACCGAATTTTTGTGAAGGTAAAGGATAATGAGTTCTCAAATCCCGATAAACTCGAAGAAGTAATTGCCTCGGAAAATTATTGCACTGGAAAAGTCATTCGCAAAACCATTCTGAATCACTCATTCAAAACTGATATTGGCTGGGCAGGGACTGGAACAAAGGATGGATTGCCCTATGCTGCATCGAAGCGTCAACGTCCAAATACATATTTCGCTCTGGGTTTGGAGGAAACGAAATTACGTTTGGCGTATTGTCCGCTCAATTGATACTGGATACCCTGATGCGCAGAATTAATAAGGATTCCTCAATTGTCCTTTTACCCGTTAAAAAAGGCCTTGGCACGGATTTTTAAGCTTTATTGGAAATTTGGTATTTATGAAAACTCTCATTATTTCACTCAGTCTGGTGGCACTGAGTTCGAGTCTTATATTCTCTCAGCCCCCTGCCTCCGGAAGACTTGAGTTGGGAGATTCGGCCAAGGTAGAAGCCGAACGAGCCGTTATATCAAGGGAACTAATACAACTCCGTGACTCAATTACACTATCAATTAAGCAGTTTGATTCCCGCATTAAGAAAGCTAAGGCTGACAAAAAAACTATTCTTGAAAGTGCACAAAATGATCTCGTTGAATACCGCAACCGCGTCAAATTTGATCTTCAGGAGACATCGCTTACTGCGGAAAAAGCGTGGACCGCACAATCCGTTGAAAGAATTCGCACCAACACGACCGCTACTCGACGCGAATTCAACCGGATCAAGAAAATGATCACTGGTTAGACAACAAACCATCAAGGTAAATGAAAATCACATCCTTAACAGTTCCAATTTTTATTTGCCTTGTCACAATGGCAGGTTGTGGGAAACGATCGGAATCTGAGAATAAAGAGAAAAGCGCCTATACAAGTAAGGAAGAATCTCTAACAAAGGACCCACTAGATTCTTTAAAGAAAAAAGAAAAAAAGACAACGCTCAGCGCAATTGAAGCAGATTTTCTTTTAAAAGCTGTTGACTCCAGATTGATGGGAAGACTCGAGGGTAAAGCCGCCATTCAGAAGAGTACCTCCAAAGACGTCAAAGACTACGGAGCGCTAATGGTTAAAGATCAGACCACCATGCTGGTCGACCTAAGAGAAATAGCCAAGGTATTTTCACTTCCACTCCCCGACACTATCAGTGAAGCCAAGCAGGATGGGTTCGAAGATCTCCTGGAAAAAGATGTAAAAAAATTTGATAAGAAATTCATCAAGATGATGCGCATTGATCATCGTCGGGACGCACGACTTTTTTCAAGAGCAAAAGACTTTGAGAATAAGAAGATCAAGGCTTTTGCAACTCAATATCTCCCTTTGGTTGAATCTCATCTCGAAAAGATCAAAGTGCTAAAGAAAAAAGAACAGGAAAAGAATTCGAAGAAGAAGTAATTCACCAACAGTACACCAAAAAAAAGTATGATCGAAAATGAACCCAATGAGTTGACCCTGATCTATCATTCCGACAAGCAGGAAGATAAAAAAGCACGCGCATTTGTAGAGACGATACGTGACTACAAAGTCAAAACGCTGGATCTTAAAAGGGAAGCCATTACAGAGACACAGCTTGCTGAAATAGCAAATAAAATGGAATTACCCCTGAAAAAGCTCGTGGATACCACCTATGAGGATCGTTTAGAGTCAACGGATAAAAACACAATCAATGAAGTTAGTGACACGGACCTGCTGACTATTCTTAAACGCGAGCCGATCCTGATTAAAACACCAATTGCGATCATCGGAAAGCGCGCCTATGAGTATAGTTCTGCTTATGACCTGCTTAGCAAAAATACCTCAACCGATGGCGTAGCATCTAACTCAGGAGGCAACATTGAAGAGACGAGGCATACTTTTTAATAATGAACCTCAAACTACAGAGCATAAAAAAAGAGGCAAATGCCTCTCTTTTTTGTTTAGCTAATTGAATACTAATTAAAGGTATACCGAATACCCAATCCTCCCCAGCTTCCAATGAATCCTCGATTGTTACCAAATTCAAATGATGGCTGCCAGTCAAGTGAAAGGTTAATGGGAGCCCGATCAAATTTGTAGTCCAAACCAAGGACGCCATCAATACCAACATACGCTCCGGATCCATCACCATTATAGTAATTTTTGTCATAGTACTGGTTGTTGTAAATTCCCACGTGTGCACCTGGGCCAACATACCACTTCAGGCCGGGTGCATCAGGAAAGTCAAAATGGAACTCATACAAGCCGGTAAGTCTGGCACCCCTGTTCCAGAAATAGCCAATTCCCTCAAGTGCCCTGTTTTCCCTGACAAAGTGCTTAATGGTAACACCGCCACCATCGCCCCAGACTTTCACACCGAGTGCAGTAGTGTATTTCTGGGTCATCGCCTGGGCCTTCCCATCGGCCGAAGCCAATATACTCGCGACACCAACCACACACGCAAACATTAATTTTTTCATTTTTATTTAGGTTTTGTTATAATTAATTCACTTTCAAACTTGGTCTTCATTTCATCCGTGAACAGAATAAAACTCGGCAAATATCTCCAATTATCTATCAAATAAGGATAATCAAAAGAATGATGATAAGGATCAATGCTCCTACTGAGATATAAACTCCACCGCCATCCATTGTTCTCTTAATTGCTTTTATTTCTTTCCTCATTTCCTTTCTTTGCGGCCTTGAAAGATTTTCCTTATCAATAGCCTGAATTTCTTCAAGACGATTTGATAAACGTCTTACATGCAATTCACTCATAGGGATCGAGGTGACGGAAGGCCTCAATACATTCATTGATTGTAAAGGCATAGCGGCGTATACAAACATCACTAACAGTGAAGGTTTCAACATTTTCTTCATTTAAAAAAAGACTTAAAGGTTACTGCCTCTCAATTAAAATTTGTGTGCCATCCCTACAGCTCCCTTTAATGGCATGGTGCTGTAATTAGCTGGTAGCACCGCGATGCTGTACTGTGGAATTTTTTCCCCATTAATCCATAGTGAAGATTGGCTAAATCCCCCATGAAACATCCTATTGAATGGCATACTTATTTAACTATAATGATCATCATCAACGGCTTTTAATCTAAAAGAAGTGAATACGTTTACAGGTTGAGCTTCTTTAAAATGCAGCCAATGGCTGCATTTTTTTTGTTGCCTGTTAAAATTTAATTGCTATGGCTAAGATTTTCTATTATTACGATCCATCAACTTCGCAGTTCACCCGAATTGAGTACAGCGTGTGGTTCAAGTTGTTGAAAGTATTCAAAGTAATGTCGATGGCAGTCGCAGGAGCATTCTGCTTGTTTTACTTCTATATTACTTTCTTTGAACTTCCCGGAGAATTAAAACTAAAAAATGATATCAAGGATCTTGAAGTCAGCTTTGCCGAATTGGACAGCAAGCTGAAAACTCTTGATGGTGCAATGGCCATAATAGAAAAGCGTGACGATCAGGTGTATCGTGCTGTTCTTGGAGTAGCACCAATCGATAAGGCTGTTCGCATGGGGGGTGTTGGGGGATCCGTTCGATATCAGGATATACTAAATAAGAAAATAAGAAATTCAGAATCCATCGCCGGGCTTCATTCAAAAATTGATAAGCTTAGAAGAAAAATATATATAGAATCTATTTCCCAGGATGAATTGCTTGCAATAACCACAGATAAGCAGAAATTACTCGCTTCTATTCCAGCTATTCAACCAATTTCAAATCATCAACTTACTGCGCTTGCTTCGGGCTACGGCTTGCGGCTCCATCCATTTTATAAGGTAATCAAAATGCATAAGGGAATAGATTTCGCGGCGCCTGAAGGAACTCCTATTTACTCCACCGCCGACGGGATCGTTGCTGCTACTGACACTGCCATCGTTGGTTATGGAAAAATACTAACCATTGACCATGGCTTCGGATATCAGACACGTTATGCGCATGTTCTCAAGTTTAATGTGAAGCAAGGTGAAAAAGTTACCCGCGGACAATCAATTGCATTTGTCGGCAACACAGGACAATCCACAGCACCGCATCTTCATTACGAAGTAATGTTGAATGGGGTGCACATCAATCCAATCCACTACTTCTACAATGATCTCAGTCCGTCTGAATATGGCAAAATTGTTCAGTTGGCTTCAATTCAAAACCAGTCGATGGGAAACTAGGCCAGGCATTGGAGAGTTGAAAGTGAAAACTGAGAGCTTCTGTCTCTTGCGATCCTCATCGTGGAAAATTCTACACACCAATAATGGAAACCCTCATTCCGGACCGTAGAGAGGGGGTATTCCTGCTGGCACCATTGTTTGAGAAGGTTAATCAAAACTAACTACTATGAAAAATAAACTGATCAACCTGAGTCCTGGCGTCTGGATTGCGATAATTATACTCAGTGTTCAAATCATTCTTGGCGGATGTAAAGCTTCCAACACAGCCAAAGGTACAGCCATCGGTGCAGGTGCTGGTGCGGTGATTGGCGGTTTGATTGGAAGTGGCTCTAACAACACAGCTGTCGGAGCAATTATCGGTGCTGGTGTTGGTGGAGCAACTGGCGCAATCATCGGACATCACATGGATAAGCAAGCTGATGAATTGAAAGCAGATCTTAAGGGTGCACGTGTAGAACGAGTGGGCGAAGGTATCAAAATCACATTTGATTCCGGACTTATGTTCGCATTGGATTCTCACGTCCTTAATGCTTCCACTAAACAAAATCTTACCGACCTTGCCAAGACACTAAATAAATACCAAGACACCAACATCTTGATCGAAGGACACACTGACGCTTCAGGCAAGGATGCCTATAATATGGAGCTTTCAAAAAAACGCGCTAGTTCAGTTGCAGCCTATCTTGAAACCTTGGGCGTGAAACGTTCGAGAGTAACTACTACTGGTTATGGGGAAACTCAGCCCACATCTACAATAGATGCTGAAAACAGGCGTGTTGAAGTGGCAATCTATGCCAACAAAAAGATGCAAAAACTGGCGGAGAAGGGTGAATTAGGTCAATAGGTTTTGACGGGACGTACTAGTGGCTTATGTATATGTATATGAACGAACAATTTCAGACATAAATATAAATTATTATGAAACCCCGAATGGTTCCTCTTGTTATGGGTTCAGCTAATTTGCTTATCAGTTGTTTTTCGTGGGTTTCAAGTAAAATAAAAAAACCGAAAAATTCAATCGACGAAACGAAATCTCCATCGTAACCGTCTCACCCTAATGATTGAGGAAATATGAAAACACTTGAAAATAAAACAGTCTTTATAACAGGGGGCTTGTCGGGCATTGGCAAAGCAAGTGCCGTGGCTGCCGCCCGCGAAGGCGCCAACGTGGTAGTAGTGGATATCAAATCCATCAACTACGATTCTGCAATGGCAGAAATCACGGCAGAAAATGAAAAATCCATTTTCCTGGAGTGTGATGTCACTCAATCTGATCAGATCGCTGCCGTTATAAACACCACGATTGAGAAGTTTGGAAAATTAGACGTAGCGCTCAACAATGCAGGAATCGGTGGTGGTGGAGATCGTATCGCCGACACAACGGAAGATGAATGGAATAGTGTTATTCATCTTAACCTTACAAGCGTCTTCAATTGTATGCGGTACGAGTTGAAACAAATGTCTTCGCAAAAAAATGGAGTGATCATAAACATGTCCTCGATCCTCGGCAAAGTGGGTTATGTGAATTCCGGGGGATATGTTGCATCCAAACACGGCATCATCGGGTTGACACAAACAGCCGCGCTGGAATACGCTGGCGAAGGAATTCGAGTCAACGCAATTTGCCCGGGATTTATCGAGACTCCCCTTCTTACCAAAGGAGGGATAACCGATAATGAAAAAATGAAACGCGACATCATGGAACTCCATGCATTGAAGCGGTTTGGAAAACCTGAGGAAGTAGCTAAAGCTTTCATTTTTCTTGCCAGTGCCGATAGTTCCTTCATTACCGGCACAGCACTTGAAATCGACGGTGGATTTCTGGCACAATAAAAATTATTCATTCTACAAGATGGATCATTGGGTAGTTATGGTTTGTATTGCTGTGTCAATGTTCAATTTTTCAAATCTCCAGGCGAAAAATGACACAACGTATTATACCTCCTACACCCATTTGATTACCGGACGGTTATTCCTCTCTCAAAAATACACAGAACTTACACTCAAGAATAAAAATGGTCCTTACACGATAAACTACCTTCCAAATTCCAAATTCAATTTGGGTTTCGGCGCAAGTTACAAGTGGGCTACACTCAACATTGCTACTGGCGTCGGCTACCTTACACCTGATGACGGTAGGGGGAAGACAAAATTCATTGACCTGCAATTTCATAAATACAGCCAGAAGTTTACTTTAGACCTGGTGGCGCAATCTTATACAGGTTTCTACTTATTCCCCAAAGGAACTGCTACTGGTACTAATAACTATTATTCACGACCGGATATGAAAGTAACGATATTCGGAGGGTCGTATCAATATGTCCTAAATAATAGTCGGTTCTCTATACAAGCTACCTATTTACAAAATGAGTGGCAGAAGAAATCAGCAGGGAGTCTGCTGATCGGGATTGAAAGCTATTCGGGAAGAATCAGAGCTGACAGCACAATCATTCCTACTTCTATCGATCGAACTCTCACCGAATCAAACATCGACTTTTTTGAAGCAGGAATTAATGTCGGATATGCGTACACATTAGTAATCCGGCGACATTTTTTTGCAACTGGCTCGGTGGCTGCTAGCATTGATTACAGTTCGACCACGATGAGATACAGTGATGGATCTCATGTAGTTTCCGGAGCAAGTCCTAATACGTTCTTCCGGTTCGTGACTGGTTACAGCAGGGAGAAGTGGGCCGTTCAACTTATTTACATTAACAATGGTGTCCGGTTGGGCGATGGTATACGAACGGCCGCTCTCAATACTGGCAACTTACGATTGAGTTATGTTCACCGTTTTCAGCTTGGAAATGCCGGCAAAAAAGCTTTAAAAATTATCAAATGACTTATGCCTTTATAGACTAATTTGCCAGTGGTATACCTTTTACAAAGGACAATTCGTTCGCTAATTACTGGATTAGGATCAATGAAAAAAGTTCTATTGAAGGGAATGCAGACCAAGATCCTACGGCTCACGCTGCTTTTATTCATGCTATTTTTTTTCTCGATCATCGACGGACGCTCCCAACAAAAACCAAATGCTAAAGATGACCCCGGTTGGTTAATGCAAAATGGCCAAAAAGTTGTCAAAAAACTGATGGGTATAATTACAACCGATCCGGTGGATGAAAATGTCACGTTGAATGTAAAAAGTGAGGATCCATACCTTCCCTATGCTGGAAAAATTATTCGTAAGATAATTATTCGGCGGATAGGCTTTGAAAGGACGGTACTCGATACTGCCCGCCACTTTCAAACTGCAATGTCCAAAGCAGCAAATACTCTGCATATCGACACCAAAGAATTTGTTATTCGCGACAACCTTTTCATAAAAGAAGGTAAGCCCTTGAATCCGTACCGGATCGCCGACAACGAGCGGATATTGCGCAATCTTAGCTTCATCCTCGATTCGCGAATCCTGGTTAAACCTATATCAAAAAAATCTGACTCAGTTGACCTGATCGTTATTACCCGTGATGTGTTTAGCCTTGGCGGAAATGCGGAACCACAGTCGGCAACTAAGTACAAATTTGGAATTCAGGAATCCAATTTGGCTGGTATGGGACAAAGGGTTCAATTCAACACGCTATACGATATTGACAGAACCCCCCGATTTGGAGTAGAAGCGGTCTATCAAAAAATAAACGTAAAGGGAAGCTTCATCGATGCATCTGTGGGATTCTCCAATATCAACACAGGGACTAGTGTTGGAAATGAAAATGAAAAGGCCTACTACTTTCGCCTTGTTCGTCCTCTCTTTCATCCCTTCGCGCGATGGGCGGGTGGGCTTGAATTAAGCACCAATAATTCAACCAATGTATACCAAAAGCCTGACAGCACATTTGCCCGCTACCAATATTCAATACAAGATTATTGGATTGGATATTCATTTGGCCATAAGAACCTGCCATCCGACTTAAAGGAGAACAGAAATCGAAAGTTTGTTGCAGTACGTACTATGAATCAACACTTTGTTGAGTTACCAACCATCAACCTTACGGAGCCCGACCGGTATGCCTATCGGAATCGCTTGATGATCCTTACGCAGCTCACGTTCTTTCGACAGGATTTCTACAAAACACAATATGTAGTTGGATTTGGAAGAACCGAAGATATCCCTCATGGATATCGCCTCAGCTTTACCGGCGGGTACGAAACGGAGTTAGAAAATAAAAGACCCTACCTGGGGAGCGAAGTGTATTATACACAGGTACGTCCTACCGGCACCATTCTTACCTACACGGCGCGGCTGGCTTCCTATTTTCAAAGCGGGCGTTCTGAAGATGGGCTGTTTGGAGTTGACTTCCTACGCTATAGTAAAGTGTATCAAAAAGGTTCATTAAAAATTCGTCACCAGCTTCAGGTGGGATTTGCAACGATTATAAACCAAAATATAAAACGAGGTATCGATATCAGGGGTGTAAACGCGATTGTGGGTTTCAGCCCAGACAGCCTTGTGGGTACAAAGCGGCTGGTGTTGAGTCAGGAGGCAGTTATTTATTCCAAATCAAAAGTCCTGGGATTCAGACTTGCACCTCTTGCCCGCATCGATATGGCGTTGCTAGACACAAATCCTAAATTCTTCAGCGGGGAAAATTTCTTCAGCGGCATTTCTTTGGGGATCAGGGCGCGAAATGAAAACCTTATTTTCAATACGATAGAAGCTCGGGTCTATTACTTTCCCAGAGTAGTTGAACGGGTGCAGCATGTGCAGTTTAGTATTGGCACGAATATAAAGATTAAGTACCCTACGAATCTTGTTAGTCCGCCTTCTACGGTTTTTAATTAGGCGATGATTTAGGGATTAGTCATTGGCGGTGAGAGAGTACTCATCCAAGGCTACTGAATGCTTAGGAAGAGGCGTCCCGATGTCTGACCCTCAACGCCCGAATAAATCACTGTAGAATAATTTCCCCACTTTATAAGCACTTCACACACCTGGACCGAATAAGAGTATTGCTTTGGGGCTGAAAATTCTGGCACACTATTTTACCCATATCAGGAAAAAGAAGAAGATTATGGATTTACTACTATTCCTACTCGCATTTATCATTGGTTTCGGGGTATTCGCCGGTTCTGCCTATTTCCTGGCAAAATTGATGTTCCCTCGATTGGAAGATGAGGAAGTTAGTTCTCCTATTTCAGGACGGGAACAGAATAAATATCTGCCACGTATCAACAAGGCGAGCAATCCTTACTTCTTTCCCAAGAACCATCCTTATTCCTATAAATAATAGATTAGATTGTAATTCTCCAGGCTGAATGAACTTCCGCAAATTCTTACTGGGGTGCGAGGATATTTTTCGCTTTGCCCAGAAAATTTTTAAACAGATTTTTCGCTCACCTTTTGAATGGCGTGAAATTCTCAAGCAATGTTTTGCGGTTGGCAACCGCTCTTTTTTTTTAGTAAGCTTTACAGCATTTCTTGCGGGTATTGTATTTACCCGTCAGTCACGACCTTCCCTTTCTTCATTTGGTGCTGAATCATGGTTACCCTCGCTCGTATCTCAAGCAGTAATACGATCACTCGGACCGCTAATTACCGGACTGATCTGTGCCGGTAAATTGGGGTCAAACATAGGAGCCGAACTGGCCAGTATGAAAGTGACAGAGCAGATTGACGCCATGGAAGTTTCTGGTACCCGCCCATTTTCTTATCTAGTGGTAAGTCGTGTCGTTGCAACAACACTCATGTTACCAATCCTCGTAGTATTCGCTGATATGATCGCGTTGATGGGATCCTACCTTACCGTTAATTTCATTAATAACACTGGATTCAGGCTTTACTTCAATGAAGTAATCAGCCACATTAACTATCTCGATATTTTCTCCTCCATGATAAAGGCGTTACTGTTCGGCTTTGCAATTGGTTTTGTAAGCGCTTATGCTGGCTATAATTCTGAAAACGGCACGACGGGTGTTGGAAAGGCGGCGAACACCGCAGTCGTAATATCCATGCTTTTCATCTTTATTATTGATCTGATAACACTTCAGTTTATCAACCTGTTTCGATAATGGAAAATTTAAAAAACGAAATATCGTCAGTGGCGAAAACTGAGATCGATAAAAACACCGTCGTAGCAAAAATCCGCAACCTGAAAAAGTCATTCGGAGATCTCCAGGTGTTGAAAGATATAAGCATGGACCTGCACCAAAGCGAAAATCTTGTCGTGCTTGGACGATCCGGTAGCGGTAAATCGGTATTAATCAAGTGTATGGTGGGACTCATTCGTGCAGACGCCGGTGAGATAGAAGTTTTGGGGCAAAACGTGATGTCGCTTACACCAGAAAAGCTCAATGAATTGCGCCAACAAATCGGCTTTTCGTTTCAAAACAGCGCTCTGTACGATTCAATGACAGTAAGAGAGAATCTTGAATTCCCATTAAAGCGGAACCTAGCGCTGTTCGACAAAAAAGAACTCAATGACCTGGTCATGACAGCACTACAAGATGTTGGTCTGGAAAAATCCTCGGACAAGAAGCCAGCGGAGCTCTCAGGCGGGATGAAGAAAAGAATTGGGATTGCCCGTACACTCATTCTTAAGCCGAAAATTATGCTTTATGATGAGCCGACTGCGGGACTTGATCCCATTACATCAACTGAAATCAACGAACTTATTTTAAGCGTAAGAGAGAAGTACAAGACTTCTTCCATCATCATCACACACGATATCAGTTGCGCCCGTCAGATATCTGATAGGGTAATTGCATTAATCCAAGGGCTCGATGGCGCCGAAGGAACTTTCGAAGAATTAAGAAAAACACAAATCCCCGAGCTGGCACCCTTTTTTAAATACTAAGACTATGGAAGAAAATGAACTAAAAGAACGTGTAAAACTTGGCGCTTTTGTTGCGATCGGCGCGGTCCTGTTTCTGATTGCAATCTTTTTTGTTGGTAGCGCCAGCAATTTCTTTAGCAAGACCTTCACGGTATCAGCTATTTTCAAAAATGTAGAAGGCTTGAAAGATGGTGACAAGGTTTGGCTATCCGGAGTTCAGATCGGAACCGTGAAGAGTGTGACGATCGTTAAGGTAGGCGAAGTCGTTGTGACCCTTTCGCTTAAGGAGAAACAGAACGAATTTATTCGTAAGAATGCAACAGCGTCAATTGGCTCTGATGGTCTCATTGGAAACAAGATTGTAGTTATACAGCCTGGAAACTCTCCGGCTATTATCCAGGACGACGACGTCATTAATGCAGTTTCCCCGGCAGATACGCAAGAGTTAGTAAGCATAGCAAAGGAAGTCGGTGAGAATACACGATCAATCACCCTTGATCTAAAGACCATTTCAAGCAAACTCAATAAAGGTGAAGGAGTGATCGGAGAATTGCTGAATGATGGCGCCTTCGCGCAGGATATCCGAAAGACAGTGACAAGTTTAAAAACAACTGGAGAACGCACCGCAAAAGCTTCCGAGGAATTAAATTCCGTCGTATACGAAATGAAACATGGCAAAGGACTGCTGCCGACGCTTCTTACCGACACAAGTTCGACAGGCACCTTCAAGCAAACCCTAACGAATTTAAAAAAGGTGAGTACCAATGCTGCTGCCGCGTCAAAGAGTCTTGAAACGATCACTGCAAAAATGAATGACAGCGACAACGCAATCGGAGTATTGCTTGCCGACACTGCTTCAGCGCACAAGCTTCAGAATATTATCAAGAATTCCGAAAAGGCTTCCGTTAAGCTGGATGAAAATATGGAGGCGTTAAAACACAACTTCCTCACGCGGGGTTATTTCAGAAAGCAAGAAAAGAAAGCTAAAAAGGAGCGGGATTTAAAAACGAAGCCGGAATAAGCAGGAGTTCAGAGATAAATTCTATTATTGTGCTATGCAACCAGCCTAAAATCCTGCAGATTGAAATCAGAAGGGATAACCGATAGCTACATTTAATATCAAATTCTTACTTCTCCAGTCACTGCTTCCAAAGTCAATCTTATTCAATACCCATCGTTCATTCTCTGGAAGCCACGGCTTCCGCAAAGGAACACCAAGATCAAATCGCAAAACGAAATAACTGAAGTCATATCTCAAGCCAAAACCAGTACCCACCGCGATCTCTGTCAGGAATCTTGTTTTGTCAAACTGCGAACATATTCTGCTGGGATCATAGTTCCATAACCATATATTGCCTGCGTCAACAAACACCGCACCTTTAAGTGAATTTATGATACCGAAGCGATATTCCACATTTGCTTCCAGCTTCAAATCACCTCGCTGGTCGACAAAATAACGACTCTGAGAAACTTTAGGATCGGTCCTTATATTATATGTTCCTGGCCCAATAGATCTTGCGGGAAATGCCCGGATACTATTTGCACCACCGACAGAAAACTGCTTGATGTAGGGCATGTTCGTTGAATTTCCAAAGGCATTTCCTGCACCGACAATCAATCGCGTTGCAATCTTGTTTTGATTCCTCCCGGATCCTGTAATCAGAAAATATCGGAAATCAATATCGCCTCTCACATATTGTGAATACGGTGACCCTAAAAATTGATAGGTGCTTCCCTCGCCACCACGGCCAATGCTCTGCAAGGCATGCAAGGCGTTTCCAGATACGTCGACCGTGCCTCTGAAATAGAAATTGGATTTCTTGCGCTCTTTTAGTTTGTACTTCTCCTCAACGTCTTCAGTAAATTGTGTATTATAAGTAAAGGAATAGCGAGAGCCCAAGATGAACTGATCCTGAAATGAATTCTTTAGTACCGGATTGTCATTTAAGATCGAATCAAATGCCACTGATTTATATCCTGCTTTGATAAAGCTGATGTCAACCGGAAATAACTCATGCGTTTTTAAAGTGGTTTCACGCCAGACATAGCCGTAGGCCACGTTAAGTGTTCTCAAACTATAATACTGAAGGCGTTCCTGAAAATCATAAACTATCTTGAATTGAGTTGCCGGAAGATATTTGGCTGAACCAAAACGAATGTGAAATGGGGTAATGAATCGCGGGACTGATAAGCTTGCCTCTGCCCCTACCTCAAATGAATTTAGTGGTGTCGATTGCTGTCGGCTTATCTGAACCTCATATGCTGAATGCAGTTTAATCTGAAACAATTCAGCACCCCGAAAAAAATTTCTATCGGTAAACGTAACCTGGATACCGGGCCCAACAAAGTTATTTGACTTTGAAACTCCCTGCACCTGCACCCGAACCGACTTTTTGAGCAGAGGTGTCATATAAATATTGGCTATCAACGCTGATGAATCCTTTTTACTATCAGTAAACTTGATGTTAACATACTTAAATGTTTGCAGACCCATCAGATGAATCAATGAATATTCATGATCGATCTTACGGTACATACTATCCTTCTTGATATTGATTACACCAGTGACGATTTCTGGACGGAAGTTGTGTTGATTGTCAATGTAGTTGTATCCGTTTATTCTGAGTGTATCGGCTGTTGTCTTTAAGGTGTCATTGCCAAGAGTGTAATTTGGAAATACATTTATTTGCTTAATGTTGTATCGCCTTGTGATCTTATCAGGCATTCCCTTTTCATACAAAAGATCAACGTCTATGTTATTTTTTCCAACGGTGCTATCCGCTTCAAAAAGCAGGTAGCGATTATCGAAGTGAAACATTCCATGATTTTTCACAACTTGTTCTATGCGCTGCTGCTCTGCCTGCAGTCGCTCAAGGCTATATCGCTGCCCCTTTCGTACAAGCTGCTCTGTTTTAATGTCCTTACCGATTACACTTGTAGAATCAAAGGGGAGGTAATTGATATTTTGTAACCTGTAGGGAGGTTGCAGTATGACGGTGTAAATGACCTTGCTTTCCTTTTTTCTAGTCTCGATGGCACTTGATACCGTTGACCTAAAGTAACCGTCATTGTTGAGTTGAGCTTGAAGCATTTCAGCGGTTTTGACTGGCGTCGCATCTTTCAGAAGAACAGGCAAAGACCCTAGCTTCGTTTGTATGAAATTTCTAAGTCCATGCTTCGATTTCGGCGTGCCAGCGATATAGTAAAACCAAACTGACGTTCGAAACCACGCGATTTTAGAGTTTGCCGTGGGTGTAATGAGTGTCTGGAGATTATCCTTTATCCGACCCTGACCATCGATATCACCGTGTGGTTTTATTTTTATTTCTGCTCCGGTATAAAAACTCTCACCCTTTTTCAAAAATTTAGTGGCAGAACAACTTCCCAGAAAAAACAAAATACTCCCTACGCACACAATATGCGTCATACGTTTAATGTTCCCACGAAGAAAAATGTTACTTTGGCTTCGCATTGGATTTGAATAATTCCATTAGTGTGTTGAGGTCTTTTACATAAATCAGTCCCACTCCGGTTTCTGTTAATTCACCGGAAATAATATCGTAGTTGCTATTTCTGAATCCAGTGATACGCAAGCGCCCGTCACTTGTAAGTTTGTACTCAAGAGCAAGGTCTCCTATATAATCCGTCGCATCACCCTTGGCGGTAGTATTCTGACCTTCAATATTCACATTTCCTGAAAGCTTTACGATTAGTCGATCGTTCAAAAGATTCTTAGTAACCCCCAGCTGCACTTTGGTCTGGCCTTGTGCCTGACTTGAACCAGCTGACGAACTAGAAGCATAATCCTGATGTGATTTTATATCAAGATTAAGCTGAACACCTTTCACATTTTCCGACAGTCTGTTCAACTGATCAGAAAGAATCCTGCTAACGCTTTGGCGTGTGGTATTCGCTATCGAAGCTGACTGATTATCAAGTGGATTTTCCGCAATAAATCTCTTAAGAATTAGTAAGGCAAAGACCTGTTTGTTGAGCTCCGACTCACGTGTGTTAATGTCCTGAAGCCTTGCGTAAACAGAACCACCGAAAACATTTTTCTTATTGTCTGGCATATCAAGCGCGAAACTTATCTCAGGAGTCAGTAGTTGGCCTCTGATTTTCAGATACACCAGAAAAGGAAGCACTTGTTTATAATTCGTAGCCTGCGCGTCTGTTGGGTCCAGGTTCGATATAAGTTCTAACGGCGACGTTTGAACCGTATAGCTTGCACGAATATCAAGAGTTGCCCTCATGGGATCACCGCTCCAACTGATGGATCCACCCTTTTCAATCAGAAATTTCCTTTTAACGAGCTTGTAAAAAGAGAAGTCATAAGATCCCCTGGTAATCTCATACCTGCCCGAAAGGGTCAGATCTCCCGCAGGAGCAATCTCTAATACTAATACTGAATTTCCTTGTACTGAAAGCTTGTCACCGGTTAAAGGGTCAATGACAATATTCAATGTCTCTTTATCGGTAAGTTCAATATTGGCAGTAAGATCAATACTTCTAAAAATATTCTCAGTTTTGATTGTATCCGTGAGATTGAGGGTTGCCAGGAAAGGATCGCTTATTGCGTCACGATCCACCCATTGCACAATTCCTTTCTGTTCAAGAACAGCCTTGGCAGATTGAGGTACCACATAAGTAACATTGGTATCATCGCTTGGATCAATCGTCATCGTAACCGTGGGTTGATTCGTGTTACCAGTGATTCTCGTATCCGTATTTATTTTTGCCATTCCATAATACGGCTTTTTATTATCTGCTTCCGTATTCAGTATTTGGAAATTCCTGGCTGTTATTCTGAGATCTGCCTCAAAGTCACGGAAAGCCTTTGTCAGAATTGAACCTATAATCGTGGCTGATTGATTATTCTGATCTCGTATAGTAAAGTTATTAAACTCAATTCCAGCCTCCTGAAAAGTAATTTTTTCATTTTTTAAAGTGTAGGAACCATTTATGGCGGTGGATAAAAATGATACTTCCTGAAAATTAATAGTTCCACGAATAGAAGGTTCTTTGATTGTCCCAGTGAGCTTGAGATTTCCAACAGCGTACCCCTTTACATTCTTAAGGTGCCCGAATGTAAATGGCTCTACGGATTTCATGTCGAGAGGATCCAGATTAACATCAATGCTGAACTCAGAAGCATTAGTTTTTGAAATGTAATAACCGTTGGCTTTTACATCTGTCTGTTGACTCTTAATCAGCATTTCAAGATTATAGCGATCAGAAACATAAGCCAATGAAAACGTCAATTCTCCCAAAGGCTTTCCCAGGATAACCAGATCATGTATCTGAAGGCGTGAATTGAAATTCCCCTGTTGAGCAGTGGTGAATTTAAAATTACCGTTAAGCTGACCACTGGCAGGAACTTGCCCTGAAATTAGCCGGGTCAAATTGGATAGCTGCAATTCTTTAAATTCTACCGATACAGTTGCGTCTTTTTCCTCAGTAACAACGGCAATCTGTTGCGCCTCACGAGATATGCTGAAATCATTAGCCACAATTTGCCTTCCTCCATACTTCAGATAATTATCATCCGGAACATTCCATTCCACATAATTCAACATCACCCGTTTTGAAATCAAATGGAATCTGAAATCATCGCGCTCGCTGGTAATGACCGCTCCGAGTCTGTATTTTTCCTTTGCAATTGAATCCAGCACAAGAATGCTTGTGTTTATTGAGTCGTCAGCAATTCTGCCAGTTAACTTAAAATCATCGATATGTAGCGTGTCGATGGTGAGATTTTTCAATCTGACACTATATTTCAGAGCGCGTGAATCAGAGTTAATGTTGAGTGCCAGAGAATCAAGTCCAATTACTGAATACTTAATTGCCGACAGGTTAACGTCGACGAGTAAATGCTGGGTTTCACTATTAAATGATCCTTTTATCGTACCTGGTGTAAAAGAGTCAAGGTCAGGAAACAGTATTTCAGTAAGAAGATCAGTATTTTTAATTGTGAGATTGAATTTGAAATTCTGCGGCTCCCTGAATTCAGTTACCTTTTCATTTTGAAGTGAAAAATAATGATTGATGTGCTGCTTCATCACATCTGGCAGGCTGAACAAATTGAAGGTCCCTTCAAAGTCTCCAGAAACGATATCAGATCGTATTGAAAATTTGCTTGCCCCTTTCTGATCAAGGGAAATAAATATAAGCGAGTCCACCATATACAGATCCTTACCATTAAAAATCACAACCTTGCGAATGTCGATGTTCCCATTGATCACTTTAAAGTCTGAAGTGATCAGGTTAACGTCAACCGTTGCACGCGCTTTCAATGGCCGCTTTGAAAGATTTAGAGCCTGGAAGTCAGCGTTGGCTAAAGTCATCGTTAGTTTATAAAGCTTTTGCCGATAGTCGAGGTCGCCCTTTATTTCAAGGTCAATATTCTTGTCTTTTAAGGCAGCAGAGCCGGAGAAAAGGTATTTTTTTATTGAGCCCTTGACTTTAAGATCCTTATAGTCGTATTGATTGTATTGGAATTTACCGACAGTAAGGTCCAGGTACGTATCAAGATTCTCCATGGTATCACCCGATCCGTTAACCTTTGCTTCCAGATCAAGTGTGCCCATTGAGCTCTCTTGCCTCAAAATTCGTCCAAGATTTAATTCTGTAGCCCTTACAGAAGCGTCATATTTTGGTGTATTGATGAAATCAAACTTACCATCAACATCAATAGTCCCCACGTCACTCGTCAGTGATGCTTTCAAATCGGGTGCCTGAACTGTTCCTTTGAATTTCCCCTTTATTTCGACCCATCGGGGTAAACGAATTGAATCAGGGAGCAAGGAATCGGGAAGGATCACCTTTGCATCGTAACTCGTCGTATAAAATCTGTCAATGTTAACATCCAACTGTGTGCTTTTTATTTCAGGCAGCCCTTTTAGAGTTCCGTGAAAGGATAATGACGTCGAATCAAAGGCTGTTACCAAAAATTTATTAACCAAAAGATTGCTGATCGATCCATTCAGTGAAGTAATAATCCCTATGGTGGTATTGGAGGGCAAATAGACGGGCAGACTGTCAATCAGATCAGGAACAAAAAAACGCACATCGCGCATTGAAATGACAGATTGCCTGACATCTATCTTTAATTTGGCGCGCTCATAGTGCTCCATCAACATCACAAGCGACTCAAAAGATGAACTAGCGTCAAGTGATATGTCGGAATTTCCTGATCGAAGTAAAAACTTCCTGATATCTATTCTCTGTTCGGTCAGATCTATCTCAGTGGACAAGGATTTAATGGAGAACCCGCTTTTCTCTCGAAAGGAAGTACTTATTAAATCAATCTTTACCGAATTGTCTTTTATCTCAATATTCTCCGCCCTGGCATTCAAAAAGGAGACTAGTAAATGATTGAAATCTATTGAAGCAGAAACCTCGGGCTCACTCACATTGTCATATCGAAATGTGTTACCTGAGAGATTGAGTTTTGACAGTCGAATGGTCCAGGGGATATTCAACTCCAATGACGCTGACTTTCCATTGTTTTGACTACCCGTTCTTTTTGATGGTGCCTCAAGAACCACAAACGACGTTTCCTTAAGATCAATACGATCAAGGTCCAATAGCTGTTTCCGAAAATCAACAGTATTTGCATCTATGTGCAATTCACCAAGCTTCAGCTGCATCGACTCATTCGTTGCAAGTTGATCGTAATACACATCAACATGTTCGAGATGAATATTACCAAAGTCTATATCGAATGGAAATATCTCCTCACGAGAATCATTCCCATCGTTAGTCACCGCATTGCTGTGCCCTGATTGCTGAACTACCGCAGTGGTATTTTTCAGATCTATTGACTTTGCTTTATAAATAGATTTTACAAAATCCACTTCGTCCATATCAAGGACAAGCTCGCCAATGTTAATATTCACACTGTCGGAAGCGAGTTTATCATCATACAGAAATTTTATTTGATTTAGTTCAACTCTTTCGATTGAGAATTGCCATTGTGACGCCGTCGTATCAGCGATGCTTGCTTCTTTTGAAGCAAACGCTTTTGGTATGTAATCGAAGTTATAAATACCATCACCTTTTGCTCTCCTGATTGAAACCGTTGAATTACGAAGCTGAATCGTATTTAATTCAATCTTATTGCCGAGGAGCGCCCACATGTCAATATCCACTGCCAGCTCCGATGCGAACAGCAACGTGTCACGGGACTGATCTTCCAGGTAGAGGTCACTAAGAACTATCTTCTTTGGAAACGTGAGGACGATCGATTTCAGTTTTACCGGTGTTCCTATTTTATTTTCCAGAAAAGAAACCGCCTCTTGGACAATTCTTTCCTGAACCGCCGGAATCCGAATGAGAATAATAAATGCCAAAAGAAGTACCAGCAGAGATGCCGTTATCCATCCTGCTATCCTGAATATTTTTTTGAAGAGTTTCTTTAATTGTTGAGCCTTACTCACGTGAACAGGCTTTATGTCAACTGGCAAACCAATGTTTGCTTAACAATGTGAAAGAGAACATGAAGGGTCCGGGGGATGGCCATAGACATCAATATATAAGACACTATTGCAAGAAATGTTCCCCCGGAAACAGTCCGATTTGGGTGCGATATTAGCGATTTAATATAAACATCGTTTTAAACGGTGTAGAAAAAATTCTACACCCTTAGGTAAATGATTAGAATCGCTGTTTTATGGGTTTTCTGCCGTCACATCCTCAGCCAGTTTCGCACCGTCCGGCGCTGTCTGCAGGTCTCTGTCGAGGGAGTAAAGTGATGTCTTTTCTGCCTTCTCGCCTCCGGCAATTTTTATCTTATCAAGCAGGTTCAATGCGAGCGTTTCCTCTTCGGTTTGCTCTTTAACAAACCACTGCATAAAATTCCAGGTAGCCCAGTCTTCTTCTTCCAAACTAAGCTTGACAACCTTATAAACCGCGGTTGTATTATCCACCTCATGACCAAAAACTTTTTCGAAACAGTTGTTAATGCTTGTAGGATCTGCCGGTGGCGCTGGTATTGCAGTCACTTTTGCTTCTCCTCCCCTTTTCAAAATATATTCGAGAATCTTCATCATGTGGTTGCGCTCTTCCTGCGCATGACGGAAGAGAAAGTTCGCAATACCTCCAAACCCATTACTGTCCGCCCACACGCCATACGATAGATAAATCTGAGAAGCGTGAGCCTCCTTTGTCATTTGAACATTGAGGGCAGATGTGATCTTTGCTGAAAGGCGATTTCTATTCATGATAACTTCAACTTACTTGATTAAATCGCCGTAAGCTGAAAAACAGGCGAATTGAAATAAATCTCCTCCGAAACATGTGTATCAAGATTTTCGCAAATCACGACATCCTCGTCGGGCACAAATTTTTCAAACTTGTATTGAGTGGCACCACGGACTTTTCTAAAAATATCTCCTTCCTTTAAAAAACGAGCCAGCTGCGCTACTGAATTTACTATTTTGTTGTTTATTATTTCCGGTCTTTTCATAACCTATATATTTTTTAATTTTTTAACTCTTTTTATTGGTAAGCACTATGGCAATTCCTGCAACCAGCAACACGCCACCGACAATCGGAGACCAGGAGATTGGATGATTATTATCTTTGCTGATTTGGACAGGGCCTATATCCACTACTTTTTCCTTTGTTACCAGATTAAAACCCGTGAAGGCCATCATGATGATTCCAAGTACGATGAGAACAATTCCGACATTTTTCATGAGTGTTTATTTATTGTTGTTGAATGTTTCAATTTCAGACTAGAGATTATATAAATCCAGCACTCCCATATCCCTGTATTTGTTAATTATAACATACGCTGTTCTAAGAGACGCCAATTGCTTTTTAATTAACAGATTCAACTCGATAGTTAAATCTTCGTGTTCCAGCGCCCTCGTGTACGCCAGCAGAACTCCATCTTCAACAAATTCGCATTCATTCAGGATAGACTCCCGGTCGGTTCCGGTAAACGTGTCTTTGAGTTCTGTCCAAAATCGGTAAATCTTTCCGGAAGTGGTGGTGGAACCTGTTTCGGGATTTCCACCCAGATTAATGATCGCTAATGCCAATTCATTACCAAATTTTTTACTTTCATCGATGTTGGTAAGAAAAATCGTACGCCAGTCAAAGTCCACAATCTCCCTGATGCCTTTTCTGTACTCCCTGATTCTGTCATTGTTAATTTTCAACAGATCGTTAAGTACCTGAGTAACCTCTTCCTTTTTTTCCATCGCGCTTACAGGTTTTGCGATATGCATAAAAAATCATTCCATGCAGGAGATGGAGGATGACACTTAAAATGATTGCTTTAAAGCCCGGAAAGGGTGTTTTAAGGGGAAAAATTTCCACGCCTTGTCGATTTGGGCTCTGAGTTTAACAGTGGGCCATGATCAAAATTCCCATTGAAAATCGGTTTTACAGGCATTTCAGCGGCATTCGAATCTGGCTATATTTGATTAATGGCTTCAATCATCTCCGGTTTCGAATATGACATCTTCATCTCCTACCGTCACAAAGACAACAAGTACGATGGGTGGGTCACTGATTTCGTCGCTAATCTGAAGAGAGAAACCGGAGCTACTTTCAAAGAAGACATCAGCATCTACTTCGACAGCAATGCCTACGACGGGCTACTCGAAACCCATTCAGTGGATAAAAGCCTGGAAGCAAAACTAAAAAGCATTGTTTTTATCCCGATTATTTCACAAACCTATTGTGATATCAAAAGCTTTGCCTGGCAAAAGGAGTTATGTGCGTTTAATAAGCTAGCGAAAGAAGATCAGTTTGGCCGCGACATACGATTAGGCAATGGAAATGTAGCGAGTCGGATTCTGCCAGTGAAAATTCATGACCTGGATGAAGAAGATAATGTCATACTAGAAGACGAGCTTGACGGACCGCTCCGGTCTATCGAATTCATTTTCAGATCAGCCGGTGTGAACCGCCCGCTGCGAGCGGATGATAAGCGTGAGGATAACGTTAACAAATTATTTTACCGTGACCAGATCAATAAGGTGGCCAATGCGGCTAAAGAGATAATTCAGGGGGTAAAGTTTCCCAATAGAAAAATTCAAAACAATATCTCGGAGGTCATTTCCACAGAAGTTCAGCCAACACTTAGTCCGAAGGCAAATAACGCGCAGAGTCCATTATATGTCGCGAATCCTGAAGCTAACGATTTGTTCCTGAAAGGACGCCATGCGTTTAATCTCTGGGGTGTAGATGGTTATCGCGCAGCAACTGGATATTTTAAACAGGCTCTGGCAAAAGATCCCGACTTTCAGCAGGCATACTCTTATCTGGCCAGCTCGTATGCGGCCCGTATGTCATGGAATGGTGATCTTTCTCCCGAAGAAGCGGGGAAAAATATCGAAAAATATTTAGCCGAATCCTGGAAACGTGGCCCTACCGATAATGATTACCTCACCAAAGCCGTATTAGCATTTTTCATCAGTAAGGACTTCAATGCGTCCGAAAAATTGCTGACACAGGCCATTGACTTGAATCCCAACAACGCGACCACGTTATATATTTATAGTCACCTGCTCAATATGTTGGGTCGCTTTGATGAAGCATTTCATTTTGTGAAGCGTGCGAAAATTATTGACCCACTGACGGTATCTTGCTACTACTATGAAACCATCAGCCTTTACCTGCTCAACCGGCCAAATGACGCGCTCAACAACCTATTGGAAGGGTTAAGATTATATCCATCCGTTTTACGCCTGCATGATTTTCTTGCAAGGGTATATTTATCCATGGGAAGGAATGAAGACGCTGTTGAAGTGCTCCTTTCCGCGCTTGCATCCTCCAAGGTCAGACCGCCATCTATGATTGCCTGGCTTGCGGCTGCGTACACTTCACTTAAAAGAGAAGACAGGGCTATAGAACTGATTGAAGAACTGACGGAACGAAGTGAAGTAGATGAAAAGGGAGTTAACGTTTATTTAGTCTATCTTTTTTGTGCAAGG
This sequence comes from Cytophagales bacterium, assembly GCA_038229375.1. Lineage (GTDB taxonomy): Bacteria > Bacteroidota > Bacteroidia > Cytophagales > Cyclobacteriaceae > ELB16-189. The sequence continues at coordinate 36,939 of JBBRON010000017.1, read as the reverse complement.
AAAGATCTGTCCACCGCTAAACTGTGGCTGGCGAAAGCCAGGCAGAGCAATGATGTGGATTTAATCTGGTGGCAGGTCGATCCGCTTTTGAAAAACCTCCGATAACAAAAACAAATTGGCAATTGAAGGCCCCTAAAATGAAAGTCACTCCAAAACCGAAGACCCAAAAAACCGAAAGCTTTGGGCAGCGGTCTGACGTTCTTAAGACCTATAACGCATACTGGAAAAACTACCTGCAGGGCGATGTCAAGGCCATGGCGCGTCTTCTTGATAAAGGCTATACTCAGATTGGCAGTGCAGAGGCTGAAGTTTTCTTTAATAAAAAAGGCGCTATAAAATTCCTGCACGAAACGATTGACCAGGTAACAGGCAAAGTGCAGATGCGCAATCGTACCATCAAGACCGAACGTCATCAGAGATTTATTCTTATCACCGAATTGACTGACTTATATGTGCTGGCAGATGGAGACTGGATTTTTCATTCCAGGTTCCGGGCTTCTTCACTGATGAAGAAAGATGGAAAAAATTGGAAGTTCTTTCATCAGCACTCTTCATTCCCGGACATCAGGGCTCAAGGGGGTGAAAACATTTCCATTGAAAAAATCTCAGCGGAGAATCTTCAGCTTCGTGATGCTGTAAAGAGACGCACGGTTGAATTGGAACAAAAGATCAGTGAACTCAGAGCCACCCAAACCCAACTTATCCAATCCGAGAAAATGGCCAGCCTCGGCGAACTCACTGCCGGCATTGCCCACGAAATACAAAATCCCCTGAACTTCGTGAACAACTTTAGTGAAGTTAGTACGGAGCTGGTGGACGAAATGAATGATGAGTTGCAGAAAGGAAATACGGAAGACGCACGAAAGTTAGCCATAGATTTAAAACAAAATCTGGAGAAGATAAATCATCATGGTAAGCGCGCAGGTGATATTGTAAAAGGAATGTTACAGCACAGTCGCAGTAGCAGCGGTGTAAAAGAACCGACCAATATCAATACCCTGGCAGATGAATATTTACGATTGGCCTATCATGGGCTGCGAGCAAAGGACAAATCATTTAATGCAACCATGAAAACTGATTTTGATGAATCTATTGGCAACATCAATATTATTCCACAGGATATTGGCCGCGTGATCCTGAATTTAATTACCAATGCATTCTACGCCGTTACCGAAAAGAAGAAATTACAAAGCTCAGTCCAGACTGCCGGACAGCCAGGTTACGAACCCACGGTTTCGTTGAGCACTAAAAAAGCTGACCAAAAAGTGGAAATCCGGGTCAAAGACAACGGTAATGGCATTGCGAAAAAGGTGCTTGACAAGATCTTTCAGCCATTTTTTACGACTAAGCCAACAGGAGAAGGAACAGGGTTGGGACTAAGTATGAGCTACGACATTATTACAAAATCGCATCAGGGAGAACTCAGGGTAGAAACAAAAGAAGGAGAAGGTTCTGAGTTTATTATAGTTTTGCCACAATAAATTGCCAAATGAAAATATTAGTAGTCGATGATGAGAAGGATATTCAAACGCTTTTTGAACAGCGTTTTAGAAAGGAAATTAAAAACAACCAGGTAGAATTTGTTTTTGCTTTCTCTGGTGAAGAGGCCCTCACCTATCTCAACCAGCACGAACACGAAGCGGTACTGATCTTGTCAGATATCAACATGCCAGGAATGAGTGGTCTGGAGCTGTTGGAGAATATAAAAAAGAAGTACATGAAACCCCCGCCCGTGGTCATGATGATTACGGCCTATGGTGATGCAGAAAATCTTCGAATCGCAACCGAACTTGGAGCGGATGATTTCCTCACCAAACCCGTTGACTTTAGTGTGCTAAAAGAAAAACTGAAAATTAGTATCCAATGACAAAGATCCTGGTGGTCGATGATGAGATCGATCTGGAAACCCTCATTAAACAGAAATTCCGTTTAAAAATACGTCAACGGGAGTATGACTTCATCTTTGCGGTGAATGGAAATGATGCACTCGACCAGTTGGAGCAACATCCTGACGTCGATTTGATGCTCTGTGATATCAATATGCCGGGAATGGATGGCCTCACACTGCTCAGCAAGTTAAAAGAGACGAACTCGCTGGTGAAAGCTATCATCGTATCGGCCTATGGAGACATGGCCAACATACGCACGGCGATGAACCGGGGCGCCTTCGATTTTATTACAAAGCCAGTAAACTTTGACGACCTCGAGCTGACTATGCAAAAGACGATGGTCCATGTTTCGCAACTCAGACAAACACTCCAGGCCATCAAGGAAAATAATATCCTTCGGATGTATGTCGATGAAACAGTACTCAATTTCATGAGTAGTCGCGAATTTGAATCTGCTGTGATGGCAAGTGAAACCATCAACGCTACCGTGGCCTTTATCGACATTAGCGGTTTTTCCACCATTTCCGAAAATGAGCTTCCTGAAACCGTGGTGAAGTCGCTTAATTCGTACTTTGAGGTCATTGTACAAGAGATTATCACACAAGGAGGCTACATCGATAAATTTGTTGGTGATTCAATTAAGGCAGTTTTTCGTGGTGACTATCACCTTGATAAGGCTATTGAAGCTTGCGTAGCGTTGCAAAAAAGAATAGAAACCCTATCCCAACCGGTAGAAGGCCTGTCCTTCAAACCTACACTTGCTATCGGCATCAGCAGCGGAACAATGATCTCTGGCAACATTGGTTCCGCCAATCTTAAACGACTGGACTATACGGTAATAGGTGACGTGGTCAATACTGCTCAGCGCCTGCAAAGTGTTGCCGAGCCGGGCCAAATCCTGATCAATGAGTCAACTTACCAAAAAGTAAAAGAATCATTTAACTGTATTAATCTGGGAGAAGTTACACTTAAGACCAACAGCAAACCATCGACAGTATACAATGTGATGGATTAGAATGTTCACTCAATGAAGTCCCTTCAGTATCCTCATGAGAATTTTCTCATCACGATGCAACTCAATCGTTTCTTCCGGATCGGGTGACCCTTCAAGTTCTTTCAAATACTTATCCAGCGTGTCTTCCTCGTACATGCGAATAAGGGCAGGGTGCACATAATATTTACGACAAACCGTTCGGGTATTTCCTAGTTTGGAACTCACTACATCGAGCGCCGCCAAAACATTACTTTTATAGTCACCTTTTGTTTCGGGTGGCTCGAGTGTTTTGAAACAGCGCAAGATATTCAATGAGCCAGCCCATAAGCGAAAATCCTTGGCGCTGAAATCCATACCTGACGCATCCTTAATATATTGATTGACACTGCCTGAGTCGATGCTCTTTTGATTTCCTTCCTTATCATAATATTGGAACAATTCCTTGCCTGGAATATCACGACATTCTTTCACGATTTTTGCAAGCTTCTTGTTTTTTAGAGAAATCTTATGAAACACTCCTTTTTTACCCTTAAAAGAGAAGTTAATTTCGCCCTTACTGATGTCGACATGCTTATCTTTTAAAGTCGTAAGGCCATATGAGCCGTTCATTTTCTCGTACCCGTAGTTTCCAACCCGTATGTAAGTGCGTTCCATCAAAAGAATAACAACCGCCAATACTTTTCTTTCCGATAATTCTGGTAGAGATATATCCCTATCCAATTGCTGGCGAAGTATTGGGAGGGCTTTTCCAAATTCGTAAAGCCTGTGAAATTTCGTCTCGCTTCTCACCTTGTTCCACAGCGAATGATAGCGGTATTGTTTCCGTTCTCGAATGTCAATTCCTGTTGCCTGAATATGCCCTGACGATTTAGGACTAATCCAAACGTTTTGCCACGCGGGAGGAATCGCCAGCTTTCTGATTCGTTCAAGTGTATTTTCATCAGACACAGGTTTATCTCTGTAGAAATATGAAAATCCTTTTGAGTTTGGCTTCCTGGAAATTCCCGGCACGTTATCCTTCATGTAAGTAAGGTCAACTGCCGCTGCAGCGGAAGCGTAATCCCTGTCGAGATTCAGGAACTCTTTGTGCGATAAATCTATCTCATCAGCCTCACCTTTCATTTTTCAGATCCCTTTTGTTTGTAAAATGATGCTTTTAAATGAGGTCCTATCACCCCCATTGGAGGAAGTTAGAGCTAATGCCACTAATAATCAAACCCAGCATGCGCTGCTGGTATACCGATAAATAAGGGAAATCTGAATCATTTAAAATGATAGGCGTGGAATTATCTCTACACCTCTTTCACAACACAGCCAATGCTTGACCGATTCAATCTATATCAGTTTAAAAACGGGCGTCACAATAATAATACTAGTCCACTTCGATGGTACGGTATTTGCTACAGGTTGTGCAGTCTGGATCTGTGGAGCTAACCTCTCACAAATCGATGAACCAACTGCCTTTAGCGTCAATTTTGGAATTAAAAATGATAGGACATGAAAAGTAAAAAGAAGGTGTTGGTGATTGATGACGATGAAGACTTCGGCCTGTCATTATCTTATTTTTTCGTGGACAAAGAATATGAATTATTTGTCGCTCACACCATTGCCGACGGAATGGTCATGCTCGAAAAAGAACGACCCGATTATATTTTTTTAGATAATAATTTACCAGATGGCCTTGGATGGGGACAGACTGAATTTATCCTGAGCAATTACCCGCAGGCACATCTGAATTTATTAAGTGCGCTCACTGTCCCGAAAACGTCTGCCTCCAGTTTTAGAATTCTGGAAAAGCCAATAACACTGGATGAGATACTGTCTTGTCTGAATTGAGGCAATTCTTCAAAGGCAGTTTTTTCACAACTAACCAGAGATAGCATTGAACATCAAGGTAACTACCGTCACACTTGAAGAATTATTATCTCCCCTGAAACAGTATTTTCTCAGGGACACCTTCATTCGGAGTGATATTAACAATGCGCCCCCCCTCCGGGCAGAGATTTTTACACTCGATCAGTTTGGCTTACACGCAAATGAACTTGCTATTCGCCATGAATTAACTGAAAAGAAGATGCCAGAGAATCTTCTGAGACGTCTGGCAGAAAATGAAGAAGTAATAATTCGGGTGATCGATCTCCTGCATGAGGCTATTCAGAAAAAAACTCCGATAGCACCCGCGGGTGAATGGCTACTGGACAATTTCTATCTCATCGATGAACAAATTCAGATCGCCAAGAAACACTTACCAAAAGGATATAGCAAAGGGTTGCCAAAACTAAGCGAAGACAGTGGCTCGGCAGCCGGACTTCCCCGTGTTTATGATATTGCCATTGAAATCATTTCTCACAGCGACGGGCACCTTGATATTCACATTCTTCAAAGATTCATAGAACAGTACCAGAAAATAAGTGAACTAACGCTCGGCGAATTATGGGCGATACCAATCATGTTGCGCCTTGCGTTGCTCGAAAATCTCCGTCGTGTAGCAGCGCGTGTCGCTATTGATCGAATCGACGCAAACTCTGCTCATCATTGGGCTGATTGCATTATTGAGACCGCTGAAAAAAACCCAAAAAATCTCGTCCTTACGATGGCCGATATGGCCAGGTCAAATCCTCCGATGGTCAGTGCATTCATCGCAGAATATGCACGAAAACTTCAGTGGAAAGGCGTGAATCTCACACTTCCCCTCTCGTGGGCAGAACAACATCTATCCGAGACCGGCGATACCGTGGGTGGGATGGTCCAGGCCGAAAATCAAAAGCAAGCCGCGGATCATGTGTCGATGAGTAATAGCATTAAGAGTCTTCGCTTTCTTGCAAAGACCAATTGGCGGGAATTCGTAGAAGACGTGAGTCTTGTGGAAAAATCCCTCGGTGAAGATCCAGTATATCCCAAAATGGATTTTTATACGCGCGACCAATACCGGCATTCGGTTGAAATGATTGCCAAGCGAACACGACTTTCAGAAAATGATGTCGCCAAGTCAGTCATTAAAATTACAAGAGATCATTCTGATAAAAACAACGAGCACACATCACACGTTGGATATTATCTTATTGGTAAAGGATTAAGAATTACTCAGAAAGCGTTAAGAGCCCGCAGATCCTTTAAGGAGTTTTTCAATGATTTCTCTGTCAATAATACGGCGACATTCTATGTGCTGGGGTCACTATTTCTCACAGCCATCATCGGGGCTGGTCTAATGTTTAAAACATACAGGCAAAAACCGGAGGCCTGGCTTTTTTACCTAATGGTTGTCATCATTCTTTTAGGCGCAAGTCAAATAGGAATAGCGATCATCAATTGGATCGCCGCCATGAGAGCCAGCCCAAAGCCATTGCCTAAACTCGATTTCTCCCGTGGAATAACGGACGACAGCAGAACATTAGTGGTTATCCCAACGCTCATCACCGGCATCCAACAGGTTGAAAAGCTCGTCGAGGAGCTGGAAATACGATTTTTGGGAAATCGCGATCCAAACCTTCTCTTTGGAATATTGTCAGATTTCAAAGATGCTAAAACGAAAACACTGCTCGAAGATGACACGCTCACAGCAACCGCGGCGGAAAAAATAGCAGCCTTAAACAAAAAGTATCGTACCGGATCGGAAGATTTGTTTTTTCTGTTCCACAGACCTCGCCTGTGGAATATAAAAGAAAAGCGATGGATGGGCTATGAACGCAAGCGCGGAAAACTTGGCGATTTAAATCGTCTTTTGCGTGGTCACGGAAAGGATAAATTTTCCATCATCGTTGGAAAGGAAACATCCTACTCATCAGTAAAATACGTAATTACACTGGATACGGATACCCAGCTCCCAAGAGAATCCGCGGCGAAACTGGTTGGAGTGATGGCTCATCCATTGAACCTGCCGATTTATAATGAAAAGAAGAAGCGAATCGTGGAAGGATATGGCATTATTCAACCCCGTATCGCAATAAGTGTTCACGGCGCCGTACTCTCAAGGTACACGCGTCTGCACGAAAATGATTCAGGCATCGACCCTTACACTCGTGTAACCTCCGATGTTTATCAGGATGTTTTCGCAGAAGGATCATTTATCGGAAAGGGTATCTATGAAGTAGATACTTTTGAAAAGATCTTAAGCAATCGCTTTCCGGAAAACCGGATACTCAGTCATGACTTGCTGGAAGGTTGCTATGTCAGAAGTGGATTTGCCAGCGATGTTCAGTTTTACGAAGAGTATCCATCGCGTTACAGCATGGATATCGCTCGACGCCATCGTTGGATCCGCGGTGACTGGCAAATCGGGAACTGGTTTTTACCGTGGGTTCCTAACGGCCGGAGTAAATTGACGTCAAATCCCATCAGCGCGTTGTCACGCTGGAAGATCTTCGACAACCTTCGCCGAAGCCTTGTTCCTATTGCGCTTTTGATCATGTTGGTGCTGGGATGGACAGTGATGGGCCTGCCAATTTTCTGGACACTGGTGGTGCTGGGAATACTTGTCATCCCTTCGGTAACTATGTCTGGCTGGCACTTAATTCAAAAACCCAAAGAGATCACATTCTCCCGCCATGTAGAAAACGTTTTTGAAAACACCTCCAAAAGCCTTGCTCAATCAGCGTTTACGATCGTCTGTCTTCCGTATGAAGCATTCATTAGCATCGATGCAATTCTTCGTACCCTTTGGCGAATCGTTATCACCCATAGAAACATGCTTGAATGGAACCCGTCAGGCTTTTTTCAAAACCAGCGGGAAACTCTATTCACGATCTTTCTTAATATGCTTTTTGCCCCGTTATTATCCGCATCTCTGTTTTATGTTCTGTATACCTATTTCCCGTTTTCCCTTTACCTCGCATCACCATTCCTGATAGCATGGATTATATCGCCGGTAATTGCCTGGTGGATAAGTCTTCCAATAAAGGCATACAAGACAACCGTAACACCTGAACAGAAAATCTATCTCAGAACTCTTGCGAGAAAAACGTGGGGATATTTTGAAGCCCATGTCAGTGAAACAGACAACTGGTTACCGCCTGATAATCTTCAGCAATACCCAATCATAAAAATTGCTCACCGAACGTCACCAACCAATATCGGTCTTTCATTGCTTTCAAATCTGGCTGCCTATGACTTTGGCTATATCACTTCATCGCAACTCCTCACACGGACCGCCAACACTTTTGAAACTCTAGGAAAAATGGAGAGATATGCAGGCCATTTCTATAATTGGTACGACACGAAATCTCTGGCGACCCTACAGCCGAGATACATCTCAACAGTAGATAGTGGAAATCTTGCAGGACATATAATTACGCTGAAAGAAGGTCTTCTGGAGCTACCTCATCAAAAATTAATCACCGGTAATCTTTGGAAGGGTATTTACGATAGCCTCCTGGTCCTTTATCAAAACATTCCGTTGACACACGAGGCTGCTCTTCTTGAACTACAGAAAGAGGTTGATGAGTTGAATTTTTCAGGCAGAATTGCATTGAGCGAAGTGAAAAGTGCAATTGAGAAACTATTTATGAGCCTGCATCGGTTCGTTGTTAATTCGGGTATTGTGGAAACCGATAGCAGTATGGAATGGGTCACATCACTGCGGCATCAACTTAACGGGTGGAACGCTGAACTCGAATTCCTTGCACCGGTACTCCTTTATCAATCAAGACCTGAAAAATATAAGGACCTTCAAATTTTTAAAGGCATTCCATCCTTAAATGACTTAATACACGCTAATGGTGAGATTGATCAGAAATTGTCTGCTATTGACACCTCAGATAATTCAATTTGGATTTCTGCCTTTAAAGAATCAATACGACTGGCCAGCACGGAAGCGAAAGAAAGAATTTATACAATTCAAAAACTGGCAGCCCAATGCGAAGATTTCTCGACAATGGAATACGATTTCCTGTACGATAAATCCCAACACCTTGTGTCTATCGGATATTCGGTTGACGATCACAGGCTGGATGCCAGTTACTACGATTTGCTTGCGTCAGAAGCCAGGTTAGGTCTGTTTGTAGCCATTGCACAGGGAAAAATTCCCCAGGAATGTTGGTTTGCCCTCGGCAGACGATTGGCCGAAACAAGTACTACACCGGTGCTTTACTCCTGGAGTGGGTCAATGTTCGAGTATCTCATGCCCAATCTCGTAATGCCCGTTTACGAAAACACCTTGCTTGACGAAACCAGCAAAGGAAGCGTGAAAAAGCAAATTGAATATGGAAAACAACATAGTGTACCGTGGGGTATCTCAGAATCAGGCTACAACATGGTCGATGCTAATCTTACCTATCAGTATCGTGCATTTGGCGTTCCTGATCTGGGCTTCAAGCGTGGATTAGGGCTTGATCTGGTAATTGCACCCTACGCAACAGCAATGGCGCTGATGATTGATCCTGCTGCTGCGGTGAAGAATCTAAAGAGAATGGATTCAAAAGGCTATTCCGGAAAGTATGGTTTTTTTGAAGCTATCGATTATTCTCCCGCCCGACTGACACGATCGAAAGTACCTGCGCTGATCCAATCATTTATGGTTCATCATCAAGGCATGAGCCTTCTTTCACTGGATCATTTAATTTACCATCAGCCGATGCAACGACGCTTTGAAGCAAATACTGTCTTTCAAACCGCTCTGCTTCTCTTACAGGAGCGCATTCCAAAATCTGTCGGATTTTATTCCCTGCCAAATGACTCAGAAGAAATCGTTCATTCCGCAACGGCCGGAGAAATGAGGGTTATAAAATCTCCTTCTACGGCACATCCGGAAATACAACTGCTCTCTAATGGAAAATATCATGTGATGGTATCCAATGCCGGTGGCGGATACAGTCGTTTCAATGATATGGCAGTCACGCGATGGAGAGAAGATACAACGCGCGACAACTGGGGATCCTTCTCCTACATAAGAGATTTGGAAGACGGCGAGTTCTGGTCAAATACCTACCAGCCTACATTAAAAGAAGCAACAACTTACGAAGCAATTTTTTCTCAGGGTCGGGTAGAATTCAGAAGGCTTGATCACGGAATCGAATTGCACACTGAAATTATTGTATCGCCAGAAGATAACGTTGAAATCAGGCGCATCCATATTACTAATCACACCCGATCTGCGCGTAAAATTGAAATAACTACTTATGGCGAAGTGGTAATGGCATTACCTGGCGCTGACGACTCGCACCCGGCGTTCAGCAATCTTTTTGTACAAACAGAAATTATTTCCAATCAGCAGACTATCCTTTGCACGCGTCGGGCTCGTTCGGCAGAGGAAACTCCGCCATGGGTTTTCCATCTCATGAAAGTAAACGATGCTGAAACAACTCATGTTTCGTATGAAACGGATCGTTACAAATTCATTGGAAGAGGAAAAAGTATTGCCAATCCTAAGGTCATGAATCAATCGGAGCCGCTTTCAAATTCACAAGGGCCGGTGCTTGATCCAATCGCTTCTATTCAATACAGGATCATACTTGAAGCCGAAGCTACCGCAATCATCGACAGCGTTACCGGAATTTCAGACACGCGTGCAGGATGTCAGCTCCTCGTTGACAAATATCAGGATCGCAATTTTAGAAATCGTGGATTCGAATTGACCTACACACATAACCAGGTAGTGTTGCGCCAGATCAATGCTTCAGAAGCCGATGCTCAACTTTTCAACAGATTGGCAAGTTCCATTCTATATGCCAACCCATCGTTGCGAGCTCCCAGGGAAATACTTATTAAAAACATCCGTGGCCAATCTGCCCTATGGAGTCTCTCTATCGGTGGAGATTTGCCAATCGTGCTATTACAAATTTCCGACTCGACCAATCTCACGATTATCAAGCAATTGATGCAAGCCCGGGCGTACTGGATATTCAAAGGATTGGTTATTGACCTTGTCATTATCAATGAAGACCACTCAGGATATCGTCAGGTTTTACAGGAACAGGTTCAAAGCCTCATCGCTGCGGATGCAGGAATTAATCCCACAACACGGCAGGGCAACATCGTTCTACGATTATCCGACCAGGTGTCGACAGAAGACCGGATACTGCTTCAAACTGTAGCGAGAGTTATCATCTCCGATAAGAACGGAACGCTTTCCGATCAACTCGATAGAAGGCATCCATTTACTGCGATTCTGCCGTATCTCACACCGAGCAAGAACGTCGAAGATTCACTCGAAAGCAATCCTGTTAAGCTGCAAAAGATATTTGACAATGGATTGGGTGGCTTCTCTCCCGATGGCAATGAATACATTATCTCAACCGGATCGAATAAGACAACTCCCTTACCGTGGAGTAATATCCTGGCCAATCCCAACTTCGGAACCCTTGTAACAGAAAGCGGACCCGTGTATACATGGTCAGAAAACGCTCACGAATTCCGACTCACTCCATGGAACAATGATCCTGTCTCCAACAATGGAGGCGAAGCATTCTACCTTCGCGACGAAGAAACAGGAAGCATCTGGTCCCCAACACCATTCCCGGCAAAGGGTGCAAATCCTTACACAACACGACACGGCTTTGGATATACTGTATTTGAAGCGCAAGAAGATGGGATCTCAACAGAGCTTTGGATTTATGTTGACATCGATGCACAGATAAAATTCAGTGTCTTAAAAGTTCGCAATCTTTCAGGCAGAACGAGATCGCTCAGCGCGACAGGATATGTCGAATGGGTGTTGGGTGCGCTCCGTCCATCATCGGCCATGCACATTGTAAGTGAAGTCGACGCTGAAAGCGGTACCATTATTACAAAAAATTCATTTAACCATGAATTCCCAAATCGTGTAGCATTCTTCGACGTTAACTCCAAGTATAGCTTCACCACCGACCGAAATGAATTTCTGGGACGGAATGGCACACTGGAAAATCCGGATGGAATGAAGCGCTTACGACTGTCAGGAAATCAAGGCGCTGGCTTTGATCCCTGTTCGGCACTTCAGGTTCAATTTACACTCAGCAATGGTCAGGAAAAAGAAATCATTTTCAGGATGGGATCCGGAAAGGACTTCGAAGAAGCTAAGAAGTTAATGACCCGTTTCAACGGAAGAGAGGCAGCCTTGAATTCATTAAAGGCTGTACGCGAATTCTGGAACAAAACCCTTGGTCAAACAATCGTGAAAACTCCCGAACCATCCATAAATATCCTCACGAATGGCTGGCTTTTGTACCAGGTGATTGTCTGCCGGATCTGGGGACGAAGCGGATTCTATCAATCAGGTGGTGCCTTTGGATTCAGAGATCAGTTGCAAGATGTGCTGGCAGTAATGGATGCTGCTCCCCTCCTCACCCGCGGACAGATATTATTAGCAGCTTCGAGGCAATTCCATGAAGGTGATGTGCAGCACTGGTGGCATCCACCTCATGGCAGAGGTGTGCGAACACGTTGTTCTGATGATCTATTATGGCTTGCTTTCACGACCTGTCGTTACGTTACACACACGCATGACTTTAGTGTCCTGAATGAAACAGTAGCCTTTATCGAAGGCCGCGAGTTAAATGCTGACCAGGAATCAAGTTATGACTTGCCAGTTCCTTCTGACGAAAAAACAACCGTTTACGAACATTGCAAGCGGGCAATCCAGCACAGTATTCACTTCGGTGAAAATGGATTACCATTCATGGGATCAGGTGACTGGAATGATGGCATGAATAACGTGGGTATTAAAGGCAAAGGTGAAAGTGTATGGCTTGCCTTTTTTCTTTTCGATGTGCTGCGCAGGTTCGAAACTATAGCAAAGTGGATGAATGATGACAGGTTTAGGCATCTCTGCAATGAAACTGCTCAACTCCTGAAAACCAATATTGATAAATCCTGGGATGGTGAATGGTACCGTCGTGCCTATTTTGATGATGGCACGCCTTTAGGCTCGTCGCAAAACAGTGAGTGTCGTATCGACTCCATTTCACAAAGTTGGTCGGTCCTTTCCGAAGGAGGCTTACCGCATCGTGCTGCTCAGGCGATGGAATCAGCAGACAAATATCTGGTTGACAGAAAAAATTCTCTGATTCGCTTACTCGATCCACCATTTGATTTCTCCGAGAAAGACCCCGGCTATATAAAAGGCTATCTTCCCGGCGTCCGTGAAAACGGCGGCCAATATTCCCATGCCGCCATCTGGATGGTGATGGCCGTTGCTAAAATGGGCAATCGTGCACGCACCTGGGATTTACTGCAAATGGTAAATCCGATCAATCATGGAAGAACGGCAGAAGAGATTCAGGTTTACCAAACTGAACCCTATATAATGGCTGCGGATGTTTACGGAGTGTCGCCGCATATCGGTCGAGGTGGATGGACCTGGTATACAGGTTCTGCCGGCTGGATGTATCAACTGATCATTGAATCTTTCCTTGGGCTTAAAAGAGAGGGTTCCGTTCTGTATCTCAATCCCTGCGTGCCTGATCATTGGCAGTCATTTGGAATTGATTACAGATTTAAGAATTCGACTTACCGGATCGAAGTAATGCTATCCAATGACGAAGATTTGTTCGTCAACATTGACGGCGTTGTCCAACCTGACCTTATGATCCGGCTTACTGAGGACAACACAGATCATAAAGTTGTAGCGAGGGTGAGTAGAGCGAAAAAACAGGTGAGTAATGTGGTGGAGTATTCAGCGTAAATGCAGGTGAGACGCCGAGTCCTGCAGAATTCACACAGCAGCTGGACACCCCTCTTTAGCAGGTCAAGAATACCAAGTTTTCTTGCCTATTCTGAAGATCTTTATTACACAAAGTTGCAGTTAATTCCAATGCAGGCTACGTTCCTCGAGCTTGCACGAGTAGCAGAAACGAGTAAGTGTCATCGTGTTTCAATCACGAGCGCAGCGCATAGTGAGAATCACCAACATACCATCGACTCTGCGTCCTCATCTTTGATTGGTCTGCCAAAAAAAGCTTTGCGGTAAAATAAATCAGGCTCTCCGTATAATTCCGAGCAGAAGTGCAATAATTGCAATCACAATAAGAACATGAATCAACCCTGTAGCGCTATAAACAAAGACGCCCAAAAGCCATCCGATCAATAACACAACAGCAATTAAATATAATAGGGATCTCATAAAATTGGTATTTTAGTGGGAAAGCTGACATAGTTGAAAAAAGCCTGCCAAGGTGCCACCTGTCCTCCGCAATGCATGTTTTTAAAATCGTGTGGAAATTATTCCACATTTTCCAGTTTGATGCGGATTTCATGGCGTTACCTGATCAAACCCTTTTATGGCACACCTTTTACATTGTAGTAATCAACTAAAAAAATCAACCTATGGGAAATCTATTATACATCGTAGCAGTGATCCTGATAATCGGATGGCTTGTTGGATTCTTTGCTTATGGAGCAGGCGGCTTGATTCATGCGTTATTGGTAATTGCTATTATCGCAGTGCTGATCAACGTTATCAGCGGAGGCCGACGGATCTAACAGATACCACGCCCACACTACCTGTCATCTTTCTGCTCAATGAAGATTTTGTGGAGAGATGACTTTTTTTTAAAATTTTCTACCCCTGAAATACCATGACAATTGTTGACGAAACACCGCTCTATAAACGAGTGACTTTCTATTTGCTGAGCGCCGCATTAATGATCGTGCTCTTATATGTTGGTCAGCAAATTCTTGTACCATTGTTCTTCTCCATACTCCTCTCGACTCTCCTTTTACCGCTTAATTCCTTCCTGGAAAAAAAAGGCCTGCACCGGGTTTTCTCCATTATATTTTCATTGTTTCTTTCACTTATCGTCCTGGCGGGCATCGTCTACTTTCTGGTAGACCAGATCTCAGGCTTTTTCGAAGATCTACCCACCATTGATAAACGTCTTGATGATCTTTCTGACGTTTTCCAAAAATGGATCCGCTCCACATTCAACGTTACGATCCGAAAACAAAATCAATATGTAAGTGATACCATGGTCAAAATGAGAGAGTCCGGTACAGGAATCATTGGAGCTACAGTAGTGACCCTCACACAGGCATTATCCTATCTGGTACTCCTCCCCATTTATACCTTTCTCATTCTGTACTATAGAAATATGATAAAACAATTTCTAATTGATTTATTCACCGATGGCAAGGAAGCACAAATTAAAGATATCCTACATGAGTCACAGTCAGTATCACAAAGCTATATAGGTGGACTTATGATCGAAATGGCGTTAGTATTCGCTTTGAATACTATTGGGTTTCTCATCATTGGAATAAAATACGCCGTATTTCTGGCCTTGGTGGCCGCGCTACTCAATCTTGTCCCGTATATCGGTATGCTGGTCGCCAATATCTTTTGCATGGCCATCACATTGATCTCTTTTGAGGTAATGCAATTAACGGATGTTCTCTGGGTAGGTATCGTCTTGGCGGTAGTTCAATTTATTGACAACAATTTTTTAATGCCAATGATCGTGGGTTCGAAAGTTCGGATAAACGCACTTGTAACAATCGTAGGTGTGTTGGTAGGAGGAGCTTTGTGTGGTGTACCGGGTATGTTCCTCTCAATTCCAGGACTTGCAGTATTGAAGGTGATCTTTGACAGGGTGAATGGTCTTAAGCCGTTTGGCCTTCTGCTGGGAGATAATAGTCCGATGGCGAAGACTAAAAAACTCACTCTCAAAAAAGTAACACCTGATGCAAAGGATTAAAAATTTCTGGAAATTACTTAAGTTAGCTTTCAGTGAATTTGTTGCTGATGATGCCCTTAAATTAAGTGCATCACTATCATATTATACCATATTCGCCATTGCACCTCTGATTGTTATTGTCATCTCTCTCGCTGGAATATTTTTTGGGGTTGATGCCGTACAGGGAAGAATTTACGGACAGATAAACGGGCTGGTTGGAAATGGCGCCGCCGTACAGATACAGGAAATTATAAAAAACGTAAAAACTTCGCAAAACAGTCACGGTGGCGCCATTATTGGATTTATAGTCCTTTTTCTAGGCGCGTCCGGTGTCTTTACGGAAATACAGGATTCTATTAATTATATATGGTCTGTAAAAGCCAAACCAAAAAAAGGTTGGTTGAAACTCATCATCAACAGGCTGTTGTCATTTTCGCTCATCGCAACCTTTGGATTCCTGCTACTGGTAACGTTGATGGTAAATACCGTGATGGATATATTGAGTGACCGGTTAATAATAATGTTCCCCAATGCAACAATATATTTATTTTATGTCCTCAACATGTTACTCATCTTTATGATCATCTCCTGTCTTTTTGCTATTATCTTCAAAGTGCTGCCAGACGCCAGAATCAAATGGAGAGATGCATTTATAGGCTCTTTCTTCACGGCCTTCCTTTTCATCGCCGGAAAGTATCTGATTGGATTATACCTCGGAAATTCAAGCATCGGCGAAACGTACGGCGCTGCTGCTTCTATTGTATTGGTTCTTCTTTGGGTTTACTATTCATCCATCATCCTTTTCTTCGGTGCCGAATTTACTAAAGTGTATGCCCTTCATCACGGTGGCAAAATCATTCCGAATGATACGGCTGTATTTATTGTGAAGCAGGAGGTTAAAGAAATTGATATTAGTCCTAAGAAGTGATGAGGAATAAATTTGACCAAATAGCCACGTAGGGGACCATAGTTGCCTCAGGATGGTGACACCATCTATTCAACAACCGGAATCATTATCACAAACTTTGCCCCCTCATTTACCTCGCTCTCTGTGGTAATAATTCCATTGTGATTCTCAACGATTTTCTTCACAATGGACAACCCAATACCCGTGCCTGCGTACTCATCTTTTCCATGAAGACGTTGAAACACCTGGAAAATTCGGTCTTTGAATTGCGGATCGAATCCAATTCCATTGTCCTTGACTATTATTCGATTATACTTCTTTTTGAAATTAGCTGGAGAGCCCAATTTATTACCAGCAATGATATCGGCAGAAATGGAAATTGTTGGGGCCACGTCCTGCCGGGAAAATTTAAGAGCATTGCTGATTATGTTTGTTAACAACTGCTCGAACTGATATGGAATCACTCTCATCGTCGGCAATTGGGTCCACTCAATAATGGCATGCTTTTGTTCGATAGTTTCCCTGAGCTGTTCCAGCACCGTCTGAAGGATTGTCGTGATATCGACAAGTTGAAAATTCCGTTCGGTGGTTTCGGTCCGTGAATAAGTCAACAAGTCTACAATCAATTGCTTCATTCTGGCAGAAGCCGATTGCATGCGCCTTAAGTAATCCTTTCCCGTGTCGGAAAGATTAAGCGACTCAAGTTCCATTAACCTGGCGGCAAATGTCTGGATCTTGCGAAGTGGCTCCTGCAGGTCATGACTGGCTACATAAGCAAACTGTTCCAGTTCCATATTTGACTTGGCAAGAACTTCATTCAATTGATTGAGTTCTCTTGTGCGCTGGCTTACTTTCTCTTCAAGCTCGTCAGTGAACAGCTTGCGATCATGAATATCTGTACTGGTGCCAACCCACATCTGAATGTTTCCTTCACTATCCCGTTGTGGTTTTGCCCGACTCAACTGCCATCGGTATTCGCCGTCGTGCCTTTGGAAACGATGTTCAAAAAGAAAAGGCTCCCCCGACGTGATTGACTGAATCCACCGCTTAGTATTTTCGTCTCTGTCATCCGGATGAACAATACGTATCCACCCGCCTTCTGCAATTTGTTGCTGGGTTAGTCCTGAGTAATTGTAGACGGACTGATTAAAGTAATTCAAATTTCCAAGGCCATCGCCCGTCCACACAAACTGAGGCATCGAGTCGGCAAGCAACCTGAATTTCTGTTCATTTTCAAGCAACTCTTGCTGAAAGAACTTCTCTTCTGTAATGTCACGAACGGTTCCAATCACTTTTTCAGGATTTTTGTTTTCATCATAAAAAACTTTTCCCTTGGCTTCAATCCAGCGAATTGAACCATCTCCCCAAATCAGACGCGATGTATAATTAAGTTGGCCGCTTGAATAAGCATCCTTGAAGGCATTATCTCTGATCTGACTGTCATCCGGATGTAACCGCCTGAGCAGATCCTCATGAGTCAACTCGCTTTGGTCCGGATAGCCAACAATCTCCAGATATCTTTTTGAATATTGAACCTCGCCGGTCCTTACATTCAATTCCCAATTGCCGAGTTCACTTGCAGCTATAACAATTTGCAGACGATGCTCATTTTCAATCATCTTCTGCTCAAACTGCCTTTGCCTGGTAATATCTCTGGCACTTTTTGATGCACCAATTATTTTCCCATTACTATCTTTTATAGGGGAAACCGTCAACGACACATCGAGCAAACGGTTGTCCTTTGTTAAGCGGCGAGTCTCGAAATGTTCAACTTTCTCGCCGCCTTTAATTTTTACGAGAATGGCTAGCTCCTCTTGCTGGCGATCAGGGGGAATGATATGATTCATTTTTCTACCAATCATTTCTTCCTGGGCGTAGCCATATAATCTTTGGGCTCCAGCGTTCCAGCTTGTAATCGTCCCATCCATACTGATGCTGAGTATAGCATCATCTGAAGATTCTACAATAGCGGCCAGTTCCACTATTCTTGCATCTGCCTCCCGTTGATCGGTAATATCCATCATCGTGCCAAGCATTCTAAGAGGAACTCCTTTATCGTCGAAAATTACCTTACCCAGTGTTTTTATCCAGTGGATCGAATTATCCGGATGAACTATCCTGGCTTCATAGTTATACTCACTAGATTTCAACGCTCTGTCAAAAGCCTTTTCAACTATATCATGAATGTCTTCACGATGAATTTGGTCGCGCATCTCCTGATGTGTCATGCGTTTTGACTCATCATGCCCAAATATGCTGGCCAGTCTCGGTGAATAAATAATCTTGCGGGTCTTAAGGTTCAAGTCCCAGGTGGCCAATTGTGTTCCTTCCGTAGCCAGACGCAAACGGTGTTCACTTTCACGAAGCTTTTCTTCGGTATTTTTGCTTCCCGTAATATCCATCAGCATATTAACCGCGCCAACAACTTTTCCTGATGTATCCTTAAATGGCTGTGGATGTGGCAATACATTTCTTCGTGAACCGTCTGGTCGCTCAATGATAATCTCTCGATCATTGACAGCCCTTCCCTCCCGGATCGCAACCGCCATCGGACAATCATCCAGCGCGAGAGGTGTGCCATCAGGATTAAAAATTTTCTGTGATCCGCACCAGCGGTCCTTACCCTTAATTGGTGTGCGTCCCCACAACTCAACAGCGGCCTTGTTAAACTGGAATATATTGCCGTTAGAATCGCAGGTATAAATTGCCGCTGGTAAATTCTCAATTAATTGATGATAATTACCATCTTCTGATAATAATTTACCGTCGATATGTAGGCCTGCAACTTCCATTAAAATCAAGGCTGCATAAATTTATCCAACGACGGCTGCTCAAACTCATGCTTCCAGTTTATTGAAAGGACTGTCTGAAGAATTTTCTTCAGGTGGGGAACCGATCCAGGCTTATCCATATAGTAATTCACTCCTCGTTTGTAGGTCTGAAAGGCTGCCTCTTCATGTATGGATATGGAAAAAATTACCATTGGAATGTCCTTAAAAAAATTTAGTACTCGTTATTTCCCCAAGGCATTCAAATTTCGTTTTTTCCTGGCATGCTAAGATCAAGAAAAATCAGTTCCGGTTGTGGTGGCACCGTATCATGCGAAGTCTGCATTAACTCCTGGCCATTAGCAGCTGTTGGCAACTTAGTTTTCATTCGCACCTCAAACAATACTCCTTCAAAAATCAACCGGTCGTCTTCATCATCCTCTGCCTGCAAAATGGATCTACTATGGGGTCCGGCAATCCTTAAAAATAGCCCTTTTACGTTAAAAAAAGGAACTTATAGGCTCATTTCTGTCTAATTTTAGCACCATTTTTATACCCAAGGTGTGGCAATTTTTCCACACCAAAATAAAAATCATTAGCGCTGCAGGGAATTACCCTCGACATGGCTACTGGCACGCTTCTTTTACTAGTGGGTCGAAAACCAATTTCAACCATGAAAAAAAAATTCACAACAATCGTATATGCTGCACTTTGCAGCCTCGGTATTTTTGTATCAGTTGATGGGTATTCCCAACAACAGGAAGCTAGCGGAGAACTCCGAATGACACCAAAATTTGGTATCAAGGGGGGTCTCAATTTATCAAATTTGTACATCACTGATGTCCAGGATGAAAACGTAAAACTCGGCGGCCATTTCGGAGTTTTTGCGAAACTACCGATAACAACAGGGGTATCGATTATGCCCGAGTTACTTTATACAAACAAAGGCACGAAAGCAACTTACAACAATGCTATTCAGGGTAGCGGCGAGTACAGGTTTAACCTGAATTATATTGAACTGCCACTTTCCTTTGTATTCAATGTTGTCAAGAACTTTAATATTCATGCTGGTGGATACGCGTCTTACCTTACGTCTGCCAATGTGAAGAATCTTCATGATGGAAATATCAATGGCGTGACCAATTTGAATGCGGAAAATTTCAATCGTGCTGACTTTGGCTTACTGGGAGGTATAGGACTGGATATTGACAATGTTACTATTGGTGCCCGCTATAGCTATGGGTTACGTCAAGTTGGTCAACCCGGCAGTCTGGCTGGTGAGTTAACAAAGGACTCCAAGAACAGCAATTTGTCTATGTACATCGGCATTGCCTTCTAAGTACCGGATATAAAATGAATGCGATATTCTTCAGCCCTCGCTCTTCTTAATTTAATGAAAGGAAGCTATTCTGACTGTGGGGCTAGGTTTCGTGGCCAGATAAAGGGGCTGAAGATATTTCAGAAATGCTAAAGAGAAGGGAATGAAATAGTAAAGACTGAACCTTCCGTCAATTTGGAAGCAACAGCAATTGTACTTTTATGTGATTGAATAATGGCAAATGCAGATGCCAGACCAAGACCCACTCCGGTAGATTTTGAAGTATAATAAGGTTCAAACAATCTTGCAGCAGTCTCCTCACTCATTCCACATCCGTTGTCACTGATAATAACCTCGTGAAAGTCCGGCTTGGATTTGATCGTAATATGAAGTACTCCCTTGCCTTCTTCCATGGCCTCTATGGCATTGAGTATTATATTCAGAATCGCGATTTTAATTTTATCCAAATCCACCAATACAGAAGCAGGGTTTGAGGGTTGAGTAATTTCCAGTTTTATTTTCTTAAGGGAAATTCTATCCTTCGCTTCATCAATTGATTTTGCAATGACTAATTGCAATGGAATTACCCTGAATTTCATTTTAAAATAGCGGGAAGAATCCATCAACTCATTGATGAGGTCGTCAATGCGCTTCACACCCCGGTTGACAATACCCAGCAGCTCTCTATCTTCAGGAGGAATACTCGATTTAAGCTGATCGATTGATACGCTGATATTATTTAAGGGATTGCGGATCTCATGCGCCAGTGTTCGGATTACATTTCCTTTTGCTTCGAGCTTCTCAGCTTGCAGTGTAATCTCTTCAGCCCTTTTCAATAAAGTAATGTCCTGGATAAGACCTTGTATATACGAATGGCCATTACTGTCAGTTTCCCTGGAGGCTGAAATCAGAGCAACTTTGTGTTGTTGGATTCCGGTAATCAATTGAATCTGAAAATCATCCACGCTGCCCGTTTCTTCCAGCGCCTTGGCAAGCATTGCCTTTTCCATTTCATCAGTCATCAGATCATAAATGCTTCTGTCGGCAAGGGCTGCCCGGTCCATTTCCAGAAGCACAGAAGCAGCTTCATTGATATTGATGATTTTCAGGTGATTATCCGCCACGAAAATCACGTCACGAGTCTTTTCGAAAATATTTCTGTACTTCCTTTCATTCGCCCGTGAAGCTTTAAGAATGGCAGCGCGCTCAAGAGAATATCGTATACAGCGCTCCAGCTTTTCCGGATTTAATTCAGATTTAATGAGATAATCAACAGCACCGAGCTTCATTGCCTCAAGATCGATTGCTTGATTTCCTTGTCCCGTTAATAAAATAACAGGTTCTTCATTCTGTTTAAGGGAAGGCTCGCGCAGCAAGTCCAATCCTGTTTTTGCTCCAAGAAGATAATCAATAAAATAAATATCATGCTCTGCTTTCAGCATCCGCTCAACCGCTTTTTTGTAGTTGGAACACCACTCAATAACAAATTTGCGCGAACTTATGTCTTTGATTTGAGCACTTGTGAGGATAAAATCATCCTCTTCATCGTCAACCACCAAAACACGGACAGCAGCCTGAGCTTCAATCATTTTTCAATTGTGTTTTTCGGGTAAAATTATTGAGATCATTGTCCCTTCTCCAAGGGTGCTGTTCGCCTGGATGATCCCCTGATGATTCTCAGTTATTTTTTTGCAGAGCGCCAGTCCAATGCCTGATCCAGGGAACTCATTTTTACCGTTTAATCTTTCGAACATCTGGAATATCGTCTCCGCATACTCCTCTTCGAATCCTATTCCATTATCCTTGATCATCAATTTATAATACTCGGTATTCATATCAAGATTGAGGTCCGTAGTCTGAAGCCGGGTGAGTCTCATGCATTTTATTGAGATGATCGGTGATACATCCGTTTTTCTGAATTTGATAGCATTTAAAATAATATTGCTGAACAACTGCTTTAACGGAAGGTACATTCCCTCAATTTCCGGAAGGAAATCAACAGTAATAATTGCATTCGTTTCCTCAATCTTCAACTCCAGATCACTAAGCACTTCACTAACCACTTCCTGAAGTTTAATTTTTTCAAACCACAAGCTGCTCCTTGAAAGACGTGAGAATTCCATTAATCCATCAATCATCAGGCGGGCATTCTGCGTCGCCGTCAGAATCCTATCCAGATATCCTCTACCCTCCTCCTCCAGCGATTCGCCGTATTGTATTTTAAGCCTATCGGCAAATGAGTGCACTTTTCTTAAAGGTTCATGCAAATCATGCGAGGCTATGTAGGCGAAATCCTCAAGGTCTTTATTTGAACGTTTCAGTTCCGTAATCTTTCTTTCCAGCTCGCGTTCATAATTTATCATCTTGGTCACATCAAGCGTGGTGCCAATTACCTTAACAGAATCTCCTTTTGAATTCCTGATCAATTTTTCAAAAGTTTCAAGCTGTTTTACTGCACCGGTCTTCGTAACTATCTGATACTGCCACACCCTGGAATTTTCCATTTCAAAGGAAGACTTCCGTTTGGTGTTAAAGCTCTCAAAATTATCATCTAATAAATGTTTTTTATAAAACTCATCATTTATAGGAAATTTCTGCTTGTCTATTTCCGGATCGTATCCATATAAACTATACATGCCATCCGACCATGTAACATTACCCGTCTCAAGATCCATCTCAAAAGTGCCCTGGTCAAGAAACAAATCGCGTTCCATAATCATCTCCTGATACGTCAGCAAACTATTTATTAAAGATGATTTCTCCGTGACATCCCTATTGATACCAAACCCACCTAGCAAAACTCCATTTGAATATCTGAATTTTATAGAACTGTGAACTATTTTGGCCTCATCGTCATGAGTAATAAGTGTGAATTCATAATTCAAAAATTCACGCCGGTTTTCAATAGCCTCGTTATACAACCGATCGATTCTTTCACGATCCCTCGCTACGACATGGTCCAGAAAAAAATTAGTAGTCAATGTGGATTCAATATCATTCTCCTCGTAATTCAACAATGAATAAATACCCTTGCTCCAGCGCTCCTTATTCGTCGTCGCATCCCACGTCCAGGTAGCAAACCGAAGCAGATTTTCGGTATCATCCATCAGCTCCTTAAATGCTCTGGATTCATCTGCCGAACGAATTTGCTCGTTGATATCTTGTGCTATAAATAACACCGATTCCGCCCTGCCCTTATCATCGCGTCTAAGAACCCTCCCTGTCACCTGAAAATGGATATAATCTCCTTCTTTACGATTTAGTCGGCACTTATACCCATGGGCATCATTTTCCTTTAATTCATGAAATTTCTCTATCTCTTGATGAACAAGCTCGACATCATCCTTAAAAATAAGCCTGCCTATATCCTGTTTCCATTCCCGGATATCATCAAAAGAATACCCAAGTGACTCCGTTATCTTTTTATTAATATATTTTAATTGCTTCCTGTCCAGATCATAGACGTAGACCAGGCCTGGGAAAAAATCATAAATGCTTTGGAGCAAAACATCATCCCCTGTATTAATAATTCCTTTCGGATTATTAATATCAAATTCATCATTGGCTGAGGCCATTTTAAATTCTCTTTTACTTTCCACTCAACACCTTATACTCATCAAGTTTGTTGTAAAGCGTCTTTCTGTCAATGTTCAATATCTTTGCTGCCTTTGTCTTATTGAATTTTACCTCTTTTAACACCTTCAGAATCAATTCATATTCTGCATCAAGACTCGCACCTTTTATCGTCTCCGTTACACTAGCTGGCAAGCCGTGTGAGGATGGCACCGATGTAACAACTGAAGGTGAAATATGATCTGTCAGCCTGTCGGGTAATGCCGTTGGCTCGCTTGGAAAAAGCAATTTTGAAAAATTAGAAATCTCAAACGGAAGCGACCGAGCTTCTATATATTCGGTGTCAGTAAGCAACACCACACGCTTGATCACATTTTTTAACTCACGCAGGTTGCCATACCAAATATAATTTTTAAAAATATCATCTACCTCCGGCGTGAAACCCTTCACATCTTTGTTCAACTCAGTATTGGTAATCGAGAGGAAATGCTGGGCAAATATTTTGATATCATCCTTGCGTTCGCGCAACGGTGGTACGGTAATCGTAAATTCATTGAAGCGATGATACAGATCTTCGCGGAATCTCATTTTATTCTGTCGCGTATTGTCCCAAAGTAGTTCATTACTTGCCACGAGGATTCGCACATCAAGATCAATATCCTTTGTGCCACCCACCCTGCGCATTTTTCTCTCCTGAACAACACGCAAAAGCGATACCTGAACATCGTACGGAAGATTTGCAATCTCATCCAGGAAAATTGTTCCACCGTTGGCTATCTCAAAATTTCCAATCTTTTGATTTTGTGCGCCCGTAAAGGCACCTTTCTCATGACCGAACAACTCACTGCCTGCGAGTTCCTTCGATAACGCGCCACAGTCAATAGCAACAAATGGCTTGAGCTTACGCACACTTTTCTTGTGTATTTCCTGAGCAATCGCTTCTTTACCGCTCCCCGTCTCACCATAGATGATAACACTATAATTCGTTGGGGCTACCCGATTAATCTGTTCGAGAAGGCTCTTGAATACCGGGCCATCACCAAAAATGTACTGTCCGGAAACCGTTGTAACTGATTTGGCCTTTCCAGCCGCGACAGGAGAAGTAGACTCAGAAGCTGCCGATTCGTCTTTGGGAACTCCTGCCAGCGCTTTCCGAATCGTTAATAATATCTCATCCGGAATTAATGGCTTGATAACATAATCATAGGCACCCGACTTCATGACCTCCACTGCGATCTTGATATCTGCATACCCCGTAATGATAATCACAGGTATATCATTATAATGCTCCTTAATTTCTTTTAATAGAGCATTTCCATTTGTATCCCCGAGCTTGAAGTCGCATAGAATCAGGTCAGGCTTTACCTTGGTAAGCAAGCCAAGGGCCGTCTTTCCACTTTCGGCTTCAAAAACTTCAAAATCATTCTTTTTCAAATAGCGCAATAGCAGGAATCGCATGTCGCGATCGTCATCTATCACCAATATCTTTTGCATGCTATATTCTTGAGTTAATTGAAAAATCTAAGGTAAAACGCATTCCCCAAAATTACTATCCTCATTTCAATGCCAGGCAGCCCTGCGTTGTGCAATCGGGATCTGCAGGTGCTCACGGTATTTCGATACTGTCCGTCGCGCAATATCAAATCCTTTTCCTGATAAAATTGATACCAATTGCTGGTCAGTGTATGGCGCACTCTTGTCCTCGGTTTTCACCACTTCTTCAATAGCGGTCTGAATAACGCGATTACTGATCATCTCACCCTGCTCGTTCTCTACACCTTCTGAGAATAAACTCTTTAGCAAAATCGTGCCGAAGGGTGTGTCCGCATATTTATTGCAGGTGATTCTCGACACGGTTGATATGTCCATACCGATCTGTTCCGCTATATTTTTAAGGATCATAGGTTTCAACATGCGAATGTCGCCTTCCTTGAAAAACTCAGTCTGAAATCCGATAATCGCAGTCATGATTTTCATCATCGTTGTCTCACGCTGTTTGATGGCGTCAACAAACCACTGCGCCGAGTTCAATTTTCCTTTCAAATAGGTGACCGTTGCCTTATCTGCCTTCTTCTCTTTTTCGAGCATCTTGGTCAACGACTGATTTATAAATAATGTTGATGATCGTTGACGGTACAATGACACTTCAAGCTTATCGCCATTTTCTGTAATAATAAAATCCGGAATAACCTGAGGAGCGGCTGCTGAAGATTGTAATTCGGTAAATGGTTTCATCTTCAGTGATCCAATTAATTTGATCACATCTCTCAATTCATCTTCAGTAATTTGAATTTTAGACGCTATCTTTTCCATGTTCCGGTGTGAGAGATCCTGGAAATGTTCACTCAATAAACTGATGCCATTCTGCACAGATTCCGATGGCTCCATTCTTTGCAACTGAAACAGTAAGAAATCCTTAATCGTTCTGCTTCCCATGCCACAAGGCTCAATTTGCATGAGTAGAAGGCGGATCTGCTCAACATCCTCGGCCTCCACCACGATCTGGTTTTGAAATGAAATGCTGTCGGCGATGGATGAAGCATCCATGTCCAGCAAACCCTGCTCGTTCAATGAGTCAATTAAAAAATCCGCTATCAAAGAGTCTCTTTCATTCTTAAGATTTACGGCGATTTGCTCTTTCAATGATTTTCTGAAATCATAGGCTTCCGCAAAAGGACGTTGAGTAGCATCTTCTGCGAGGTAGTTGTTATGCTCGAGCTTATAGTCAGGAATATCATCGTAAGCATATTCTTCTTCATCCTGATAATCCTGAACTTCATCGCTTTGTGATTCAGCGGAAATCTTATCTTCCTCGTTAACATCTTCCTCCAACAACGGGTTATCATTCAACTCTCCCTGAATTCGTTGCTGCAATTCAATTGTGGTGAGGTGAAATAATTTTAAAAGCTGTATTTGTTGAGGCAGGACATTGAAATGCTGTTTCTGTGTTCCAACTTGCTTAAGCATACATTTGAGGTTTAGGTTCCTGTGTGTGGAACAGGCAATGCAGGAGCCAGAAATCTGTGGCTATAACATTTAATAGTAACTGATATTGTAACTAATTGATTATCATTAATAAACAAAATTTCAGCCCGATTATCAACGATTTTCAGATGCTGAACTTAATTCCAATATTGTAGAAAAAATTCTACGTTTATACGGATTATGCGTAAAAGTCAACTTTACTCCATTGCGTTCGGGTTTTCAATACTCGTTTTATTGTCGTTTTCACTACTCCTTTTTAATAGTCTTAATTCCTATTCAGAATACTCCGCGCTGGTAGAGCATACCCAGGTGGTAATGAACAATCTTCAAAAAATACATTCGCAGGTTGTAGACGCAGAAACAGGCCAAAGGGGGTTCCTATTAACGAGAGATTCCTCCTTTCTCCGGCCACTCCTCATTGCCCGATTGGAAGTACCCGTGACGCTAGACAGTCTGAAACAGCTAACAATTGAGAACGCTAACGAAAACGAGCAGATCGATACCCTAAAAGCAGTCATCTGGGAAAAATTTCAAATCATGGAGCAAACTCTGAACATCAGTCCTTTTATTTCTGCACAGTCATTGAATAAAAGACTCGAGGAGGGCAGAGTCAGAATGGATGATTTCAGAAGCGTTATCAATTCAATAATGAAGTCGGAACAGGATTTGCTAAAGGAACGAGCCATAAAAAAATTAAAATTTGAGAGAATCACTCCAAACTATTTCAAGGTAATCATCTCGATTACGGCGATAGTTTCCTTTGTTACGTTTGTCTTGCTGATGCAGGAATTAAAGCAAAGAAACACAGCCCAGACGCTGCTCGAAACCAGATTTCACGCGCTCAACAGATCTAATGCCGAGCTGCAACAGATCACGCATGTAACGTCGCATGATTTACAAGAACCATTGCGCAAGATTGGGATCTTCAGCGACGCACTGATAGTAAAGTTTAAGAATCAGGTTCCTCACGAGGTATTGGCAATTCTAAAACGAATAAATACAAATGCATTCAGGGTCCGGGAACTTGTTGCTGACCTTTCAGCTTTTACAAGTCTGTCAACACCTGACGGAAAAATTGAAAGTGTGAATTTGTCAGATATAATCGTCAAAATACAGACTGCTCTTTCGTCAAAAATCAACTCTCTGAACGCTGTCATCGAGGCGTCACCCATCCCCACGGTGATGGGATACCCCCATCAACTTGAAATGCTTTTCACTGAGCTCGTCTCAAATGGGCTTAAGTTTTCAAAACCAGATGTTAGCCCCCGAATACTCATTTCAAGTTCAAGTGTAATGGGTAAAGAAAACGACCTTCTGAATCCTTTGCGTCAATATTTGATGGTTTTAGTAGCCGATAACGGCATTGGGTTCGAGGAAGAATACTCCAATAGAATCTTCATCCTGTTTCAAAAGCTTCACAGTCACGAGGATATTTATGAAGGCAAGGGACTTGGACTATCCCTTTGTCAGCGGATCATGGCCAATCATGAGGGTTTTATTACCGCCACTGGAGAGTCTGGGGTTGGGGCGACATTTAGGTTGTATTTTCCCCTTTAAGAATGTAAAATGGGTATCTTTCCGCCCCATTGTCAGGCTTAATTGGAATTTTCAAATGCAGGAGAACAGAACGATACTAATTGCCGAAGATGACAGTGATGATCGATTACTGCTAGAAACGGCTTTCAAAGAGACCGGATTGGACATTGAGCTTGTTTTTGCTAACAATGGCGTTGAGCTGTTGAAGGTTCTGACAGCAAAAGGACAGGAACATTATCCACGGATGATCCTCCTTGATTTGAATATGCCAAAAAAAGATGGTCGTGAAGCGTTAAAAGAGCTGAAGCAACATCCCCTTTTGAAGAAAATACCAGTAATCATTTTTACAACAACCAAAAACGAGGCTGAAATAGCCCGCTGCTATGAACTCGGGGCCAATACATACGTGGTAAAACCTGACAGCTACTCAGAGCTTTTGAAGGTAGTAAACCAGCTTAAAAATTACTGGTTTGAAACAGCTTCGGTAGCCTTGAAATAACGCTGTTAGCTTTTTTGACTTCTAAAACCATTGGTTAATTTCTTAACAATGCCCTGTCCATTTTTGTTGATCACATTTGACGTGAACGTTTTTATAAAGTAGGGCAATATAAGTCGCGAAACCCATCCCGTCTTGGCAAGAAGGAAATTCTTTATCAGGACATCTCCAACCACATCCACTCCAAGATTTAAGAGGGAATTGTTTTTATCACGCAGTGTAATTTTCCCCAGAAAAGATACCAGTTGTTTTGCCGGGCGCAACTCTTCTTTTAATTCGGCAATATCCTGACGAACAATACTACGCTGAACCAGCAGTAATTTCTCCAGTTCCGCCTTTTCGTTCAAGAGGTCGTCATAGGTCTGTATCCTATTCATACACTTTCCGGATTATTTGATTTCTAACATATGGAAAAACAATCTTCTTTCTCAAGGCGATAATTATCAGCGCACAGATGAAATAAAAACCCCCAACAATAAAGTAGCCGATCTTCATATCACCGAGAACTTCGCCGAGCCACATGCTTGCTCCAACGCCGATAAACATGAAGACAAACATGAAAAAGAAAGTAACCAGTACAGCGATCAAACTTACTGATGCAACGCCTGTTGCCTTTTGTGTAGCATTCACTACCGTCAACTTAACATACGTTTCGATGTAGTCAGAAACGTGATCAGTCAAAGATCCGGCTTTGGTTTTTAACTCTTCCATGGATCGTCTTGTAAAAAATTGAGCAAGGCAGGAAAACCTGCCCTGCTATAATTACTGTTCACTAAATTAAATGGAAGCCTTTGCTTTCTTGTAGGTATTATTGGCTTCACGTTCAAACTCAGTAGCCTCACTTATTGCTGTGTTCTTCACTTCTTCATAGTGATCCTTTCCGGATGCAATAAGGTCAGTGAGTTTCTTTGCAAGATCAGAAGCAGTACCCTTGATGTTGTTGCGAAGGGTTTCACCCTTTTCTGGCGCAATTAACATCCCAATGATTACGCCAGCTGTCGCGGCGCCTAGTATCCCCAGGAATATGTTAGCGGAATTTTTCATAATGAATATAGTTTTAGTTTGTATTACAACTATGAACTATAAAATACTGTGCCAGTGCCAGACACATATATTGCAGGGTGATGCCTCGAAATTCAATTGAATCGAGGAATATTTTACCCGTTTCCCCGAATCTAAATCACCATCACTAATGATATAACCCTTATTATCAACCGGTGAGGTCCTCTTTTCTGGCACCGTTATTTCATTATAGGGATGAAGCAATAATTCAAGCACGTATGAAACCTATTACAAAATTCGCTATTGTCGTTATGATGGCCATCGCATTTCTAGGAAGCGTTCTTTATGTTTCGTCAGCACCAGTTAAGAATACAGAAGTTGTAGTTGAAAAATAGTTATTGCCAGATTTAAGACAGTGATGGCATGTTTCGATATGGCAGCCTTGCTGGTAAGTCTTCACATTGCCAGCCGACTGGAGTTATTCCAATAATTACTTTTGAATAAGAGAAGAATCATAATTTTTTATCCCAGTCAGGTGAGAGTGAGGATAGCATTCCACAAAAAAAGAGAAATATGAGCATGGAAGTACAACCAACCGGAAATTTCAACGAAGAATTAAGATCGCAAGAGGAGGCTGGCCAGGAAACAGCCTCACAGCATTATGACCTTTTTGAGAAAGGACTAAAAGATAACTTCGGTTCTGAAAACAACGAGCACAAAAGCATTAAAAACGACAAAAAGGCAAGTCCTGAAAAATTAATTCAGGCACTTGAAGATATGGTGAAAGAAACGCAAGGTCGTCTAACGCGACTACGGCAGGTTTTTGAGGTGATAGGATCGGAATCCGGTAAATACAAAGCAATAGCAGGAATGTTGAAAGAAGCAGAAGGTATCATTGAGGATCCACTTTGATGATCGAATCTATTTACCACCACTAACAAAAAAGGACCTCGATATCTGACTAAAAAGTGCGATTATTTAATGTTATTTGGCTCAAATCAATGATTTGGGTTCCCTGATTTCATCCGCACTTCAACAAACTGCACTGCTGGCCCTGCTCCTGGGCACCGCACCGACTATTCTCCATGCGCAAAGAAATGAAGCAGGATTCAAACGTTGGACCGTGGACGAGGGTCTGCCTCAGAATTCAGTGGGCCAGATCACGCAAACAAGGGATGGCTACTTATGGGTACCAACTCAAGGAGGGATTGCCCGATTTGACGGAGTGCGTTTCCAGGTGTTTGATGTAAACACAGAACCTGAGCTAAAAAACAATCGCGTCTCTACAACATTTGAAGATCACAAAGGACGACTCTTCATTGGCACGCTTGGCGGCGGACTGGTGGTCTATGAAAACCATACGTTCAAAAATATCTCAGACCAGCTTGGCATCGGCCAGCAAATGGTGAATCAAATTACACAAGATAAACAGGGAAGAATCTGGGTCATAACTGAAAAGTCGGGCATTCTGGTGTTGGATGACGATAGCTTACTGATCTTAAAAGAATACGAAGCTCTGGGGAAATTGAACGTTCAAAATATTTACGAGACAAGTTCGGGTGAAATGATTTTGGAACACGGTCGATCCACGCGTATTTGGAATGACGGTTCTCTTTTGGAAGATCATTTTTACAATCAACTTCCCGATGTAGTGTATGCTTCATCCTACTCTGCTGATAGTAACACGCTTTGGATCAGCGGTCCAACCTCGCTTTATAAGATACAGAATCACCGTCTGATCAAAGAGTATGTCATCCCGCCTGACTATCGGTATGGGAATTATGTTCTTGGAATATTTCAGCTCCAGACCAACCAACTTCTATTTTCCTTTAACAACAGTGATCGACTCATCACTTTTGAAATAGATAAAGAACAATTTCAACCCGTCGATCTTGACCTTCAATGTCCAGGGACCCGAATCAAGTATGTCTTTAAAGACAGGGAAGAAAATATATGGTACGCAACCTCGACCTGTGGATTGATTAAGGCTAATAGATTCCGACCGGACTATGTGGATTTGGATCCGGCAATCACCAATCACAATATCTATCCCATAATGAAGGATAGTAACGGGCGAATTATCATCGGTACCCATAATTCGGGGTTACAAGTAATTGAGAATGGTAAGTCGGTGAATGTGCCTCCAAAAAATGCAGTATCCTCATCCAGTTATCCATACGGCGTTGTGGAATACAAAAAAGACGAATATTATATTATATGCAACGCGCAACCTTTTGTGACTAAAAGTAAGGATAGCAAAACTACCGAAATCCAGAATCCCGGAAACGGAAACAAGATGTTCAGATCAACCTATAAAACCAATTCGAATGAGTTGCTGTTTAGTGCAAATAATGGACTATTCACCCTTCAAGACAATCAGCTTTCACCTCATTCGTTAAATGACCAATTAAACGGCACGCTGATAACTTCATTTTTTGAGGATAGTAGAGGAAATATGTGGCTGCTTTCTGATAAAGTGCTATTTCAATATAACAAATCGAACAAAGAATTTAAAAAATTCGATTCTTCAGTAAATTTTAAAACGCAATTCCTGAGGGGATCACACGAAGACAACCAAGGTTTGATATACTTCGGATCCTACGGCTACGGATTATTGATCTACAATGGCTCGCGCTTTTACGAATTGACGGTGACCGATGGATTATTTGAGAATGTGATCTCTACGATTACTGATGATGGCAAGGGAAATTTGTGGCTTACCGGTAATAAGGGTTTAACAAAATTGAGAAAGCGAAATCTATTGGCCTATCTGGATAAGAAAGACGCTAAATTAAATCCGATTCTCTTTGACCGGTCCGATGGATTTCGCAGCGCCGAATTCAATGGCGGAATGCAGCAATCCAAATGCGAAATAGAAAAGAATATCTATCTCTTTCCAACTTTAAACGGGTGTGTGAAAATTGATTTCAATACTGTTACCGATAATCTCTTGCCTCCACCTGTCATCATCGAATCCATCAAGACAGAGGATTCAGTGTACCGCGCACTGACAACCACTACAATTCCTTATAATGAAGGGAGGACCGAGTTCGCCTTCACTGCCTTGAGCTTTACGTCAATCAAGGATGTAAAGTTCAAATACAAACTAGAAGGTTATGATGATGGCTGGAAAAATTCAGGAACGGAACGCAAAACCAGTTATACAAAAATTACCCCCGGCACTTATACCTTCCGTGTGATAGCCTGTAACAACGATGGTGTATGGAATGAGACCGGTGCTTCTACGCTATTAATCATTGCTGCCCCATTTCAAATGACGTGGTGGTTTAGAACCATCGTTGGACTGATTATCGCATTTGCCTTGTCTACTTCTGTTCTTCTGGTTGATAGAAAAATAAAGAAAAAAGAAAATGAAAAGCTAAAACAACAACAAAAACAGGAAATGAAATCCATTGTGGATGCGGAAGAACGTGAGCGCAAGCGGATAGCGACCGATCTTCACGATAGCGTAGGACAATTACTTACGAATGTTAAGCTCAACGTCGGCATGCTGAGTGAGAAGCATAATGTTTCAGGTCAGGATAAATTGTTGTTTGACAATTCAAAAAAATCGCTTCAGGAAATTACTGCCGAGCTCAGAAACATTTCCTACAATTTGCATCCACCATCGTTGGTACAGTTCGGTCTGGTGAGCGCGATTGAGGAAGAAATCAAAAACGTCCAGCTTCGGAAAGGGATAGAAATCCAGTTTGTAAATGATACAACCGATCCGCGGTTTAACCCCGACATCGAGCTGGCTTTGTATCGCGTCTTCCAGGAAATTGTGAACAATATAATGAAACACTCAGAGGCGACTGAAGTCTCTGTTCAGTTGATCCAACATGACTCCATACTGCAGCTGGCTGCTGAAGACAACGGAAGAGGATTCATAGTGGATCAAGGATTATCAAAAAAGACCAGTAATGGATTAAAAAACCTGTATTCGAGAGTGCTGTTGCTGGATGGATCGATTTCTATCGATTCCATGCCGGGCAGAGGCACTACTATAATAATAGAGATACCTTTGAAAGTATAAAAGATGGATCGCATTAAACTTATTATCGCCGACGACCATAAAGTGCTGCTGGAAGGCTTGCATCGCATGCTGAGTGACATCCCCGATCTTGAGATTGTCGCATTGGCAGAAGACGGCGAGGAAGTGCTTACAAAATTAAATAAACATCCGGCCGACATCGTGATGATGGATATTCAGATGCCACGCAAGGACGGATTTCAAACTGCCGTTGAACTGGCCCGCGACTTTCCTAACGTCAAGATTTTGATCTTAACCATGCACAGCGAGCGGGTTTTCATTGAAAAGATGTATCGCCTTGGAGTAAAAGGCTATATATTAAAAAGTAGTGGAAGGGATGAAATTCTGGAAGCCATCCGCAAGATCGCGTCTGGTCACAAATTCTTTTCCGATAGCGTAACACTTGCTATGCTGGAGAACAAAAAAGCAGATGGCTTTGGATCCGTTTCTTCTTTAACAAAACGAGAAGTTGAAATACTGGACCTTATTGCACAGGGAAATAACAATCCCGCGATTGCGGCAAAGTTGTTCCTGAGCGTGGACACTATTAAAACGCACAGGAAAAATCTGATGAAGAAGTTAAAGATCAATAATACCGCCAGCCTGGTAAAATTCGCGATCGAAAGAAACGGCTAGCCAAAAGTCCATTCCAGTAAGCATACACAATTTTTAGTGGCAAACTACCCCCAAGTGGGTATTTGTTGAATATACCTTTAAGGGGTGAGATACCCTCCTGCCAGGTCACCCTAACTTGTGTACGACTTTAATCTTACCTACGCTATTCCGATGAACTTCCACTCACGTGCCAAATGGCTATTAACAATATGCGACGCCGAAGGTATACTCCTTATTAATAGTATCGCGAACACCAAGGCCTTCTCCACCCGGAAAACAAATAGCGTGAGTAGAATTTCGCCCAGGAAGCTCACTACCGGAACGTTTCTGATTGCGTTCCTTTCCATGTTCGGTGCACTTGCCCAGCCGACGCTAACATCTTTTTCGCCGAACTCCGGCGCCCCAGGAAGTTCTGTAACATTAACTGGAACCGGCTTCAATGCAACACCATCCAACAATGTCGTAATGTTTGGAGCAACACAGGCATTTGTTTCGTCGGCAACTACTACTCAGCTTATTGTGACAGTGCCTACCGGAGCGACTTATGCTCCGATAACGGTGCTCAATTACATTACCGGATTGATTGCCTATGGCCGGACCAATTTTACTCCAACGTTTACACCCAATAAACCCACTATCACCACGGCGGACTTTTCTGCGCATTTTGATTTCGGCACAGGAAGCCGTCCTAATAATACTGCGATTGGCGATATTGACCTGGACGGTAAGGCGGACCTGGTCGTTGCCAATTCATCCGCTGGTCAGATCTCAATCTTTCGGAACACCAGCACCAGCGGAATAATCAATGCCGGCACCCTTGCTCCACGCGTTTCCTACACAGTGGGATCTACGTCGATAAACACTCCACTCAGTGTAGCAATCGGTGATCTCGATGGTGATGGGTATCCAGACATTGTGGTCGCAAATGGTGACGATAACACCATATCGGTGTTTCGCAGCCTCAGTTTTACTCCCGGTACCATTAGCCTTCAGGTACGCGCTGATTATACAATCGATTCACCAAACAGCATTGCTATAGCCGATTTTGACGGTGATGGCCTGGGAGATCTTGTTATGTCGAGTCTCAATTCGAATTCGGTTTATGTGATGCAAAACAATAGTCCCTTTGGCTCAATTGTTCTACAGCCAGCTATTCCTTTTGCGGTTGGGCTTGCTCCACATTTCGTTGTCGCGGCAGACATTGACGGCGATGGCAAGCCCGAAATCGCCACCGCGAATTACTTTGATAATACGGTATCTGTTTTAAGAAACACTACCACTGCAGGCTTTTTTATGGACTCTGGATCCTTTGCAGGTAAAGTTGATTTTGCGACAGGAACGTATCCTCAATCGCTTGTGCTCGGCGATCTTGATGGCGATGGTAAGATTGATCTTGCTACCGCGAATGAAACGACCGATAACATGTCGGTGCTTCGAAACACCAGTACGTTAGGCGTAATCAACGCCGGGTCCTTTGCAACAAAAACTGATTTCGCGACCGGGTTTACTCCTTACGATGTAAAAATTGCGGACATGAATGGCGATGGGAAAAGAGACCTGATAGTGGCGGTTAGCGGCGCAAACTCCGTATCGATCTTTACCAACATCATCGGTGCACCGGGCCCAATCACGAGTGGTTCATTTGCTGCCAAAGTGGATCTATCGATCGGAGCAGGCTCCTTCCCGCTTAACATAGCGATCGGTGATCTTGACTGCGATGGGATATCCGATTTGGTGACGACAAATTATAATAACAATACGATCTCCATCATCCGGAATAGTCCAATAATTCCTGCACCCGTCATTACATCATTTACACCAACCAGCGCTGGAACAGGAACAGTAGTGACAATTACGGGTACAAACTTTACTGGTGCCACAGCGGTAACCTTTGGTGGAACAAATGCAGCTTCGTTTACTGTAGTCTCGGCAACAAGTATTACAGCAACTGTTGCAGCCGGAACCTCCGGTAATGTCGCTGTAACAACCGCGGCCGGCAACGGAGCACTTTCAGGCTTTACATTTATTCCAGCACCTACAATCACTTCATTCACACCAACCAGCGCTGGAACAGGAACAGTAGTGACAATTACTGGTACAAACTTTACTGGCGCGACTTTGGTAACCTTTGGTGGAACAAATGCGACGTCATTTACTGTAGTGTCAGCAACCAGCATTACGGCGACTGTTGCAGCAGGTACTTCGGGTAACGTAGTTGTAACAACTCCAGGAGGTTCAGGTA
>JBBRON010000016.1:0-100363 GCA_038229375.1 Cytophagales bacterium | reverse complement strand
GAACAACATTGGCTGGAACAACATCATTGTTTGTTGTGGATGGTGTGTTAACCGATGACATATCCAACATCAACACGGCGGATATAGTGGAAATGAATGTCCTTAAAGATGCATCAGCGGCAGCCATCTACGGTTCGCGGGGCGCTAACGGCGTTATTATTATTACTACAAAGCGAGGAGCGAGTGGCAAGCTTAAAATAACCTATAATAACAATATAGGTTTTAGGCAAGCTGCGAATCTTATAGAGATGGCTAATAGCAGGGAATATGGCAATTACATTCAGGCAGCCACCG
The DNA here is from genome assembly GCA_038229375.1 of Cytophagales bacterium. Taxonomy (GTDB): domain Bacteria; phylum Bacteroidota; class Bacteroidia; order Cytophagales; family Cyclobacteriaceae; genus ELB16-189. Next base: position 100,069 of record JBBRON010000016.1, on the reverse strand, counting down.
GTACCGTGCCACCTGCTTCAACGTACGATACCGATTGGTATAAAACGATATTAAGAACCGGCTGGCAACAGAGTCATAATCTTTCGCTCTCCTCGGGAACGGACAAGGTAACATATCTATTCAATGTGGGATACCTTGAAGACAACGGTATTGTTATTGACAATTCATTTAAGAGACTCAACCTTCGTCTAAATAATGATTATAAAATTACTGACAATATAAAATTTGGAATTACTGCATCATATGCTAACAGTATCAATCAGAACGGCTTTAACAACATAAGCATTGATGCTTTTGGTAATGTGGGCTCAGTTTACAATGATGCGTATCGTGCGGCGCCAATCATACCTAATATTATTGACGGAAAATATGGCAACACATCGGCCTATCAGAATGTTGGAAATCCTCTGCTTGACATCAAAAATAATAGTATCAAAGTGAAAGAAGATCGCTTGCAGGGGTCAACCTATCTGGAGGTTAAACCATTGTCATGGCTTTCCCTTCGGTCATCCCTGGGTTTTGATTTGAAGAATTTAGTCAGTCGTGCCTATAATTATCAGTTCGAAAGTGATAATTCGACCTTTATAACGGCTGGTGGTAATCAGCGAAACGCTTTAAGTTCCCTTAACATGAGGAACACCCAGTCGTTCCGGTGGGTATGGGACAATACATTTACCATTACTAAGAATTTCGACAAGCATGAGTTTACATTTTTGGGGGGTACTACGGCTGAAAAATATAACAACACGGCGTTTAGCGGGTTTCGTAAGGATGTGCCTGCAGATCCAAATCTCTGGTATCTCAATACAGGAGATGCGAATACGTCCACGAATGATGGCAGTGGCGATGCATGGACCCGCAATTCATATCTCGCGAGATTAAATTATGGTTTTGATGGAAAGTATCTTTTAACTGCTACTATTCGAAGAGATGGTAGTTCCAGATTGCCTAGTCAGAATCGCTGGCAGCAATATCCTTCCATTGGTGTTGCATGGGTCCTGTCACGAGAGGATTTTATGGCGAACCAAAAGTTATTCGATTTTCTCAAAATACGCGGGTCGTATGGAAAGGTTGGAAACGACCAGATACCAAGTGATTCCTATATAAATACGGTTGCACTCAACTTGCCTTATCCTTATACCGGCAGCACAACTGCCGCTACTAACGGAGCACAGATCAATCAGTTTAAAGATCCAAACATAACTTGGGAAGTTACGGAAGAGTATGATCTCGCAGTTGAGTTTGGGATACTTCAATCGAAACTCACAGGAGAAATTAATTACTACGACAAAACCGTAAACAATGCCCTTATAAATAAGCCGGTATTCTCCACGATCTATGATCTCGACCACCTTGTCTTGACGAATGCAGCCATCATTTCGAATAAAGGGTTGGAAGTTGTGGTCAATTGGAAGAATATGATCAATGACAACCTGTCCTATTCGATCAGTGCTAACGCAACGTTCAACACCAATAATGTTGTTGCCTTAAATGGTGGACTACCTGTTCAGGGTGGTAGTGTAGGCTCTCAGGGATTTGTAACAAACACGGATGTTGGGCACCCTGTTGGAAGTTTTTATGTGCTAAAAACAATTGGCGTATTCAACAGCGATAGTGAGGCTGCGGGATATGTTGATCAAAACGGAAAACAGATTCAGCCCACAGCGCACGCCGGAGATTTTAAATACCTGGATGCCAATGGGGATGGCGTGATTGACAATAAAGATCGTCAATATGTAGGATCGTACCAGCCTGTTGCTTACTTCGGGCTTAATCTTGGAGTCAACTACAAGCGCTGGGACGTTAACATGAGTATATATGGCAACGTTGGAAACAAAATTTATAACGGAAAAAAAGGTGTAAGAATTTTAGGTACTGATAACGTTGAGAAATCAGTTGTGTATGACCGTTGGACTTCTTCCAATCAGAGTCAGACACAACCTGGGGCTAACACCGGTAACCAATTGGCTTCAGACTATTTTGTTGAGTCTGGAACGTTCTTTCGGATAAACAATCTCACAATTGGTTACACAATACCTCCACCGGCGCTGAGCAAGTTTGGTGTTACGAACCTGCGAGTGTATGCCACTTCTCAAAACCTTTTCACATTCAAACAATACAGTGGATTTACATCAGAGCTACCCGGTGAAGTGATTAGTTCGGGCATCGAATTATCGGCGTACCCCACTACAAGAACGGTAGCTGTTGGTGTTAACATAGGATTTTAAATAGTTAAAAATGATGAAACGATTATTCAATCAATCATTAACATTATTTCTGGTTTCGGCCTTGACTATTTTCTCGTGTGACGAAAAATTTCTTGATGTCAAAGTTCAAGGAGGAGAAACGGTGGACCTGGATCCAAACCTTGCTCAGAAATTAGTGACTGGGGTTTATAATAGCCTTACACAAGGGGATTGTTTTGGTAATGGCGATGTCCACGGATGGGGGTTGATCAGTGTAACCTGTACCATTTCGGACGACGCTGATAAAGGTAGTACGCTTTCTGATCAGGCAGTGCCCATTGGTGACATCGATAATTTTACCTTGACAGCCACCAATAAGTTCTGTGAAACGATCTGGAGTGGACATTATAACGGAGTAGGGGCTTCCAATCAAGCATTGGTTCAGCTGACGAAATCAACATCGATTGAAGCAAAGCAGCTTAAGATTTACCAGGCCGAGGTACGATTCATTCGGGGTTATCTATATTTCAATCTTGTGCGCATGTTTGGCGATGTGCCGCTGGTATTGCGTGTTCCGAAAGATCTTAATGATGCGGGCAATGACTTGTCGTTCGTTACGCGCGCGCCATCCACAGTGGTCTATGACAGCATTGCACGGGATCTGCAGTTTGCGATTGATAACCTTCCACTTCGCACACAGTCTGCTGCAGGCCATGTTAATAAAGGGACTGCACAAACATTGCTGGCTAAAGTTTATTTGTATCAGAAACAATGGGCTAAGTCCCAGGCATTGACGGATGCTGTAATCGCTTCTGGACAGTATGCGCTCGTCAACGACTATGCTACCATCTGGCGGCAGGTAGGCGATAATAATATTGAATCGATTTTTGAAATCGAGAGCGGCAAATTCAACAATGGTAACTTTGGAATTGACAACTATGTGGTAAGTCAGGGCCCCAGAGTAGGGGGATTAGGCGGTTGGGATGACCTTGGTTATGGATTTAACGGTCCTACGCCAAATTTAATCAGCGCATATGAGACTGATGATAAACGAAAGAACGCCACTGTCATTTTTATTGATAATTCGGGTACACACAAAGGGACGATCTTATGGGATGGTCGACGAATACCAAGTTCTGACTCAGTACAGAATCTTTATTATAATTATAAGGCATACACTAGTGTTTTAAAAGAGTCTTATGCTAATCCGAACGACAAGAACAGACCTAAGAATATTCATATTCTAAGATATGCTGAGGTTCTGCTGATGAATGCCGAAGCTGCGTTTCATACGGGAACAGGAGATGCACTCGGTAAAGTTAATCTCATTCGAGGCAGAGCAGGATTATTACCGAAAGGTAGCGTCACCTTGGACGATATCTGGAAAGAGAGAAGACTTGAATTTGCAATGGAGCATGACAGGTTCTGGGATCTTGTGAGACAAGGCCGGGCGGGTCAGGTAATGCGTGCGTCGGGAAAAACAAATTTTGTGGATGGTAAGCATGAGTTATTGCCTGTACCAAACTCACAAATTCTTTTAAGTGGAAACAGACTGACACAAAACCCAGGATATTAAATGAAAGAAAAAATTTCAAGTAACGAATTTGATGTACGTGGATCGCCATGAAATACTCAGGTGAATTTTTTTAACAATTAACTTTACGATTTCTTAACTAAACTATTAAAAATGAAAAAAACAATGAATTATCTTCTATCAGGTGTTGCTTTAGCGGCACTCTTGTTTATTGCGAGTTGCTCAAAAAGCAACGATGCGTTGCCAACTATTGATGGATTCAACAATTCCAATGAAGTAGCAAAGGCAAATCTGTTGGCACACTGGACTTTTGATGATACTAACAATGAAGCAATATCCAGTACAGCACCGACAAAAACGTTGGGAACGGTTGGTTTTACCCCTGGTAGAATTGGTAAGGCTCTTCAGTTAACAAAAGGAGCGTTGGTGTACCCTGCCATTACCAAAATAAATACAGCGGATGCCTTGAGCAATTTCACTGTTAGTCTTTGGATAAATGTTAGAGGCCAGAAAGGTGTTGCCGGCGGTGGTTACACATCTTTTTTTGGAATCATACCAACGTCTACAGACTTCTGGGGAAATATCCAGGCAACTGCGGAAACAGGCCGTCACTTGCCAGCTTCTGATACATTGGAGTTGAAAAACTACCTAAGCACAACGCTGCCTGACAATTCACAAAGAGGAGAAGATAATCTCGCAGTCAAGAATAACGATCCTGCAGATGCTAACCACCCTGATGGTCAGACAGGTGCTTACTTCAAAGGTGGCAAAGACTGGGTTCACTATGTTATGACGTGGGAAGGTTCCACAGGCTTGTTCGTTATTTACGCCAATGGAGTTTCTGTTGGTGGTTATACTCACCGTGGAACAGCCGCTGGCGCTATGAAGATGCGAGTACCTGCTTTGGCGGTATTCGGAAGCATGGCATCAAGCGACCTTGGTTTTCCTAATGCTACGCGTCCTGATTGGGCTCCATTAGCCACGGCATCAATCGATGATGTTAGAGTGTTTAACACTGTTCTTGCTCAAAAGGATGTAACTGCATTGTTCAATTTAGGAACAGCAGGGCGATAATTTGGGTTTACTAGGTTTGAGGGCGCCTCTTTTTTGTGCGCCCTCTTTTTTTTATCTTTTTTATCTTGTTAAAAAATCTTAATCATAATGAAGTCCGGATACTATTCCCTTTTTCTCATGGCATCAGGTATCCTGCTGTCATGCGCTAAGAATAATCCTGCGCCAGTATCACAAAGTCCGTTTTCAATAGCGAATATCACCTTAGATGCCCGTCCCCTAAGTTACACGTATACCAACAGTTCAATTAGTCCTCAAATAGTGCTTTCTTTTTCCGAACCGATCGATAGGCTTACGGTGCCTGATAATATTATCCTGTCAAGTCCCATTGGCAATATTCCTCTTTCTATTGCATTCACCCGTCAGGACAGCGCCGTTACTATTGTTACTTCCAGTCCTTTAAAATATTTGAGTACCTACTATCTCACCCTTTCAACCTCGGTGCAGTCGGTATCCAAAAAGAAATTAGACGCCAGCGCTACTGTTAAAATAATAACACAGATAGATCTCGCTCCCAAATTCCCAACGATCAGCGATGATGCGTTGCTGACAAAAACTCAACAACAGACTTTTAAGTATTTCTATGACTTTGCCCATCCTGCCAGCGGTATGGCAAGAGAACGCAATAACTCCGGGAATACAGTGACGACCGGCGGAAGCGGATTCGGTGTTATGGCGATTATTGTTGGCATGGACCGTAACTTCATCAGCCGTGCTCAAGGTGTTCAGCAGATGAAAAAGATCGTGACGTTCCTTGAAAAGGCAGATCGCTTTCACGGCGCCTGGCCGCACTGGATGGATGGAAACACCGGGAAAGTAATCCCTTTCAGTACAAAAGATAATGGAGGAGATCTGGTAGAAACATCTTTTATGGCGCAGGGTCTAATCACCTTCCGCCAATATCTGCAACCGACCGATACCGTTGGCAACAATCTGATTAACCGGATCAACACCTTGTGGGAAACCATTGAGTGGGACTGGTATAGAAAAAATAATGAACAGGTTTTATACTGGCATTGGTCACCGAATTACAATTGGGACATGAACTTTCCACTGTATGGATATTTTGAAGAGCAGATCACCTATTTTCTGGCCGCAGCGTCACCCACACACACCATTCCAAAAAGTGTTTACGCCAATGGATTTGGAAGAAATGGCGCTATAAAAACCGGTAATACATATTATTCAATAAAGCTCCCTTTGGGAACACCAAGCCCGCTATTCTGGGTCCATTATTCTTATCTTGGATTGAACCCTCATTTTACGGATGATTATGCCAATTACTGGGAGCAAAATGTAAATGCTTCGATGATTAATTATTCCTATTGCGTCTCCAATCCAAAAAAATATCCAAACTATGGTGAAAACTGCTGGGGCCTTACTGCCAGTGATAATCAATCAGGATATAGCGCCAATTCACCATCGAATGATATAGGCGTGATTTCACCAACGGCAGCGTTGTCTTCATTTCCTTATACCCCGGTCGAATCCATGAAGGCATTGAAGTTCTTTTATTATACTCTAGGAGATAAAATGTGGGGTGACTATGGATTCTATGATGCTTTTAATTTGTCAGTAGCCTGGACGGGTACTTCCTATCTTGCAATCGATCAGGGTCCTGTTGTTGTAATGATTGAGAACTATCGAACAGGTTTATTGTGGAATCTCTTTATGTCGGCACCCGAAGTACAGGTCGCTAAAACGAAATTGAATTTTAACTAACCAACCTTGACACAAGCATTTATGCTAAAACATTGTTTACCCATCTGCGTTGTGGTTCTTTTTACTGCATGCAATAAACCAAGTCCAACTAACCGGACTGACTCCACTATTGATTCACTTATAAGTGTGATGACATTAGAAGAGAAAGTTGGTCAGCTTTCCCTTTATACAAGTGATTGGGATGTCACCGGGCCAACTATACGTGAAGGGTACAAAGAGGACATCAAGAAGGGAAGGGTGGGAGCAATTTTCAATGCGTTTACTGCGAAGTATACCCGCGAACTTCAGGAGATGGCTGTGAAAGAAACACGTTTGCACATTCCGTTAATCTTCGGTTACGATGTTATACATGGTCACCGAACCATTTTTCCGATTCCACTGGGTGCGGCTGCGAGCTGGGACTTGGAAGCTATCGAGCGATCCGATCGTATTGCTGCCGATGAAGCGTCAGCGGAAGGATTGCATTGGGCATTTTCCCCTATGGTGGACATCGCAAGAGATCCACGTTGGGGTAGAATAATGGAAGGCGCAGGCGAAGATACGTATCTGGGTTCAAGAATAGCAGAAGCCCGCATAAGGGGATTGCAAGGGAAAGGTATTGGTGAAATCAATTCTGTAATGGCAAGTGTAAAGCATTTTGCGGCCTACGGTGCGGCGCAGGCAGGAAGGGACTATCACACAGTGGATATGTCGGACAGGGTATTCCGTGAAGTGTATCTGCCGCCCTATGTCGCAGCGATTAAAGCCGGATCGGCTACGGTAATGACATCGTTTAATGAATATGATGGGATTCCTGCGTCGGGAAGTAAGTACTTAATGACGGATTTGTTACGCGGTGAATTGAAGTTTGAGGGATTTGTTGTGAGTGATTATACATCTATTATGGAAATGCTTTCTCACGGTATTGCTGCAGATACTGCGTCTGCCGCGGCGATGGCCCTTCAAGCAGGTGTAGATATGGATATGCAGGCAGGTTTTTATGAAACTTCTCTTGCAAAGCTTAAAGACCAAGGCGTGATCAAAGAGGAGTTGATCAACACATCTGTTCGCAGAATACTTAAAAAGAAATTTGAGTTGGGCTTGTTTGATGATCCCTACCGTTTCAGTAATGAGGAACGTGAGAAAAATACCGTAATGAAGAAAGAGTACATTGATGCAGCGCGCGAAATCGGGCGAAAGTCAATCGTCCTTCTTAAAAATCAGAATCAGTTATTGCCTTTATCCAAAGATGTTAAGCGACTGGCGGTCATCGGTCCTTTGGCGGATGGCAGGCGTGAGTTGATTGGTGCCTGGTCGGCAGCTGGTGATTGGAAAAAATCGGTGACATTGCTGGAAGGTATCAAAGCAAGTGTTTCTGCCAATACGAAAGTTCTTTATGCAAAGGGTTGTAACATCAAAGACGATTCAATAAACTATTTTGCGGAAGCTATTCGCGTTGCAAAACAGTCCGATGTTGTGGTGCTGGCAGTAGGCGAAGGTGCCTGGATGACGGGTGAGGCAGCCAGTCGCGCGTCACTTGATCTACCCGGTGTGCAGCAACGGCTCGTGGAAGAAATTTCAAAGACAGGTAAGCCTATTGTTATTGTGTTAATGAATGGTCGCCCTCTTGCCATCAACTGGATTGATGGACATATTCCCGCCATTTTGGAAACATGGTTCCTGGGCACACAGGCAGGAAATTCTATTGCTGATGTTTTATTTGGTGACTATAATCCTTCCGGAAAACTTCCAGTGACTTTCCCCAGGTCGGTTGGTCAGATACCCATCTTCTACAATATGAAACAGACAGGACGACCGATGGATCGGAATAACAAATACACATCAAAATATCTCGATGAAGAAAACGAACCGTTGTATCCGTTTGGTTTCGGTTTAAGCTATTCGACTTTTGAATATGGTGACGTGAAACTCAGCAAGGATGTGATGACGGGTGCTGAGGCGTTTACCGTAACATGTTCTGTAACGAATACTGGTAAGGTAGCGGGAGAGGAAGTTGTTCAGCTTTATATCCGTGATCTTGTTGGATCGGTTACAAGGCCGGTTAAAGAGCTCAGGAAATTTCAGAAGATATTGATTGCGCCCGGTGCTACCAAAGAAGTGTCGTTTACTCTAGACGGAACGGATTTATCTTTTTACCGCAAGGATATGACGTTTGGTTTTGAACCAGGAAAATTCCAGGTGTTTGTGGGTGGAAATTCGAGGGATGTGAAGGCCGCAGCATTTGAGGTGAAATAATGGCGCCCTTGGGGAGCTTCATTTAACACGGGACGGCATGTAGGAATTCAACCGTCTGTTTGCCTAATCATGAAGTTCTCATTGTTAGGCTCTTAGTCAATACTTCCTTTATCGCCTTTACTGGAAGATCTTTCTCCACGTCAAGCAACATGATTTTGATCCGCGAGCGCTTTTCCGCGATCAGTTTGGGATGAACGATTTTGTTGCCGTCAACAAAGCCAATATAAGGCTGGCCCGTCTTTTTTTGTATCCAGCAGTAACACAACATCTTTTTTTTATAGCAAAAAAATGGCATACTGTATTTCCAAGCTTCGGTGAGGTCAGGGTTATGCTTAAGAATTATTTCGCGTACGGCAAGCAAACAGGCCCTTATTGGTTCGGATTGCCGGAGATAATAGCTATCGAGTTCGTTTCTCATAACTCTTCTTTAATCCCGCTTCGAAATAAGATTCACAATGTCTGGTGCTGCTTAAGTTTTTGCTTCGCGTCTCCCATGCTGTAAAAGCTGTTGCAACCTACTTCTTGAAATTAATCGTCTCCACAGTCTTTGTCCCAAACTTGCCTCCGAAGAAATCACCTTTATTCCAGGTTGGCCGGTTTGGATCATAACCAAGATAGTGACCTATAAGGAAGTTTACCTTGACATGCATCGCCGCAGCATTGAAATCAAACGGCTGGCTCATATCGTCCTGAGGTGTGTGATAAATGGTGCTGCGCCAGCCAACATCAGTTTTTGAGCGGTCTGTCTGATCCTCTGGAACTGTCATAAATCCACTTTTAATAAACAAAGAAGGAATTCCTTTCCTAATAAAGCTGTAGTGGTCACTGCGAATAAAGACAACTTGTTCAGGAAAGGGGTCTGGACTGATCTTCAGGTTCAACGTAGCGGCTGCTTTCTCAACCTGTGTTGAAAGGCTTGAATGTTGTGCGCCGTAAGGAACAATATCAAGAATTGGATGGAAGAAGAAAGGCATGTCAATAGAAAGATTGGCGACGATGTTGTCCGCTTTTACAGTTGGATTATTGATGAAATAATCGGACCCCAGGAGGCCATATTCTTCACCGGTCACCACTGCAAAGATGATTGACCGCGCTGGTGCCACCGGATGCGACATGAATGCCTGCGCAATACCAAGCAAAATTGATACACCAGATGCGTTATCGTGTGCGCCGTTATAGATAGAGTCACCTTTTACCGGTGCTCCTTTTCCGAAATGATCCAGGTGGGCTGCGTAGACAATATATTCATCCTTTAGCTTAGGATCAGAGCCGGGTAATACACCTATCAGATTGGAGCCTTGCACAAAACTGTGAACAGTATTGACTTTTATATTTGCTTCAATGTTTAATTGAAATGATTGAGGTTTGTTAGCCTTAGCATTTTCGTATACCGATTGAAGTGTTTTGCCAGAGGATGCAAAGAGCTTTTCAGCTGATTCCGGATTAAAGCCAGCCACGGCCTTTAGCTCATCGTTTGAGTTGGCAGGTTTACCGTCGACGTTGATCCATTTAAATGAACCTTGTTTGCTTCTCCTCACGGTTGCTTCCCATGAACTGCGATTGTCGGTAGGAGTACTGAATGAAATAACACCCACCGCTCCACGTTTTACTGCATCGGTAATTTTCGCGGCAGAAGAAAAATAAGCGCGTTCATTGGAAGGGAAATTTGCTGGTGCGCCATTTAGGTAGACGACGATTTTTCCTCTTACATCTGTTTTTCCGTAGTCGTCGTATTTGAGTTCCGGAGCTGACACACCAAAGCCTACAAACACGAGCGACGCTGTAACCTCTGAAACGTTTGTAAGGAAGTAAGGGCTAAGTATAAACTCTTTGCCGAGTGTTAGCAATTCAGTTTTTCCTTTGGCTATCAGCGTCAGGCTACTGCTGCTCTCGTTTACCACGCCTTTGCGGAAAGGTACCGGCTGGACATATGATTTTCCGTCCACCCCTGGTTGAAGCCCAAGGGAGATGAAACGGCTTTCAATGTATTTGGAAGCCAGGGCAAATCCACGCGTTCCTGGCTGTCGACCTTCGAGAAGGTCATCAGCGAGAAATGTCATGGAGGCCTTTATGTCATTAGGATTTACGGCAGTAAGGGTTTTCTCCAGATCGCGATCGGGTTGAGAGAAACATAAACATGTTTTGAATATTACCAGGAGAGTAAGCAGTCTTGTAGAAATCATTGATAATTGAATTAACATGTAAGGTAACAGCTTACCTTCAAAAAAGTGGCCTCCAGCCAAGTAAATTATATCGGTGGATTCAACGTCTCACCAATAATTATTTTGAAACGAATCGCTTGTGTAGTTACGGTTTAGTATCGTAACAAGAAACTATTCAGACTGGAGAGTCCAATTCCAATTTCCCTGACATTGTTGGATTGTGCCTTCGCAGATGTCGAGGCAACTAAAATAAGAAGTAGCGATGCGAAGACATGTACGGTTGACTCATACGGTAGCTGGATTATGGCGTTGCAGCTATCGGCAAAGTAAATACCGAAAACTAGTACCCTATAATAAGGGACTGCTTTTCACCACTTATAAAAATTAACTGATTTTAAAACCTAAAGTGCAACCCGCCGCGCCATTTTTCAGTACATACTGGTTTAATCCCCGACCATGTTAAAAAATTTTTTCAAAACCGCCGGACGGACGATCGTAAAGAACAAAGCGTACTCGCTGATCAACTTCATTGGTCTCACAACAGGCCTGGCTCTGGCACTCCTTATTATAACCTATGTACGCAGTGAGCTAAGCTTCGACACATTTCATGAAAAAGGGGACCGCCTGTATCGACTGAGCTACGAGGTTTCAAACGGACTAAAGCTGGCCTCAACACCGCCGCCCATAGCCCCGAAGATGAAAGAGTACTTTCCCGAAGTCGAGGAAACAGCAAGATTGTACAATCGCAACGTAAGCATTAGTCGAGGAATGGGTAGTGATGCAGTCTCTTTCGAAGAGCCTGGAGTTTTCTTTGCCGATTCTTCGATAATGAAAATGTTCACATTTGATTTTATTTCCGGAAGTCCGGAGCGGGCATTGAAAGAGCCGTTTTCTATCCTAATAACGAGTGAAATGGCCAAGAAATATTTTGGAGATAAAGATCCATTGGGAGAGTCTCTCCTTTTTGGTGGAAGAAATTCATTTAAGATAGGAGGGGTTGTTCAGGATTTTCCGGAGAACTCACATCTTCGTTTTCATATGCTGGTGCCTTATGACAACATGTTCGACATGGAGACTGATGAGACAGCAGAACGAATGCGCGCGAATCTTGAAACTAATTTTGTGATCAGTCACGGATATACCTATATCCTTTTAAGGCGAGGAGCCTCGGCCACTGTTATTGATCAGGGGATGCCTGATTTTCTGAAGAAATATGCTCCTGCGAACCGGCAAGTTGGTCAGGTATTCACAACGATACCCGTCCCCGATATTCATCTGAAATCGACATTGCTTGGTGAACCCTCGTCCACTAACTCGATGAGCACTATTTTTATTTTTATTGCTATCGGATTCCTGACGTTGATTATTGCTGCTATCAACTATATCAATCTATCGACAGCTCAATCATTTACGCGTATCCGGGAAATTGGGGTACGGAAGATTCTTGGCTCAACCAAAGTTCAATTGATCACCCAGTTCATAGCTGAGAGCTTCCTCTTCTGCGTGGTAGCCACCGTATTGTCGTACGGTGTTTTTTACTCCTCCTTGCCGTTACTCAACCAGTTCACCAATAAGCAGATTATGTTCGCCGACGCGGTTGATGTCAGATTGATTTTATCATCCCTATCGCTGTTGGTAGTGATAACGGTTCTAGCAGGCGCGTATCCGGCGTATTTTATTTCGCAATTCAATTCAGTGACATCGATAAAGGGTAGTGGTGGTGACACCGTTTCGGGCGGTAATTTACTGAGAAAGTCCCTTGTGGTGTTTCAATTAATGATCGCCTGCATTCTTTTATCGGGTTCAATGATGCTGATCAAGCAAATGGACTTTCTGAAAGATCAGCCACTGGGTTTTGAACGCGCCCACATGATCAACATTCCATTGAACAGCCAAAATCTTAACGCGATCTTTATGCGGGCTGATAGTACGTTCCGCACCAGGCTCAGGACTTTTCAAGACAGGATTGAAACTCAGACAAATGTTGAAAAGACGTCGACTTCATCAGGAGTTCCCGGCTTGGGCACGATTTACAGGGGCGTAATTCCGGAAGGATTTACCCAGGAGGACAATCTTATCGCGGCTGATCTTTCGGTGGACTTTGATTTTTTCGAGGCTTATGGGATTAAAATCATTGCCGGCCGCCCTTTCAGTAAAGAGTATGGGACTGATAGCAACGAAGGATTTATGGTGAATGAAACAGCTATCAAGGAGTTTCATTGGGGAACGCCCGAGCAGGCTTTGGGGAAGACGATCGATAGGGAAGGCAAGAAAGGAAGAGTAATAGGAGTCGTTAAAGACTTCAATATTGCCTCACTAACTTCCGCCATGGCGCCAGTGGTAATCGAAATAGATCCCAATCAATGGGGCCTTTTAAACGTTAAATTCAAAAATGGAAATGTTGCCAGTACTATTGAGATAATTGAGCGTGAATGGGATGTTCTTTTTCCGGAAAAATCCTTTGAATTTACGCTCCTGGATGAGCATCTGAATCAGCAGTATTCAAACTTCCACAACTTCGGAAAGATCATTCAGAGTTTCACTTTTATTGCTATCCTGATCTCATGCCTTGGAGTCTATGGACTGGTCCTTTTTGTTGTCCAGCGAAAAGTGAAGGAAATTGGCGTACGCAAAGTGGTAGGAGCAAGCATGGTCAATATACTCAGTCTTATATATAAAGATTTTGTCTGGCTGCTGTTGATTGGTTTTCTGCTGGCGGTTCCGGTATCGTTTTATTTCATTAATCAATGGCTGACGAATTTTACCTTCCATACCAACATTGATTTGTTCACCTATGTTGTGAGCTTCTTGCTGGTGCTGGTAGTGGTAGCTTTTACGATCAGCTATCATGCGGTAAAGGCGGCACTTGCAAATCCCGTTGTGTCACTGAGGAGCGAATAGCGTGTAGTAGGATGTTGACGGTAATTGATTTTATTTTTTGAATATTCCCTTCGGCAGCATCGCATGAACACCAACATTGCCGTCCACAAGCTGTGTGATATTGACATCAACCGCCACACTGCAAAGCATGTACCCATCGGCCTGCGATAATTTTTTCTCTTCCATCAGGTAAGCAATCATTTCACGAACGGCAATCCGCGTGGCAGCCGTGAGATCTCGATCGCATCCCATTGTAATTATGTGCGATGGGGTTTCAGCGCGCGGCCATTTTAGTGACTTACCTTTGTGAACTATAAATTGAAGCTCTCCCTTCAGAGACGTTTCTATAGCGGTGATATCCACTTCACCGTTTCCTTGAGCGGCATGACCATCGCCTATCTCAAACAGAGCACCTTTAACATGGACTGGAATAAACAGAGTGGTACCCGCTACCAGTTCTTTGTTATCGAGATTTCCGGCGTGGATCCAGGGAGGAGCACTATTCCATCGCCCAGCTTCTTTTGGAGGCGATACCCCCATGCTTCCAAAAAACGGACGAAGGGGAATATCAATCCCTTCACTGAAGTGTCCGAGCATTTTTTCTTTATCAAGTCGGATAATCTTCATCTTCCTGTCGAAGATTTCATCCGATAGAAAACCACTTTGTCCAATAGCATTATAGCCGTATGGTATGGCGAGTTCTATGGAATGAATTTTTACTTCCAGAATATCTCCGGGCTCGGCTTCTTCAACGTAAATGGGACCGGTAAGAATATGGCCGCCGGGTCCACGCTCTTTTACAACCTGAACATCGCGAAGTTCTTTTTCTACTTCGGCGGCGGGCAGTCCCGCACCTTCCAGTCTTTCTGGATTAGAAGTGATAAGAGTATGCAGCTTCACATAATCACCGGATGCAATACGAAGTGCCGGCGGAGTTTCCGACCAATAGTATCCCCAGGCAACAGTGGTAGGAGTAGGGTTGAGTATGTGTGGGTTTGAGACCGTGCCCTTCTTTTGCGCTCTTACGCCTATACATGCCATGCACAAAAAGCCAGCGACAAAGAATTTAGAGGCAGACTGATTCATGTCAAGTTTTATTTGGTGTAGAGCAAGGTAAATCAAATTTGAAGATTCGTATTCCGAGTGTACTTATTTAGTTCAGCACACGGTTGGATTTCAACTTTCCTGTTTGAATTTTCTACTTTCCTACCTCCATCATCCTCATCGTCACCAACGCCTCTTCAAGAGAACACGGATTTGGTCCTTCACCACTAAAGTATTTTACGACACTTGCTATCATGGGCTGCTGAATGTTAACAGGGTAGTTCATTGCCAGTCGCTCAGTACCTTTATCGGTTATAATCTCCAGGTCGGAATTGGAAAAGAATCCAAAACGAAGCTTGCCTTTATCACCAATGATCTCACAAACATCCCCTTTCGAATTTTCGGCAACACTGAATGCCCATACGCCATTGAATATGATATTTCCGTTGAATGAAGCCTGTAGCATGGTGAGGTCCGGGGCATTGTAGGTTTTCGCCTGGTTAATGGACTGACCGGTGACATTCATAGGTTCTCCAAACAACCAGTATATAATATCCAGCTGATGAGGCGACAGGTCATAAAACAAACCGCCGCCCGATAGATCAGGATTGACCCTCCATTGTGCTTCGAGCGGATCAGTACCATTGTGCTTGGGTTGTTGCAATACACTGAGTTGAATCAGGCGAACAGCACCAATACTATTTTCTGCAAGGAGTGACTTAATCTTATTGAACAACGGCAAGCCACGTCTGTAATGTGCTACCGTGACTTTGTTATTATATTTTTTGGATAGGTCAATCATCCTCATACAGGAGGCGGTATTGATAGTAACGGGTTTTTCAACATAAACGGGTTTGCCGGCCTTCAATGCTTGCTCCGTAAACTGCTGATGAGATCCAGGTGGCGTAGCAATGTAAATCGCATTGACTTCTTTGTCGTTGATTAGTTCATTCGCATCACTATAATATCTGGCAACATTGTGTCTTGTGGCATAGTCTTTTGCTTTTTCAACATCGCGGCGCATCACTGCAACCAGTTTCGAGCTGTCAACCTTATTGAAAGCCGGACCACTCTTTACCTCACAAACGTCTCCACAACCAATGATCCCCCAGTTAATAGTTTTCATGATTTTGAATTTTATGACGCGGGAAATTAGAGGATTTTAACAATAATTAACCTACTCGATACGAATTTTAATCGTTCATTTGAGTAGTTGAATTAAAAAAGACAAAACATCATGAAAAATATTCTTGTTAGTATTCTTTTGCTTTCCCTTGCAGTGGTTGCCTCTGCACAGGACGAAATGAAAAAGAAAATGGAGAGCAGGGCAGAGGAAATGATCCGCGTGATTGGACTTTCCGATGAGCAGGCCTATCGGAAATTCATTAGGGAAAATTATTCAGAAGAGTTTATTAATAAACCAATGCGAATGCAAATCCAGGGTGGAGAACAACCTGCCAATACTAATGAAAAAAAAGGCGGCCCTATTGAAGACAAAGTAAAAATGTACTCACGGTTCCATGAGGACATAGGCACAGGTAAAATCATTTCAAAGAAAATCAATGGAGAGACTTTGGAAATGAATGTATCGGGCTCAACCGGCACTGTTCTCACCATCACGTTAACCTATCTAAAAAGCTCTCCTTACCTGATCGATGCGGCAAGGGCGCAATTAACCATGGAGAGGTGAAATTTAATGATTTAATGATTGTCGGACTTCAAGTTGCAGTGCGGGTGACCTAAATTACGGCGTCAATGAATCTGCAGTGCAGAATTCCGCTCATTTGGTGATAGAAATGGTAATGAGGAAGGACTAACTTGCACTCTTTGTAAATGAATTTCATTTAAGGATGCTTCCGAATACTACCTTCACTTTTACAAAGGAGCCGAGCGGACGGGAAAATATCATCAAGACTATTATTAACGTCGACGATGATTCCGTGACCGATCAGGAAATGCTAACGTACATTCAAACCCTAAGTGACTATAAAGACCTTACACTTATTCAATTGGACGAAATTAGCCGGGGATTGTGGGTTGCGTTGTTTAGAGCATAAATGGGAAGAGCTGCAAGGGCTCTGTATTCCTAAACCTCCTGATTTATTTTTTCAAATTTCACACCTGGATTCTTCGATACAACATGCTGACGAAGTAGTTCAAGGTTAGTCTCACTGATCATGATTACTCCTAATTTTTTCTTATCCCGGGTAACTTCCACGTTTATGACTTGACCCATAGTTCCGGGTGCAGCCGCACTTTTAATATAGACGGCTTTCAGATGTGAGATTGATTCGGGCTGATACATCAGGCAATTGTAAAGCTCGGACTTTCTAACATCCTTAATACCCGAGTATACAATGTAGCCACGGACGGCTGCCCATGAAAAGAGTACCCCTATCAGGCCTGCCGCAATCATCATTAAAAGATTTTCCCTCGGGTCAGCGGTCAATAGAATAGCCAGAAATAAACCAACCACGATGGCACAAATGAAAATGGTCATACCTAAAGTTCTATTTCTTTGTTTTCGGATCGTATCATAAATGAAATTGAGATTTTCGGGATCCAACACCACGGCTGGCTTCAATGGGACTTTGATTTTCTTTTCCATTACATATCCAATTCCATAGACAAAGGCACCAAAAATAGCGAGCACGATAGCCCCGGTAATATCCAATAGGGGCAGGGCCTCGCCTTCCAGCACGGCAACCCATCCAAACAGTCCGGCGATTCCTCCAATTATGGCTGTAGTAGTGATTATACTTCCGGCAAATTTTAGAATGAGAGCCATATTTTTCATGCGATAAATTGTTTGGAAATAGGAACTCGATACATTATTAACAATGTATTTAAAAAGGGACGTGGAACCAATACCCGTTAGTCAGACTTCTTATTGCCTTATATTTCTTTTCATCTATTGCCGTGACCGCGTTGCACACAGGGGTGGTCAACAATATCGCCAGCAGAAAAAGCCTTAAACTACCCCAAAGGTGGTAGTTCCGATTTGATTAATCCCCCAAATATCCTTAAACTTATAGCTAATCAGAAATAGTAAAAAAAATCAAGCATGCCTTCAATCGTTCCCGGATTTGAGTATGACATTTTCATTTCTTATCGGCACAATGACAATGCGTACGATGCCTGGGTAAGTGAATTTGTGGAGAAACTCCGTAGGGAACTTGTCGCAACGGTGAAGGATAAACTCACTGTTTTTTTTGATGCAAATCCGGAGGACGGATTAAAAGAATCGCACCTGGTAGACCATACAATCTCCTCTAAAATTAAAGCTTTGATATTCATACCGATAGTATCACAGACCTATTGTGATACTAAAAGCTTTGCCTGGAATAATGAATTTCTGTTGTTCAGCAAGGCTGCTGCCAATGACACCTTCGGAAGAGAGGTAAAACTCCCCAATGGAAACGTAGCCAGCAGGATACTTCCCATAAAAATTCATGAGATCGAAAAAGAGGATGTTGGGATGCTCGAGAACGTACTGCAAGGTGCCCTTCGTTCGATCGATTTTATTTACCACGCGCAGGGTGTAAATCGCCCGTTGCGTCCAAAGGATGACGACCGGCTCGATAATGGCCACCACACGATCTATCGCAACCAGATCAACAAAGTGGCTAACGCGATCAAAGAAATTGTGAATGGCATAAAGGGCCATGATTCGTCACGAATCAGCCAAACTGAATTTGTTAATTCAAGCACATTAAAAGTACCCGAAATGCCCCGGTGGTATAATACTACTGTGCCAAGCGATATCCGGGTTGCGGTTCTTGATATTCCCCAGCCAACCGTTTTTCTTCCCTGGACTTCCAATGACCTGAAAGCCAAGCGAGAGGAAATGGCGATTATCCTGACGCGTGCAGGATTTCAGGTTATCCCAAACAGCGATTGTCCTTCGGTGGATGAAGATTTTAAAAAATCTGTGTCTGATAATCTTGAACGCGCGTCGTGCTCATTGCACATTCTCAGTGGGGAGTTTGGAAGGCGATTTGAAGAAGAAGACGAAGTGTCTTACCCGATGTATCAGTTTGAAATGGCTAAAACTAAATCGGCTGCCAATGGATCGAAGTTTTATACGTTGGTTTGGTACCTGGAGGATCCAACCAAACCTGTAAAACCTCAGCAGGAACAATTCATCAATAATATCCGGAACTACATAACACCTAATATGACCTTCACCAATGCGTTTAGTCCCATGCAGCTGGTGGAAGATATGCGGTCGTTGCTTCTTGTTGAGAAAAACAAAGAACTGGATACAAAGGATACAGACATCTTCTTTATTTTCAATAAGCAGGATGCTAAAGATGCCTATCCTTTAACGGATTTGATCAGCAAGGATTATACTGTGGAGGTAATGAACATCTTACCCGGCGGTGAACAACAATACCGGCAACTATCAACACAACAGATTCCTAAAAGCAAACTGGCCGTTGTTTATTTCCGCTACGGTGCCGACTGGGCTCTTCCATTTATTAAGCAGGTATGGAAGGAAGTGGGAGGGGCCTCATCTCCGACGCAGATGATGCTTGTTGGCGAAAGCGATCCGGAAACCAACATGGCCCGAATATTCAAAGCGCCAAAAGTGAGCTCTAGTATCGTGCCGAAGGCCGACGTACCGGATGAGGTGAAGAAGACGTATGATAAGTTCACGAAGTAGGGGACTGATTAATAGAAAAGGAGTCGGGAACTAGGAGTAAGTAGCCAGTAATCATTAGGAAGAAGGTTGAGATGATGGTAAAGATAACCACTTATGAGTCTTGAACAGGGAAATTGTAACCTTTACCGGTTTTGACCACTGATCACTGATTGCGATGTTCAACCCTGGCGATACTTTCCCTTACATAGGTCTCCGTCCTTTCTCCGAGGAGGAGTCTCTGTATTTCAAAGGAAGGGATGAACAAATACTACAGTTAACTGCCCTGCTCGAAGCGAATAAGTTTCTTATGGTGACGGGGGCCTCTGGTGACGGAAAATCATCACTTGTGTATGCCGGACTTGTACCAAATGCCAGAGCCGGGTTTTTCAATGCAACTTTTACCAATTGGGTAGTGGCCGACTTCCGGCCAGAACGAACACCTCTCTATAATCTCAGCAAAACCATTTCCAGGACGTTAAGAATTGGCAATGAAGAATCTGTTGAGATAGAACTGCGCCGCGGATTTTCTTCATTGGTTCAATTGTATACGGCATCATCATTATTTGTTGACGAGCATAGTGAAGCCTGGATAAATGCCAGTGGTGATGAAAAGGAAGAAATGCATCGCAAGGCAGCCAACTTATTGATTGTCACCGATCAGTTTGAGGAGTTCTTTACAAACCCCGAGAACTACTACCGAAATGCGCCGTCTGAGGATTCGCAACTGGTTATCAATCTGTTGCTGGAAACAATTCGCATTTCCATTGAGAAAAGTCTCCCCATTTATATAGTGTGCACTATGCGTTCCGATTATATTGGGCAGTGTGCAGCGTTTCGTGGCTTGCCGGAATTCATTGGGTTCTCGCAGTTCTTTGTTCCCCGCCTGAAGCGCAAAGAGATGGTGCAGGTGGCTAAAGAGCCTGCATTCCTGCATGGCGACAGGATATCTGACCGTCTGGTAGAGCGAGTGGTCTACGACCTTGGTGAAGGTATCGATCAGTTGCCCGTGCTGGAACATGCTATGAATGAAGTATGGATTCAGGCACAAAACGGAAAGGAAGAACTTGATCTGATTCATTATGCCATGGCGGGCGGAATGTCAGTTCAGGAGTTGCCTGTCACAGATCGTGAGCGTTTTCAATCGTGGTTTAATGCATTGCCTTCTAACTTGCGGCAGGCATACCAGCATCCCGGACTAGCACAAATCATTGATACTCATGCCAACAAACTATACTTTTCAGCTGCGGACCATTACAATCAATCACATGATCAGAAGATCGGTCCAGCGGATGCGCAGCTGATCATTAGAGTTGCATTTACCTGCCTTACAAAAATGGATGAAGGGCGTGCGGTTCGTAATCGTATGACATTACAAGAGATTACAGACATCCTGGCTAGGCCACACCTGTCATGCGATGTTGTGGGTGGCGTATTGAATATTTTTCGCGAACCAGGAAACACATTCTTACGACCTTATATAGACGATGACCTGGAATCAAAAACACTAACACCGGATTCTGTTCTGGATATTACACATGAAAGCCTTATACGGAACTGGGATTTATTAACACAGTGGGCGAAAGAAGAATATGATCATTTGACTGTATACGAGGATTTCAAGAAGCAACTTGACCGCTGGCGACTCAGTAAAAAATCAGGAGGGTTCCTTTTGTCCATCGGTCCACTCACATACTTCGAATCCTGGTATGAAAAGTTGAATCCAAATCCATATTGGATTAACCGTTATCTCGACCCGGGAGTTTCGACATCGGCCCGCCTGGCCGAAGCGCGGTTAACTATAGATGAATCAAAAGAATTTCTTAGGAAGAGCGCAGCAACTCACCGGGTCACACGGCTGGTTGTTCGTTATGGAGCTGCCAGGATCGCTGGAATTGCGGCGGTTATCGCATTGTCGCTGTTGGGAATTTATTATTATCTGGATGCACGCAGTAAGGAAAATGAACAGGTGATCAAACGGGTATTGGCTGAAGGAGAAGAATTTTTGCCTGATGCGCGGGTAATTGCAGCCAATAAGGCAAACTTTCTGATCATCTCTGAATTTCTAAGACCGGGTTCTTTTAAACGGATGGTCGATAAGCTTCCAGACCCAATGAAGGTTGTGGTATCGCACTCCATTAGTACAGAATTCGCCTGGGAGGCAAACAAATCCAATCCTCCTTTGCGAAAGAAAGTTCTGTTATACTCAGACAGTGTACTAGGATTGATGAAAAATCCTTCGGGTGATCAAGCCTATTTGACTGCGAGGTTAAAGTCACGGAATATGTTAATCATTCAGACTTCTCAATATTTATATTTCTTTCAGGATGATCAGGTTCGGGCTGAACTGGGAGGATCACTTGCGGAAGTCCGGGAATTGATCATGAATGCTCTTGTTGAGCAGAAGCAAAGTAGACCATCTGACGCCGCTTCTGTGAATGATGGACTGGAGCATCTGCTAACCAATCATTTGTTAAGCACCGACGACGCACAAAAAATAGTCTTGCATATTTCTCCGTTTGAGGGGCAGATGGGCAGAGATTATTTCAATAAAATATATCCCGTTGATATTAAGCTACCCGTCAGCCGGGGAGGAGTATTTGCACACAATGGAGGTTATCAGGAACTGGCTTACCTATACAGTATGCTGGGGAAGATCGACAACGTAAAATCCTGTCTTGACAGCTTGTTTAAGTACAATCCTATCTATCCCAGATATAATGATGGCGCACTTCAAATAGCCTCCTATCTGTACCGGTACCATCACAATGCGGAGTTGAAAGAGTTCATTTCTTATTATAGCCTCATCCAGAAGACGAAGCCGGTTGAATTCTATGAAAGGATGCTGAACGTCGCAGGCCTTTATTCGATGGACTTTTCAAATAAAATGTGGATTGGCGAAAATCATTGCCTCAGCCTTGAGTTATTTGATGAAGAAATGATGACTGGTCTATTCGATCTTTATGAGGCCGAGTTGACCCGGACATTTACTAATCCCGATGATCTGCACTATAACATGGCGTTATACTTTAAACACCGAGGAGCGGTATTTTCAAAAATGGCGCATGACAAACATTCAAATGCTAATTCGTCTCAGATTGATCAGTTATTTTTAAAATCTGTTGAGGAATATAGAAAAGTAACTTCTAATTACTTGCAGCAAGAAATTAGCATTTTCGAATTTGGAAGAACGCAATCTAAATTTGCAAGGAGAATTTTGTTCTTATACCCTGACCATGCTCAAAAAGTATTCAATCGCATGTTTTGGGTGCCCAAATATTATTCGGTCAACTTTCTAAAATACTTGGTTGAGCATAACCTGATTGCGGAATTTTATAAAGATGAAAAAGATCTTGATTTGATTAACACGTGGCTGAAGAATTACGCAAATGCGAATGGAACGAATGATACCTCACAAGAGGAAAAAAATTATACTCCCCTTGAAGAAGAGGATCTGGTTTTTATAGAAAATATATTTACAACCTTTGCGGCGAAAGAGAAACATAGTGGAATCGGAAACTTTGCCAGGCTTCTGCTGATCCACCAATACCTGGCTACTGGCGCATATAATAAAATAGAGCCTCTGTATCAAAAGCTGGATATTGATAAATTTTCGTCAAATCTCAATGAACATGAATACATTTCAACGCTCGTTGCGTTAATAGTTGTAAATAGCTTCTCAACTCACTTGAATGAGCTCATTGAATACCTCGCAAGTCAGGGACGACATAAAGAAGCCAATAGGATTATTGCAGAGTATACAAATCAGAACAACCGAATCAAAGCTTACGCGGATGCTACGAGGGGATTTAGAAGATTCCCTTCTACTAAACCCAATGCTATTTACCCCTACCTTGATTCGGCGATGGTGGAAACTGATCGATGGGCGGACTTTAAGTTCACTTCTACCGATCCAAGATTCGTTGTGGCGTACGCGCTGGGCGCAGTCGGCAACGACAAATACTATAGATTGTCTCAGTCCTATGTAAAGCAACTTTCACTTAATGCCCAAACGGACATTGTACAACGGTGGATTCAAGGTATCGCGGAGAGCCAGCGTTATTATCAAGCATTCAGTTCTATTCCCGAGATTACTATTTTGAGCGAAAGACTGTACTTGTACAATCTGATTTTGCTGGAAGACGCCCTCCGGAAGAACCCAGATAAAGATTGGAAACTTTGGATTGAAAAACGCAGAGAGGGTTTCTATCAGGAAGAGTATGGATATGAACTTGCCACATTTTAAATAAGACAATGGATTCCGAAACCATTTGTCCATACACCGGCCTTCGGTCTTTCTCGGAGGAGGAGTCTCTTTACTTCAGGGGGCGGGATGAGCATATTGCGAGCGTCATCCGACAACTGGAAGAAAAGAAATTTCTTATGATCACCGGTGCATCGGGCGACGGAAAATCCTCACTTATTTTTGCCGGACTGATTCCACAGGCACGAGCTGGATTTTTCAAGACAACCTATGCCAATTGGAATGTTGCTTCTTTTCGCCCGGAACGTTCACCATTATCTAACATGGCGCGCGCCATCACCACGGCCATGCGACTTGATGGCAGTGCGGGTGTTGAAAATGAGCTAAGCCATGGATTTTCTTCCTTAACTGAGATTTATAAATCATCGTCATCATACATCGATCAAAGTGATCAGTCGTGGATAACGGCAACAGAAGAGCAAAAGCTGATGGGTGAACGAAATGCCGGCAACCTGCTGATAGTCGTTGATCAATTTGAAGAATTTTTTACCAACCCTGAAAACTTTCCGAATGGCGTTCCAAGTCAGGATGCACGACTTGTGTTGAATATTTTACTGGAGACTGTAAAAATATCTCTTCGTGATGACCTCCCTATCTACGTGGTATTCACCATGCGGTCTGACTACATCGGGCAGTGCGCTGCGTTCCGGGGATTACCAGAATTTATCGGATTCTCGCAGTTTTTTGTGCCAAGACTTCAGCGTAGGGAATTGCAACAGGTGATAGAAGAACCTGCAATCCTGAGTGGTAACACAATATCAAAACGATTTGTTGACAGGCTGATTTATGACCTCGAGGATACAGAAGATCGCCTTCCTATTTTACAGCATGTATTGAAAGAGGTCTGGAAGGCTGCTGACTCTGGCAGGGTGGAGATGGATCTTATCCATTACGCTATGGTCGGCGGGATGGAGGGAGGTAAATTACCTGTAGAAAGCATCGAGGCATTTCAGAGATGGAAGGAACAGCTTCCTGAGCACCGGAAAAAATATCTCGAGACGCCTGGGCTCTCAAATGTTCTGGACATCCATGCAAATCGCTTGTACGATGAAGCAGCAGACGCTTACAATCAGAGTCATTCGGTTGGTATTTCGGAGAAAGATGCAAAACTGATCATAGGTATCACCTTTGCGTGTTTGACGCGCATTGATGAGAACAGGGCTGTACGTAACCGAATGACGCTGGAGGAGATCACCCGTATCATAAATATTCCAGCTATTACAACGGAAGTGGTTGATGACGTTCTTCAACAATTTCGCGCTGCTGATAACACACTTGTTCGCCCGTTTATCGAGGAGGGAGGTCAGGCGAAATCTTTGCAACCTGGCACGGTGCTGGATATTACTCATGAAGCACTCATCCGTAACTGGAAGTTGTTAAACAAATGGGCATCAAAGGAGTTTGATTATTATAACACTTTTATTGATTTCAAGAAACAGCTTCAACGCTGGATTGACAATGGAAAGTCAAGTGACTATTTACTGCCGATCGGCCCGCTCACTTATTTTGAAACATGGTTCAACAACTGCCGCCCCAATGAATGGTGGATCAATCGGTACAATGCGCAAGCAGGCGATGGTCAGGAAAGAATCCAGCAATCCCGGCTGACATTGGATGAAAGCCGTGGTTATCTCAAAACCAGTGCGCGTAGATTATTTATTGCGAGGTCATTCATGAAGCACGGCGCTCGTAAGATCACATTGACAGCTGGTGCACTGGTAGTGTTGATAAGTTTCGTGTTTGCAGGCTACTCCTGGTGGACTCACCGGAATGACGTTGTATTGGATAATATCGTCAAAGATGGCAAACAACTTCTATTGGCTCGCGAAGCTGATAATGTGATGAAGGCAGATTTCATTATGGTAACAGATCGCCTGCATCCTGGATTTTTTAATTCGTTGAACGAGATGGTTCCGGACCGGCAGCAGCAAATAGAGATCGCTTTGACAATTCCCGAGCTTATTTTTTCAAAGGACAAATTCAGTGAAGCTGATTTACTACTGCGGTCGTTACAGTTGGCTGATAGCCTGATAAGGACGACTCCCCCTCCAGAATTCAGTAACGTGAAAGCTGTCGAAAACTATTTGAATAATATAAATGACCTCCTGAATTTACAAGTCAATCGTAATTATTTTAATTCAACCGACTTGCTGAAGAAGCAAATTGAGAGAAACGCCCATTTACTGGGAAAATTTGTTTTTGAATTTTTTACTAATGCCGATCCAGGTGCGAAGTGGGAAAAGAAATCGCTTAACGTTGCCGTCGCACATATTTTGAATCTCAATGGGGTTTCATCTGATTCGCTTTCATTACTCGCAGATTCGATCTCACCTTTTGAGCGAAGCGAAGCCGTGACAAAGAAATTTGACCTGTTGTTTCCTTCCTCCGAAACAATTCCTGTGGGATTTAATCAGGAAATTGAACATAATGGTGGTTATCAGATTCTTTCAGATCTATATGCTTCGCTCGGAAAGGTCCCGGAGGTACTGCGATGCATGGATACTATTTCAAAGTATCATAAGCAGTACGATCTAAATGTGAACAATTCGCTGAATACTTCTGCATATTTCCTTTTATATCACCATGATGAATCTTTTTTGAATTTTGTGAATAAATATTCAAAGGAGATCGGAGTCAGTCGTGCCGCGTATTTATCTGCTCTTGCCAACCAGGCTGGAATTTTTGGTAGCAGGGAAATCTACAGAGCTATCAAGCATGGCAACAAGAACTACAATCTGATATTATTTTCTGGAAGTACCCTCGAAAAAGTATTTGACGCCTACCGGACGGCAATTGTGGAAGATATCCAAGACCCCAATGAGCGAAACTTCATGCTGGCTATCCAGGCAAAGCATCATGGCCTGACTTTATCAAAGAAATCTATCGAACTCAGAGCGAAACCTGACTTGGAAAAGATCACAAAACTATTTGACGATGCATTTGGGTTTTATGGAAAATTACCTTCAGAATTCCTTGAGGAGGAGATTGTCCAGGCAACGGGTGGACTAAGCTTGCGAAGGAATTTATTCTTTATTGATCCCGATCACCGACCTGTTATTTTGCCCGTTTTTAATTTTCAATTTCAACGATCTTCCTACGGAGATGCATTTTTTAAATACATAACCTCGAAAAAGCTTTGGGGTTCCTTGTATACAACCTACGATGAATATTCCTTATTAAATCAATGGGTAGGCGTCACTTTGTCGGTTAAAGGTATAACCCTGCCGTACAATGACATTAATAGTTCGTATCAGAACTATCCGGGCGTGGATAACTCAGTTATACTTTCAATTGATTCATTGATTATTCATTCGGGATTCGAAAAGGAACTTGATAATTCATGGGTCCGGTTACGACTCATCGATCATTACCTTGAGCAGGGAGATAGCGCCCGAATGCTGGCCCAACTTGGTCGCGTGAACTACGAAAAGTTTACACAAGGCAGACGGGATTTTATTGAAACCATTTGTTTATGGAGTTATGCAACCAACATAGCAAAAAAATTAATTGTCTCCGGGTATTCAAACCATGTCAGTAAGTTTCCCCGTCGATTTAGGGCCAGTGAAAACAGGATGGCAAGCTATGCCCAACTTGGAATTGCCAGCTACGAAAGCGGACAGAGTTTGAGAGCTGCCGCTTATCTGGATACCATTTCCATTGAATTTGCCCGGGCGGCAGCGGTCAATGAATTTACCTATCGGTCCTTTTATGATACTCGAATTGGTTTGGTTAAACTCCTGACCTTGATGAAGCAGGAAAGGGGAAAGAAGGAGGTGCTCGACCTAACAGGAAGCATGGGCGACCAGATCATAGAAGGTATCGCTGTACAGGCGCGCACCTATGCAGGAATGGCGGAGTATTATAAGGCTCAATCGGCTATTCCCGATCTTGCCAACGCCAATAACAGACTATATTTCTATAGTCAGATTCTCTATCAGGATATCATATTGAAACGGACCGGTGTGCTGGATGAATGGAGTGAATTCGATAAAGGGTCGGCTAGTTTGTTGAATTTTGTATTTTACGCTAACGATTTTAATTGATGAGGGTTCTACATTCCATCGATTGGCTGATACGAGTTGGCACTAAGAGAATTAACTGCGACTTTCTAATGAAGTCGGGTCGTGATATCCAATGAAAGTGGATTTGTTGCGGTGCCAGGAGGTCTTCGATTTATAAACGATGGAACTTTTGGTATGATCGGAGAGCGGGCTCAATTCTGGAGTTCTACTGAAAACGATTCTGACAGGGGCGCGATCATCATGATAGGCATATCTCACGAAGCAAGTATCGACATTGCTGGAAAAGGATTTGGATATTCTGTACGGTGTGTAAAAGGCTAACCGTATGAAATGCCGGTGCCGGGTTTTGAAATCTTTTTGTGAAATTGATTTTTCACACCACGAAAAGAACCTAAATTTTATTAGCCACGCCTTTGAGGCCATTCATCCCGGAATTGCGCGCTCCGCCGGCTGGTAGGGCGGCGATTCTAATACCTTGTTTGGCTAAACATTGTTGCTAACTTAGACATAACCAATACCCTCGATCTTCTCGCCTGAACAGCAGGGTACGCAAAGTCTCCAACGCTCATAGGACGCAAGGAGCTGAATGTATCAAAAACAAGCCGTGCGTAGTTGTAGAAAAAAATCGCCATAAACGCAGCAAGGTCCGCCTGTTTGCCGGCTAAATCTGCTCAAATGACCTGGTCAACAGACCAGCGGACCTACTACACGTCCTCCACCATCGCTTTTGCGGGGTACGGAATTTGCCTATCTATAATTTTCGAAGTGAGTTTATTTAAACAGCATCGATATGAGGCGCAAGGATATTTCACTACTGGTAATTTGTTTTGGTTTGGCGATGGCTTCCTGTACAAAGGATTTACCGAAAGCTTCCGACCCAGCGGCTCCTGTAGTTATAATCGATCCCGACGACCCAAACCATCCCCTTGCCGGCCTTCCAAAGGATACGGGAGGGATACACGAACCGTACCCACTTGGCTCCAATGCTTCACCGTTTGGCTACTATCTCTATACTCCGTCTGCTTTTGGTACCGCCGGCGTTAAATTCCCGTTGTTGATATTCCTTCATGGCGCAGGGGAGGTTGGCAACAGCCAAACTGATTCAAAAGCGTTGGACAAGCTACTTGACATCGGACCTCCATTGCTTATTACCAATAAGACATGGGCACCCAAGTACCCAATGATTGTGGTGTCAATTCAATCCCATGATGGTTGGTGGGACTATTTGAAAGTAAAACAGTTCACGGAGTTTATGATCGCCAATTATGATCTGGATACGACGAGAATTTATATGACAGGCGTCAGCATTGGAGCAAATGCCACCTGGGATCAGGCTAGTATTTTTGGAAAAGCATCACATATTACTGCCGCAGTTCCAGTGTCAGGGACTGGTCCATTGGAAGATATTGATGTAGTGACCTACCGGGTAAAAAAATCTGCTGAAATTGCGATCTGGGCATTCCATGGAAGTGAAGATAGACTTGTCTCCCCTGATTTTGATATTACCATGAGAGGTAAAATCAACGCGTTGAATCCGGTTGTTCCCATGAGACTTACTTTGTTTTCAAAAATGGGTCATGAGGCGTGGATGGCTACATATAGTCGTACGGGCGTGCAACCTGTGGAAGCTTCCTACGATCCCTTCGGTATGAGTATCTATACCTGGATGGCGAATTATAAGAAAGTACTTCAATAGAGTTCTATTTTATGCTTTTGATGTAGGCGATGCTTTGAGGTACCTGTTCTTTAACATGGCCGCTCTCGTCTTCTATGAAATAATGTCGTATGCCGGCTCTTTTCGCTTCTCTAAGTACGGCCGGGATATCAATTTCTCCTGTCCCTAAAATAACATGGTTGCTTTCGGGTGTGCCCCCCGTAAGATCTTTAGGTGTTCCTTTCTTCAAATCCTTCAAGTGCATTAATTTCCATCGGTTGCCATATTTTTTTAACAAGGCCACCGGATCACCACCACCGAACTGCACCCAGAATATATCCATTTCAAAAGAGACATACTTTGGATTAGAATTGGAAATAATGTAGTCAAGTAGTGTTCCTTTTTCATAAGGTTGAAACTCAAAACCGTGTGGATGATAGCAGAACGTCACCCCATTCTCCGATAACACCTTTCCAACAGCGTTAAAATCTTCAACAGCTTTCTTCGCATCATCCAAACTGAAATTTCCTTTGGTATGAGGGATCCAAGCGCACATGACGTATTTGGCGCCCAGCAACTTCGCGGTGTTTACTGCCGACATTGGATCTTTGACCAATTTGGCGTAATCCATACCAAAAGATGGTATAAGAATCTGCCTTTCATCGCAGAGTTTCTTAAACTCTTGGTCTGTTACAGCATTAAAACCAGTTCCTTCTACTTCCGTAATTCCCAGTGCTTTAATTGAATCAAGGGTTGCGGCTGCTCCCCTGGGAAAGCTCTTCCGAAATATCCAGGTTTGAACTCCAAATCTGGCAGTATACAATGGTTTATCCTTCTTCTGTGCTGAAGATGGCGGAAGCAATGATGTCAAGAATAAAAGAAGAATGAGATATTTCATGTAAGGGGTGAGATTTTCAGGGGTGGTGGACGTTTGCCAGGGCGCATTAAGGGGAGCCTGCTTTCCGAAAAGTAGCACAGTCGTGAAACCGAACTTGGATTTCCACAATTTATCCCGCAAGCTTATCCTTCAAATACTCTACACTTTCATCCATTAAGCCAAATATGATCACTATGCCTACCACAAGGAATACTAGTGGAAGTACTATTACTGCGACTAGCAAGCCGCCAAGATCCTGAATAACCATATAATAGAATTAAAAGCCTAATTAAAGATACTGGATTGCAACCGATTGTGATTCAGTTGTGTGACGAGTGGTCCAAAAAAATTATGCCATAGCCATTAACTGCTTGAATCAATCCGCAAATGGTTCTTCTAAAACCGAGGATAGACTAAACCTATCAACACAAAAATCAAGCCGTCGGGTGCCCGGAAAGGGACCATTGGCAAAAAAATTCAGGTTTATTTAGTTGTGCAAAGAAATCAATCCGCCTTCTGGCGGATCCGCGGATACATGCCGGATAAGATAAAGGCAGGAGTTGTTACGAAATGACGCTGTGTTCTTGGTACCTGCTTAGTGCCGTTCGTGACCTGGCCTCGGAGCCTATCTCTTATAACCATTATATTCTTCATCCGTTACCCTTTTCAGCCAGTCAACGATTCCATTCTGTGTATTGGTGCTTATCGCAATGTGAGTCATTGCATTATCGTGTGACGCTCCATGCCAGTGTATTATTTCAGGCGGAATCCTGATTACATCACCATTATTAAGTAACCGAATCGCCTGACCTTGTTCCTGATAATAACCTGTGCCATTCGTCACAATCAGAATCTGCCCGCCTGGATGTTTATGCCAGTTATTTCGCGCTCCCGGTTCAAACACGACATTGCCAATAACAACATTAAATACGTCATCTTTCGCGACAAGGGTATTCAGCCACGCTGTTCCAGTGAAATAATCAGTCGGTGTTGGTTCGCCTTTTTTGAAGATAGGATTTTGATTTTGCTGCGGTGATGCATTCATTGTGGATGTGCCTTTGGGCGTATGTAAGAAAGGTAACAAAGTCTGTAGCCTCTTTGCTAATAGGCTGGAAATTAAGTCAACAGCCAATGCAGATTCTCTGGTTCACATGCAAGATGGCGACACCTGCAAGTCTTTCGCCTCATGTGATTCAAATAATGATTCTGGCAGCAAAAGAATCGTAAATCCGGCTCCTGGGAGCAGTTACTTATTGTTGGAAATATCTATAAACCGGCTGAGAAAAAACATTACATTTAAGTCAATGGACTACTTTGAAACACTTGATCCTTTGTTGAAAACGTTGTGGTTTATAGCTATTCCCACCACCTTGATTTTCGCAATTCAGACCATTTTAACCTTTGTTGGAGTGGATGCTCATGATGGCCTAAATGCCGACTTTGATTCAGTTCATGGAGGAGATAGCGAGTTTCAACTATTCTCCTTTAGAAATCTAACTAATTTTCTTCTCGGGTTTAGTTGGACTGGTATTTCATTCTATAAATTGATTCCGAACAGCATTTTGCTCATCGGCCTTTCGTTCATAGTGGGCGTGCTCTTTATCGCTGTGTTTTTTTTAATCATTCGCCAGATTGAAAGATTGGCTGAGGATAACACCTTTCGGATAATCAATTCTTTGGATTAGACAGGATCTGTGTATTTAACAATCCCTGAAGGAAAAAAGGGTGTTGGAAAGGTGCAGGTCAGTGTAAATGGGGCTTTTCATGAGCTCGATGCAATCACAGAGAATGAAAGACTTGAAACAAACGCCGTGGTGCGCATTGTTAAAATAGAAAGTGATACTTTAGTAGTAGTAGAGAAAGTCTAATTTTTATCCCCCTAATACATGAGCCCTTTATTAATCATTGCGGTAGCCGCAGTTGTTTTCTTTGTTACCCTCACTTCATTAATATCAAGATATAAACGATGTCCTTCCGATAAGATCCTGGTTATCTACGGTCGCACCGGAGGTTCTTCTGCCAAATGTGTGCATGGTGGCGGCGCTTTTATCTGGCCAGTAATTCAGGATTTTGCTTTTCTTGATCTCAAGCCCATTTCCATTGAAGCCAATCTGACGAATGCACTCAGCCGCCAGAATATTCGTGTTGACGTACCATGTCGATTTACTATCGCGATCTCTACTGAGCATGATAGCATGAATAATGCTGCTGAACGTCTGTTGGGTTTGAATCCGGCACAGATTCAGGAGCTTTCAAAAGATATTCTTTTCGGGCAATTGCGTTTGGTTATTGCCACGATGACAATTGAAGAAATAAATTCTGATCGCGATAAGTTTCTCGATAATATTTCTAAAAACGTCGACAATGAATTGAAGAAAATTGGTCTCAAGTTGATCAACGTTAACGTTACCGACATTAAGGATGAATCAGGTTATATAGAGGCCCTTGGAAAAGAAGCAGCAGCCAAGGCTATCAACGAAGCCAAAGTTAGCGTAGCTGCCCAATTTAGAATGGGGGAAACCGGAAAGGCAATTGCTGATCGTGATAAAGATGTTCAGATTGCGGAAACGCAACGGGAGCGCGACGTAAAAATTGCCATCACGCAAAAGGACCGGGAAATAAGCATCGCGTTGGCAGTAAAAGATGAGGCGATTGGAAAGGCCGAAGCAGCAAGGGATACCAGGGTTAAAACATCTGAAGCAAATGCAATTGCAGTAACGGGTGAAAATACCGCGAAGATCTCTATTGCCAACTCCGACGCACTACGTAGAGAAAAAGAAGCCGAGTCATTGCGTATAGCGATTACTGCTGAAAAGGTACAGCAAGCGAAGGCATTGGAAGAATCGTATGTTGCGGAGCAACGCGCCGAATTAGCACGTTCTGAACGCGAACGCTCTACGCAGATTGCGAACATTGTGGTTCCAGCAGAGATCGCCAAACAAAAAGCAATCATTGATGCCCAGGCCAATGCGGAACGAATCCGTGAAAATGCAAAAGGCGAAGCAGACGCAATTTTCGCGAAGATGGAGGCGGAAGCAAAAGGTCTTTACGAAATACTAACCAAGCAGGCGGAAGGTTATGCCCAGGTAGTAAAAGCTGCAGGAGGAGATCCTACCAAAGCATTCCAGTTGCTTCTCCTTGAAAAGCTGCCTGAACTTGTTAAGACGCAAGTCGAGGCCGTCAAGAATATTAAGATTGATAAAATTACTGTTTGGGATTCCGGAACTGGAAATTCTGAAAATGGGAATTCATCAACAGCTAACTTTGTCTCCGGGATGATGAAAACAGTTCCGCCATTGAATGATCTTTTCAATATGGCAGGTCTTAATCTTCCGACCTATCTGAAAGGTGAGGATAAACCAGGTGATGCCCCATCTGAAAGCAAGGCGCCAAAGAAATCTTAAGCAAGGGGTTAGTGTGCAGAGTACATTTGTTACGCCAGCTAAACCACAATGGAAAAATACACTTTCGATGAATTGCACGTATCCCAATAAGTTAAGGACAAGCTGGCTTGACTTGATTTGGTGAAGCACTTCCGTGAGGCCTGGCTTTTTTCTCGCCATTGGATGTGGTTGAGAGCTCATCAATTTCCAAATTATATAGGACAGTCGACGATGGCTGTAATGTTGGAACTCACTTACATGCCGTAGAGTCGCCAATAGACCCTGCAGCCATTTTCGTCGCTCCCTCGCTTTAAGACTATCCAATTCTTTGCTTGTGAAGGGTTCCCGGTTTGGGGAAAATATATCCCACTCTCTAACTTTTTATGTTGCCAGAATGGCTCAATTGCGCCTGTAGCTTTTGAATGGTGCGGCTTAATTATTGCTGGTTGCGAATGGGTACGGTCCTGACTGCTGTAATGAATAACATTCATCAACTCATTAACGTAGTCTTTTTTAGGATTGATTTTATTGAATAATAGAAACCAACTGACTCTTTGAAGCTCTATATCAAGTACATGGTCAGTTTGCGATAGCATTCGCTGAAAACAATATTTATACAAGGATTCAATATTTAACTAAACCGACAGATCATGTTAATCATTCTCAAAAATTTGAAGACCAAAATGCCGGTGCTGGGGGTATGCCTGTTCTTAGTCACTGGTTTCGCTTATTCACAAGTAACTTATAAGATCCAAGAGACAAAAGACATTGATATGAAGTTGCTGGGGACATCCACACTGCACAATTGGTCCATGGATGCGAAGACAGCAGAGGGTGAAGCGCAATTTGAATTTGAGGGGCATGAAAATAAACTTACTGGAATTAAATCATTGACTTTTTCCGTAGAGGTTGAAGATCTTAAAAGCGATAAGAAAGGCCTTGATAAGAATGCGTATAAGGCATTAAAAACTGACCAGTATAAGGATGTTCATTATAAACTCCAATCAGCAACAATATCACCTGACGGCGAAAATAAATACCTGGTGAAGGCAAACGGCAAACTGACCATCGCTGGTGTTACTAAAGAAGTGACAATGGACGTTTACTGTGTGATCAACAAGAATGCGACGATTAGTTGCACCGGATCCGATAAACTCAATATGACCGATTACAATGTTAAGCCACCAACGTTTATGTTGGGTGCTATGAAGACGGGAGACGAAATCACCTTTAAGTTTACTCTGGTCTTCAAAAAGGAAAAAGGAATTTAATGATCACCATTTTAAAATTTTATATAATGAACCTCAAATTGGTTTTTTCTCTGTTGTTATTACTTTCTTACGGTGCACTCAATGCGCAGCAAGCACCGATTCAATATTTCCGCAGCTACAACAAAACAGGCCTTCATGTTTTTGAGACTACCAAATCCGACACCACACTTTATACAGGTATGAAAGTCAGGCTCGGCGGAAATTTCACTCAGGATTTTCAGGCGCTAGGCCATGAAAATAACGCAACTCCGGTGTTTGATGCTAATGGGGTAAATACAACCAAGCTGGCGGGAATTACCAACGGCTTTAACCTTGCGATGGCAAATATGAACATAGACGCCCAGTTGGATGATGGGATTCGGATGAATTTAACGTTGTACCTGTCATCACGTCATCATGAAGAAACATGGGTGAAGGGAGGATATATTCAGTTTGACAAGTTATTATTTCTCAAGAGTAAAGTGATTGATAACGTCATGAACAGCGTCACAATCAAGATTGGAGATTATGAAGTCGACTATGGCGATCAGCATTTTCGCCGAAGCGACGGTGGAAACTCGACCTATAATCCTTTTATAGAAAATTACATTGTAGATCAGTTTGCTACCGAAATTGGCGGCGAAGTCTATTACCATCCGAAAGGAGGTTTTATCGCTATGCTGGGCATAACCAATGGGGAGCTCAATCCAACAGTACTTGCTCCTGTAAGGATCGACTCTGCAACAGGCAAAGTGAATCGGTACTACCCCGCATATCATGGTAAGCTTGGTTTTGATAAGCAGATTAGTAATGATCTGAGAGTCAGGCTGACCGGCTCATTTTATATTGTTCACAGTACCGTCAGCAATACTTTATTTTCAGGTGACCGCACTGGCTCACGTTATTATTACATAATGGAAAACACCCTGGCTACGGTGAATGGTAACGCCTTCTCAGGAAGATATAATCCTCAGTTCAAACAGCAGGTTTCCACCTTTATGTTTAATCCATTTATTAAGTATAGAGGGATAGAATTGTTCGGAACCTATGAGATAGCGCAGGGCAGGTTGATCACAGAGCGTAACATGAGGAAAGCCACTCAGGTCGGGATGGATCTGATTTATAGATTTCCACAAGGGAAGGAGAATTTTTGGATTGGTGGGCGATACAATTCAGTAACCACAGCAATGCCGTCAAGGCCAAATGACGTAACGATAACCCGAATGGCCGGCTCGGTTGGATGGTTTCTGAACAAGAGCATCATGATGAAAATGGAATATGTGGATCAACAGTATAAAGACTTTATATCAACGGATATCTTGTCTGGAGGGAAATTCAGTGGATTTATGATGGAAGCGTCAATAGGATTTTAAACAGCGTCCTCTGCTTAATCCTTATTTGCCACATGATCGTTTCATGATATGCTGGTCTGTTATTTTGATATAGATTCCTAGCGGAGGGGAGCCACAAGTAAGAGCACCGCATATAACAAATAAAAGGTGTGACGCCCAGTGGACGGCACCGATAAAAGCCATTTCGAATTGTAGCCAGAGTATCAATTCGAAGCCAACGCAAAGGGTATAGCTCTGCATCAAAACACCACCACTAATGGCACCTAGTCCAAGAAAACAAAGTAAGTACTAGAAGCAGTGTCAGTGAAATGGGTTTTTTCATAATTTATAACCGCTCCAATATGTGATAGATGTAATTTGTGGGGGAATTTGTGTAATATTTACCCGCCAGAGTAATCGCATCTTTTCCTTACATCTGCATTGACCTCATGAGAACTACTACTTCGTCTATTATCAAGAAGCTGCTGATTCTGTTCCTGTTGGTGTCGGGTTTATATTTTGGCAAACCATTCCTGATGCCACTGGCAATCGGAGGGGTGCTGGCGACGTTGTTCCTTCCGTTAACTCGATGGCTTCAGAAAAAAAAGCTGCCGAAAGGCTTATCAGTAACGCTGTGCTTATTATTTTTCCTGTTGATGGTGACCAGTGTCGCTGCCTTGTTGAGCTGGCAGATATCTACTCTGGCAAGCGACTTCCTTTTGCTAAAACAGAGGGCGCTGGAAGTGAGTGATGACATTCAGGAATATGTATTCAATCACCTGGGCGTGTCTGCACAGAAACAAACTCAAATTTTGCTTGATGAGCAGCCGTCGGTTAACAGTATTGTTCACATGATGGCTGGCTCTGTCACGTCTTTTCTTACCAATTTCATTTTGGTGTTGGCTTATATTTTCCTTCTGCTTTATTACAGCGATCACATTCGAAGTTTCTTTCTCAAAATAATTCCGGTATCTGACCGCCATGAAATGGAAGAGGTGCTAACCAAGGTTTCCCATGTCTCTCAACAATACCTTGTCGGCCTGGCGAAGATGATTGGCCTTTTGTGGGTAATGTATGCAATAGGATTTACTCTTCTGGGCGTAAAGAATGCGATCTTCTTTGCGGTGTTGTGTGGCCTTCTTGAAATTGTACCGTTCATTGGAAATATTACAGGGACTTCACTTACCGTGGTCGTTTCTGCCGTGCAAGGCGCGAGCGTTCCGATGTTGCTTGGAATCATAGGCACATATCTCTTGATTCAATTAATACAGGGCTGGATTCTGGAACCACTTATTCTGGGGCCACAGGTAAGAATCAATCCGTTTACAACTGTTATCGTTCTTGTGATTGGACAATTGTTGTGGGGTATTCCAGGAATTTTCCTGGCAATCCCTCTCATTGCCATGCTCAAAATAGTCTGTGATCATGTGGAGTCCCTGAAGCCCTATGGTTTTCTGATTGGAGATATCGAGACTGGGAAAATCAGGAAGCTTTTATTAAAACGGAAAAAGAGTGACCTGATATGACTTAGACCCTGGGCACAAATCCGGGACAACAAACCTATCATATAACTCTTTCCCAAAATTATATAACTCCTTTTCCCGCCGAAGTCCGTTAATTTGTATGTCGATTAGAAAATAAGACATAACAAAAAACACATGACACATACCTATACTGTAAAGGGCATTACCTGTGAAGGGTGCGTTGCAAAAGTAAAAAGCAAATTACTCATGCACCCGGACGTGGTTTCCGCCGACGTCAAGCTTGACGGGCAGAAAGCGATTATCTCAATGCAAAAGCACATAAGCCTTGCCGATCTCCAGGAGGCCATTGGCGCCAATACAAAATATACGATCACTGAAGATGTATCTGATCATTCCCATCGCGAGATGAAGACTGAGGACGCGAAATCATGGCTGGCAACCTATAAGCCTTTACTCATTATAGCACTATTTATTACGGGCGTGTCGATGATTGAATCAGGGGGCAGCCTTCACATAGGTATGAACTATTTTATGGCAGGCTTTTTTCTGGTATTTTCATTTTTCAAGTTGCTCGATCTCAAGGGTTTTGCGTCAAGTTATCAGATGTATGATCTATTGGCCATCAAGGTGCCTGCCTACGGCTCTGTTTATCCGTTTATTGAGCTCAGCCTTGGCTTGGCGTATCTCACGGGCTTCAATCCATTGGTAACCAATCTGGCGACTATTATTGTAATGGGTTTCAGCAGTATCGGGGTGATAAAAAGTGTGATCAACAAGCAGAAAATACGCTGTGCATGCCTGGGAGCCGTGTTTAACTTGCCCATGAGCACGGTTACGATTATCGAGGATTTGCTCATGGTGGCAATGGCTTTGGCTATGGTAGTGCAACTTTAAATTGAAATTTACGTACCTTTACTATTAGATGAAGACAATCCGCCCCGTAATATCGTTATTCCTGGCAGGCCTCATACTTGTGGCCTCCATCGGGGTGATGGTGAATTCGCATATCTGCGGTGGAACGGTTAAGTCAGTAGCGCTTTTTGTCAAGGCAGATTCTTGCAAACCATGTAAAGGCACTGCTCATCATGAAAGGAACAACGGATGTTGTGAAGAGCAAAGTGTAATTATTAAAAGCGATGAAACCTCTTCCGCGTTGAAAGTAACAACACAACTCAACCCTTCATTTGACGTTATTGCAATTATTCTTCCGGTTTTATATTCAATAGCATACTTTGATGTTTCCGTAGCAACCACACGTTACAGCCTCTACAAACCCCCCATCCCTCGGCGCGACATTACTGTCTTCGCTCACTCATTCCTGATTTGATTTCTTAGCTGTTAAAGTTTCAGCGGGTCAACTATTGACCGGCTGCAGCCTTTTTGTTCATGGATCTGCGAACTGCAGGTTTCAAATGATTTTCAGCTATGATTCAAAAATTAATTTCACTATCACT
Organism: Cytophagales bacterium; assembly: GCA_038229375.1. Lineage (GTDB taxonomy): Bacteria > Bacteroidota > Bacteroidia > Cytophagales > Cyclobacteriaceae > ELB16-189. The sequence continues at coordinate 60,874 of JBBRON010000016.1, read as the reverse complement.
CCGTAATAAATTTTTCGTATTGCTCGTTGCTGCGGGACTTTTCCTGTGGGGTATCATCTCTATTCAGAAGAGTAAGATCGATGCCATTCCCGACCTCTCCGAGAATCAGGTTATCGTTTTTACGGAATGGATGGGAAGGAGCCCTCAGATTATTGAAGATCAGATAACCTATCCATTGGTTACCAACCTGCAAGGTCTTCCCAAAGTGAAATACGTTCGGGGAGCTTCCATGTTTGGCATGAGCTTTATCTATGTCATTTTTAATGATGAGGTCGATGTCTATTGGGCTCGTCAACGTGTGCTGGAACGATTAAATTCTGTCACCAATGTGTTGCCGGATGGTGTTGCTCCAACGCTTGGACCAGATGGAACCGGCGTCGGTCATGTGCTGTGGTATACACTTGATGCATCTGAAATGGATCTTGGCGAACAGCGTGCTATTCAAGACTGGTATGTGAAATTTGCGTTGCAAAATGTATCTGGCGTGAGTGAAGTGGCGTCGTTCGGTGGTTTTGAAAAACAATATCAGGTAACGGTCGATCCAAATAAACTTACCTATTACGGCTTGTCAATTCCAGAGGTTATTCAATCTATCCGCAATAATAACAACGAGGCCGGTGGACGCAAGTTTGAACTGAGTGATATTGGTTACATTATCAAAACCACAGGCTATCTTAAATCAATTCAGGACATTGAAAAGATTTCATTGAAAACTGAAAATGCAACACCGGTGAGGATAAAAGACATTGGAACTGTCCAGATGACCGGTGAAACCCGTCTCGGGATTTTTGATCTGAATGGCGAAGGCGAAGCAGTAGGCGGAATTATCGTGATGCGGTATGGCGAGAATGCCGACGAGGTGATTAATGCCGTCAAAGCAAAAATGATCGAAGTAGCGAAAGGCTTTCCGCAGGGTATGAACTTCAATATTGTCTATGATCGGAGTGGTTTGATTGAAGAATCTGTTTCATCCATCAAGAAAACACTGCTCGAGGAAATGATTGTTGTGTCATTGGTAGTGCTGCTTTTTCTTTTTCACTGGAGGAGTGCAGTCAGTATCATTATCCAGATTCCGATAACGATCGCCACCAGTTTCATTTTGTTGAATGCGTTTGATATTTCATCTAATATCATGTCGCTGACGGGCATCGCTCTGGCGATTGGGGTGATTGTCGACAATGGGATTATCATGGCGGAGAATTCGTACAGAAATCTTGCCCTTCGCCAGGAAGAATTGAATAAACAGCTAAATCCGTAGATTATGTTTAAGAAGATATTCAGTAGGAAAAAGGACTACGTTGAAATTCCTGCGGGCGAGCGGGAAGCGATCATTGAGAAGTCGAGCAAGCAGGTGTCACGTGGCGTATTTTATTCCACCATCATCATCATCACTTCTTTTTTGCCTGTATTCATGCTTACCGGCCAGGAAGGAAAGCTATTTTATCCGCTCGCATACACAAAGACATTCATACTGATTGTGGATGCCTTTCTGGTGATCACGCTGGCGCCAGTCATGATCTCACTTTTCATGAGGGGAAAATTCAAGAACGAAAGAGCAAACCCGCTAACCCGTACGCTTGAAAATATTTATGAACCTGTAATAAGATTTTGCCTTAAATGGAGAAAGACTACTATTGGTATTAACCTAATTGCATTGGGCATAAGTATTCCGCTCATGATCAGCCTTGGAAGTGAGTTCATGCCTCCGCTCGACGAGCAGTCGATTTTGTTTATGCCCGTTACCCTGCCGGATATTTCCAATTCCGAGATCAAACGCATTTTGCAGGTTCAGGATAAAATCATCAAATCTGTGCCGGAAGTAGACAAAGTATTAGGAAAGGCGGGAAGGGCAAGCACACCAACGGATAATTCTCCTATCAGTATGATTGAAACGATCATTATGCTGAAGCCAAAGGCAGAATGGCGTGCCGGCATTACCAAAAAAGACATCGTGAATGAACTTGATGCAAAGCTCCAGATTCCGGGTGTTGTGAACGGCTGGACGCAGCCGATTATCAATAGAATCAATATGCTTTCCACCGGAATACGAACTGACGTCGGAGTAAAAGTTCATGGGCAGAATCTGGACACAATTTATGCTGTGTCGGAACATGTCAAGAAATTGATGGAAGATATTCCTGGAGTCAAAGACTTATATGTGGAGCCCATTACTGGCGGAAAGTATCTTCTGATTGACATCGATCGCGATAAGATTGGGCGCTATGGTTTAGGAATTCAGGATGTAAATATGATCGTTGAGACAGCTATTGGCGGAACATCGCTCGCCAATACAGTTGAAGGCCGTCAGCGCTTTTCAATCAATGTAAGATTGCCACAGGATTACAGAAATAGTATTGATCGCATTAAACGCATACCTCTCAAGACTTCCTTGGGAACTATCCCATTATCATCGGTTGCTGAAGTTCGCTTTGAAAATGGGCCTCCTATGATTCAGTCGGATAATGCCATGCTTCGGGGAGCAGTGTTGTTTAATGTGCGTGATCGCGATTTGGGTAGTACCGTGCAAGAGGCTATAGAAAAAGTAAATTCTGACCTTACGGGTTTACCAAATGGTTATTATGTTGAATGGAGCGGGCAATATGAAAACCTGATACGGGGAAAGCGAACCTTGGCCATTATTGCTCCTGTTGTTCTCCTCATCATTTTTCTTTCACTTTATCTCGCATTCAAATCAATTCGCGAAGCGTTCCTGAGTCTTATCACGATTCCCTTTGCCCTTATTGGAGGAGCCTATATTATCTATTTCTACGGTGTCCATCTCTCGGTGGCTGTAGCGGTTGGGTTTATTGCATTGTTTGGAATAGCAGTCGAGACAGGAGTAGTGATGGTGATCTATCTGAATGATGCCATGAACCAGTTGGTCGTGTTGAAGGGGAATTCAAGCGCTACTATTACCAAAGATGATCTGCGTGAATATGTTATCGCCGGGGCAGCAAAACGCTTGCGACCGAAACTGATGACAGTTTGCGTGGCTTTGTTCGGTCTTGTGCCCGTGTTGTGGTCAACGGGCGTTGGGAGTGATGTGATGCAGCCCATAGTACTTCCAATGATCGGAGGCGTGCTGACTTCCTCTACACACATTTTACTTGTTACACCACTCATCTTCCTGATGACAAAAGAGTATGAATTGAGAAAATTTGGAAAACTTGAAATACATGAAAACAATCATTAATAGGGTTGAAAAATTGAAATGGGAAAATCGAAACTTGAAATTTCAAATTTCCATTTTCATATCTATTCTGCTCGCAACTCCGACCTTTGCTCAAACGCTGTCCCTTGATTCGATTCTCCAAACGATCAAAACAAAAAACCCGATGCTCAGGAGTTACAGCTCACGAGCGGATGCCATGACTGCGTATGCCAAGGGTGCGAAAGGCTGGATGGCTCCTGAAGTAGGAGGTGGGTTGTGGATGCTTCCCTACAAAACCGTAGATGATCCACGCGATAAAGGACAGATCATGCTGTCAGTCCAGCAAAAAATTACAAACCCGGCCAAGCTGCGTGCCAACCAGGGTTACATGGAATCAAAAGCAGCTATTGAACAAGCTAATGAAACGTATGTGTTCAATGACCTTCGGGCCATGGCAAAGACAGCGTTCTATCAATGGGTGGTGCTGGAGAAAAAGAGGACTGTGTTGAAAGAAAGTGAAGAGATAATCAGCCTGGTATTAAAGATCGCTCAGTTACGCTATCCCTACAATCAGAGCAAAATTAGTAATGTGTATAAAGCCGAGGGCAGGCTGCAAGAGGTTCGGAATATGGTTCTGATGAATGATAACCAGATTATTCAAAAAAATATATTGCTGAACCAGTTGATGAATGTGCCGGGTGAGGTACGATTTTCAATTGATACCGCTAGTCAACCAACGCAATTCATCCTCGCCGCAGCGGATACCGTCACGTTTGCAGAAAACCGAAGTGATATCCGCAGGATTGACCAAAGTATTCATTCGATGAAACTTAATCAGATAATGGAGAATTACCAATCGAAACCTGACTTCAATTTAAGTTTTAACCACATGATCGCGCGGGGAAACGAGATGCCAAACCAGTTTATGCTTTTGGGTATGGTATCTATTCCAATTGCGCCATGGTCTGCCAAATCCTATAAGGCTAACATTCAAGGAATGAGCAAAGAGATAGACGCAATGAAAAATGAACGAGCAGCTATCCTGAACGAGCTGCAGGGAATGACGACCAGCATGGCAATTGAGATCAATACGCTTGGTAAGCAGATTGAAAACTATGAAAAGCGAATCACGCCTGCGCTGCGTAAAAATTATGAAACACTGATGCTTGCCTATGAGGAAAACAAAGAAGAGTTACCTATTGTGATCGATGCATGGGAAACACTCAATATGACGCAGTTGCAGTATCTGGATACGGTACAACGCTATTATGAGGTGATTGTGAATTATGAGAAACAGTTGGAGAAATGAAAGTGAAAAATTGAAATTTGAAACTGGAACCGAGAATGAAAATTGAATTTAAAGTAACCAAATAGAAATCATGAAACTGTCAATTTCAAGTATAAATTTTCATTTTTCAATATTCATTCTTGTTCTGGCAATGGCATGCAAAAACGAAAGCAACACATCATCTAATACCAATCAATCCAAAGAAGTAAAGATTACAGCTGAACTCAACTATCTATTAAAACCAGCCAATGCGACTATTACCTCGTCGATCAAAATAATAATGCCGGCTGCGAAAGTGTTGGACCTGGAAGTGAAGGCCAACGGTGTCATTACATACGATACAAGGCGGTCCTTGTCCATTCCAATCCGATTCGGTGGACGTATTGAAAAACTCTCGATCAAATACAATTTTCAACCAGTACGCAAAGGGCAGAAAATTCTAGAGATTTACAGTCCGGAATTGCTGAACGCACAGCGCGACCTGCTGTACCTTTTGAAGACAGACAGGGAAAATAGAGAGCTCATAGAAGGTGCGAAGCAAAAGCTGCTGCTACTCGGAATTTCAACTTCCCAGCTGGATGAGCTTGTTTCAACCGGGAAAGAGTCGAATTCACTTTCAGTATATAGTCCAGCGGATGGATATGTTGTTGAAGAGATGGCATTTGAAACGAGCAATGAACTGTCAACACGCGAGGGAATGTATGTAAATGCAGGGCAATCCATTTTCCGGGTGGTGAATACTGATCAGGTATGGGCAGAGTTTGACGTGTATCAGCGGGATGCCGCGTCTGTAAAAGTAAATGACCCGTTGAAGCTGACGTTTGATAATTCAACCACTGCAGTAGAAACTAAAGTGAATTTAATCCAGCCATTCTTTAAAACTGGCGAAAGTTTTGTGAAATTAAGAAGCTACTTATCCAATCCGGGAAATAAGTTCAGTATCGGTCAGTTGGTAACGGCGTCATTCTCGGCAGCATCTGGCAATTCACTCTGGATCCCACGGTCGGCAAGACTCGATCTCGGCTCCAGCGAGATTGTATTTATAAAACGTCGCGGTGTATTTAGGCCAAAAGCAATTGTGACGGCGAAGAAATCTAATGACTGGATTGAAATAGTGAGTGGATTGGAATCAACCGATAGTCTGGCGTATAACGCACAGTTCATGGTGGACAGTGAAAGTTTAATTAAAGTGAGGAATTAATATGAAAGCCATTCGATTTAGTGTTTTCTTTTTAATAGCATTAGGAATTGCATCTTGTGGAAAAAACGGTGAGCATGCACACCATGCAGTAGTCGCTGAAAAGTACACTTGTCCAATGCATCCACAGATTATTAAAGACAAACCTGATATTTGTCCCATTTGTGCAATGGATCTCGTGAAAGTGAGTACTTCATCCAACGCCGACGGTTCTATTATACTTTCTGAAAGTCAAATCAGGCTTGCGAACATTTCTACAACCCTGACTCGTCTGGAAAATATGGGCGAGAATACGCTATTGACCGGAAGACTAATGGTGGATGAAGAACAAACAGAAGTTATTTCCAGTCGTGTGCCGGGCCGTATTGAAAAATTACTCTTTAAAGAGGTGGGGCAAGCAGTTAGGCAAGGTCAACCATTGTACGAAATCTATAGTGAGTCACTCTTAACACTTCAGCAGGAATATCTTTTGGCGCTTCGCCAGGCGAATGAACTCAGGGGTGTTCGCTATCAGTCTTTTGTCCTGTCAGCCGCAAAAAAACTGATACTTCTCGGAATGACTCAACCGCAGCTCGATCAATTGGCTGAGCGAAAAATCATCAATCCGAGAATTACTTTTTATGCACCGACGTCAGGAGTTGTTGCACGCATCGATGCGATTGAGGGGCAGTATGTTTCGGAGGGAAGTACACTGTATCGAATTGAGAAGCTCGACAAGATTTGGGTTGAATCAGAACTGTATCCGGGAGAATCAGCATTGGTGAAAACCGGTGATATCGTAAAAGTTAAGGTCAATGGATTTGAAAATATTCCTGTTGAGGGAAAAGTAATTTTTCTGAGTCCTGAATACAGGCAGGGGAGTCAGATTATAACGTTGCGCGCATTGATTAGCAATGCAAAGCGCGATTTTCTTCCGGGTATGCAGGCAACTGTAATCCTTTCGCATTCAGAAAAGAAAGTGGTTGCTCTTCCTTCCGATGCAGTGATTCGTGACGCGAAGGGGAGTCATGTGTGGATCCTGGAAAAAGATGGAGCCTTCAAACCCCGTATGGTGAGAACGGGCCTGGAGAACTACGAAAAAGTTGAGATAACGGATGGCGTACTCGAAAATGAGAACGTCGTTGTTACAGGGGCTTATCTTTTGTACAGCGAACTTGTGCTAAAGAAAGGCGGCGATCCAATGGCTGGACACCATCATACCAATTGAAATCTGTTTATTATTAATTTATCAAATTTAACAACAACAATTAACCACTATGAAAATGAATAGAAAAGTTGCAACAATCCTGGGTGTAGTTCTTGTTAGTTTTCTGGCAGCCTGCTCAGGAAATAAAAAGGAAGCTGATGATCATGGAGGTCACTCTTCAACAGCACAAACAAAAGCACCTGAAGTAACCGTAAGCGAAGCAAAAGTTTTTGAAAATGTAGACCCTTCGGTCAAATCCCAGATCAACGGATTTCTCACAGACTACTTTGTATTAAACAAGGCCCTGATAGAAGATAATCAGGACGGTGCGAAAGCTGGTGCAAAAAAACTTGAAGAAACCATAGGCAAGTTTGACATGTCAAAACTTGTGGGCGAGCAAATGGATTTTTATCATAGCCAACTCGCCATGTTAAATCAGGGTTTGAAAGGTATCAGTCAGAGTGCCGACATAGAGGAAACCCGATTGGGATTGTCAAGGGTTACTACCGCGATGTATGCCTTGGTGAAAGCATATCATTCGAACGACTCCGACCTTTACCTTCAATTCTGTCCGATGGCGAAAAATGGCGATGGTGCCTATTGGATCAGCAACACCAAAGAGATTATCAATCCGTACATGGGACAGCGGATGCTTAAGTGTGGCAACACCAAAGAAACATTATAAATAAATAATTTACCTCGCTAAATAAAAACAATATGAAAAATTTAACATTAGCTTGTGTATTGGTTGTTCTCTCGTCTGCTCTGTTATTTTCAGCCTGTGGTGGCAAGCCTGCTGCAACTCACGAGCACGATACGATGACAAATGATTCCACTAACACGGTGTATACCTGTCCGATGCATCCTGAAGAAACCGGCAAAGACGGTGATAGTTGTTCCAAGTGTAACATGAAGCTTGAAAAGGTAGCTAGTAATGACAGTACAAAAATGCACAGCCATTAGTAATTAGTTTTATTTGAAAATAAGGAAAAACCGAGTCATTGATCGTTAACCATTAAATTTTCACCATGGAAGCCATTCAGTATACCTGCCCGATGCATCCAGAGATTATACAGGATGTTCCAGGCCGATGCCCGAAGTGTGGAATGAATTTGGTCCCTGTTACGAAAGCAACAAGCAACAATGATCTCGGCAACCAGCATCACAAGAAGCATGACCATGATCATGAGCATATCGGTCCCGATCACGCATTGAAAGACCAGAATTCAGGAACCGGGGAATATACCTGTCCTATGCATCCGGAAATAGTGCGGGATGTGCCGGGTAGTTGTCCGATTTGTGGAATGGATCTTGTACCACGGGTAGCGCAAAAGAATAATGAGGAAGAAATGGCGGCATACAGGTCGATGTTGAAACGATTTTGGATTGCAACGATTTTTACACTTCCGGTATTTCTGATCACCATGAGTGAGATGGTCGGCTTGCATCTTGTAGGGATCGCAAGTATGGCAACGCTGGGTTGGATTCAATTTGCTTTGGCAACACCGGTGGTCTTTTATTGTAGTGCGGACTTTTTTATTCGTGGCTATCAGTCGGTTACCCACTGGTCTCCCAATATGTGGACGTTGATTTCTCTTGGATCCGGCTCAGCCTACCTATTCAGCATTGTTGCATTGATATTCCCCGGATTGTTCCCGGATCAATTTAAAATGGATGGCGCTGTTCACCTGTATTTCGAGGCGGCCACCGTAATCCTCACGCTTATATTATTAGGTCAGGTGCTTGAGCTGAAGGCAAGGGGTCAAACAAACAGTGCTATCCGTGCACTATTGAATTTAGCCCCGCCAGAGGCGACGGTTATAAGAAATGGCAATGAACAAATTGTGCCACTGGATAAAGTGGTGTTAATGGATACAATAAAGGTCAAACCCGGTGAGAGAATTCCGGTTGATGGAAAAGTTATAAAGGGTAAAAGTGTCATCGACGAGTCAATGATAACAGGAGAGTCGGTACCTGTAGAAAAAAATGAAGGTGATGCCGTTACGGGCGGTACCCTGAATGGAACCGGGAGTTTCGAAATGCAAGCGCTGAAGATCGGAGCGGACACATTACTCGCGCAGATTATTGACATGGTCAATAAGGCAAGCCGATCGAAGGCGCCAATACAAAACCTGGCCGACCGGATTTCGAAGTTGTTCGTTCCCGTTGTAGTTTTGATCTCGATTGCATCGTTTTTTATTTGGGCAATTTGGGGTCCGGAGCCTTCACTGGTATTTGCATTTGCCAATGCCGTGACGGTACTGATCATTGCTTGTCCGTGTGCCTTGGGACTTGCTACACCGATGTCGGTCATGGTCGGTACTGGCAAGGGTGCCAGTGCTGGAGTATTAATTAAGGAGGCGAAAGTGATTGAAGAAATGGAAAAAGTAAGCGTGCTCCTGATCGATAAAACCGGGACGATAACCGAAGGGAAGCCCTCCCTGATAGCGGTAAGATCTTTGGAGCCGACAATGGAGGAAGATAAAATTCTCTCGCTTTCAGCTTCGCTTGAATCCAGTAGCGAACACCCTTTAGCGGAGGCGATCGTGCGGGCGGCCAAAACTAAGAAGCTCCAATTGGGTGAGGTAAAGGATTTTGAATCCATCACAGGTCTTGGTATCAGCGGTAGTATTGATTCCAAAAAAGTTGTTGTTGGTAATCTGAAACTGTTACTCAGTCAAGGGATCGTTCCCGATGAGAGCTATATAAAAGAGATTGAGCAGCGGCAATCCATTGGTGAAACAGTAGTGTTTGTATTGGTTCAGTCGAAATTAATAGGGTATATAAGCGTCGCCGACCCAATAAAACAAAATTCAAAATCAGCAATTCATACATTGCAGCAAGAAGGTTTGAAAGTGATAATGCTTACTGGCGATAATAAAAATACTGCGAGGGGTGTGGCGGAAGTCCTGAGCCTCGACGGATATGAAGCGGACTATCTGCCTGTTGATAAGCTCAACAAGATAAAAGAACTTCAGCGAAATAAGACTATTGTTGCTATGGCAGGCGACGGGATCAATGATGCTCCGGCGTTAGCGCAGGCCAACGTTGGGATTGCGATGGGTACTGGCACCGATGCTGCCATTCAGAGCGCTGGGATTACGTTGGTTAAAGGTGATCTTCAAGGTATTATTAAAGCCAGGAAGTTGAGCCTTGCAGTCATGTCTAATATCAGGCAAAATCTGTTTTTTGCTTTTATCTACAATGTCATTGGCATTCCGATAGCGGCAGGGGCGTTGTACCCATTTTTTGGAATATTGCTAAGTCCGATGTTGGCTGCACTTGCCATGAGCCTGAGCTCTGTTTCAGTTATCGTAAATAGTCTCAGACTTCGAAGCGCTAAATTATAGAAACCCAATGATAAAATATATTTTGGTAAATCTGCTCTGCGTCGGTCTCCTGGCTTGTTCAGCAAAAAAGGAAAACGGTGCCGTGACGATTAAACTAAAGGAGATGGGTGGCAGTAATATTGACTTGGCGCAATACAAGGGAAAGACTGTCTTCATTAATTTCTGGGCAACCTGGTGCAAACCTTGTATTCAGGAAATGCCAACGATTGAAAGCGCTCAGGCTTTATTGAAAGATGCCAATGTTGTATTTCTTTTTGCTTCCAATGAGGAGCCAGATGCGATTGAAAAGTTCATTAAGAAGCATGTTTATGACTTTCATTATTTACGCCTTGAGAATTTGGAGGAGCTTGGGATCCAGGCGCTGCCCACAACGTATATTTTCAATCCTGAGGGAAAGTTAATGTTCTCTGAAGCTGGATTTAGAAAATGGGATGACCCGTCAAGTATTGAATTGATTACGAATATTATGAACGACCATGAAAAGTAAATTCCGTCTTATTCTGCTCTGCTCCATTGCTGCCGCATGTTCTGTCAGGAAAAATGGCGTGGATGAAGAAAAACAAATTATCCTGTTAAGCTCACCTTCCGGGCTGAACAGCGCCGAGCCTTTCCTTTTCACAGATGCTAATCGTATTGCGTATTTATCCTGGGTGGAGAAGAAGGGGGACAGTGCGATATTTAAATACTCGCAACTACGTGGCAATCAATGGGCAGATCCTGTCGTCATCGCATCCGGAAACACGTGGTTTGTCAACTGGGCTGACTATCCAATGATCACTGCAAACGGTAATCAGTTGGTCGCGCACTTCTTGGACAAAAGTGGAGAAAGTACCTATGCGTACGACATCAAGCTGACAACCTCTGATGATAATGGGAAGCATTGGTCGACCCCAAAGGTGCTGAATGATGATATGAAAAAGGCTGAACATGGATTTGTGACACTATTGCCCTACGGCGATAACTTTTTTGTGACCTGGCTTGACGGAAGAAATACTGTGATGGAGGGCATGGAAGCGATGGATCACGACGACGGGCATCATGGTTCAATGAGTCTCCGTGCGGCTATCATCGATCCAAAAGGAAATAAAGTCAGCGAATGGGAGCTTGACAACAAGACATGTGATTGTTGCCAGACTAGTGCAGCGATTACTACAAACGGACCCGTCGTTGTTTACCGTGACAGATCGGATGAGGAGATTCGTGATATGTCAATCGTACGATTGATAAATGATCAATGGACTAAACCCGTATCGATCCATAATGATCAATGGAAAATTGCAGGATGTCCTGTGAATGGTCCCCGTGTGGTAGCGAACGCGAACAATCTGGCAGCAATATGGTTTACTGCAACGAACGACACATCAAAGGTAAATGTCATTTTTTCAAGTGATGGGGGTGCAACGTTTGGTCAGCCAATACGGGTTGATAATGGCGCGACCATCGGAAGAGTAGGTATAGTGTTACTGGACGACAATAGTGTCTTTGTTAGTTGGATGGAGGGCACCTTGATCAAAGCCGCCAGGATTCAGTCTAACGGTACAAACGATGAATCAATCACCGTTGCTTCAACTTCTGACGCCCGGTCAAGCGGTTTTCCCCAAATGACGAAATCAGGGAATCAATTGATATTTGCATGGACGGATGATAAAGAAAGAAATATTAAAACGGCAATTGTTCCATTATAGACAATCAAATCTCCATACTATGAAAACAATACGATTTATTGCTTTGCTGACACTTTTATTCAGCTGTTCACAAACCAAAACAAGTGATCAAAATCAGACATACGATACGGCAGCAAAGGCTGTGGCACCTAAGGATGAAGACTTTAAGACTATAGAAGCTCAGACAGAATCAGACACATTGAAGGGTAGTCTTAAAGCGAAAGCAATGGGAATAATAGGTAACACCACTATTACTATAAATTACTATTCGCCGGCGGTTCGTGGTCGTATTGTCTGGGGAGGTCTTGTGCCGTTTGATAAAGTGTGGGTCACAGGTGCTCATAGCGCGACAAATATTGACTTCACCCAGGAAGTTAGTATTGGAGGTTTGATTGTTCCTGCCGGAAAGTATGCATTGTTCACCATTCCCGGCAAGGAGGAGTGGATCATTATTATCAATAGGAATTGGGAGCAGCACCTCACTGATAAGTACGACGCAAAGGATGACGTTGTCAGAGTTAAGGTTAAGCCCGAAGTTGAAACTTCAAGACAAGAAAGACTTCGCTACGTGATTGAGTCGGAAGGGAGTAGTGAGGGAGAGGTCGTGATTTACTGGGATACGCTGGAAATTTCTTTACCAGTTGCTGCATTGAAGAAATAAAATTTGTATCTCTATGATTACGCGAGGTAATGTTGAAGCATCAATTAAGTTCAGCAGTTGATTTAGAACAGTTTCGTAACTTCGATTTATGAGTAAACAATTTCTGAAAGAACTTCCTGGTCTGATAAGGCACGGCGTGATTGATGAAGCCGCCGCTGTGAGGATCGAACGATTTTATGAGAAGCAATCGACCCACCGGACCAGCAGACTTTTGATCATCTTCGGAATTTTGGGCGCTTTGCTTGTTGGCCTGGGAATAATTCTAATCGTTGCCCATAACTGGGATTCGTTTTCAAAAACGAGCCGACTGATATTTGCAGCGCTACCTCTTCTTATAAGTCAGATTGTTGCTACTGTTCTGGTTATAAGGGGATCGCAATCCGTTGCGTTCCGTGAGGGGACGGCTGCTTTTATCATTTTGTCCACCGGCGCAATAATCTCATTGGTGAGTCAGATCTATAACATTCAGGGAGATTTAGGGAAATTTTTGTTTGTATGGACCCTCCTGGCGGTTCCCTGTGTGTATGTTTTGGAATCTTCTGTTGCATCCATGCTCGCGTGGATAGGGGCTACTTCTTTTGTCGTGACAGCTGGATTCGACAATGGGATGGGAATTTCAACCTATTGGTATCTTTTATTAACAGCTCTTATCACTCCTCATTTTATCAAGCTGCTCCGGAAGACACCGGATTCTAATTTTACATTGTTCCATCATTGGATCCTCCCTTCGTCGTTGGCGATAGCACTATACTGGCTTGAGCCGGACATTGAACGATTCATGATTTTTTCCTATGTGGGGTTATTCGGAATTTTTCTTTTGGTGTCGCAAATTGATTTTTTTTCGAAGCTTCGCCTTTTGATCAACGGTTGGCTGGTGATCGGAAATTTGGGAACTATTATTCTACTGATCGTGTGCAGCTTTGAGCGGCGGCCGGAATCTTACAGAGGTTCCATCGACAAGTTCCTTATTGCGATTGTCGTTTCATATATGGCTGGTTTATTTTATTTGGTTAGAGAGAAGGGCTTCCGCTCTCTTAATCCCACAATCTGGTGCTTTCCGATTTTTGCTATCGTATTTTTTATTGGGACCACTTCTCCGGATATATTTCAAGTGCTGATTAACCTGATGCTGCTCGGTCTGTCGATCGTGATTATCTTAGATGGAGCGCGTAAGAATCATCTAGGTATTCTAAACTATGGGTTGATTATGATTTCCGTTCTGGTCGTGTGCCGGTTTTTTGATACCCAGATCAGTTTTGTGCTAAGGGGCCTGATCTTCATCTTGGTGGGTGCTGGATTTTTTGGTTTTAACTACTGGATTATCAGAAGAAACAAAACAAACTGACATGAGATATTATTTGATAGGGTTACTGATCGTAATGGTGATAGCGCAATGGGTAGTACCTGCGACTATGATATTTGAGCAGGAGTCTATTCTTACCGAGGGGGCAACATACAAATTTAAAACGGCACCCTTTGATCCATCGGATCCATTCAGAGGAAGTTATCTCACGTTAAGGTTTGCCGAAGCTCGGCACGAGATCGATTCGTCGTTGACTTTCAAGGACAAGGACAATGTTTTTGTCAATTTAACAAGAGATGAATCCGGCTTTGCTGTCATTAAAAATATTTCAACGACCAGACCAGACGACGGAGATTATGTTGTGGCGCAGACGGGGTATGAATCTCCGGTGTGGGATAGGGAAAGAGACGTGAAGACGAATAAGAAGGAAGTTGCCATCATCTTTCCATTTAATCGGTTTTATCTTGAAGAATCAAAAGCAAAAGATGCCGATCGTGCTTATCAGGATTCAAATCGGGACTCTACCCAGGTTTCCTACGCGATCGTCAAAGTCAGGAAAGGAAAATCTGCAATCGAAGATGTGATTCTCAACGGCGAATCTGTTCGCAAGATTGTCGCACGGGAGAATGAAAAATATTAGCTAACAGACAGGAAATGTAAGTTTGAAAGGAATTCCAACTAATGCTATCAAGGTTTTACTGACTGTCCGGTCCTTTGGAATATCCTTCGGTCAATTTTCCAGTCAATTCCAATTCAGTCCTATAAAGTAGTGGTTGTTCGTTGAACTACGGTCACTTTTCCGTAATGTCACAGGCAAGCAAATCAGGAAATTCCCAATAACAAACAGTGGATTTAAGCCAATAAGGTGTTGGCGTTTTGTCAAAACATTTCTTCGCAAAAAAATACCTCGTCCAACAAAAAGCGGTTGTGCAATGATGCGAACGATTGCAACGCAGCAGTTTTAACCAATTTAAACTACCCAGGTAGAAGGGCGGGACTCGAACCCGATCCGCTACGGTTTTGCCATTAAACTAACAACCGGATTAAAATGAACGCAAAACAGACTAAAAAGAAATGCTAAAGTACCTAAATGTATTCTATCTCATTTTCCTTCGAGCCAGATAATATAGAATTTGTTGCGGCATCAGCTTTGTTGGAGTATCCAACTAAGTATTAGCATCCTTCACTCTTTTTCCGAACTCCTCCCAATCAAATCCTGTTTCAATTCGGTTATGTCTCAGCGCAGGGATCTGCGTTGTGATCAATATCGTAGTTCCATTGAAGTCAACACGGTGATGCTGCGGTGTTTGAAATTTTGTTCCCCTAATCATTTTAAACTTAACACCCTGAAAAAAATCTTGTATGGATTGTTTAAGGGTGTTGATGTTGCTCATTCCATACATTAATACCACTTCCGGTTTGTGTGTGTCTATTTTCGAAAGGATCTTATGGATACGGCGCTCATATACATGTGCCTCATAACGCGCGCGACTCTTTAAAAGGCTGAGGTCAGGGAGGTCGAGCCAGCTGTAGTACCACCCATGGTTGTGAGGAACGGGTAATGGATAGAGCTGGATCAGTGCCTCATTTGGCTTCGAAGGAGACAAAAATTCGTGCTGCTGGTAGGCGAGCAAGTTGGGGATTTTCCTGCTTTTATAGCCATACTGAAAAGCTATTAAATTTTTCCAGACAGTATTTTGTGTCGCATGATCATCGAAGCGATATTCATACATATTGCTGAAAGAACTTGCCTTGGGGCCGTCCCATCTGAAAGCGACATGCTTGTAAAGTTCCCGAATATCGCATAGCTCTCCGTCCGCCCGGACGTGCGTATTTTGAAAATAGTTAATCTTCTCCGCTACTTCCTCTGGCACCTTGCCACCGTCTTCATCATAACCTATGAACCACAATCTGGCATCCCAGGATCCATATCCGTAAAAATTATCGATCCAGTGCGTGAGAGCTTTTTCTTCAACAAGCATAAGGTTGAAATATAACAAAAGAATAATTCGCATCAGAAAGATAAAAGCGATTAACACGCGTAAAATATTTATATTCGTCATTGTCCATTGCGAGAAAATTTATTAGAAAAGATGGTGACTTCCTTTCGGTACTTGCTCTTAATGGATTCCCCGACTCAATCCTTAACAACATAACCCTAAACTTCACCACGATGGAACACTTTGATGTAATCATTATAGGCACTGGCGCGGGCGGCGGCACATTGCTGCACCGTCTAAAAGATAGTGGCAAGAAGATACTGGTGCTGGAGCGGGGAAAATTCCTGCCCAGGGAAAAGGAGAACTGGGACACCGAGGCTGTATTTCTGAAAGAACGCTATCACACTCGCGAAGTATGGAAGACCGAGGGTGACAAAGATTTGCATCCTGGCACCGGTTATTGGGTAGGCGGCAACACAAAAGTTTATGGGGCTGCCTTATTCAGGTTGAGGGAACGTGACTTTGAAACTCTTCAACACGCCGGAGGGCTTTCTCCCGAGTGGCCAGTTAAATACAGGGAGTTTGAAAAGTATTATACGGAGGCGGAAAAAATGTATCAGGTGCACGGGCAATCCGGTCTCGATCCGACGGAACCGCCGAGAAGTGAAGCCTATCCTCATCCTCCCGTCACCCACGAACCCAGGATACAGGAAATACACGATGCGCTCATCGCGCTGGGTCATCATCCTTTCTATGTACCTCTTGGTGTAAAGCTGAAGGAAAATGATCCGTTGAACAGCCATTGCATCCGATGCGACACATGCGATGGATTCCCGTGCCTAATCGATGCCAAGGCAGATTCCGATGTGGATGCCGTGCGGCCTTCTCTTGCCCACGCGAATGTGACGTTGCTCACGGAAGCTAAAGTAAACAGGCTCAAGACCAACGCATCGGGTACAGAAATAGCAAGTGTTGAAGTTGAATACCAGGGATCCATCGTTGAATTCAAAGGAGATATTATAGTGGTGGCGGCCGGAGCCGTTAATTCAGCAGTCGTGTTGCTCAAATCTGCCAACGACAAACATCCTCGTGGCCTTGCCAATGGCTCGGATCAGGTCGGTAGGAATTTTATGAAACATCAGAACGCGGCCATGCTTGGAATATCGCCAAAATTAAACCTGACGAAATTCCAAAAGACCATGGCCATCAATGATTTCTATTTCGGCGACAAGGACTTTAAATTTCCAATGGGCCATGTTCAACTTCTTGGCAAAGCCAATAAACTCATGCTTGCCGGTGACGCACCTGGCTTTACTCCAGAGATGGTGCTGGAAGAAATGGCCGAACATTCCGTCGATTGGTGGATGACAGGTGAAGATTTACCGGCTCCTGAAAACAGGGTACAGATTCTCAACGGAGAGATTCATCTCGATTATACTGACAACAACACGAAGGGATTTGATCGTCTGATAAAAAAATGGTCGGATATCATGGCGGGCATCGACGATGGTAACAGCTTTCTTCCCCACCATTTGTATCTCAGAAAGAAAATTCCTCTGCAAGGAATTGCTCACCAATGTGGAACAGCCCGTTTTGGCACGGACCCAAAGACGTCGGTGCTTGATATTCATTGCCAGACCCATGAGATTCAAAACCTCTATGTCGTTGATGGCAGTTTTTTCCCGTCAAGTGGAGCTGTCAATCCTTCTCTTACGATCATGGCGAATGCATTGAGGGTTGGTGATCATCTTCTCGAAAAAATAAAGTGAGGCTGTCCATCCAACGACAAACTAGTTGAACACCGTATCCGAAGCGCAGAAGCCTGGTTTTTCGATCCAACTCTATCTCTCAGAAGCCTGGGGATTGGGAGTGTTCATGTTCTCTGCTGGTGTGTGTGATATTCTGATAGATCATCCTGACTATCCGATCCGTCAATGGATTTCCTCTGACATCCTTCGCCGATTTCTGATTGGACTTTCCATGGGACTTACCGCACTCTATATTTTTAACTCATCGATCGGTAAAAAATCAGGTGCGCATATCAATCCCGCAGTAACCCTGACATTCCTTCGACTGAAACGAATTCTTCCATCAGATGCTTTCTTTTATATCCTTTTTCAATTCATAGGCGGATCGATTGGTCTCTATCTGGCGAGTTTGTTGTTTCCAATTGCTATCCGGCATCCGATGATCAGCTTTATCGTCACCGTTCCCGGAAAGGAAGGACCCATCGTTGCATTTGTAATGGAGTTTCTCATTTCTTTTGTTTTGCTCCTTACGGTGTTGATCACGAGCGATCGTCCTTCTTTGGCAAAGTACACTTCGTATTTTGTTGCTGCCTTGATCACATTGTATATCACTTTCGAGGCTCCCTATTCTGGCATGAGCATGAATCCTGCACGGACTTTCTCGTCTTCTATTATTGCCAATGTATGGACCGAGTTTTGGATTTACTGTGTTTCCCCGCTATCGGCCATGTTGCTGGCAGGGGAGGTATGGGTGAGGTTTTTTAAAGTTCGCGTTTCGTAAATGAATATGCTATTCAGCCAAAGTTTTAACTCATCTTCGGCACACTATCCAATGCCTCGATCTCATTTTTATATATCGAAGGCATTAGGAGAGCCTTCAACAACCAATCAAGCCTGATGCCTCTGCTCACTTTATATAATGCAACCAACGGGTAGAGGAAAGAAATTTTTCGAAAGCCTAGTAATTCGCAAACCCTCTTTGGTGCTACAAGTGTCTGTGCTTCCAACAGAATACTGTAGCGAGCCGCTCCCAGGTGTTTTCGGTATTGACTGAAAAGATCATCCGTGAGGTTGCTGTGTTGCATGTTTTGTGAGAGGTGTCCTTCCCGCATCGTTATCCATTCATCAAGGGTTTTGGGCAGACCTTTTACACCCATGCGACTTCCTACCCGGCAGAAGACCTGGAACACTTCGTTCTTTTCAATACTGCTTAGCCTGCGTTCCAGCACCTCAAAAGATCTGATGGAATAATCTATCAGCATGAAGAGTACATCCCGATACGCCCAGTCGGGAATATTTACACCACGCCTCGCTTCTACATCGCCGTGTATCTTCGTCATGGCATCAATGGCCCGGAAGGCAGATTCTTTTTCAGAAAAGACAATGGTCCTTGCATACGAAACAGTAGAGAACAGCCTGCCAAGGGGATCCTGGGGAAGGCGGCCCGTAAAGTATAACCAGTCCACCGCCTTGCTCAGTGCAAACTCAGCCGAAGCACCTGCGAATATAAAAAGGATGGTATCGCTCTTTCCCCAGATCTGCCGCACCACCGAATTTTTATCTACGAAATATTCCATAATCAGGCAACACTCCATTTTCTCAACATGTATTTTTCGACTATCACTACTATCGCAAAACCCACCGTATACGCCAGTACGTCAATCCAGGCAAATGAAGTTCCAATAACGGTTCTTACAATCTCCGATTTTTCCAAACCTAGTCTTTCAACAATATTAAAATATTGAAGAAGTTCTATTGTGAAAGAGAAAACCAAAACAAAAATGGCCAGTGTAAGAACTGGCAAAATGAGAAATGATCTTATGAAACAATAGATTAGGATTACAACTAAAGTATCACCGAGATAGGGGCGGACAAAATTGTCTCTGACAAAAAGGGCAATCAGGACTTCAATAATAAATATCAAGGCGGCAATAATAAAGTAGTTTTTGTTGAATGTAAACATGAATCTCAGGGCTTGATTTTTGAAAAAACGGCATAGTTTGTGAAACTTGCTGCGCGTAGGTGTAAAGATAGAAATTCACTTTGTAATTAAAAGTACTTTTACATAAATACTTGATTTGTCAGGATTTAGTACCTTTTGGCCCTAAATTGATGGGGCTGCCTGTCCGCTTTTTGGCCGCGATTATTTGACCATGGGTAGTGACGGCCTGAGAGAAAATTCCAACTTTACAGGGATTGCGTAGTCTGATTTAGAATGGCTTACCAATACCTGATTTATTCGAATGCACTTCAAAATATGAAAACCCACCTTACAATCCTGATCTTTTCATTGGCAATCGCAGTAGCGTGTAAGGACGGCTCCCGTACCCGTCCAGTGGATTCAGCAGACAGTTTACGTTACGAATTGTCTGCGGTGACAATCAATGATTCTTTTTGGAGTCCTAAGCTTAAATTGTGGCAAACAAAAACTGTTAATGATGTTTTTGACAAGTTCGAAGGAAAATATCGACCTCAAGGGCAGACTCTTGAACGAGATTTTAGAGTTTTGGGAGTAACAAGAAACGCGTTTTTGAACTTTGACCTTGTAGCGGAAGGGAAGCGGGCAATAGGAAAACATCATGGTCCACCCTGGTATGATGGATTGATTTACGAAACAATTCGTGGCTCGGCAGATCTCCTGTCGATTTATACAAATGCGGAGTTGGAGACCAGAATCGATGGCTACATCGATCGCATTGCAAAAGCACAGGCGTCTGAACCTGATGGATATATTGATACCTACACTCAGTTGATGGAACCCGATCATCGGTGGGGGTTCAAGGGTGGGATGCTTCGCTGGCAGCATGATGTTTATAATGCAGGTATGCTTGTTGAAGCTGGCGTGCATTATTACCAGGCCACCGGAAAAACAAAACTGCTTGCAGTAGCCGTAAAGATGGCCAACTACATGTATCAGGATATGGGGCCACATCCTAAGAAAAATGTTGTGCCGGCACATTCGGGTCCAGAGGAAGCATTGATGAAGCTCTATTATTTATTCAGAGACAAGCCTGAATTGAAATCAGAAATAGATGCTGACGTCAATGAAAAGAATTACTACGAGCTCGTTAAATTCTGGATTGAAGCGCGGGGACAACACGTTGGGCTTCCGACATGGAACGCCTGGGGAAATGAAAAATCAGAAAAATGGATCAGGGATGTTAAGTACGATGATCCTAAATTTGGTGAGCACCGTAGGCCTTCATGGGGTGACTATGCGCAAGATTCTATTCCTGCACTGCAGCAAAAAACCATTGTCGGACATGCCGTGCGCGCAACATTGCTGGCAACGGGTGTGGCGACGGTTGCTGCGGAGAATAGAGATCCGAGGTATATCGAGGCAGCGAGCAGTCTTTGGGATAATATGGTTGGAAGAAGAATGTTCATCACCGGCGGAGTAGGAGCAATAGCTAACGATGAGAAATTTGGTGATGATTACTATTTACCAAATGATGCATATCTCGAGACGTGTGCAGCTGTCGGAGCCGGTTTTTTCAGCCAGCGAATGAACACATTAACAGGAAAGGGAAAGTATATTGATGAATTCGAACGGACTCTGTATAATGGTGTTCTAACCGGAATTTCCCTGCAAGGTGACAATTACACATACCAGAATCCCCTGATTTCGAACGAGCATCATCGATGGGAGTGGCACGACTGTCCTTGTTGTCCACCGATGTTTCTGAAGATTATGGGAGCGATTCCGGACTTTATCTATTCCGTGTCCAACGAGGGAATTATAGTACATCTGTTCATTGGAAGTGTCGCTGAAATTCAAGTAGACAATCACAACGTCACTTTGCAGCAAGTCACAAACTATCCATGGGAGGGGAGTATTATCATTAATGTCAATCCTGAGCGGGAGGGTATATTCAACATAAAAGTCAGGATACCAGGCTGGGCGACAGGTGATGAAAACCCGTTTGGCTTGTATCAATCAAAAGTCAAGGAGATGCCAATATTAAAGGTGAATGGATCGGTCATAGGCAAAGGTATCGTTGATGGATATATTTCGATCAATCGCAGTTGGAAAAAGGGTGATAAAATTGAACTGGGTCTGTCTAGGCAGCCTCGTTTAGTATTCGCAAATGATAAAGTTCATATTTTGAACAATATGACTGCCGTTGCTTCAGGGCCTTTAGTGTATTGCTTTGAAAAAAGTATGAACACAGCTTTTGATCAGTTGGAGATGGATCCCAACATGCCTGGTGATTTGAAGTACCAATCTGATCTTTTAAATGGAGTGAATGTCGTTACTACCAGATCAAAGTCAGGTAACGTTTTTAAAGCAATTCCTTATTTCGCTGTTGGAAATTTTCACCCGGGTGATCCTTATAAGGTTTGGATACCCGTACGTCATAATGAGTAGTCGGTCCTTGTGATACTAAATCTCTGGTGAATTTGTTGATTTATTGATTTTGGTTAACCGAGAAGACCATACCACTCAATCAACTTCTCCTCAAATCACTAAATCACTAAATCAACAAATCAATAAATTTTCGATCTAACTCTTCTTCTCTGCAGCCTGAATTTGTCTGGCAACCTCCTGAACTTTATCCAACACGCGAAGCAAATTACCACTCCATAAATTCCCGATTTGCTCTTCTGTATATCCCCTGCGCACAAGCTCCAACGTAACGTTAAAAGTTTCGGAAGCATCACTCCAGCCATCAACACCTCCACCACCATCAAAATCGGAGCTGATGCCAACATGCTCTAAACCAATCTTCTTAACGAGGTAATCGATATGATCAACGAAATCGGCAACATTTACCGGTGGCGCTATTGGGTTTACCTCTTTAATAATTCTTGGCTTTGCTTTCTCGTTGATCGCCATGTATTTTTTAATGTAGTTCTCACGCGCGCTATCTGCCATTTTAAAGACTTCCGGCCATTCTAACATTTCAAAACCCTCTGCCTTGGCTACTTCAGCGATTATCACTTTGGAAGAATCAGCATTGGCATTATTCTTTTTTGTGTTCACATAACTTTTGAACGCAACAGTCTGAACAACTCCGCCATTTTCTTTTAACATCATCAACTGTTCATCATCGAGGTTACGGCTTACATCATTCAATGCCCTGGCAGATGAGTGCGAGGCGATTACAGGCGCTTTCGACAAGCGCATCATTTCCATATTGGCTTCTTTCGAAGGGTGAGACAGGTCTATCATGATGCCCCACTTATTCATTTCCTTGATTGCTTCACGTCCCAGGTCACTTAGGCCATGATAAAGCCAAACGCTGTCTCGCTCTCCGGTGTTAGAGTCACTTAACTGACTGTGACCATTATGAGCAAGGGACATATATCGTGCACCTTTGTCGTAAAATTCTTTTACTCTTGAAAGATCCGTTCCGATCGGGTAGCCATTCTCAACTCCAATCATTGCAACTTTCTTACCTGAGGCTGCGATTCTTCTAACATCTTTCGATGTAAGTGCAAGCTCGATTTTGTCCGGAGCAATTTGTTCGCACAGACGATGTATAGCTTTGAATTTTTCGTCGGCCTCCGTATAGGCTTTATCAAATCCTGCCGGCGTCAGTTCACCTTGGCCAACATAAACGATAAACCATGCAACATCGAGTCCGCCATCGATCATTTTAGGGAGATTTACCTGCGATTCAAGACGTTGGGTATAGTTCTTTTCTATTGTGAAATTTGATGGATTGATATCATCGTGTGTATCTAACGTGATTACACGCTCATGAATACCTTTTGCTTTTTCGATAAGCTCGGCTTCGGTGAGAGCAGCGTCTTTTTTGCCACAGGCAGTAGAGACCAGCGCTAGCGCAATAACTAAATAGGATAGACTTTTCATATTTTTTGGGTTGGGTAAAGGCTAAAATAGCTCTGTTAGTCGAGATTCACCAGAGAATTATACCAATGGTAGCACATTCACAAACTCATATCATCAAATGAAAATCCACCTCATTCGTCCGAGAAGCGCATACTTTCCAGATAAATTGTTCCGCGCTGGTCCGGACCTGATGAACGTAAATTGTTTTCCCGTGACTATATTGCTTATAAATATATTCGCTATGAAAAATCTTATTTTAGTCTTCACGGCATTTCTATCACTTGTTATTTTTTCGGCATCTTCCCCGAAAGACGAATGGGTGTCATTGTTCGATGGGAAATCATTTGATGGTTGGAAGCTTGCTGAGCATCCCGAAACGTTCAAAATAGAAAATGGCATGATCGCGGTTCATGGGGAACGCGGTCACATGTTTTACGATGGAACCTACCTGAATCATGATTTTAAGAATTTTGAATTCAAAGCAACTATAAAAACTACGTTGGGTTCCAATTCTGGTATTTTTATACTTACAGAGTATCAGGCAGAATCATGGCCGAGTCAGGGATTTGAAATTCAAGTGAATAATTCGCACACCGACTGGATCCGGACGGGAAGTGTTTACGGAATCCAGAATGTAAAGGAAGTTACTATGAAGGATGGTGAGTGGTTTACAATGGGAATTAAAGTGGTTGGCAAGACAATCACTGTTTCATTGAATGGAAAGGTAGTTAATGAATACACCGAAGGCGCTGCTGTAGAAAAACCAAAGTTTCGTCGGGGCACGATTGCTCTCCAGGGTCACGATCCGAAAAGCCTTGTCTATTATAAAGATGTAATGATTAAAGCATTGCCTGATTAATATTGCCGATACAATGCGGGGACACTCGAAAGCAGTTGACATCGATCAAATGCTCGCCACGCTGCCTCGCAACGAGCAAGTGCTGTTGAAGAGGTTGCGGGCACTTGTTACAGAATGCATTCCGCAAGCAACCGAAAAAATGTATGCCGACATGGTCATGCCATTCTATACCAGGAACCGGATGATCTGTTTTATCTGGCCACCATCTGTGGTTTGGGAACCACACGCTAATGTTGAAAAGCAAAAAGCAAAGGGAGTGTCGCTCGGATTTAGTCAGGGGAAGTTGATGGGTAATGAAGATGGAGTGCTGCTGGCAGAAGGGCGCAAACAGGTCTATATGATGTATTTTAAAAAGCTGGAAGATATCGATGACAATCAGGTACGCGCCCTGTTGTTCGAAGCAGCAATGATCGACGAACAGTTCGCCAAAAAAAAGAAGAGAAAATAATCCCTTCCAGTCGATACCTGCCCCAGGTGTTTGATTGAAGCCTGAAGGAGAAAGGAGACCGGCATGTTAGTCGCGCAGACGACAACGGTATTCCAGATTGCATGATTAGCTTTGCACTGTGATTAAATCATTTGTCTCAATCCTGTTCTCTCTGATATTGACTGGCCCGGTATCCGGCCAGGCGTGGTGGGAGATGGATCTTGCTGCCGGCCACCAGGGTTCAGGCGACAACTCCAATAGTTTTTTGAGAAATGATATTAAGGCGTTTATCAATCGCGATCCGGCCCGGAGGAATCGTGAAGCAAACGAATTGCGGACTTCTACCGAGTGGCAACGGACCGGGCGTGCGCGGAAAAAGATCGAGCAGTCGTTGAAGGAGCGGATAGCTGCCAGCACAGAGCTTTATGAAGCGACCGAAGGAGATACAACACGCCTGATCAAATGCACAAAATGCGAAGGAACCACCTTCGAACCTTGTCCGACGTGCAATGCGAAAAGTTATGTCGCATGCCGTATGTGCGATGGTATGAACAAACGTGCATGCAGAATTTGCGACGGTGTCGGTATCCTTAATGAGCAGACGTGCACTGCCTGTGAGGGTTTGGGCAAGAGCATTTGCAAGACTTGCAAGGGGGTAGGTTCAATCGGTTGCCCCACATGTGAAGGATCTGCTGGAAAGAATTGTACGCTATGCCGTGGTACAGGAAAATTGATCCGGAAGTAACACGTTACGTGCAGCGCGACCTACCTCTTTAAATTCAATGTCTGGTTGAGCGGTGGAAGTCCTCCCGTCAAAACCGTATTAAGCTTTGTGAGGTGACCATCCAATTCTTTCGAAAGTTCGTCGAAGACTTTGTAAGCTCCCGCAGTTGGTTTGTTATCACCCGTCTCAAGGCTTCTTCGCAAAGCCGCAATTCTATTTCCTAATCTAATGGGAAAATTAAGGGGATCCTGACTGCTTCGGTTCTTTACCTGATACAGCTCTTCCTCGATCACAGTCATTTTTGCTAGCAGATCTTTTGCCGAAGCTGCCACATTTTGATCGGTCGTTGTATTTAAAGCTGCTTCAATCTGGGTCCGGATTTTACGTATTTGAATTACTGCTTCATTAGCGGCGCTTTCTTTGTCTCTTATCTTGATTGCAAGGTCAAACGTTTCTTTCAGGTCAGCGACCGTTACACTTTTTAGATTTGGATCAATCTTGATCTCAAAGGGATAGGTCATTGTATAGCCCTTTGAAGTAAAACGGACCTGATATTTTCCTGGAGGAGCTATCGGACCAGTTCGGGCACTAGCGCCCCATAAGATGATGCCCTCAAAGATGGTAGGCCCCGGATAGTGGAGATTCCATGAAAATACATTAAGACCTGCTGCTGTAGTCGGTTTTGCGGGATCGCGTTCCGCCCATACTGATAAGGTCGGATCTACTTTATATTCTGGCTTGTCGCCTTTAATAGTTGTTATAAGATTCCCTTTTTCATCTAGGATGTCAAACTTAACTGTATCAACCCCGTCTTTCAGATAATATTGAAATGATACGTTGCTAATGCCTCGTATGGCATCACCTGGTTTGAAAAAGATCGTATTCTGCTTCATTAAATCCGCCGTGAGCTGACGAAGGGGTTGAATGTCGTCGAGTATCCAGAATCCTCGTCCATGTGTACCCAGAACAACATCGTTATCTTTTACCACGAGATCACGAATAGGTGTATCTGGCAAGTTTAATTGCAGAGGCTGCCAATTGTCACCAGCATTGAACGAAACGTATACGCCGTGCTCGGTTCCTAAAAAGAGAAGTCCTGGCCTTGTATTGTCTTCCCGAACCGCCCGTGCAAAATGTCCGTCCTTGATCCCAGTCACGATCTTCGTCCATGTTTTACCATAGTCCCTTGTGCGGAAAACATAAGGTTGTCGGTCGTCAACTTGATATCGGAAGGCAGCTACGTATGCAGTGCCTGGAGTATGTCTCGATTCATCAATGACAGCAACGACTGAATTTTTGGGTAAATCTTTAGGCGTGATTTCTGTCCATTTTTTTCCACCGTCACGCGTGATATGAATTTTTCCATCGTCTGATCCGGCCCATATCGTATTGACATCATGAAAGGAGGGAGCCAATGCAAATACGGTGGCATAAATTTCCGGACCATTCATGTCTTTGGTTATCTCTCCACCGGTTACACCTAGCGTTTCCGGATCTGCATATGTTAAATCGGGACTGATTTTATCCCAGCTTTGACCATCATCAGTCGTTTTCCATACATGTTGTGAACAGGTATATAAGATTTTTGGATCCAGCGGTGAGAATACAATTGGAAAGGTCCACTGCCAGCGTTCGGGTAATGCGCTTGCGGGTTCACCTGAAAAAAATCGTGGATACACTTGTATATCCCTGATCTGCCCGTTACTTCTATCATAGCGGGTAAGCAATGCACCCTGACTTCCTGCATAGTAGATATCAGGATTGTTAGGGTGGGAAACGATATACCCACTTTCGCCACCGCCTACTTCATATCCCCAATCTCCAAATACATCCATGTTCTGCCAGCCGTCGCTCGGTATTGCAATGGTAGAGTTGTCTTGTTGCGCGCCAGCAACGTGATAGGGAACATGATTGGTAGCAGTTACGTGATAAAATTGAGTGGTAACATAATCTTGTTCGGTCCATGATTTTCCACCATTAACAGAAACTACACCGCCGCCATCGTCAGCAAGGATCATTCGCTGAGAGTTATTTGGATCGATCCATAGGTCATGATGATCACCATGTTTTGTCTTTATCGGATCGAACTTTGTTCCTCCGTCGGTCGACTTGAAGAACTCCACGTTTAGACAGTACACTGTCTCGCGATCAATCGGATCGGCATATATTCTTGTGTAATAAAATGCGCGTTGCCTGAGCTTTCGTTCATCATTTGTTTTCTTCCATGTTGCGCCACCATCGTCTGATCTGAATACGCCGCCATCATTAGCTTCGACAATCGCCCACAGACGTTTTGAATCTGCTGGAGACACAGTTATCCCTATCTTACCAAAAGGAGGCGCCGGCATACCAGGATTCTTTGTAAGCTCTGTCCAGGTATCACCGCCATTTTCTGATCTCCATAACTTGCAATCAGGACCGCCATCCCACAGTTTCCAAGTTCTTCGATAAACATTCCATGTGGTAGCATACATGATCTTTGGATTCGTCCGATCGATTATGAGATCTGCGACGCCTGTTTTAGGATTAATGTAGAGAACTTTCTTCCAGGTATTCCCGCCGTCAACGGATTTGAACACGCCACGCTCTTCATTATCACCGTAAGGATGGCCAAGTGCCGCTACAAATACTACATCTGGATTTGTCGGATGAATTCTTATTCGGGAAATGGCCTGCGTTTCTTTTAGTCCCAACGAACGCCATGTTTTTCCTCCATCGGACGTCTTATAGACTCCATCACCTTGAGTGATGCTGCCACGAAGTTGTGTTTCTCCGCCACCGATATAAACTATATCAGGATTTGTTTCTGCCACAGCCACTGCACCGATCGAAGAGCTGTTGATCTGTCCGTCTGTAACCGGCGCCCATTCTTGCCCTCCGTCGGTTGTTTTCCATAATCCGCCACCCGTGGCGCCAAAGTAATATTCATTTGGCCGCCCTGGACTCCCTGTTGCACCTAATGACCTGCCTCCACGTTTCGGACCAATATTTCGCCATGTCAGTTTGTTATAAAACTTCTGATCGTATTGGTCGGTCGCCGTTTGAGCCTCTGATAAATAAGTACAGCACAAAACAACAACTAGACATAAGACTGGATACTTCATAGGTAGTGAGACAGTAGGTATTAATTTTAGAAAGGGCTGTGTGTTAGTTCGCTCTTGGAATATTTTTAATTATGAATGGCCCACCTACATTATCCTTTCGCAGTTGTTCTTGTACGGCTGGTAGATCATGTTCCATCAATTGATTGAATTTTCGTTCCGTATCATTCAGTCGTTTTTGAAGCAGTTGATGTACTTCCTGATGCTGATCAGTGGGGCGAAAATCTCCGGTCTCAACACCATTTCCAAGATATTGGAGTTTTTCAACAGTTTGTGCGGGATATCGCAGACTACTTTGCCCCTCGGGAGCAACCCTCAATTGCAAAAGTTCTCCCTCAATTTCTATCAACTGCTTTTCAAATGAATCAAGAATTTTGGTTGCGTCCTTATTCTCTTTCAGATTTTCTTTGAGATCGGATGCCTGACGCCGGATCAACTCAAGCTGATTCACCATATCACCGGCTTTGGTGAGTTCCTTCTTGATTTCGGATGCCAGTGTGTTTTGTGCGATCACATCAGCATCCGTTCCTTCTGAATTAGGATCCTTCAGGATCTTCAAAGGCTTTGTATAATCTTTTCCGTTCACCCTTAACGTTACTGTGTAATCTCCAGGTTTTACAAGCGGTGAATATCCAGTTGGTGCTCCTGGCGCTGGTATAGCACGCTTATCTCCAAGATTTACCCAATCGGAGTAAAGGGGTTTGTTTCGTATCAATATTTTGGTGGATGGATCTTCCCGGAGATTCCACCAGATACGATTGACTCCGGCTTTTCCCCCTTTATGATAAAGGGTTCTTGCTACACTGCCACTGGCATTTTTTATAGTGATTGAAAGGCTGTCCTTTTCAGCCATGTCCGATCCAAGCCAAAAATTTATCGGCGCACCGGGAGGTGGATTTTCTCCGACGGTCTGATCATCGGACATCGCAAAAGGAGTGGTCAATGGTCGGAGCCGATAGGTGTTGCGAGGCGAGAACAAGAACGCTTCTGAACTTGTGACCTCATTGGTCATTTGCTGCAGCGGAGTGATATCATCGAGAATCCAGATGCCACGGCCATAGGTTCCGATCACCAGGTCATTAAAATTCTCTTGAACAGCGATCCAATACATTGGCGATGATGGAATGTCAGTCATAATAGACTGCCAGTGTAATCCATCATCAAATGAAGCATAAAGTGCATTCTCCGTGCCGAGGTAAAGAAGGCCTTCACGTTTTGGATCCTCCTTAATGTTGCAGGCATAACTCAGGTTACTTTTGGGAATGCCCTCAGTAATCTTTATCCATGTTTTTCCAAAGTCCTCAGTCTTGTAAACCCAGGGTTCGAAATTTCCGACCTGATGAAAATCAATCGTAATATAAGCCTTGCCTGCTTTGTATTTTGAAGCGTCTATGTTTCGCACGGTTCCAAGTGGTGGAAGCCCCTTTAGGTTCTTTGTTACGTTTTCCCAATTTTTTCCTCCGTCTACACTTACCTGAACGAGACCATCATTGGTACCGGTCCACAATACATCTTTCTGAACTGGCGATTCATCCATTGCATAGATCACGCAGCAATATTCAACTCCGATGTTATCGGGTGTAAGCCCACCAGAAATATTCTGCTTGGTTTTATCATTGGTGGTAAGGTCTGGGCTTGCGATCGTCCACGTCTGTCCTGCATTTGTTGTCTTGTGCACATTCTGACTTGTTACATAGATCGTGTTCCGATCGTGCGGTGATATCAGAAACGGGAAGGTCCATTGAAAACGATACTTAACATCTTTTGCAGGTGATCCGATCGTAGACTCCGGCCATACTTCAATGTCGCGAAATTGCCTGATTTTTTCATTGTAGCGAACTACAATTCCACCCATCGCCCCGGACCCAGACGCGGTTGACCAAACGATGTTTGGGTCCACGGGGTCTGGCGTTGCAAAGCCGCTTTCACCACCACCTACACTGTGCCATTCGCCGCGTGGTATTCCGGACATAAGAAAATCTTCGTGGGTCAAGCGACTCGGCCCTCTTGAGGAAGGTCCATCTTGTCGGTTGGTATAAACATAGTAAGGAACAGCATTGTCAACTGTTACATGGTAAAGCTGTGCTACTGGTAGCTGTACTCTGAACCATGTTTTGCCGCGGTTATTTGAAATGGAAATTCCTCCATCTCCGGCAACGGCTTGCCTGTTTCCGTTTGTTGGATCGATCCACATTTCATGATGATCCCAGTTGGGAGTTGACACTGGGAGAGATGTAACTGTAGTGTGCCCCCCGTCTTTGGAAGAGCTATAAGCCGAGGCAAAGAAATATATTTCATCCGGGTTGTCAGGGCTTACTTTACAACGGGTATAATAAGCACCGCGTCCTGTTAGGTCCATGTCTTGACTTACCATCTTCCAATTGTTACCACCATCGTCGGATCTCCATAGTTCACCATTTTCACGGTCTTTACCATTCAGTGGTGCTCCGTCGGCCGTCTCCATCAGAGCATAAATTCTTTTTGAATCGGCTTTTGGAATGGTTAATGCAATTTTTCCTACTGGATCTTTTGGTAAGCCATTTCCAACTAATCTTTTCCAGGTGTCACCTCCATCGCGCGACATATAAATACCACTTCCTTTTCCACCGCTTTGCCTTCCCCATGTTTTAATATCGATCTGCCACATTCCGGCAAATAGGATCCTCGGATTATTTGGATCCATAACAAGGTCACTGGCACCTGTGCTATCATTTACCGTTAATACTTTCGTCCAGTTTTTCCCTCCGTCTGTTGTTCGATAGATGCCTCGTTCTTTTTGCGGGGCATAAGCATGACCAAGCGATGCTGCGTAGACAATGTCTGGATTAGTAGGATGAACGATCATTCGACTGATCCTGAATGTGCTTTCAAGTCCCATTTGTTGCCAGGTTGTTCCGCCGTCGGTGGATTTCCATGCTCCACTTCCTACGGAAACATTGGACCGGATATGAGGCTCTCCGGTTCCCGCCCACACGATCTGCGGATCGGAGGGTGCCAGTGTAAGCGATCCTATGGCATGAACTGGCTGATCGTCGAATATTGGTTTCCAGTTTATACCGCCGTCGACAGTTTTCCATATTCCACCGGAGGCAGCACCGACATAATATATTAACGGATCACCCGGTACACCAACGACACTAATAACACGATTTCCTACCGGTCCGATATGCCGGTAGTGGAGAGGTTTAAGTTGCTTTACGTCAACTTTTTGTGAATACAATGGAACCGCCAGGATAGTCACCAGCATGCAGGAAACAAGTGCGGAGGTTAGTTTGGATTTCGACAGGTAAGGCATAGGCTTATATTTTTGGGTATTTAAATATAAACTAAATGCCGGTTGGACTTTCACCAAATAGAAGATATTACACCGAACTTTTATATTCGGTCAAATAAAATTGTGGACAGTTATTTCGTGTTGCGTTTGATGTAGAACCTGTAAAATGACAAACCGATGATGAAAAGGCAACAAAAAATGACAAACAGCTTTTCGGCGTCGAGCCAATCGATTGCACGGTCCTGAAGTTTAGGATCAGTAATAATGCTATGAAGGATCAGGGGAATGACAGCGAAGTATGATAGAAAGTGCAGAAGCCTCCAGGTCGATAGCTTCAATTTTGTTTTGTAATAGGAACTGATCACTACAAGCGACAGCAAGTAGACTGCAACGGCGCCGAATGTATTCGCAAGGGGCTGGTGCTCGGTCCATGCTGGCAGTATCAGGTCTCCCCAGGTGAATCCGGACAACGGGTCCAGTGGGATCAAAAGAATATGGACTACGATAGAGATAGCAGCCGAGTATCCTGTGAATTTATGAAGCTGTAATAATGTCCATCCAAATGGGAGTTGTAATCCGAAAGGTAATTTTGAATTCGACCAGATGGTGATGCCAACAAAGAAATTGGACGCGAGTGCCGCGAGTGCAATCATTCCTACTATGCCTGAGATTTCAATGGTTTCCATTTTGGGAGATAAATGCCTTCATCATTATTCGAAAAATAAGTAAAATGCAACTGATTGGATCATTTGTTGCTTCAACTTTTTTTAGCGACTCACAGATAGTAAAAAAACGTTATCAGTAAGATTGGAAAAGGTGTAGAACGCCCTGGCAACAAGTAATTGCCGTTTACCAATAAAATCCTGGAATTCTGAATTATTATTTGCGACTTTAGAGTCGTCGTAAGTTCCTTTACCTACTCCCAAGTTATGAGAAATATCAATCTGCCATGTGCAATCCTTTGTCTTCTTATCGGAAGCTTTCAGCTCTCTGCGCAACGGACTGGGAATAAAGTTACGCCTCCTGGTTCGACTGCTGTTATGTTTGATTCCGTTTTCAAGGGGATTAAATTCAGGAACATTGGTCCCGGTTTCATGTCGGGACGTATTGCCGATGTAGCGATCCATCCAATTAATCAAAATACTTTTTATGTGGCCGTGGCATCCGGAGGAGTTTGGAAAACTGTCAATGAGGGCACGACCTGGACGCCGGTTTTTGATGAACAAAAATCCTATTCTATTGGATGTGTCACCATTGATGCAAAAAATCCTCATATCGTATGGGTGGGCACAGGGGAAAATGTGGGAGGCCGTCATATGGGATATGGAGATGGCATCTATCGGAGCGATGACGACGGTGTCCATTGGAAAAACATGGGACTTAAGAACTCCGAGCATATTTCGAGGATCATCGTGCATCCCGATAATTCAGACATCGTTTGGGTAGCCGTGCAGGGACCGATGTGGACCAAAGGCGGTGAACGCGGTCTTTATAAAACCATCGATGGCGGAAAAACCTGGAAGAAGACGCTCGGTGACAATGAATGGGTAGGGGTGACAGAAATTTCAATTGATCCAAGAAATCCCAATCAACTTTACGCAGCTACCTGGCAAAGACATCGCACGGTTGCCGCATATATCGGTGGCGGGCCAGGGTCAGGATTGCATAGAAGTTCAGATGGCGGTGAGACATGGTCTAAGTTGACAAATGGTTTACCAACGTCGAACATGGGAAAGATTGGTCTCGCCATATCTACCCAGCAGCCTGATATTATTTATGCGGACATTGAACTCGAGCGAAAAAAGGGCGGCTTGTTTAAATCTACCGACAAGGGAAGTTCGTGGACAAAAATGTCTGACGTCGTTTCAGGTGGAACCGGACCTCATTACTATCAGGAACTTTACGCATCTCCTCATCAATTTGACCGGCTTTATTTGATGGATGCCACGGCACATATTTCTGAAGATGGTGGCAAATCTTTTTCTGATTTTAATACAGCCGACCGTCACGGTGATAATCATGCCATTGCCTTTCGCAAAGGTGACCCTGATTATATATTGCTCGGAACAGATGGCGGCCTGTATGAAAGCTTCGATCTGGGCAAGAGCTGGCGGTTCTTTGAGAACCTGCCCGTGACACAATTTTACAAAGTCGCGCTTGACGATCGGGCTCCATTTTATAATATTTATGGCGGCACTCAGGACAACAGTTCTGAAGGCGGCCCATCGCGCACGGATAACGTCCATGGCATTCAAAATTCGGATTGGAAAGTTGTACTTGATTGGGACGGGCACCAGCCCGCAACGGAGCCAGGCAATCCTGATGTGATGTATGCTGAACGGCAGGAGGGAACCTTGTCAAGACTTGATCTATCCACCGGCGAAGTTGTCGACATTCAGCCACAACCCGAACCGAATGAAAACTATGAACGCTTTAACTGGGATGCGCCGATCCTGGTAAGTCCTCATATGCCTTCAAGGATCTATTTTGCTTCCAGCAGAGTCTGGCGATCTGATAATCGTGGTGATAAATGGATAGCAATATCAGGTGATCTCACAAGAAATCAGGACCGATTTACACTTCCTATTATGGGAAAAGTTCAAAGCTGGGATGAAGCCTGGGATGTTGGCGCGATGTCAAACTATAACACGATCACTTCACTGGCAGAATCTCCAAAACAGGAAGGACTTATCTATGCCGGCACCGATGACGGACTTATACAGGTAACTGAAAATGGTGGTACATCATGGAGAAAGATTGAGGCCGGATCGATTTCAGGAATTCCGGCAACGGCATTTATAAATGATATCAAAGCAGACCTGTTCGATGCTAATACGGTATATGCCGCTATGGACAATCATAAGTATGGAGACTTCACGCCCTATCTGATCAAAAGTAATGATCGTGGTAAGTCCTGGCAATCCATCCGCGGTAATATTCCTGATCGAACCCTTGTGTGGCGAATTGTTCAGGACCACATCAAGCCAGAGCTTATGTTTGCGGCGACCGAGTTTGGAATTTATTTCACGGTAACTAAAGGTGAACGATGGATCAAGCTGGAAGGTGGAGTGCCAACGATTTCATTCAGAGACCTTGCTATTCAACGACGCGAAAATGATCTTGTCGGTGCTTCGTTTGGTCGGGGATTTTTTGTTCTTGACGATTACAGCATGCTGCGGGAAATTTCAGACCAACAATTGCAGCAAGAAGCAACACTATTTCCTACAAGAAAAGCATGGTGGTATATCCCGCGTGGTGTGCTGAGTTTTGACGATCAGAAAGGCACTCAGGGAACAGATCATTATGTAGCACCCAATCCACCATTTGGAGCCGTGCTCACCTACTATTTAAAAGATGGGATAAAAACGAAGCAGGCTCTCCGGAAGGAAAGTGAATTGCCCGCACGCAAGCAGAATAAAAGCATATCATTTCCAGGTTGGGAAGCGCTTGAAGTGGAGCGCCGGCAAGATTTACCACATATATGGCTGACAATAAAAGATGCCAGTGGCAATGTGGTAAGGAGAATTGATGGGCCCACTGATAAAGGTTTCCATAGAATTGCGTGGGATCTAAAGTATCCTTCCGCCGAATCGATCCGCCTAAATGAATCGACATCATCTGCAAATGCCTCAGGCTTCATGGCGGCACCAGGAAAATACACAGCATCACTTTCCAGTCAGGTAGATGGCGTGGTTACAGAACTTTCAAAACCCGTTACCTTCATAGTCGAACCAATGCGTTCAGGAATTCTTCCTTCAGCGAAGCCAGAGGTTGTGGCCGGGTTCTGGCGAGACTATGAAAGAGTTGTAAGAAATTCATCTATCCTCAGCGTACGATTGGACAATGCGCTGGCACGAGTTTCTGCTATGCAAAAAGCGCTAACGCGTGCAAAATCGGCTCCTGGAAATCTTGACAAACAATTGCATGATGTACGTCAGGATCTATTGGAACTGAACAAGCAATTAAACGGTGACGGTCCTAAACAAGAAGTGGGAGAAAAATCAAAACCCGTCATTGGCCAGAGGCTTTTTGCTGTGAGTCGAGCCGTTTACCGATCAACGTATGGTCCTACCGAAACAGCAAAGCGAGGCATTGAAATTATCGAAGCTGAAATAAAAGATATCGAGAACAAACTTTTTGCTGCCGTTAGCAAGATGAATGCACTTTCAAAATCTTTAAAAGATGCAGGCGCACCATGGGTGGAAAGTGAAATTCCGGATTGACCTTGTGGTCGTTAGACACACCTGCCTATAGATCGCAAGTGAACTTCCCGCGGTTGGTGTTCACTGCTTGCGGTTGGTGTTTTTCACCAAACGCCTCGAAGCACCGACCATAGGCAAACCGGTTCCAGTTTGTCGTATTCATACTACACTATCACGATCTTGGTTGGCGTAATTTGTATTACACCAAACTAAAATTACCATGAGAAAAATAATTGTCTTATCAATGATTACCCTCGATGGAGTAATGCAGGCACCCGGTGGACCAGAGGAAGATAAATCAGGAGGTTTCAAGTATGGCGGATGGGTTGCACCCTATGGTGACGAGGTCTATGGTGATGTCATGAAAAAACAGATGGAGCCTGCAGACATTCTTTTGGGTAGAAAAACGTTTGAAATTTTCGCGAATTACTGGCCAAAAAATCATGAAGGATGGCCCGGTATCATGGACGTCACGAAATACGTGGTCTCTAAGAAGATGAAAAAGTCTGATCGGTTAATTACTGGATGGAAAAATTCCGTACTCCTCAAAAACCTGGCAGATATTAAAAAGCTCAGAAATTCAAAAGGTTCTCCTATTAAAGTTTGGGGCAGCGGTAACCTGGTTCAGCTGTTACTTAAGAATGATTTAGTAGATGAACTCTGGCTCAAAATTCACCCGTTAACACTCGGTAAAGGAAAGAAGTTGTTTGACAAAGGCACGATTCCGGCATGTTTCACGGTAACAGAAAGCACTGTTACACCAGCCGGCGTGATTGTTGCGAATTATACGCGAGCTGGAATAGTAAAAACAGGTACTATTGGAGCGTAAGTAAGAAGATGTCATTTTTCTAGCTTCTAAACTTCTGCATTAAAAAAGGAATTACGATGTATACGCTCACTGATAAATGCCAGTTCCAAGCCCAGGCAATCAGGCAAGGCAGGCACAAACTTGCGATGGTAGATCTGGAAATAATAGATTGGATTACAAAGCAAAATGGGGTGGCGGCGTTGGATTTTTCCTGCGAGACGAGAGAGACCTCAACAGGTTCTACACAACAACTCGTTCACGTTATTCTACAATCAGTTGAAGATGTTAAGATGATGCAGACTGATCGCACGAATGCCAAAGTGATCACCGAACGATTTTTGAAGTATTTCCAATCAGCAGATTCAAACAAGCCTATAACGGATCCCTTGAAGGGTAATGTTTTTCCTTTTCAAACCACTCCATTCCCTGAAATCGTTGTGACCTACAGGCCTTTAAAACAAATTGCCAGGGATATCCTGGAGGAAATGTTGAAAGATGAAAGACGCGCCATTTTGAAAAAATTTGAAACCGTGTGGGTACTATCACAGAGTGTTGTTTTCTACCACACTGATGAGCAGATAAATGAGAATCTGACAAGTGGGACTTCAGCGAAAATTAATGAAGAACTGGAGCAGGTGGATAAGAAATATGAATTTAATCAAAGCTACCCCTATCGCTTTGACAGCAAAGAGTCCTTCGATCGCGACTACGAAGGCAAATGGCATTCCTACTGGAAGTGAGTTGGAAGAGGAGAAGAAGAGAAATAGTTAAAGGCGTAGCTAATGATGTTGTGCCTCCGGCGACATTTTTCACAGAGCACGGAGAAATACATGCTACCGTATGCTCGTGATTTCGAGCGCAGAGTGAGCACCTTGAACATTTAGATTACCAAGACAAGGCATCCATTTTCAAACTTGCTCCTCGATAGTATCCATAAGTATGACCTATGAAAAAATTGAACGACACCATGTATCTTCGTCTGTCGTCTCAACTGAAACCATTTGGAGATATGAAATTATGAAGCTGAAACTCCCTGCAGTTGTTCTTGAAATGCTTAAGAGGCGAGGAGGCAACCTGGATGCCGGGCTTCGCGCGTCCCGGGCGCAGTTAATTAAAACCTGCAAGGAACACGGTTATCCAACCCTCGCTCCGGTGATTGCTTTTGAAGCGGCCTTTGGTGGCTTGCTAATTCCGGATGATCCTAAGAAGAAAAAGAGTGAGCCATGCTGGCTTTTTGGTACACATGCATGTCTCACAACGGGTGGTCATTCTGCTCCACGCGGGGGTGGCAAAGCTCGCAAGCTTGTTCCGGTTGTGTATTCGCCGAACGACATCATTTACTACCTTAATGAGCAAGGGCGTGGCTATGCTGAAGACACCATCGAAGACCTTTCAGCAGTATTGTATGCTGAAAATGGTATATCGCTCGTTTGCCGTATTGTGCTCGATGATGCTTTGTTTGATCGCCTGGAGACATCTATTGATTTGCCAGGGCTGCAAGGAGAAGCATTGTCAAAGCGCCTTTCTCTCGCTCTAGTGAAAGAAGCGAGCGGTAAGGATCGCCGCTTTTTCAGTGACGCTGCGGGGGACCTGCTGGTGGTCGAGGAGATCAAGGCCAAGCGAACGCGATTTGCTGGTACGACCAAGAAACAACTCAAGCTGGTGAGTCAACCAGTTGCTTCCGGCAAAAAGCCACGAGCAGAACTAATTCCATTTCTTGGTAAAACGAGTGTGCGCTTGGCCTCTGAACAACTCACGTCACTACCGGAATTCTTCGAACACTTGCCTGATCTCAGGGAGCTTGACGTGAGCATCAACCGCCTTGAGACATTACCCGAATCCCTCTGGCGCGCTACCCAGCTGACGGCATTGGATCTCAGCTTCAATCCTTTAAAGACATTACCAGATGGTATCGCCAACATGAAAGGGTTGCGATTTCTTTCTATGCGTCGATGCCCACTTAACGCGCTGCCCGATGCGCTTGCCGGTGCAAAGAATCTCAACGAGCTTATCTTAACTGAGTGCGAAGAGCTGGATGTAGACACAGCGCTGCTGGTGATTGCGAGGCTGCCTAAGTTGCAAAAGCTCTCGATACCTCTTTCGCGTTCACTGACGTCACTAGCTCCTCTTGCGCAACTGTCGTTGAAATCATTGATGCTTAACGGCATCTATGTCCAGCATCCGGGCTGCTTGCCTTCCGGGCTGGGTCTGTTGAAAAAATTGATGGACCTTCGCATTCAGTACGCTGATGACATAGCTCAATTGCCTGATGCGCCGGAGGACGTTCGCGCCTTACGGCATCTATTTGCCAAGCGTTTCACTGATGACGACATACGGCAGAGCGCGCTCAATCAGCCTTCGAAGCTTTATCTGCGCGCGTTTGCCGATACCCTGTAACTGTAAACTTGTCACCTGTCATGTCCTTTGAGAAACTCTTCAGTGAACAGACTAGAGTATCTGGTTAAGTGCCCTGAGATTAATTGTGAAGAATAGGGAATGTCGAGATTGTCGAAGAACGGATAATGTTCATTAACTATAACCGCCCTGTCAGCATATTGAATATGGCTCTACTGCATGGGTTTGGTGTTTGGCACCAAACGCCTCGAACCATGATAACTCTTCTGTGAGTAAAGCCCTGTTCGTTTTGTAGCTTAAGTGGTGCGTTAAAAAACACTGACTACATGCGAAAGTGACTTGATGGGGCGGCCTAGGGTTGGTGTTTTGCCCAATCGATTCGAGCGTTAGTAACTTCGCTTGGTGTACCAAACCGCCTTGAGTGATGGTAGTCTTTCAGAGGGTGTTCATAATTGAATAAGTCAAAACTTGTAGATCTTTTTCTACGCTTTTCGAAAGTTAGCTGACATTTGATGCAACATGCTTCGAATTGGCGGTAAGCGGAATTGGCACTTTAAATGCAGGTAGATCGGTTCCTAACCCACAGTGCTTTGCGCATCTATTTACTGGCTGGCTTTCTATTAACTTCGATTACGTTGTCTGCCCAGATTGGGCACAGTGAGACCCAGCCATTATGGAAAGCCAATTACGATAGTGCACAACTGTTGTGGAAAGTAGACATCAATTCGTCAATTGAGTTACTACGATCAGCTGAACGTAATGCCTTCAACGACCTTGGGATTTATGATGAAAACTACCTAGCGATTCTTAACGAACTCGGAGTTGCTTACAGCGAGATCACAAATTTTAAGAAATCTGCTGAATACCTTCGTAAATCCATAAAGCTTCAAAGTGATATTTTCTCATTCAACGACGAGCGTGTATTAAAGACAAAATGTAATCTCGCCACCGCATTACTTAAATCAGGAGACGATCTTTCAGCGAAGAAGCTGAACCAGGAAATACTTCTGGCATCGGCAAAGGGACAAATCAGTTTTACCTACAACGTTGCTGCTGAAAATCTTTCCAAAATATATGAGGTACACGAACAATACGACTCCGCTCTCGGAGTTGTCAATCATGCCCTGGAAGCAAAATTTAATGAGCACGAAATTCAAAGTCGATATGAGTTGAAGTTGGCGCAGGGACGTATTTTGCGTAAAAGTCACCGTTATGCAGAAGCATCAGCGGTTCTTAGTTCATTGGAAAAAGAGATATTGAACGTTTCAACGACTTCCAGAGTGCTTTTGAATTCAGTTAAGGTTGAGGAGAGTTTAGTGAATATCGAGCAACGACTGTTTGTAAAAGCCGAAACCGATCTTCTTCGATTATACCGTGAGGTTAAAGTCGATTCCAATCCTGACCGCAGCCTGCTCGCGGAACTCAGTGGTGGTTTGGGATACATCTATGAGAAATTAGGAGTTTACAACAAAGCGCTGATTTACTATCGGGAGTCACTTAACGGTTGTATTAAATCCTACGGGTACAACTCGATTAACTGTGTGATAATGCAAAACAATATTGCAGGTGTGTATCTTAAACAAGGCATGATAAGGGAATCCATTCTTGAATATGAGAGTTTTGCGAAGACCCTCAAGACTGTGTCTAAAGAAAGCAATAATATCTATTTAACTGCCCTGAATAATCTGGCTTCCGGCTATCGTCAGAATGGTCAATATGAACTGGCGCTCAAAACCCTTGATAACGTCTATTCCCTTATTAAAGAGAAATCATTGTTACAGGATGACATTGCTGCGTCTGTTATGAATAACATGGCGGTGAATTATACACTTCAGGGAGATCTTAAGAAAGCCACCGAATATTTTGAGAGAGTTCTTGTCATCAAAGAGTCATTGTACGGCAAAGAATCACCTGCGTTGCTGGATGTATTGGGAAATCTGGCCGTAACCTACTGGTTATTGGATCGTCCGACGGATGCGGTTCCGTTATTCAAACGATCGCTGGAACTTTCGATGAAAGAAGTCAAGTATGTTTTTCCAAGCTTGACACCGCAGGAGCAAGTTCAGTTTTATCAACAGCAGAAGCAGAATTTTGAACGGTTTAATACATTGTCGATCCAGTCGGGGACGGCTCAGCCCGATCTGCTTGTCTATATGTTCAGTAATCAATTGTTACTCAAGTCACTGATTTTCTTTACTAACAAGAAGCGCTCATCGTTGTTGGAGGCAAAAAGTAATGCGTATTTGACTTCGCTCACGGCCATGGTTGATGTCAAGAGCGCCCAGCTATATCAATCTTATCAGATGCCGGCAAGTCAGGTAAGCTTGCTTGGATATTCGCCCAGGATACTTGAACATCAGATAGACAGTCTTGAAAAGATTATTCGACACGCCATGCATGGGGATTCCCAGTTGGCAACTTCGTACGTATGGAGTGATATTCAGCGATCATTACGACAGGATGAGGCACTGGTCGAAATCGTCAGATTTAGAAAGTATGATAGTTTTTCCGATAAGAATACGGTGAACTCAAAGACACTTAGTGTGGGTTTCACCGATAGCGTACACTATGCTGCGTTAATAACCACGTCAGAGACAAAGGAATTTCCAAAGCTTGTTCTTATGCGAAATGGCAATCAACTAGAGAAGCGTTACGCAGCGTACTATCGCAACACAATCCGGTTTGAAATTGACGATACAATATCATATTCGCAGTACGCCAAACCAATTCTTAATGTGATAGGAAATAAGAAGAAAATATATATTTCAGCAGACGGCATTTATCATCAGATCAATCTGAATGCCATCCATGACCGACAAGGTAAATTCCTGATTGAAGGGTTCGACTTTCATTCAATTATGAATGCAGCTCAGCTGGTGGGAAGGCCCATTGCCAGGTCAATCGATTTTTCGAAAATGACGTTATTTGGAAATGCCTTTTTTGACTTACGGCAGAATAGTTCCGAAGTGGGCGTTGATTTCTCAGCGGATAATTATGATCCCCTTCCCGGAACACTGGACGAGATAAAGGAAATTTCAAACATCTTCGGCCGCGGTCCTTTGGATGGACGCACATTCCTTGGTAAGGAAGCCAGCGAAATGAACTTTCGATATAAAATCAACTCACCGTCAGTCCTCCACATTGCTACCCATGGATTCTTTTCGGAAAGTGTTGTCTATCTGAATGAACATGCGAAAGATGATTTCTTGTTTCATTCTGGTATTATCCTTTCACCTGGAGTAAATGGATTTCCCGCTCAGAAGAATTCGTCTGATAGTGATGGTATCATCACGGCATATGATGTAATGAATATGGATTTATCAACAACGTCGCTGGTCGTAATTTCAGCCTGTGAAACAGGTCTTGGAAAAATTGAAAATTCTGAAGGTCTCTACGGATTGCAACGTTCCTTTTTGCAAGCTGGGGCCAAAGACGTAGTGGTAAGTCTGTGGAAGGTGGAAGATGTTATGACAAAAAACCTGATGACTCGCTTTTACACCTATATGGCCAGACATCACACAAGCCGTGACGCGCTGAAGCTTGCGCAACTGGATATGCTTAGGGAGTATCGAAGCCCACGGCATTGGTCGGCGTTCGTGATGCTCAGTGATAACTAATGAAGTTCAAAGAATAGTTCGGGGGAGACTCCTTTTGCGATGGTGGGTATTCTGATCGGCTGAAAGATTTGAAGATCATTGGCAGTAGAACCGTTCAAATGTTTTAATTCCTCCTTGTTGATGCCAGTTGATGCGGCGATGGTGTCCCAATCAGTTTTCTTTCTCAGGATATAGGTTTTGACATTTTGGTCGAATCCTGATTTGGATCCGTTCAGGTAAAACTCCACGCGACGATTGAACTGACGTTGAACTTCAACATTCAGAGAACTAATTTTTTGTTTGCCTTTTGCGACAACCGCCAGCGATGTTTGATCTACGCCGTTCTCGGTAAGATAATTGAGAACCGCTTGTCCGCGCTTCTCTGTGAGCGCAAGGTTATAGTCATCTGCTCCAAGGTCATCGGCATACGCGTAAATTTCCACCTGGACAAATGGAGAACTTTTAAGAAAGATCACCAGGTCATTTAACACCTGCTTCCCTTCTGGTCGCAGGTTATAGTGATCAAAATCAAAATATATATTCTCTACTCCAAAGTTGGTCTGAGCTTCGTCATCGGTTAATTTGAAATTGGTTAAAAGAAAACTGTCCTCGTGGGTCGACGGAATTTCTTCAAGTCGCAGAAATAATTGCCTCGAAGATGCAATGTTGGTAAAACGAAATTTTCCTGATCTATTAGTAGTGGTTACTTTGATCACTTCTCCAAGGTCGTCCATTAAAAGAATTTTCTTATTTGCCAGGAAATTTCCTGACGCTGAGTCAATGAGCGTGGCAGTAATTGAAACATGTTGGCTTGCCGAAGAGGGTGTATTAATACTTTTTAAGATTGTTTTTGTAAGGCGCTTTTCGAGTTCCCGCGTCTTGTACCGGAGCTCCGCGATGACTTTCAACTCGTCGTACTCCTGTGGTGTCAATTCCCCATATTCAGAAGGCAAATCGTTTATGTGATTGATTTGATTATTAGTCATTTTATCGACAATCTTCTTTTTTGGATAGGTAAGGTTTTCATATTCAATCCGGTCCTCATTTCTGGCGGTCAAAAGATTCATGTTATTGATCCGATCAGTTCTTGAATTCAACTTTACATCACTACGTGCGTCTTTATTTTTCAAACTTAACTTTGATATGAATGAAATAACCGATGGAATGGTTGCAGAATATATATCGAAATTTCCAATTCCGCCGGACCTATTCGAACTGAAATAGATTTTGCTTTCATCGAGTGTAATAAAACAATCATCGTGGTTGGAATTGAAAGGATAGTCAAGGTTAAAAATTGAAATCTGCCCGCTGGATAATCGTTTGACCATGTATAAATCCAGGCCACCATAATTCTGATGACCATCGGAGGCAAAGAAGAACACATTTGGATATTTGGTGACAGCCGGAGCAAGTTCATTCAGTTTTGTGTTTACACTGCCACCCA
The DNA here is from genome assembly GCA_038229375.1 of Cytophagales bacterium. GTDB lineage: Bacteria > Bacteroidota > Bacteroidia > Cytophagales > Cyclobacteriaceae > ELB16-189. The sequence goes on along the minus strand of JBBRON010000016.1, from coordinate 16,798 downwards.
GGTTCATGGCTGGTCCCCATTCTGTATTGCTGACGCGAATGCTCATCCAGATATCAGAATTTCCAAACCCACCTGGACGGTTGGAAGCGAATAAAAGCGTATCACCTCCATGAGAAATTGCGGGGTGTTTGGTTTCATAATTTTTGACGTTGATAGTCTCACCCAGTGGTACCGGTGTTGTCCATTTATTATTCTTCAATTCGGTCAGGAAGATTCTGCAATGCGGCCCATCTTTACCGCAAAGCGTATAGTAATATTGATCTCCCTGTCGATTAAAGCTTCCGCTGCCGTCGTTGTATTTAGAGTTCGTTACGTTAAAGATCTGCCGTGTTTTATCATGCCATACATTCCCTGTTTTTGAAAAATATAGATTATCAGTGAACGCTTCGCCATAACGTTCGTCAATAACTTCCCGGTTTGAGGCAATGCGCCCGCTGGTAATCACAAGCGTTATGCTGTCCCGAATGGTGGGAGCGTAGTCATTGTAAGCTGAATTTAAACTTTCCATTTGCAATGGGTAACTGATTTGTTGTTTGGCGCTTTCAATTTTCGCCATTTCACTACCAGCTCTTTCAACGGCTGCTTGTTCGACAAATTCGTTTAAAACTTTATTGTCGCTATTCGCCAGAATGAATTCTGAAAATTTATAGATGGATTCGTCAAAGGCCCCGTTGAGCTTTAGCATTAACGAGTAGTAGTATAATGCCAGCGGGAATACGGTCGGTGCTTGATAATGAACTTTTAAGTAGTAGGTTTCTGCCTCAGCATAATTAAAGGTCTTTCGATAGCTCTCGGCCATCTGATAATTAATTTCGGAATTTTGATCGGAAAGATTGGCCAGTTCACGATAATATTGGATTGCCAGGTTATACTGCTCTTCTTTAAAATATTTGTCAGCTTCTATTTTAAGTTCTTCTTGCTGAGTTTGCTGCTGTGACCAGGAAGTAAAACTGGTCACTAAAAATAGTAGCGTGAATAATAATTTCATCAGATGAGAGGGGACGAGAAGCGTTTGAATCCGTTTTTGGTTGGCAGCCGATGCGCAAGCGAGAATTCAAAAGCATTACCATAGCCAAAGGTTTTGCTCAGAGCGAAAATGTTGCTGTCGTAACTAAAGCCCACATTCCAAAGATTATTCGTCAACCCGGTGGACACAACAAAGGCATCGTTTAACCTGTACCATGCGCCAGCGATAATTTTCGTGTTTCCTGTTTTTGAAACTCCCCGCGGACTGATGATTGAATAGCCGATGTAAGCGCCGAGGTTTATCTGAAAATTATTGTCTTGCAATTGAATAATATAGTTGGGTGACAGCTCAATTTTGCGACTCCAGGTCGATGTAAAGCCCCCGTTGATCTTGTAGAGTATCGACGATGCGCTCTTGCTGTTTAAAAAGAAGCCCGTGGCTGGTATGAGGTTGGAGATGGAAACGCCATTGTAAATGGAAGTGCTGTAGTGTGATAGGTTTCGTTGTTTGTCGGTATAATACCACATAGCGCCAATATTTACGACCGGACGAAAAATTTTATCATTTGCAATTCCAGTTTCTCCCGGCAGTGTTTGATCAAACCCGGTGAAAGAGGAATACTGAGAGGACCATTGAAGTGAATTATAGTTAATCTGTTGCTGCGTCGCTCCAATTTGAATGGCAGTAGATATTATATTGTTCCCATATTTAGTCAGGTGAAAATTGTGTGCAATTGCAAGCGAAACTCCCCGGGTAGTAAATTCCTTATTGGCTCCCGCAACATCGTTGAAATAGGAAAGACCGAATCCCCCCAGGTGTTTTTTTCTCGATCCTTGTTTGGTGATAGGCTGAATGAAGCTGAATTGAAAAGTAGCGAATGGCAGGCTTAGGTTTGACCATTGGGACCGGTAGTTAATTCCTAAATACGTGTCTTTCTCTAGTCCGGCCAGTGCTGGATTTAAATATAATCCGGTTGCATAGTATTGGGAGAATACCGGCGCCTGTGCTTCAACTGCTCTTGGCAACAAGAAGAGAAGGAACGATATAATCAACAAGGATTTCATTTAGTTGATGATGGTTATAAACCCGTTATGAATCACCGCATTGCCAGAGATATCAATCATCTTAAGGTGGTAAGGATAGGCGCCTGAGGCAAGGGAAGAGCCGTTTTGTTTTCCATCCCATCCGTCATTGCTCATGCTTGAATACGAAGTACTTTCAAATACAAGAATTCCCCATCTGTTAAAAACCTGGAAGGAAAAAACAGAGGGATTTGGATTATCCCCGAAAACTTTAACGACTCGATTCATTGGGTTTGCCGCGTTCGGAGATAGAGACGTGCTAAAGTATTGCTGCCTGGGTGGGTCAACCGGTACCTCGCCAAGCACAAACAAATTTCCATTGATTGGCTTTCGGGAACCCACAACGTTAGTCCCGTTTGAACTTTGAACCGTTAGGTTATTCAGGAGGGTAAACTCACTTACGAGCGATTCGCCATAGGCTAGGACAAGGCGGACGGAATTTACACTTGACACATCATAAGAAAGGGTGACAGGGGATTGCTGGAAAGTTCCTGAGATTATCTTTCTGCTCCAGTAAATTGAACTATAAATGGACGCAGGGGCTGACGTCTTTATAGTCGGCATATTTTGGAATACCTCTACCTCGATAATAGGATCAATTCCCTCGATTTCAATCAGCTCCAGCGGATGGTATTCGCCACCCGTACCGACAGGATAAAATTTATAACCTGTACCACGGGTAGACACTGCGCCGTCAACATAACTTAACTGCGAGGCATTTTTTACTCTGCAATTGCTGTCAAAGACAAGCGAGTCGGAATCCGCCACTAAGAAAATTCCTTTGATGAAGTCAATCTTCGAAGTGATCAACAGATTACCAGCCAGAGTTTTTATTCCACCACCGTCTGCAACCAGATGGTCGATCGCCTGATTGTTGTTTGATAGCAATTGATCGGAGCCGTTAAGAGTGATGCTTCCCGTTCCTTGGTAGACGGAACGGTTGAGCCAGTTGCCTTTCAAAGCGATGGCACCTTGGTTCTGGATAAAACCATCGTTTACGATCATGCCGCTGGTGGCAACCTGCAAACCTGATGACAGAAATAAATTAGTGGTATTATTAATATCCTGACCTAAACAAGCTGCATTTGATGCGATTGTACACAGCGAGATAAGTGCTGCACGCTTCACATAATTGTAAATGTCGCCATCGTGTGTCTCCATGATCAATAAACTTTTCTACCTGAAAATTGTGTCCGTGCGACGTTACCTGCCGTTTGACGGTTATTTTGCGTAACCCCCCAGATCGTTACCTGGTCTCCTGCATTTAGCTTAGCGTCTGTAGAAATCGAAACGGTAACATCGGTGTCTTTATTTCCAGTGTTTCCGTATGCGCGGTGCATGTCTAGCCCTCCAACTCTGATCATCACCTCAACGTCATCATCTTTGTTGACCGCGAGGAATGTAACGATTGCATCAAAATGATACAACCCTGTCGACGGTGCATGAAATATATCGCCAAAGAAATTATTCCCCCCATCGTCATATTGTTCATCGTCCCACGAAACCATCGCTGTGCCGTTAATGGGCTGTTGAAAAGTTTGTCGCACTTTGAACGCCGTGGGAGTTATACTTGCAACGGTGGCCGGCTTCCACCGTGAAGTTGCATTGTCGTACTGTAAAACCTGTTGGTCGGTTGGAGGTGTCGCAGAGACTGCCACTCCCTGGATTTTTGAAACGATGTTGCTGGTGGCCGTGCCGTTGACATCGCCGGTCAAATTGATGTTACCGCTTAAACTACTTTGGTTTACCCATTGCACGTTGCTGCTTCCGTTGGTAATCAATACCTGGTTGACGGTACCTTCCTTAATTCTGAAAGGACTTGCAGTAGTACCTCCGCCGGCAATGGTCGATCCATCTACAACAGAATTGCCAGGTGCCCAGACTGATCCATTCCAAACAAGGAGTTGATCGGTAACGGCTGCCCCCTGTTGCAACTTTGCTGTAGCAACAGAAGTGATCTCCGGGTTGCCCACTGAAGCCGCGACAATTTGAAATCCGGATACAAAATTTCCGCTGATATCGCCTGCTGCGGGATTGGTCAACGTTCCCACCTTATTATTAAAGGTGTTGAAATCGGCTGATGTAAGAAGGCCCGGTTGCGCGCCTGTTGCATTTTGAATATTCAGGGATGCACCACCTCCTAATACCGCATTTGTTCCCCCGATGATCGTAACTCCTGTAGTTGCACTGGTGAGATTGCCCGAAACAATGGCAGCTGGTATAGCCTGTATTCCAAGTAGTCCAGTTGGTCCGGCAACGACCATGTTAGTACCACCTCCTAGGGTCGATAATGTTGTTGCGCCGGTTACGTTGGCGGTTCCACTAAATGTTGACGCGCCTCCGATATTTAAATTCCCCGTCGTGCCGATCGTTTGACTGCCAAAATTTGGATTGATTTTACTACCCACCATTGAACCAGCTGTAGCCGACGTGTTTATTGCCGTAACGATATTGTTCCCTGATAAAGTTGAGATAGTTGGATTCGGATAGTTGCCAGCCAGGTCGCCACTGGCCGCACCACCTGGTGGCACTCCGGTGATTGGAGTACTCGTTGCTGTTAGGACTCGCCCGAAGGCATCAACCGTAATCTGAGACACTTGAGTGCCAGTTCCGTATGATCCAGGAGTAACACCTGTGGTAGACGGCAACGGAATATCAGCCCATGTTGTGGTGCCGGCGACAGTAGTTAGAACCTGTCCAGTCGTCGACGAAGGAGCAAGTTTCGAAACCGTAATTCCTGACGCAATTTTTGCATCAGTCACAGCCGCATTGAGTATTTCAGTACTAGTCACAACATTTGCATTCAGTTGCAGGCCAACTGAAAAGTTTCCGGAAATATCGCCGGCGGCAACATTTTCCGTATCCAGTACAACGGCAGTGGAAAGACGGTTAGAGTTGATAGTAGTGCTGGTTGCTAAATCGTTAATAGAGGCAACGACATTATTACCCGACGAGATCGCCAGTGTGGGGTTGGGATAAACTCCGCTTAAATCACCACTGGCGGCACCGGAAGGCGCGATACCTGAGAGCGTCAAATTCGATGCGGCGTTAATCCTTCCCTGAGCATCTACCGTTATAGAAGGAACCTGTGTGGTAGTGCCATAATTTCCAGAAATGACACCTGTATTTAACAACGGTGGAATGTCTGCCCATGTTGATACTCCGGCAACTGTGGTCAGGACCTGGCCATTGGTTGACGACGAACTTAACTTGTTTACAGCGACCCCGTTTGCTATCTCCGCACTGGTCACCGCACCAAGGCCAATTTGTAAACCGGAAATAAAATTTCCCATAATATCTCCCGCAGGCAAAAATTCACTATCAAGTACTACACTCGTTGAAAGCCGGTTGGTGTTAATGATGGCTGACGTTGAAGGACTGTTGATTGCACCAACAATATTATTTCCGGCCGCAGCAGAAATGGTAGGATCAGGGAATGTGCCTGTTAGATCCCCGCTTGCAATTCCTGAGGGTGCAATACCTGTAATAGTAACATTTCCAGCAGAAGTAATTCTTCCTTGCGCATCCACATTGAACTGTGATACTTGATTGCTAGTTCCATAAGTGCCAGCGGTAACTCCTGAAGGAGAAAGCTTGGCGGAGTTGATCGTTGCATCGGCGATGTTGGTACCGATAATGGTTTGGTTCCCGATGTCACTGGTAAGAATGCTGCCATCAATGATATTAGCTGAGGAAACTGAATTCGGGGAAATAAACAGGTTGTTGATCGGGCCGCTTACTTGTCCACCGGCGTTCAAACTATTTAATGATACCGAGGTACCGTTGGTAATGTTTAAGGTATTGCCAGTGAGTGACAGAGATTGGTTATCCGAAACGGATCCTGTAAGCCACTGAACAGCTCCACCACCGTTTGTAACGAGCACCGTTCCAGCCGGCCCAGGAATGATTTTCGGAATTGATACTGAAGCATCCGAAAGTTGAAGTTCATCGGACGCATTGAAGGATAATGTGGTGTTATCAGTTTTTACTGCCAGTGTGATATCGCCAAATAGAGCTCCACCTGAAAGACCTTTGCCAGTATTTACTGAAGTGATGTTTCCAATTCCAGCGACGGTTGCCCAGCTCAAGATCGTCCCGTCGGTAGTTAAAAATTTTCCAGCCTGTCCTGTCGGAGTGGGGATTTCTTTAAGAGTGGATAAGTCAACGACGTTCCCACCTGCTATGGAAAGCTTTTGAGTGAATTGATCAAATGATAGTGTCTGAACGCCATTGCCAAGTCCTTTATTCCACTGGCTATCCTTCCAGAAATAGAATGCTTTGTCCGTAACGTCGTAGAGCACAAGTCCATCTTCCGACGGAGAAGCAGGAGTCATCGCAAGGCGACTGGCGGAGGTGACTTGAGGTAATAAAAGTCCTTGATTTCCGTCGATGGGATTCAACACTAGAATGGCGTTCGGTCTCTTAACCATAGTGCCAATAACCAAAGACTTACCGGTTTGCGAAAAACCAGTTTGGTAAAAAATAAAAATTAGTATGATAGACAGCGGTTTAATTACATTTTTAGAGATCATATATTCAGAACAGCGACATGGAAGTTCATTTAGCGGAAATGTTTCAAAATTTGTAAAAATATTACTTGTCCACTTCCTATGACTAGTGTGGATAAATCTCCACACTTATAATAAACCACCCCCCTTTATTGATAAAGAACACTGTTCACTGTTCGTCTATCATTGATCCAACTCACCTTTATCGACTTCACTCACCTAATTTCGCTTGCACCGGGAGGTGATGAAATATAACATTGCAATTACAATGCCTTTGTAAAATATGAACGAATCGAAAAAATAGTACATGAGGATTTTGACTTTTTATGGATGCGAACTGTACAAACAGACGAACAAAAAGGTATTACGAGTCTGTATGTCATTAACATTGCGCTGCAGAATTAAAATATTCTCTTGCATATTGTTCGTTGCTACTAGTGATCAGCTCAGGTGATACTTTTTTACTGTGCTGTTATGTATGGTTAAGAGTTACAGCTACCTTGCATCATGAGATTTCTTTGAAGGTGTATTGGATCCACAATGAACCTTCGGATATCAGGCGAGTGACGGTCAATGGAAGTATCGGCATGCCCAGGGCATGCGAGAATTAGAAATTCACTATAAGAACCAAAAGCAGATCTTCTTAATAACTGTTATGAGTGCAGGTGCTATGATACTTTTTTGCCATTATTATTTTGCACCGGAGATTGCGGCGCGGTCATCTTCAGCTAATGACTCAAAAGGTCGAGATTGAAGCTCAGTCCGAGAATATTCAATCCATCAATGTTAATCTGGAGCGATTAGTAAGTGAGCGAACACAGGAACTTGAAAATAAGAATAAAGCATTGGCAGACTATACCTTCATCACTGCGCACGAGCTCAGGGCTCTCCTTGCAAGTATATTGGTTTTAGTAAACCTCGTCCTGTATGGACAAAATCTATCGGTTAGCATAGATGGGTTGCCGCCTTGTACGCATGCCTGGCAATGACAATTTTTTCTACAAAGATTATGGCCCTACAGAACTAGCAGCGTCCAACAATCTTTGTTAATAGAGTTGGTAGTATGATGTCTACTGGTAAGATATCAGACCCTCGTGCAGAATGAATCGTTGACTATAGAAGAAAGCTTATATTGCATCGGTTACCAGCGAAAAAGCCTTGGATAAGCGCTGGCACAGTATTTTATACTCTTCCTTTATACTTACTATACCCTTGCTGTTTCGATTGAGCGCATCTAGTCAGAAATGAAAATCCCCAAAATCAGAATCAAAAAAGGTCTTGCATACGTTGGCGGCGCAATTCTGTTGGCTTTCATCATACTGCTTATCATCCTTTCACCGCTCGCCAAATACTACATTGAAAAAAACGATGTAAAGCTGTTTGGGCGGGAGGCTACTATTGGCTGGGCGTACGTAAACCCTTTCACCGGATATGTTCATTTTCACGATGTGAAGATATATGAAATGCAGGGTGACAGCGTTTTCATATCGGCGACAGGAGCGACTGCAAACTTTGCGATGAATAAATTGCTATCAAAGCAAGTGGTGATTGAACGTCTTGTCGTTGATCACCCCCGGGGGAAGATCGTCCAGAAAAAAGATACCTTGAACTTTGATGACATCATTAAAAGATTCTCAGGAGGCAAATCTGACACCACAAGCTCCGATGCATGGCATGTCACGCTGCTCGATACCGAAATAATAGGAGGAGAGTTCCATTACTACGAAAAAATCATTCCGATCAATTATTTTATTAAAAATCTGAACATTGTCGGGCCGGGTAAGACAAAGGATGTAGACACCCTTTCTGCAAAATTCTCTTTTGAAGATGGCAAAGGAAAGGGTGATATGAAAGGGGATTTCACCATCAATCAGAAAACCCTTGACTACCGGTTTGGAGTTGACATTAAGGCATTCGACCTTGAGATTATTCGACAATACATCTGGGAGCTGATCAACTATGGAATGTTTCATGCCACTCTCGACGCGCAGGTAAAGGCAACCGGAAATTTTTACTCATCGGATAGTATTAGTGCAAAAGGCAGGTTATTCCTGAGCGATTTCCATCTTGGCAAAACAAACGAGGATGCCTACATAGCATTCAAAAAGCTTGCATTAGTTGTTGATGAACTAAGTCCGGTGCGCAATAAGTTTCTTTTTGACTCCATTACACTTAATTCCCCTTACCTCAAGTATGAGGTTTTCGATTCACTTGACAACGTTCAGGCATTGTTTGGCAAAAAAGGTAAGAACATTACCGACGTAGCAAATCAATCGGGCCGTTTCAACCTGGTGATTGAAATTGCGCGTTATGTGAAAGACATTTCGCGAAACTTCTTCACAAGTGATTTTCAGATCGGTACACTGCGGGTTGCCAAAGGGAACTTCACGTTTAATGATTATTCAATTAGTGAAAAATTCTCTATGAGTGCCGGCCCGCTTACCATCCGTGCCGATTCCGTGAACAGGAAGAGTAAACGTGTTGGTATCTTTCTAACGTCAGATATAAAGCCCTACGGCAAGGCAAATTTCTTTATCAGCATTAATCCAAAGGATAGTGGTGATTTTGATTTTAAATACAACGTGCAAAAGGTCCCTGCTGCGGCGTTTAATCCGTACCTGGTTTCCATGACTTCATTTCCGATAGACAGGGGTACACTGGAAATAAATGGACTGTGGAATGTGAGAAATGGTAGTATTGAAAGCAAGAATCACGTGGTGGTCATAGATCCACGAGTAACAAAACGCATCAGGAATAAAGACACCAAATGGATTCCGATGCCACTGATAATGTCCCTGGCGCGGGACCGCGGAAATGTAATCGACTTTGAAATTCCCATCACAGGTAACCTGAAGCATCCAAAATTTCACCTGAGTGATGTGATTACGGATGTTATCAGAAATATTTTTGTCAAGCCCGCCACAACTCCTTATCGCATGGAGGTAAAAGAAGTCGAGACGGAAATTGAAAAATCTCTAACGGTTAAATGGGAAATGAATCAACGTTCACTCACGGATCATCAACTTAAGTTTGTAAAGGTTGTTGCCGAATTCTTAAAGAGTCATCCAGAAGCGTCACTAGCAGTGCATCCTATTGAATACCAGGCCAAAGAAAAGGAACACATTCTTTTTTACGAGGCCAAGAAGAAATATTTTTTGATTACCCACAATAAGCAGATTAAGGACTTCACAGAGGATGATTCATTGGAGGTTGACAGGATGTCTGCCAAAGATCACGCCCTTGTGAAATACATCAGCAAAAACCTGAGTGACACCGTAATGTTTACTTTACAAGAGAAGTGTATGAATTTTGTCGGAAATCCGGTAGTAAACAGATCGTTTAATAGGCTTGTTCAGTTACGGAAAGCATCTTTTCTTAAATTGTTTGTAGAAAACGGCACCGAAAATCAAGTGAAAGTTAAGGCGAGTGAGAATTCTATTCCCTACAATGGTTTTTCATATTTCAAGTTTGACTATCCGAATGGTATGGATGACAAATTACGTGAGGCGTATGACAAAATGAGAGAGCTAAATAATGAAGAGCCGAGGAAAAGGTATTTGAAAGAGAGGAAGAAATTGGCGAAAAACTAGATTGGCTGTTGGCTTGGGCGCGGTTAGTGGTTGGGATTGGTTAAACTCGAATGTCAGACCATCAAAATAGATCTCTCGTATTCACGTGAACTAACCAATAGCCAACAGATCAAAGCTCAAAGCCTTTGCTATCAATAATTATAAATTCAAGTCCAGCTATAACCCAATACTCATGATTCAACTAAAGGCTATATCCATTTTCATTGTTGCCGGTATATTGGAAATAGGGGGTGGTTATTTAATTTGGATGTGGCTGAGGAAAGGGTATGGTGTCGGGTATGGTTTAATGGGGGCGGCGATTCTGGCGGGCTGTGCCATTGCTACAACGTTTCAATCCTCGTCCTTCGGAAGAATTAGTGCTACGTATGGTGCATTTTATATTATCATGTCGCTGATTTGGGCATATTTCTTTGATGATTTTATACCTGACCGATATGACATTATCGGGTCAGTCATTTGCGTTACCGGGGCGATGATTATTTACTATGCACCGAGGGGCTAGAACGGCTTAGCGTGTGAGTAATGATCAACTCCATAACGATATGTCACACACTCCTACAGTGTTTTTACCAGCCAAAAACATGGAGGGTTCTTCAAATGGCATCTGAGTAAATCTCCGCATGAATGCCGTAATTTGAACTAAGATATTGCCTAAATGATTGAAATTTGTCGGATTCGTTTCCAAAAGTCCTCTTTGGAAATGTACGGTGAATTGAATAGTATGAATAATTCGTGGATTGTCTTCGTGCTTTTAATTTCTGTTAGCGTCCAGTCATTGGGTCAGGAAAGCAGCAAAGGTGACAGTCTCAAAACAAAAGTTCTCGGAGAACTTATCGTAACAGCCTCGAGGCGTGAAGAAAGTTTATTGCAAGCTCCCGTGAGCATTGAAAAGATGAACCTTCAGGCGATCAGGCAATCTGCCCAACCAGGTTTCTTTGATGCCATTGCCAACTTGAAAGGTGTTCAAGTGATTACACCTGGTTTGGGATTCAAAGTCATCAACGCACGTGGGTTTGCCACCACGACTAACGTCCGCTTTGTTCAAATGGTGGATGGGATTGATAACCAGGCCCCGCACATTGGCGCTCCAATTGGAAATACGCTCGGACCTAACGACCTCGACATACTATCAGTGGAGGTAGTGCCGGGATCAGCATCAGCGATGTACGGAATGAACGCTATAAACGGCATAGCCAATTTTACAACAAAAGATCCGTTCCAATTTCCGGGAGTGAGCTTTAGTCAAAAGGCAGGTCTTAACAATGTAAACACCAGTGCGACCGATCCTACTTGGTTTAGTGAAAGTAATTTAAGGATTGCAACGGTCATCAATCCGAAATTGGCTATAAAAGTGAATGGAACGTTTATGAAGGGCACCGACTGGTATGCTGATAGCAGAATTGATTTAAATCCGTCTGCAAATAATACGACGGGCCTTACTGGATCATTAAATCCAGGAAAAGATCAGGTTAATATCTACGGTGATGAATCAGGAAACAGGCGAACGTTAACGCTTGGTGGTAAGCAATATGTTGTAAGCAGGACGGGCTATGCTGAAAAAGATGTTGCTGATTACGGGCTTCAAAATTTGAAAGGTGATGTTTCAATTTATTTTCGTCCACGAAAGGATGTAGAGATTTCATACACCTACCGTGTGGCCAGGCAAAACAATATCTACCAGCGAACAAATCGCTTCAGATTTGATGACTATATTACTCAGCAGCATTCACTGACTATTACGTCACCAAGCATTCAATTTAGAACATACCTGACCCAGGAAAATACTGGTAACTCTTATAACATCCGTTCTATGGCTGAGAACGTAGACCGAAGTTTCAAGACTGACAATACCTGGTTTTCTAATTTTAGCAGTCAATTCAACTCGAGCCTGCAAAATGGATCATCTGTTGCGGATGCCATGACCATAGCTCGCTCTGCAAGTGATCAAGGTCGGATACAGCCGAATACGCAAGCAATGACAAACAAAATAAATGAGCTGCGAACCATCAACAACTGGGACATTGGTGCGGCCTTGCAGGTAAAAGCCAATCTGGTTCATGCAGAATTTCAGCACGATGTTACTAAAGTACTTTTTAAAAATAATAGGACGATAGATTTGATGTATGGGCTTGATGCTCGGGACTATGTGATCGTTCCGGATGGAAACTATTTTGTTAATCCTTCGGAGGCAGGAGCAAATTTAAATTATTGGAAGGTTGGTGGTTTTGTGCAGGCTTCAAAAGCGCTTCTTGACAATAAAGTCAAGATCAATGCGGTAGTTCGCCTTGATAAGAATCAATATTTTGACCCAAAGATTAACCCGAGATTGGCGATTGTCTATACACCGGATAAATCACAGACTATTCGTTTCTCGGTGCAGAATGGTTTTAGATTCCCAAGCATATTTGAAGCTTTTTCCAATATCAATAGCGGTGGCAGGAAGAGGGTTGGTGGACTTCCAATCATGTCAACTGGCATTTTTGAAAACAGTTATACGCAGGCGTCGATTACGCAGTTTCAGCGAGCGGTGCAAACGGACGTAAATACAGGAGGTATTAACTTGAACACCGCAATCACTAAAGAGCAAAATTTACTTAAAAAGAATCCATATACTTACCTGCAACCTGAGCAAGTGACAAGTTGGGAGGTTGGCTATCGGACTAATTCATCTGACGGCAGGCTGAGTTTGGATGTTGACTTTTACTACAACATTTACCGTAATTTGATTGCTCAGATTGATGCCAATATTCCAAAAACGCAAGTTGGAGACAGCATTCCTTACTATCTGCAGAAAAGTTCTGGTCAGGATCCTTACAGGCTATGGACAAATTCGCAGACGGTCAGCTATAATTATGGTGCGACAATTGGTGTTGGTTATAACTTATCCCGTAAGTTCAGGACAGGAGGTAATTTCACGTTGGCAAAACTTGACCGGCAGTCGCAAAGCGATGGACTTGAGGATGGTTTTAATACACCCGCCTGGACTTACAATTTGTCATTCAGTGGTGTAGAGTTGTATAAGATATTTGGATTCAATATTAACTTCCGTCAGCAATCTGATTTCTTATGGCAATCTGCTTTGGCCACCGGGAACGTACGCAGTTATTCTACAATTGATATGCAGGTGAATGCCACTATAGTAGGTAGTGCACTAAATCTTAAATTAGGAGCTACCAACTTGCTGAATCAGTATTACTATTCTTTCATCGGTGGGCCTTCCATTGGCGGCTTCTACTATGCCAATGTCACCTACTCGTTTTAGGCGAAATTAGCTTTCTACATAACTACCATAAGATATCAGGCTTCCACCGAATTTCTTGCTGTCCAGTAAAAAAAGATCGGGAACACCAGCAAAGTAAAGAGCGTCGCAGTGACGAGTCCCCCGATGATGACAATAGCCAATGGTTTTTGTGATTCTGATCCGATTCCCGTTGACAGAGCTGCTGGCAACAGGCCAATCGCCGCCATCAGTGCTGTCATTACGACTGGCCTTGTGCGAACCTTTATGGCATTGGCGATAGAGTCATTGAGTGACAATTTTTCCTTCAGGTTTAAATGGAACTGGGCGAGCAAGATCACCCCATTTTGTACACAGATTCCAAAGAGGGCGATAAATCCAACACCGGCAGAGATTCCGAAATTTATTCCCGTTATGTGAAGGGCGGCAATCCCTCCAATTAGTGCAAAGGGGACATTTACTAAAACGAGTGTTGCATCCTTTATATTTCCAAACATAATGAAGAGTAATACGAAGATGAGTATAAGACTTATTGGAACTACCTGTCCCAATCGTTTGGTGGCCCGTACCTGGTTCTCAAATTCTCCTGTCCATCCGATCTGATAGCCGCGAGGTAAATTAATTTTCGTATTGACCTTGTTCTGTGCGTCGGCAATAGTGCTTCCAAGATCGCGCTCGCGTACTGAGAATTTCACCCCAATGAATTGCTTCATGTTGTCTCTGTATATAAATGCCGGACCGGTAACGGTATTGACGCTTGCAATTTCTTTGAGAGGAATTCTTTCCCCTCGTATCGTTGGAACCATGAGCTGCATAATATCATTTTCATTCTTCCGGTAATCAGACTGATAGCGAATCCGTATATCAAATTTCTTATCATCTTCGTACTTGATGGTGGCGGTTTTACCACCGATTGCCATTTCAATAATACTTTGGACGTCGGCTTTCATGACCCCATAGATAGCCATCTTTCCCTCATCAAGGGAAACACTGATCTCCGGTTGTCCGATGTTTCTCAGGATTCCAACATCTTTTATTCCTTCCACGTTCTTGATCTGTTCCATGACCTGTTGAGCGAGGCTATCCAGGACATTGAGGTCCTTGCCAAAAATCTTGACAGCGTTGGAGGCATTGATGCCGGCGACAGATTCGGCGACGTTATCAATGATTGGCTGCGAATAGTTATAAATGATACCCTGGTATTTTTTCATTTTTTGGTCCATTTCCTCCACTAGCTCATCAGTCTTGATGTTACGATCCCAGTCCTCCTTTGGTTTTAAGTTTACCTGCATCTGAACATAATAGAATCCGCTCGGATCGGTTCCGTCATTGCTTCTCCCCGTCTGAGAGAGAACACCATTTACCTCAGGAAATGTTTTAAGTTCGTTCCGCAAGGTTGCTACCATTTTTACCGTTTCATTCAAAGACGTGCTCATAGGGAGTTTTGCCTGGACCCAAAGTGCTCCTTCATTTAATTGTGGCAGAAATTCGGTTCCGAGCCAGCGGACCGAGAACATTGAGCAACCAAGCAAGATGATTGAAATAATAAGGCTGAGCCGTTTGTTTGAATACGTCCAGTGAAATGCTTTGCCAACGCTGTTGTTAAAAAAGTTGACAATCTTGTTATGCTTTTCCTTCACATCTTTTTTCAGTAGGACGGACACGAGTACAGGAACAAGTGTTAGTGTAAAGAGCAACGCTCCCAATAAAGCGAATCCTAAAGTATAAGCGAGGGGAGAGAACATCTTGCCTTCGACTTTTTGAAACGAAAAGATCGGGATGAGGGCAGAAATAATGATCAACTTAGAAAAGAAAACCGCTTTGCCCATTTCAGTACCGGTCTTCTTGATGAGCCCAAGCTTGGATAGTTTATTAAACTTATCCATGCCATGCGTGATCGCATAGTGGTCCAGGGCAACAAACAAGCCTTCGACCATGACTACTGCACCGTCAATAATAATTCCAAAATCAACCGCGCCCAAAGACAGAAGATTAGCGCTCATGCCTTTAAGACGCAAACAAAGGAATGCGAAGAGCAGGGCCAGTGGAATGATGATTGAAACAATTAATGTTGTCCGCCAGTCGGCCATGAAAAGAAACACGATAGCAGTGACCAGCAGAATTCCTTCCAACAAATTATTCATCACTGTTCTGGTACAATAGGCCATCAGGTTATCTCGATCATAAAAGACCTCCATCGTTACACCTTTAGGAAGAATAGTCTCATTCATCTCTTTGATTTTCTCTTTCAGTCTTCCCAAAACTTCATGTGGATTTTCACCTTTTCGCATTACGACGATGCCTTCGACAACGTCATCCTGATCGTTTAACCCGACCTGCCCAACGCGGGGTGCATTCGATTCAGAGACTTCGGCTATGTTTTTTACTAACACGGGATTGCCGTTGAAGTCATCGACGATACTATTTTCAATATCTGGTATTGATGTTAGCAGACCTAAACCCCGTACCACGTATGCCTGCCCGTTCTTTTCGATGACATCGCCACCCACGTTAAGATTTGCTTTTGTAACAGCTTCATAGACTTCAAGGGGAGTGAGGTCATATTTTTCGAGTTTGATAGGGTCTACCGAGATCTCATATATTTTTTCCCTTCCGCCGAAGGCTACCACATCAGCAATGCCTGGTATTGCGCGAATCTGCCGATCAATGGTCCAGTTCTGAATTGTAAGGAGTTCTCTGGTGTCATAGTCATCGCCTCCCTGGAGCACGTATCGGTAAATTTCTCCAGTGGGTCCGTAAGGAGGTTGTACGTCCGGTTCAACATCATCTGGAAGGGATAAACCCCGAAGCAGGTTGTTAACTTGTTGCCTTGCAAAAAAATCTTCGACGTCGTCTTCGAAGATTATTTTTATTACCGAAAGACTGAACATGGTAATGCTGCGAACATTCGTCTTTCGCTGCACGGAATTCATTGCGATCTCAATAGGTGTTGTTACAAAGCGTTCAACTTCTTCAGCACTCCGTCCGTTCCATTCGGTGACGATGATGATTTGTGTATTGGTTACGTCAGGAAAAGCTTCAATAGGAATGTTGATATAGCTTATCCAGCCGGCTATAACGAGTAGTCCCACCCAGAAAAAAGTAAATGCCTTGTGCCGTAGTGAAAACGAAATAATGCCCCTTATAAATTTTGTCATGTTCGGATAAATCAATTAATCGTTCAGGGCATCATAAATGAGTAATCCATTTTTTGAGACTACTTTTTCTCCAGGTTCAACACCCGAAATTAAATAGGTCACATCCCCGAGTTGCCGATAAACTTCGACACGGCGCGTTTCGATATTGGTTTTGTCTGTGTACACCATTACCCAGTTTCTGCTTTTGTCAAACAAGACGGAAGAAGACGGCACAGCGGTTAATTTTCTATTCTCAGAAAACCGGATCACAACAGT
>JBBRON010000015.1:0-102036 GCA_038229375.1 Cytophagales bacterium | reverse complement strand
GGTTTCCATGTTGTTGGCCACACGCTGAGCCTGACCTTCAAATCCCAGGGGATATAGGATTCGAAAATTGGGAGTGTTGAGTTGATACCACTTTATTCCAGGAGCATTGGTTTCCTGATTCACCGACTCTTGTGCCGACGACTGAAAATAAATCAGGAAAAGAATCAGTAGGAAACCACCCCGAAGAAAATGCATGTGATATTCTTTAAGTATGAAAACTACACCATCAATATCAAAACAAAAAACCCGGCGAAACAAAAATCACCAGGTTTTGGGTAGGCATTTTACTGATTATACTTATTTCTTATAACGTTTCCCCGCCGTGGAAACTGCTGATACATTAAAAAATCCTATTGCCTTGCTGCCATTGATGTTAGTGTTTGTCACATTGGTCGACACATTTGCCAGCGGTGTAGAAAAAAGCTCCTGAAAACCTCCGGGACGATTTGTCTGGATCGAAACCTGGTTTAGATAATCGAACGCCGCAAGTGTGACCGAGTGAATCTGAACGTTTATGGAATCTCCAATGGCAATCGGAGATAATTGCTTTCCATTAGCATCTTTATCAACAGCATTGATCCGTCGGCGGATTGGAGTAATAAAAACAACGCCATCGGCAACACCTCCTGCCGAGAAACCACCATCATACGCAATGTTGATTTCCTGCGGCTTACTTAAAGGAACTCCATTTTTAAAGGACCTTATCCAATAGGTATCACCGCTTCCGACAGGATCTGTCGCCCAGAATGCAGCCCGCGTGATAGAATCCAACGAGCCGATTCTTTTTTCAGTTTCAAATGAAATGCTGTCAATTGCAGGTACTCTGCCCATCCGTGATGATGCTCTGAACGATTCACCATTCAATTGAATCGCCAGAGTGTATGATTGTCCCACAGGCCCGAAAACCTCGTTTGCTGCCGGCATCCAGACATAATTGCCAACGGACAGAGGGTCTTCAACAAACGAATAGACCTTACCGCTATTATTTATTATGGTAACCAAAGCACCGGTAATACCAGGTGGATTAGTAGCATCGAAGTATCCCTGGGTCTGACTCAATACTACAACCTGTTTGCCAGGTTTATTATTTATCCATGCATCGACTGCCAATATCGGAGCTGCGTTTTCCAGCGTTGGACTAATTTTATCCTCACATGAGACTAGCGCCAATGAAAGAAAGATCGCGCCAATGGAAAGATGTGCGTGCGTCTTCATATTAGAATTTAAAATTATATGAAACTGATGGAACAATGGTACCAATAATAGATAACTGCGTTGCCTGGGATTGCAATGGCTGACCTGCGGGCAGACGCTGATCGTTCTGCGAAAAATAAATCGAGAAAGGATTTTTTCTTGCGTAGACGTTATAGAGTGAGAACACCCAATAGTCACTGTTCTTTCGGGCCTTTCCATTCTTCATTGTCTTTCCTTCAAGCCTGAAGGAAATATCAAGGCGATGATAACTTGGTAGGTGAACATTATTCCGGGATTCATTCGCATTGTACGGAATCAGAATTCCCTGCTGCACATAGCGCGAAGTCGGGAAGGTCGTAGGAGTGCCGGAGGTAAACACAAAATTTCCTGACATCGACCATCGTTTATTGATATCATAAAACCCAGCGATCTTAAGATTGTGAGTCTGGTTATAACGGGTTTCATACCACTCGTTTTTGTTGATACCATTTACTTTCAATTCCGAGCGGCCTAGTGTATAACTAACCCATCCGGTAAGGCGACCAGTCTTCTTTTGAAAATATGCTTCTATACCGTAAGCCCTACCCTGTCCGCTCAACAAATCCCCCTCGAGATAACGGTTGATCAGAAGGTCTGCCCCATCAATGTAATCGAGCTGATTCTGGGTATAACGCAAATAGCCCTCCAGCGAAACCTCATACTTCTTTTCTTCTCCCACATCCTTAAAATATCCAAGTGTGAACTGATCCGCCATCTGGGGTTTCACATTATTTGAGCTTGGGTTCCACACATCGAGGGGATTGGACGCAGTAGTATTCGATATAAGATGAAGGTATTGGGCCATCCTGTTATAACTTCCTTTGACAGAACTTGCTTCATTGATCTGTGCCTTGAAAGAAAATCTTGGTTCGAAATTATTATACGTGGCAATTGTTTGCCCCCCGGTATACGTTTTTTCCTTGTTGACAGACTTTCGAATACCCGGTATGGTATCGTTGTAAGAATAAATCGTTCCAGGACCAAGAAACTGAAAATAGGACCACCTCAAACCGTACTCAATTGAAAAATTCTCAGATATCGCCTGACTGTTGCCAATATGGAGAGCGGACTCAAGGTTATACTTTCTATCAATACTTAGATTGACAGATTTTCCGTTGGTTACCCCTACCGCATTGGCTGGTTCAAATGTGTAGTAAGTAACATCACCTCCAAAATTCAATTCATTATTGCTGTTGATGAAGTAGGTGAATTGAGGCTTGACAATAAAGTTTGAAATCGATGAATTCCAACTAAAAGAATTACGGTCATCCCTGCCAAATTGAAGAGCGTAGTCATATTTGCTATATACGAATGTGAGGTTTGAAAACAGTCGCTCATTGAAAAGATGATTCCAACGAAAACTGGATGTAGAATTGCCCCAATTAAATCCCTGGTTCTTATCAAATTTGAAATTATCTCTCCCGAAATATCCTGAAAGGTAGACCCTGTTCTTCCGGTTGATGTTGTAATTGGCCTTCATGGTAAGGTCATAAAAGTTCAAGGCTCCCCCATCCTTCAACAGCTGGACAAAAGGGCGTGCTAACACATCGATGTACGACCTCCTGACAGCGACTATGAATGAAGCCCTGTCTTTTATCAAAGGACCTTCCACCGCCAGGCGGCTGAAAACGGAGCCGATTCCACCTGTTACCTCAAGTTTCTTGCTGTTCCCTTCCTTCATTCGAACGTCGAGAATGGAAGCAAGTCGTCCTCCGTATCTTGAAGGAATCGCACCTTTATAAAGCTTGATATCTTTTACTGCATCCGGATTGAATACGGAGAAAAATCCAAAAAGGTGAGACGAGTTGTAAACGGGAGCTTCATCCAATAATATCAAATTTTGACCTACACTTCCTCCGCGAACATTAAATCCGGAAGCGCCTTCTCCAACAGTACTCACACCTGGCAATAGTTGGATACTCCGCAGAACATCGGCCTCACCAAAAAGCGTGGGGATTTTCAATATGGTCTTCATTTCCAACTTATTAGTGCTCATCTCAGCATTTTGAACGTTGGCCTGCTCGATCTCGCCCTTAACGACAACTTCCTGAAGCTGCTCGTTTTCATCAACAAGCTCAATGCTCATCTGATTGTTCTTATTAAGGACAACAACGTTAGAAATCGATTGAAAACCGATGTAGCTATAATTAACAGAATAAGTGCCAGCGGGCAGGGTTATGGAGTAAAATCCATACTCATTGGTCGTTACTCCATTTTTTATCTCCTTGATGAAAACAGTGGCACCTATCAATGCTTCGCCATTGGAAGCATCCTTTATATAGCCATTAATTGTAAATTTTTCCTGGGCAAACGCAGAATAGGCGAAAAAAACCAGCGCTACTCCGTAAATCAATCTCAGCATAGTAGTAATTTGGGCGGCATATCAACGGAAGACGTAAAAAACCATAAAAAGTTGTACTGAAAAAGAACAATAAATTCCCTGAGATGTTTCGCAAGCTTGTTGAATTATATAAGGAATATAAGGCCTACGTCAGGGTAGACCTAATTATGTATGCTGTCATGATCTTGCTAATATTCCTATACGCGATTTACACGTTGGCAGTGGATTGATGCGCGAAGATTTCCTTAACATTCTCACGGATCTTAGAAGTTAACTCATCCGTAGGTAAGTCATTGATATCCTTGCCAAAGGGATCTTCAATCTCTTCTGCAATCAACTCAACACTGAATATTACAAAAGAGATCAACACCACAATTGGAATAGTTATGTATTCTGTTGTGGTAACAAATCCGAACGGCAGCGTGATGATGTAGATAAAAATGAATTTCTTTATATACATCGAGTAAGAATACGGGATCGGCGTGTTTTTTATCCTTTCACAGGCACCAAGAATATCAGAAAACTCTTTTAATTCTTTGTCGATCAGGAACAAATGATCTCCGGTTATAACTTTCTTTTGATACAGCTCATTTGCACGTTCATATAGCATTGATGAAATTCTGTTTGGAACATGTTTCACATTTTTAAACTCGCCTTTAAAATCAGAACCAACTTCCTCAAGTTCGTTCACATTAACCGTGTTGCGTAAATGATCTTTAACTGATTTCGCAAAATTGCAAATCATCGCACTGAAGAAGGCTCTGTTCTCCAGATCATTCTGAGGCAGAAATGCATTGATCTTGTGAGCAAGGTTGCGGGTATTATTTACCATGCTTCCCCAATGACGCCGGCCTTCCCACCACCGATCGTAAGCAGAATTGGTACGGAACACCAGGAAAAGGCCCAGTACTATTCCGAGGAGAGAGTGCATAGCTATAGTACTATGAAAATCCTTTTCGTGTAGCCTGAAAACATCCAAAATCAAGTAGCAGCAGGCGGCGGAGTAGACGGCCATAAAAAATAGGACCGGCTGCAGCGTACGCATCACATGACGGCTGTAAGAATGAGTGATAAGGGAGAACCAGGCTTTGGGGTTATAATCAACCATGTCTTAAAATTTGTCTTAATTACGGTCTTTCTTAAAAAAAATCCAATAAAGTGTTTTCAAATAGCGTTAAACTTGCAGAGAAATCACCTAAAAATGAAAAAGGCTATCATCGGAATCATCATCCTAACTTCAACATTGGCTAACGCGCAGGATTATATTGTCACCACACAACAAGACACGGTGAGAGGAGAAGTCAAAATATTGACCTATGACATACTCGACAGAGTTGAGGTTGAAGTCGCAGGCCAAAAGAAAAAAAATCACTACAAATGCATCCAAATCAAATCCGCAATTATCAAGAACGAAACCTATAATCCCGTGAGAACGGACAAAGGTTATAGGATGATGAAGCTTGTTGAGGCCGGGTTTCTTAGCTCATACCTAGCACGGCGAGAATCTAATTTTTTATATGAAGTACCTTATCTGGTAAAAAAGGATGGAAATTCAGTCGAAATTCCTGGGATGGGTTTTAAAAAAACGCTTAGTAATTTTTTGTCCGAGTGCCACACTGTAGTTGAAGGTTTGGAAAAAAATCACTATAACCGGAATGATATTCCGAAAATTTTACACGACTTTAACAATTGTCTTGACAAACAAGCTACGGCAACCCATGTGACCGACGAAATGCCGGTGGTACAAAATTCCGCAACAGCTGCTCTCACCTTACTGACAAAAAGAGTTGATGCTAGCTCAATCGAAACCAAATCCGATGCACTTGACATTTTGAATGACCTAACTGATAAGGTTAAAAAGAACAAGGCCATCCCTGATTATATGCTCGATGGCCTGAAGGAATCATTAAAGGCACCTGAATTTCAGGATGACCTTGCAAAGGTTATCGCTTTGTTAAAAAAGTAGTGAGCTACTTCTTAATAAATTGACTAATTACTGATCTTATCTTGTCGCGATCATGCCAAAGCACATATAGCGAACAGACTGTGACGATCATCGCATATAAGAATAATTGACCTCCATCACTTTGTCCGTCAATTTGAATTTGAATGCCCAATAATGTGAGATGCATCCCGATGGCACCAACCATGAGTCCAAAGGCAAGCCCTGCCCCCAGCCATGCTGTGGTAGGAATCAAGATCAAAACAGACGCCACTAGCTCCAGCACACCAACTCCGATTCGCCCCCACGGCTCCATGCCCACCGTCGTAAATATGTACACAGATTCCGGAGACGCAGTGAATTTAAAATATAGCGTCTGCAGCATGATGATCGCTGCGAGAATCCGCACGGACCAATAGATGATAGTTTTTGCTTTCATTGTAGTTGTTTTCGAAATATAGATCTAAAATTAATTCTTACGCCCCAAGGATGTGTCAGATTGGTGACAATTAACTCACATTCTGGCAAAAATCAAGGATTGTTAGAAGGCTTCATCAATTGATAAAAATCAGGATTGATAATCGCCAACAGCAAAATGAATACTGTAACAAGGACAATAAATAGTATTTGTGCGGTGATTAAAATTCCAACGCCTTTGAGAAAAGTCTTCCAGAATGGCTGATCGCCAATGAAATTCGAATAAGCGTATCCGAAAAACAACATCGACGTGACAATCCATACAGTGTTAGGAATCGCATCTCCCAGGAACTTATAGTTCAAAACCACAAGAAGTGTTATCCAGTAAAGGTGTCCTAGAATATAAAATGGAAGAACAAAATGTTCAATAAAATTAAAACCACGTTTTCTAAAAAATATAAATCGCGCACAAAAGGCCTGGAACGGAATTATTAAGAAAGAAATTATCTTGATGTTGTTGGAAACAAATCCAAGGATTCTCGAGACAACGGTGCTGTTATCGCTATTAACCTTTGGATGCAACGGTGATATGCCATGTCCCGATTTCAAAAAAACCATCAGGTCAACGTCTAGTAAACTCATAAACAACAGCACCACGGTGATCATCAGGAAGAAATATCCTACAGGCCCATAATAAAGAGTTCGGTTTCCTGAAATGAATGCACGTGTTGCAACTCCAGGGCGTAACGTCAAATCACGCAGCGTCCTCGGGAACAATCCGTCAAAACCGTAGATTCGAGCCCAAAAGTCATACCATCCTTCTTTGAAGGTGATGCGTTTCACGGAAGTTCTTTGACCACATTCCGAGCAATACTTCGAATGAATCTCCGCTCCACAGTTGATGCAGTTCATAGATTAGGAAAGGCTAAACATAAAACTAAAGTGTGAAAAGTTACCTATCAAGCCATTCTTTAAATTCCTGAACGCGCTCGCGGGCCACAATAACATCGGCATCATCGCTGGTCTTAAGGAGGAGCTTCAGTCGGCTATTGGTGAAGCTGATCATGTCCTGAATGGAATCAACCGCCACAAAATACTTTCGGTTAATCCTGTAAAACCGGTTCGGATCAATCAAACCTTCAAGCTGATCGAGGGTAAAATCCAGTATGTGTTTGCGCCCATCGGTTGTTTGGGCAAAAGTGGCCTTCTCAAGACTATAAAAAAACAAAATTTCCTTTACCTCGACTGACCTCAGATGCTCCCCCACTTTAAGAACAAATCGCTCTTTGTATTTTTTTGTCAACATTTGCACAGCATATCCAATACTCTCCATGATTTTCTCATGCGGCACCTGACCGACCAGGCGATCATACTTTTTGAATGAAGCTGATAGCTCTTCCTTATCAACAGGTTTCAGGATATAATCGATGCTGTTAACTTTAAATGCCTTCAATGCATACTCATTGTAAGCTGTAGTAAAGATAACAGGCGATTTTATGTCGATTCTTTCGAAAATCTCAAAGCTTAGTCCATCGGCAAGCTGAATGTCCATAAAAATCAGATCGGCAGATGAATCTTTGGTCAGCCATTCTACAGAACGCTTCACTGAATCAAGCTTCGCCACAATTATTGAATCGGGAGAAAGCTGGCGAATGAGGCTTTCAAGCCGGTTAGCTGCCTCCTGCTCATCCTCAATAATCAGTATCTTCATTTCGGTATAGATAGGACTGGTAACTTAACAATAAACTTTCCACCATCGTCGCTTACCTGAACCTTTTCATTTCCCAAAAATTCATAACGTCTCTTTATGTTTTCTAAGCCAAGACCGGATGAGGGCTCCTGAAGGGAATTCTTTTTATGAATAGCGTTCTCAACTACTAAAAATGATCCGGCAACATACAACTTCACCACTAAGGGATCTTCTTCAGAAATAACATTGTGCTTGATGGCGTTCTCGATCAGCATCTGCAATGCCAAAGGCGCCACCGCTGATTTCATGTCATTCAAATTAATTTCAACTTTCAATTTATCACCAAATCGTATTCGCTGAAGATACAAGTATGAATCAATGAATTTAAGTTCCTCTTCTACAGGAACAACTTCACTGTCTTTTGTTTCTAAAACATACCTATAAACCTCGGAAAGCTGTTTAATAAAACGGGCGGCCTTGTCCTGATCTTCATACACCAGGTGCGTAAGTGCATTCAGGCTGTTAAATACAAAGTGTGGATTAACCTGATTCCGCAAACTCTCAAATTGTGCACGCACACTTTCTTTCTCGTAGCGCTCAGCTTCAACAGCCGATTTTTGCCATCGAATAAGAAATTCCCTGCCATGAAGGAAAAGAGAAATCAGAAATGTAACTACAAGGGCAAAAGCGATGATCCACTGACCATTACCCAAAGAAAAAGGCGCAAACTTCTTCCAGAGTAAGTCGATAATAAAAACGACAGAAACAGTATATACAACGGTAGTTACTATTCCCACCACTAACCTCCTTACCGGATACACTACCCATGAGATCTTTCTATTGAAGTAGTGGGTGATGAAGTCATTGCCTGTCCAGAGAAAAAACCAAATCAACACCGAAAATGATGTCACCCATAGGTAACTCCCAGCATCAACCCTGCAGTGATTGCAGGTAAAAAAGGTCATGGATGCCGAACCAATAACAGAGAATCCCAGTATTCTGAAATATTGCCTGAGGGTGGTCTTCTCTTGCGTGTCCGGTTGGGTCATGAGGCAAAGATAGTTTGAAGTTCAGAGTTCTAAGTTCAGAGTTCTAAGTTCAGAGTTCTAAGTTCAGAGTTCTAAGTTCAGAGTTCTAAGTTCAGAGTTCTAAGTTCAGAGTTCTAAGTTCAAAGTTACTGTTCTAAAAATAAGGAGGTGCAACTGCGTTCACACCTCCATTTCAGCTATTATTTGCATTGCTTCAACATGTCCTCTGTCATTCCTTTTCCCCAGACAGGGGCGAGGGGATTCTCAGGCTTATAACTGCTGAATTTTTCAATTGCTCGGCTGTTGGTGGCACATGCTTCTGTCACGGGTGAGTTGAAAAAACGGGCTGTGCCAAGTTGCATCTGGGCCATCATAGCAAGCGCTCGTGGATTTTCAGGATTGATAGCAGCTGCTTTTCCTAAAAATTGCATAGCCAGGGGTGAATACTTTTGACCACGGGATGCGGGATCAACTGAAAGACGTATCATGTGAATAAATCCCTGCAACGCCACTATTTCCGACTCATTGGGATTGATTGTCAACGCTTTATCAATTTCAATTTGGGCCTGATCCAGGTACGCATCTTTTTTAGCGCTGTCTTTTTCGCGATTGGCAAGCATGATATAGCCAAAGGATGCATAATAGTAAGGTTCCCATCTGGTTTTTTCCGCACTACCCACGCGATCCAAAATATTCACCGCCTGCTGGATTTCATCGGATGTCTGCGCAGTATACACCTGCTGTATGTTCCTGGCCATGGTCTCAAAATATTTTGAATCATTGGCAGATGTAACCATGGTTGCTGTAGCGAAGGTCAGAATTAGAATTGCTCTTTTCATTTTGATTGTTATTTAAGGGTTATGAATTGTGAATTATAAATTCGGAAGCTGATTAACTGATTTGTTTTTCGTCAGCGTGATAAAAACACCGAGGAAGAGTAAGTGAGCTGCAGGTTGACGCAAAGCATTTCTGGCATAGACTCCATTTGAATCCGGAGTCGCACTGTAGTTATATCCAAAAATGTTATCACGTCCCAGCAGGTTGGTACAGGAGGCATAGATAATAAGCCAGTTTTTTGGCAAGAAAGCGACGTTAGCACTTAGATCATGATATTCGGGTGTGTGATCAGAATTGAAAGCAGGATTGTTCGGATTGTAATAGGGCCTTCCGCTTGCGTAGGAATAAGTAAACCCAAGCTGTGATTTTATAACTTTAACAAAATGCTTATATACAATTGAAAAATTATGTTTGGATGCGAAGCTTGGCGTAGCCATTGACGGAAAATTCAGGTAGTCGCGTTTTGTATCGAGTAATGAATAAGAAACCCAATAGTCAACATTGCGGATGCTTTTATTATCTCTCCAGAATACCTCCACTCCTTTTGCATAGCCACTGCCAAGATTATTCAATGAGGTTGCATCAAGATTGGCAAACTTTACGAGGTCGTAGTATCGCTTATAGTAGGTTTCGGCGCGAAATGTTCGGTTGTTATTTATTATCTGGTAATTAAGAATGAAATGCTCAGCACGCTCATTGTTAAGATCATTATTCACGCGCAGATATTGGTTTTTTGCCGACTGGCGGAACGTACCATACGCAATTGAAAACTGTCCTTGTTTGCCTGGGCGCCAGGCAAGGGACAAACGAGGATCCAGGGCTATTTTATTAAGTAGAGAATTGTGCTCCAGCCTCGCACCTGCTTTCGCTACGAACTGTTTGCTGGCAAACGCCTCTACTTCAACGAACGACGCTGAGATTGTCTCGTTAAATGATTGAGAGAGAATCAGCAAGGATTCTTCATCCCGCCTTGAGGCCGAGTAGTTTCTGCCAAGGATCTCACCACCGAACCTGAGTTCGACCTTGTCCGAAACTGTGTGCTCCAATACAAGTTTTGAATGGAGACCCTTTTCAATTTCAGTGGCCGGGCGAAAATCAAACATAGCGGCATTTTCATTATGACTATATGCCAGGCCTCCCCGTACAGACCATTTTTCGTTGAGCGGTTGCAAATAAGCAATATTCCCGTAGCCATAAATATTGGTAAGATCCATGCGCTGTGTAAGCGACGGCTGATCGATATCATGATTGTATAATGCAAACGTTGAATGGTTAAAGTTTCCAAAGACTTTTAAAAGGCCTTCCTTACCAACCTGAACACGGTAAGCAGAGCTCGCCTGAAACGAGACAGGTGGATCGATCCAATCAACCCGCTGATCCATTAAACCAAAATAAGGACGGATGTTCGTGTATTGTACCTTTCCGGAGATCGACGAGCGATCCCATACTTGCGTGTGAGCCACGTCTGCTCCTACCGACAAGATTCCAATGTCAGTCTGATTCGCCTCTGCCTTATCTTTAGAGTTCAGTACAAGTGCTGATGACAAGGCCTGGCCGTATTCGGCTGAATAGCCACCCGTACTAAAGCTTGTGCCCTTAAACATGAATGGAAGAAATCTTCCGCGTGATGGAGTGTTGGGAGCGGAAGGTCCGTAAGCATCAAGCACTACCATCCCGTCAATGAACGTACGGGTTTCGTTACTATCGCCTCCCCGAACAAACAAACGGCCGCTCTCTCCTACTTTTGTTGTACCTGGTAATGTATTCAGCGCACCGGCTATGTCCGCAGTTGCCCCAGCTGTAGTGGCAATGTCAACGGCTTTCAAAATAGTTCTGCGCTTTTCGTCCCCGGCTGTGAACGAACCCGCCGAGATCGTTACGGCATCCAGTTGATTGATCTCTTCTTTCAATGTGACCGTGAGCACAACCGACTTGCCCGTCAATTCAATCGACTGCTGAAATTTTTTGTATCCGATGAAAGTAGATTCAAGAACTTTTGATCCGTGCTCATCAGTCTTAAAAGCAAATGACCCATCCGCAGTGGAGCTTGTACCATCATAAGAATCCTTGATAGAAATGTTTGCCCCCGGGACACCCTCGCCTTTTTCATCGACGACCTTACCAGAGATCGTAGTCTGGGCACCCGCAATTGAAGCAATGAAAAGATAGAAGAATGAAAGAATGCAGATTAGGTTTGTCGTCCTCATAAGCCTTATGTTTTGCCTGATTACACGACAAAAGTGTCCCCTCCGACTTGGAATTATTAATAAGTGTTACTCAACTGTAGATCGGACATGATGAGTTGTGAAGAATGCGTGAAGAAGGCCACGACGTATTCACAGGAGTAATTGTCGTGTTCTTCGTGCCTTGCTTTGTGTTCGTGGTGACCTTGTTGTTATTTTCCCCAATTGGCTATTTTTGCGGTTCACTCAATAAACAATTGTCAGCAATGGCCGAGTATTCAAAGGACGAAATCAGGAAAATCGAGGAGAAATGGCGTAAGCGTTGGATCGATAGTAAGGTCTATAAAACGGAGCTAGACGCTTCCAAACCCAAATACTACGTTCTGGATATGTTTCCTTATCCATCAGGAGCCGGCCTTCATGTTGGTCACCCGCTCGGCTACATTGCCTCTGACATCGTTGCCCGATACAAGCGAATAAAAGGATTCAACGTCCTGCACCCCATGGGCTTCGATGCTTTTGGATTACCTGCTGAGCAATATGCCATAGAGCATGGTATTCACCCAGCAATTTCTACCCAGGAGAACATACTTAACTTCAAGAGGCAGCTGGGGAACATTGGCTTTTGCTATGATTGGGATAGAGAAGTACAAACATGCGATCCCAGTTATTACAAGTGGACTCAATGGATATTTCTTCAGATCTTCGACAGCTGGTTCAATCGTAAAAAAGAAAAAGCAGAGCGCATCAGCGAGCTTATAAAAATTTTTCAGGTAGAAGGAAATTCAAATCATTCATTTCCGAATTCCAAATTCAAATTAGATACAGGTAAGGACGATTTTACCGCGACTGAGTGGAAATCATTCAATGAAAAGGCACAGCGGGAGATTCTTATGCAGTATCGCCTGGCCTACCTCGCCTACACCGACGTAAACTGGTGCGAGGCGCTCGGTACCGTGCTTGCCAACGATGAGGTTATCAACGGTGTAAGCTATCGCGGTGGGTTTCCGGTAGTGAAACGTCAGATGCGGCAATGGAGCCTTAGAATCACGGAATATGCTGAACGTCTGTTGAAAGGTCTGGATGAAATTGACTTCAGCGACTCAATGAAAGAAATTCAGCGCAACTGGATTGGCAAAAGCGTTGGAGCAAAAGTTATATTCAATTTGAAGAGTGACAAGTCCTTGGTCCCATCCATGACGGTATTCACCACACGTCCCGAAACGATTTTCGGTGTCGACTTCATGGTGGTGGCACCGGAACATGAAATGGTGAAAGACATCACCAGTGCCGGACAACAAGGTGAAATTGATAGGTATCTGAAATATGTTGAGAGCCGATCTGAAATAGAACGCATGGCGGAAGTGAAAAAGATCACTGGGGCATTTACCGGAGCTTACGCCATCAATCCATTCAACAATAAACAGATCCCCGTCTGGATCAGTGAGTATGTATTGGCGGGTTACGGAACCGGGGCCATCATGGGTGTGCCGTGCGGCGATGAACGCGACCACAAGTTTGCAAAGCATTTCAGTCTGCCAATCACCAATATTATTGGAAAGCACTATGATGGCACGGAAGCAAATTCAACATACGACGCTATTCTTGAGAATTCGGAATTTCTGAATGGCCTCCTCATGAAAGACGGGATTAACGTTGTGGTCAGAAAACTGGAAGAACTTGGTATTGGCACCCGTCAGGTAAATTATAAAATGCGGGATGCAGGCTGGAGCCGTCAGCGGTATTGGGGCGAACCCTTCCCTGTCGTCTTTCGCGATGACGTACCGTACGCGATGGAGGAGAAAGACCTCCCTTTAAGATTGCCAGAATCTAATAACTTTAAATCATCCGGTTCGGGCGAAGGCCCGTTGGCCAACCTGAAAGACTGGATCAATGTGGGACCTGATCAAAGAAGAGATTCAAACACGATGCCGACACACGCTGGCGCCGCGTGGTATTTCCTTCGTTATATGGATCCCCATAATGATAAGGAGTTTGCAGGTAAGAGATCACTTGATTACTGGAACCAGGTCGACGTTTACATCGGTGGATCAGAACACGCGGTAGCTCATTTGCTGTATGCAAGGTTGTGGACCAAGGTGCTGGCAGATCTGGGTTACTTGAATTTTGATGAGCCGTTTAAGAAGCTGATCAATCAAGGAAAGATTACCGGGGACTCGAGATTTGTCTATCGATATTCTTTTTCTCAAACAGATTTTGCAAATGAAATTTTACCTCAAATCTTTGTTTCGAAGAACATTCGCGACCGAGTATTAAAAGGTGATAGCAATGCATCCCGAAAAATAACTGAGGTCATTTGGAAAGCTCTTGATACAACGTCCAAGGAGATCGGAGAGGCGGTAGGAGTGACTTCGGGGCATCCGCAATCTTTAGACCCGAATGCTCCATCCCTGGAAACCGGTTTGCATATCGATATCTCTTTGTATGATGAGAGTAAGGGTCTAGATCTCGAGGCCTTTAAAAAATGGAAACCAGACTTCGCTAACGCAGAATTTGTCTTAGAGGATGATGGAAGGTACCTCTGTGGCTCTGCGATTGAGAAAATGAGTAAGTCCTATTTCAATGTGGTCAACCCAGACGAAATCATCGACAGCTACGGAGCAGATACCTTGCGGATGTACGAAATGTTCCTCGGCCCTCTTGAGCAATCAAAGCCATGGAATACCAACGGAATTGACGGCGTTTATAAATTCCTGCGCCGCTTCTGGAATCTCTCACATGAAGGACCTGGCAATTTCAAGGTGAGCGATGCTGAGCCTACCCGCGAAGAACTGAAGGTGTTACATAAAACATTGAAGAAAGTTGAAGGAGACATTGACAATTTCTCATTCAATACATCGGTAAGTGAATTTATGATCTGTGCGAATGAATTAACGTCAATGAAGTGCAACAAGAGGTCCATCATCGAACCGTTGGTAATTGCCCTCTCTCCTTTCGCCCCTCACATGACGGAGGAATTGTGGGAAAAGCTCGGTCATAAAGACAGTGTGTTGAATGCTCAGTTTCCGAAATACAATGAAGAGTATCTCAAGGAAAGCGCTTTCAACTATCCCATTTCAATCAACGGCAAAGTGCGCGCTGAAATGAAGTTTGCGCTTGATATGCCAAAAGAAGATATCGAAAAGATGGTTCTTGCTTCTGAAATTGTCATGAAGTGGACGGAAGGAAAGGCTCCTAAGAAGGTAATTGTTGTGCTGGGAAGAATAGTGAACGTGGTACTCTGATTGTTAATAACAAATCAAATAATGCTTAACAACGTTTTATTATATGAAATTACTTTTTACAATTCTCATTATCAGTACAATTCTGGGGTCACATCATTTAAAAGCACAAACAGGAAAAGATAAATTTAAGGCCGTCACAATAGCGAATAAAGACCAATCCACTTTCATTG
Organism: Cytophagales bacterium; assembly: GCA_038229375.1. Taxonomy (GTDB): domain Bacteria; phylum Bacteroidota; class Bacteroidia; order Cytophagales; family Cyclobacteriaceae; genus ELB16-189. Next base: position 86,950 of record JBBRON010000015.1, on the reverse strand, counting down.
CCCGGATTGATGTAGATCAACTGGTTCAAAAAGGAAAATTGACGTCCAGGGATTCTATTTTTCAAAGGCCCGCACTTGAAGCCATTTATTCTATTCAATTGGATTCCAGCATCTATTTCCTTAGGTCGATTAAAAACCGAAACGATAGCATTGCAGTTTTGAGCATGGCAATTGAAGGAAAAGTAAGTGTCTATACACCACCACTTGAATCAGGCCTTGATGGCATTTTTGTGGGGAAGGATGGGTCAACATATGAAATGCGTCAAAAGGTATTGGAGGTTAATGGGAAGAAATTCTATCAAAATGAGTTTAAAGGGTTTCTTCAGGTATTCTTCTCAGATTGTCAGAGCATCACCAAGGCAATGGTCGATAAAGTACCTTTCGCTGAACTCTCAATCATGCGGATTGTGTCACGATATAATAAGTCTTGTGGTTGGGAGAAAAAAAACAGCGGTAATAAGTACAAGGCAAAGTTTCAGTATGGGCTACAGCTTGAAGGAGTATATTATAATTCAACAACAGGTCCTTCTCAAAACTATTTTACGGGCGACCGACCCGCCAAAGGTTTCGGCCTGGGCTTGTATGCTAGACTTGATTTTGCTCGGAAGAATTCTGCCTTTCTCATTTCAGAGTTGACCTTCAATCATATTTCCGGAGGTGGAGAGATTACTTATTATGTGAATTCGCCGACATATAGGGTACTCACAGAGCGGCATAATTTTGAGATTCAAGAACTCAGAAATTCATATTCAGCTTACTTTAATATTGCCCGTTTTAAGAAATCGTCATTGGCAGCTGGGGGTGGCATCATGTTTCAATATCAGCTAAAAAATAATTCTACAGTAAACGTGACCACACCGAGCGCCAGCCCGCAGGATAAATTTGGACTATTTCCGATTGTCAATGTTCTTTATAATAGGAGTAGAATTGGCGTTGGTTACCAGATTGTATTCCTCGCCCTTCAATTAAAAGGCTATGAGGGACAACATATAGAAAATAAAGTTTTCTTACAGGCAAAGGTATCCAAAAAATAACCAACGGCACAGCATTTAGATATGAGGACAAGAAAAAATGAATTGGACGTAGACTTTATCGTAGGTTCTGATTCATTGACAAAGAGGAAGAAAAGAATTAGTGAATTCATAATGAGTCCTGAGTCAAAATAAAGATTGACTACTCAAGCAGACCAGGAAAAAGTTGTCGGCCAAGAAACTAATGCCAGCATAACGAAACAGCGGACGATCGAGTAGACGACCCCACTGGACTGCCATTTGCGAAGATTGAGATCGCCACTCCACTGATGAAATTGCATATCAATTTCCGTTCTAGCAACAGACAACGATTAAAGTCTCCTGCCCTTTACACTTCCCCGATATACTGGCATCTGGATGCCTGGCGGCGGAAGCAACAGAAACGTCGGCACCGGATCCTGCCAGGTTTGAACAACATAATCATTACCATAGACTCTTTGAGCGAGTTCTGAATAGGTATAAATTTTCTCAGGATGATTAATTGCAAAGAGATCTATGACCACATTCCTGCTGACACGTCCGCTATAACCATTATAGCCAAAGCCTGAATGAGAAGCATTTTGTCCCGCAATTGAATATGCGGCAAGCAAACCAAGATTCCAGACGATTGAAGAAATGGAAACACCTGCTTTTGTTTTCTGATGGTGGCCAATGACAAAACTATTGCGGAACGTTACCTGTGCCTCTGCAGCAACAGTTGCAACAAGAATGAAAAGTATAAGAATGGACCGTTTCATGTTGGAAATTACTAAAAATCCGCGGCCACTCCATTAATGTGTTCCGGAATATTCTTCAGCATGACCTAGGCCGACCTCCTGACTAGTAACTCCTGCCTCCTGTCCTACTAACTCCTAGCTACTAACTCCTGACTACTAACTCCTGACTACTAACTACTGGCTACTCTCTCCTCACTTAATGTCTCCTGATCATTTCCTACCTTAGCTCCCCATTCTTAAAAAAACGGCCCCTATTATGCCTTATTCAAAGATTGTCGCACTTGGTCATCATGTTCCGGAAACGGTCATCACCAACCAATATCTCTCCACCGTCATGGATACTTCTGATGAGTGGATCATTGAAAGGACTGGAATTCATGAACGACGCTGGCTTGATCCTACAAAAGATACGGTAGCGAACATGGCAGCCAAGGCTACACGAATGGCACTGAAGCGAGCCAACCTGACAGAAAAAGATATTGAATTCATTGTTTTTGCGACCATTACTCCCGACTACTTTTTCCCTGGTTCCGGTGTTTTGTTGCAGCGTGAACTAGGATTAGAAAATATAGGTGCTCTTGATATCCGCAATGCATGTTCCGGGTTTATTTATGCGTTGAGCACTGCTGATCAATTTATTAAATCAGGTATGTACAAGACGATCCTGGTGGTTGGTGCGGAAATCCAGTCAACGGCGCTTGACGTCACAGATCGTGGGAGGAATACTGCTGTAATATTTGGTGATGGAGCGGGTGCCGCTATTCTCCAGGCTTCTGACAAACCTGGAGTGATGTCAACTCATCTTCATTCCGACGGGCGATTTGCGGAAGAACTTTACGTGAAAGATCCCGGTAGCAGTCGGCCCCCTAAAGAGCGACAGGCCGACCAGATCCTGGATACGTCCGGCTACAAAGTTCACATGAATGGTAACCTGGTGTTCAAGCATGCTGTGGTACGGTTTATGGAAGTGATCAATGAAGCATTGACTGCGAATCACTTGAAAAAAGAAGACATCAACCTATTAGTTCCCCATCAGGCCAATCTTCGCATCAGCCAGTATGTTCAGGATAAGTTGGCACTCCGTGATGATCAGGTATTTAACAATATCATGAAGTACGGTAACACTACTGCAGCTTCAATTCCGATCGCTTTGAGTGAAGCCTGGGCGGAAGGAAGAGTCAAAGAAAATGACGTAATTTGTTTAGCGGCTTTTGGCAGTGGCTTTACGTGGGCATCTGCTATTATTCGTTGGTAACTCTCCCTAAGTAAAAAATCTGTATGAAGACTGCTGCCTATAATCCTAGCCCGCTTGAAGTGGACTTGGCCAATGCCTTGTTTATCCTCCAGAAAGAAATAGAAAAACACCTGCAGGATAACAAGGTTGTAAATGTTGAAAGCAACATCAACAGGGACAACCCGATGGTGAAGTTCAGCTTGCTGGATAAAGACGGGGACCCGCATGAGATCGTTGTGCGTATTATCCAGATCCCTGACAAGTTTTAGCTTGCTTTGTTTAATCTTTGACCGTTCACCAATAAAACCGTAACCTCGCCGTTGCGTATTATAGCAGATAAGTCATAGTCTATGAAAAAAGGGATTGTTTTTGGTGGGATTGTCTTCGCGCTGACGCTGTTTGCTTTTTCTCCTCCGGCCGACCGATACTTCGAGATCGCAAAGAATCTCGACATTTTCGCTACGCTTTTCAAAGAAGTCAACGCCCTCTACGTCGACGATGTGAACCCTAACAAACTTGTTCGCACGGGAATTGACGCTATGCTCAACTCCCTGGATCCTTACACGAATTATATACCGGAAGATGAGGTAGAAGACTTTCGCACCATGAATACCGGCCAGTATGGAGGTATCGGAGCTGTGACACGTGAGATCGGCAAACGCACCTTAGTCACAATGATGTATGAAGGATTTCCAGCCTTTAAAGGTGGACTGAAAATCGGCGACCAGGTGATAAAGATGGACGAAGTTGAACTCGCTAAGATCAGTACAGAAGAAGCTAATCATTTGATGCGCGGCCAGGTAGGCACTGCCGTTTCTCTTACCGTTTTGCGATACGGAGTGAAAGACCCCATCAAACTTGAATTCAAACGTGAAAAAATTAAAATCAGCAACGTTCCTTATTTCGGAATGATCTCCAGCAATATTGGTTATGTGCAACTGTCCGACTTCACATCGGACGCAGGGAAGGAAGTTAAGAATGCCGTGATGGCCTTAAAAGAGAAAGGTGCTAAATCCATTATATTGGATTTGCGCGATAACCCCGGAGGATTGTTATTTGAAGCCGTCAACATCTGCAACATCTTCCTCCCAAAGGGAAAACAGGTTGTAAGCACGAAAGGAAAAATACCTGAGAACAATATTAACTACGAAACACTCAATACACCTGTTGATCTTGAGATACCGGTAGCGGTATTGATTAACAGGGGAAGTGCTTCTGCATCTGAAATTGTCGCAGGCACTCTTCAAGATTATGATCGCGCTATAATTATCGGAGAAAAATCGTATGGAAAAGGGTTGGTTCAGTTAAGCCGGCCATTATCCTATAACGCACAAATAAAAATCACTACGGCCAAATACTACACTCCTACTGGACGCTGTATCCAGGTGCTCGACTATACACATCGTCGTGATGATGGAAGCGTTGGTTCTATTCCAGACTCTGTAAAAAAAGAATTTAAAACGACTCGAGGTCGAACCGTCTATGATGGAGGCGGCATTGACCCTGATATTTTAATAGCAACTCCGGATCCAAGCACAGTCGCCCAGGTATTATTTGCACAGGGCTATCTATTTGACTACGGAACGGTCTATGCGGCAAAACATCCCTCGATAAGCGAAGCCATAAGTTTCAGTTTAACCGATAAGGAGTACGAGGAGTTTGTAAATTGGATGAAAACAAAAGACTATAACTACCGCTCCCCAATTGAAATACGATTGAGTCAGCTCACTCAGGAAGCAAAAACCGAACGGTTTTATGAAGATCTCAAACCACAAATCGATCAGATTCAAAATCGGTTGACTGAAAGTAGAAAAAATGACCTCGTCACATTCAAAGATCAGATCAAATTACTTCTAGAAGAAGAGATCGTGATGCGTTATTATCTTGAACGGGGCCAGGTGGAAGTTTCTTTCAAAAAAGACGCTGAAATCAAATCATCTATCGAAGTGCTTAATAACCCAACTCAGTACAAAAAAATCCTGCATTTTTAACTATGAAGGATTTCTGGAAGCGTTGGAGGAAGTACTTAATTCCGGTTTTCATTTTTTCCGGATTAATGATCCTCATGGACAGCTGTATGCAATTCAGGATGAGCAAATCCGAAATCGATCAGTATTTCTCCCAGAAGGAAAAGAAAGGCACTCTGCATCGATATGACATCGACAAACGTGTGATGAATTATCTCGAGGTTGGTGATTCAAACCTGCCATTGGTTGTATTTATACATGGTTCACCTGGCTCATTGAGTGCCTTCATTGATTTCATGGCAGATACCGCCTTGTTAGCAAAGGCCCAGCTAATTACGGTTGACCGCCCTGGGTTTGGTTATTCCAACTTCGGCAAAGCTGAGCCTTCCCTTGAAAAGCAGGCGGCCTTATTAAAACCAATACTTGAGACTCATAAGAATCAGCGTCCTGTAATCCTGGTCGGCCATTCTCTTGGTGGACCTCTGATTGCACGAATGGCGATGGATTATCCAGAGCTTATTGACGGACTGGTTATGGTAGCCCCAAGTATTGATCCTGAACTTGAGCCTAACGAATGGTTCAGAGCACCGTTGGCGTTGCCATTTTTGAAATGGCTTCTTCCCCGCTCGATTCGGGCATCAAATGACGAGATCTATAAATTGAAACCTGAGCTTGAAGAGATGATCCCGTTGTGGCCCAGGATAAAAGCTAACACGATTGTCATTCAGGGAAAAAAAGATTCGCTTGTGCCTAAAGAGAATGCCGACTTTGCAAAGAAGATGATTACAAATGCGCCGGTAAAGCTGGTAATGATTGATGACATGACTCACTTTGTCCCTTGGAGTAATCCTGAATTGATACGCCAGGCGATAGTGGAATTGCTCGGAAGCATAAACCACGCATCCAACTAGCCCGATTTGAGCGGGATATCGTGTAAAACTCTACGGAATCTTTCCAATCCCAAAAAAAGGAAACCAAATTCTGAGACCATTGTTAGACCTTTTTCATACGGTTTTTATGACCTTGCAGAGGTTTGGCCGGCTTTGAGGAATAAGTGAAGCTACTTTAATATTGTAATACTGTATTATATCTTTAGTGCATGACCGATCAGATTATTGTCTTTCTATTTCTTCTTTTCTGTGTATGCCTGCTGGCAATCGTTGCTGAAAAAATAAAGGTTCCGTATCCTATCCTGCTTGTGTTGGCAGGCCTCATGATTTGGTTGATCCCCGGGATGCCCATCATCGAATTAAATCCCGATATCGTTTTCTTTATTTTTCTGCCACCTCTGCTTTATTCTGCAGCCTGGCAAACATCCTGGAACGACTTCTGGAAATGGAGACGCGCGATCTTCCTGCTAGCGTTCGGGTTGGTTATTGCCACTTCTACAATCGTCGCCTATGTCTCAGTCTATCTGATCCCTGGCTTCACCCTTGCTCTTGGATTTCTGTTGGGCGGAATTATCTCGCCTCCGGATGCCGTCGCCGCTACTTCAGTGATGAAGGGACTAAAAGTACCGAAGCGACTGTCCGTGATACTGGAAGGCGAAAGCCTTATCAATGACGCATCGAGTTTGATCATTTATCGATTCGCCTTAGTTGCGTTTCTTACTGGAACGTTTTCATTCAGTAACGCATCCGGACAATTCGTTATCGTATCGGTGATGGGTGTGGTGATTGGGCTCGCGATCGCAAACGTACTCTATATCACTCACCGTTTCCTGCCTACTACTCCCAGTATTGATACCGCGATCACGTTGCTTTCGCCCTATCTGTGCTATCTGGCGGCGGAGCATTTTCATTTTTCCGGCGTTTTGTCGGTCGTTAGCGCAGGCCTTTTTCTTTCCTGGCGCTCGGATGAGATATTTAAATTTGATTCTCGCATACAAGCTTATGCCGTTTGGCAAGCCATGGTTTTCATTCTAAATGGCGTAGTTTTTATCCTGATAGGACTCCAACTGCCAGTCATAATAAATGACCTGGATGGATTTACATTCGGTCAGGCCATTAGCTTTGGTATTATTATCAGCCTTCTGGTGATGGTGGTAAGAATGGCGTGGATCTTCCCCGCAAGCTACCTGCCTCTTATTTCAAAACGCATCCGCACGTCAGAGCCAATACCTAATTGGAAGTCTGTCGCCCTTGGCGGCTGGGCAGGTATGCGAGGAGTTGTTTCGTTGGCAGCAGCGCTTGCGTTGCCGCTCACACTGGGCGACGGATCACATTTCCATTTCCGGAATACCATCCTGTTTATCACTTTTTGTGTGATCCTCATGACCTTGGTGGTTCAGGGCCTTACCCTCCCATTTCTGATAAAATGGTTTAAAATACCCGATTCTGAAGGTATTGAGGAACAGGAGAAGAAACTGAGAACGTATTTATCATATGCCGCAATTGAATTCATCGAATCAAACTACGCACAGGAAGACGCAACCCGCGACGCTCTCCATCATATTAAGACGAAGTTTGAACGGCAGATCGATCAGATTCAACGACGCATGCTTACTGCTGATCTCACGCGACATTCAGAAGATGTATTTCGTGAGTTCAACAAGCTCCAACTTCATATGATTAATTTTGAGCGGCGGGAAATCAAAACGCTGCGCCGGAAAAATCAATATCCTGAAGAGGTACTTCGAAAGCTGGAGTATGAGTTAGATCTGGAAGAGGCTTCCCTGACAAATTTCAGTTAACGTTATCAATTATTAGTTAATCGTAGCTCAGTCTACAGCACAAGTGAATATATGATTAATGAACAACCCCCTAACTTTTAGCGTTTGTAAAGCGCTTTCCCAACAGGCTCATACTTATCACCCGGTGTCCAAGTCGGTGCCGTTGGTGAATTCGAGATGAGATAGTTAGCGTAAACAAACGCTTTGTAGTATTTGACCAGGTACTCAAAGTCGAGCGAGCCCACCTCGTCAGCAGGTTGATGGTAATACTTCATAAGTTCTTCATCAAAAGCCTTCACGCCTGTTGCAAAATCAATTGCTGGTACGCCTTTTCTGGCGAAGTTATAGTTGTCCGAACGCTCATACAGATTTTGTTCAGGCACGGGATCCCTTCCTGCCTTTAGTCCAAAAGCCACACACGCTTTGGCAATATTCGCCTCAGCACTCGTGCGCTCAAGTCCGATAACCGTTGCTACTGACGTATCGTTATAGCCTGCACCATCGCAATCAAAGTTAAATACTGTTTGATTCAGTGGCACGAGCGGATGGTCCGCATACCAGGCGCTTCCTAGCAATCCTTTTTCCTCACCCGTAAGCGCCATGAAAATTATAGATCGTTTAGATGGGAATTGTGAAAAGAAGTGCGCCGCAGTCATCATTCCAACAGTACCCAATGCATTGTCCCTGGCACCATTGTATATTGAATCCTGACCCTTCTTCGCTCCAACACCCACATGATCATAGTGCGCAGAGATCACATAATACTCATTCTTAAGAACTGGATCTTTACCCTCAATAACCCCCACCACATTTTTAGCCGGAATGATTGTTGTTTTACCTGCCTGAATCTTCAACGAGCCACCGACTTTCTTCTGTTCTTTTAACTCCTTCATACCCGGCAATTGTGAATCTTTCATCCAGACATGAGGGACATCAATCCTTTCCTTTTTGATTGCTACTTGGCTATTGTTGCCAAAATAATTTACAAGAGCAGGCCACGGAAAAGGGACGGTGACAAGAAATTCAATTAGCCCCGCGCCTCCAGCCGCTTTCACTCGCTCGTATTTTTCATTAGAGGCATTCAATATTTGCATACCGGCAGCATCTTTAGCACCGGCGATGGCGACCACCATTTTTCCCTTAATATCTACCGGCATCTCTTCAGCCGAACCATACCCGACATAGATAAATTCACCCATCCAGTCACTGGTTTGGCCATCAAGTATCAGGAAATCATCCTTGTATTTTAGAACATCGTCTTTAAATCTGAGTTCCGCCGACGTAAATGGCAATATTTTTACCAATCCCACAGGTTGAAAGTATTTCTCAGCTCCTGGAAGTGCTTTCAATCCCCATTGCTGAAATTGAGATGCGATGAAATTGGCGGCAATATCCAGTTCCGGGGAACCCGTATCACGGCCTCTCATTTCGTCGGCTGCCAGAAATGTCAACGGAGCTTCAACTGAAGGTCGGGTCACAAATTTTTCAATTTCAGAAACAGGTCTTTTTTGTGAGAAAACCGGCATTACAATAACAAGCAACGTACATAAAGAGGAAATTCGTTTCATTTGAGATGAGGTTAACCGGCGAAATCTAATCTTCTTTTTCAAAAAGAAAAAGGCGACACTTTTTGAGTGTCGCCTGATTACGTTAGGTAATAAAAAGTTAACCGCTATCGTAAGAAAAGAAGCTCACGGTATTTCACCAACGGCCAATCTTCGTCATCTACGAGCAATTCAAGCTTATCGACAGAATCACGGATTTCTTCAAAGTATTTCTCTTTCACTTCATCACAATATCCGTACGCCTTCTTGTGCGTGTCAGAAAGCTTATTCAGACGTTTCCGCTCTTCAATCATCTTATTCACGCTTGTAGTGATAATATCAATGTGGCCAGATATTTCCTTGATAGTTTTCACAACTCCTTTATTATCAACGCCGAGTCCTTTCAATCCATTGGCATTCACAATGAGCTTATTCTGATACGCTACAGCCGTTGGAACGATATGGTTGATGGCCAGATCTCCAATTACACGAGCTTCGATCTGGACTTTCTTGATATAACTTTCAAGCTTGATCTCATTGCGGGCTTCTACTTCCTTATGGCTCATTACTCCGTGCTTTTCAAACAGAGCAAGCGATTCTTTGTCCATGAAGGCATTTACCGCGCGAGGCATATTTTTGACATTGTTCAATCCGCGCTTTGCTGCCTCCTTAACCCACTCTTCAGAGTAACCATCGCCTTCAAAGCGAATATCCTTCGATTCTTTGATGTACTTCCTCAAGACGTTAACGATAGCAATTCGCTTCTCTGTTCCCTTGTCGATCTCTTTCGTGACCGAGTCATAAAAATGATCAAGCTGTTCCGCAACGATAAGGTTCAGTACGGTCATTGGAGTTCCGCAGTTGTCGCTGCTTCCTACGGCGCGGAATTCAAATTTATTTCCAGTGAAGGCAAAGGGTGACGTTCTGTTACGGTCGGTCGCATCCAATATGATCTCGGGAATCTGATCGATACCCAATTTCATATACATGTTGTCTCCTTTTTCAATCTTCACGTTACCCTTTTTCTCAAGTTCATCAAGAACGGCAGTCATTTGCGAACCGATAAATACTGACATGATAGCCGGAGGTGCTTCGTTTGCCCCAAGACGGAAATCATTAGCGGCAGTTGCGATACTGGCGCGGAGCAGATCGGAATACTCATACACCGCCTTGATGGTGGTGATAAAAAACGTTAGAAACAAGAGGTTGTCACGGGCAGAGCCAGTTGGCGCATACAAGTTTACACCCGTATCGGTAATCAACGACCAGTTATTGTGCTTGCCACTTCCATTCAAACCAGCAAAAGGTTTTTCATGAAAGAGGATCTTCAACTTATGTTTTTCACCGATACGATTGATCACGTCCATCATTAACTGATTGTGATCATTGGCCACGTTCACTTCCTCAAATAAAGGAGCTACCTCGAACTGGCTTGGAGCCACTTCATTGTGACGTGTCCGCACAGGTATACCTAACTTCCATGATTCAATTTCAAATTCACGCATGAAATCATAAACTCTGCCTGGGATCGTACCGAAGTAATGGTCTTCCAATTGCTGACCTCTTGCGGGTGCGTGTCCGAAAACTGTTCGTCCAGCCATTACGAGGTCGGGACGAGCCATATACAAAGCTTCATCAACGGCAAAATACTCTTGTTCGGCTCCTAAGGAAGCGACTACATGCTGAATGTCTTTGTCAAATAACTGACACACCTTCGTAGCAGAAGCGTCCACAGACTTCAATGCCTTTAATAACGGTGACTTTGTATCAAGCGTTTCTCCAGTATAGGATACAAAGATCGTCGGGATACAAAGCGTCCTGCCATACAGAAACATTGGTGACGTCGGATCCCAGGCCGTGTAACCGCGCGCCTCAAAGGTGCTCCTTATACCTCCACTTGGAAAGGATGAAGCATCAGGCTCTTGCTGAACGAGCTCACTTCCTTTAAAACGTTCTATTCCCGAAAGGGCATCAAAGAATGAATCATGCTTTTCAGCAGTTCCGCCAGTCATTGGCTGGAACCAGTGTGTAAAGTGGGTTGCACCTTTCGCAATGGCCCAAGTTTTAGCACCAGCGGCTACCGCATCCGCAGTCACCTCATCAATCTTGTCATGATTCTTTATGGCAGCGCTGACTTTCTTGAATACGGCTGGAGCTAGCGAAGCTCTCATTTGCTCGTTTCCAAAAACATTTTCCCCAAAAATCTTCGAAATATTGGGCGGCGATTCCACTGAAACTTTGTGACGCTCGCTTAGTTGCTTGAGTGCTTCAAATCTTAACTGGGCCATAGATTGGGTGTGGTTTAAATCTGTTGAGCGCCAAAAGTAGACGATTTTTTATTTTTGACGGTATTTTTTTACCCTATTTCTTAACATTTTGATCATTTATTTTGCCAATTGGGTTAAGGAGTACCGTAAGTTTAGCAGGTAATAGTTAAGCATCTGAAAGACAGCTATTTTTCGACTTGGATGGGTTTATCTATTTTTGAGTGCAAACGATTTTATGAGCAAAAAATTCTGGTTGATGGTACTGTCTCTGACGATAGTTTTAACGACTTTATGCCTGCTGCGTGTCTCTTCTTTCAAGCAGACCGAACAAGATGTTATCGCATCCCTTCAGAGTTATCAGTCTCCAGGATCAATACATTTCTTTCAGGTCATCTCAGATTCCATTAGTTTTATCAGCCTTGGTATACCGGCACTTTGTGTCATCATTGGGCTGACGAAGAAGAACAAAGTTTTTGCCAGGAAAGGATTAATTGTCCTTTTAGGTATCGCCCTGGCTGGCTCGATTTCGGCAACAATAAAAAGGACTGTGAAAGAGCCTAGACCCTATGAAGTGGACGCGAGGATTAAGCAATTGAGTGTTGGTGGCAGCAATTCATTTCCGTCGGGTCATACGGCAGAGGTTTCTGCTGCTGCGCTGGGATTTACATTGCTTCTATTCAGGACGCCGCTAAGCATCATTCTTTCAGTGATTTGGGCACTATTAATGATGTCCTCACGGATAGTGCTAGGCGTGCACAACTTCACTGACATCGCTGGTGGGTTTATTACAGGATGCCTGGGATTACTTATTGTTTATAGCCTGTTTGAGAGATTTAATAGAGTTGACACATCCCGAGCGTTTGCCACAGATGACACCGCTGAGCACAGCTAGACTGCGGAAAATGTATTTACTGTCAGCCGATTTCCGGATTAAATCTCAACGCGCGTCTTCACCTCTTCAAATTTCTGATCGTAGTCCTTTCTCAGTGTTCCCATCCAGCGGTCCCACCATAGAAAGTACAATCCATAGTTACCCGTGAAGTGTTCATGATGCTGATTGTGATTGATAGAAGTATTAACCCACTTCCCGATCCTATTTTGCGAAAAACCCTTTGAGTACAGCTCATATCCAAGATGCCCGTAGACATTATAAATCATCATGATCACGAGAAACAATGCGATCGCGAGGGGATGAATCGGAAACAAAAATGAGACAACCACCACGATTCCAAACTCTACAATTGCTTCCAGTGGATGAAAGGCCATGGCGGCCCATGGTGATGGATTCGTAGAGAGATGATGAACTTTATGAAAATATCGGAACAACTTCGGATGGTGCATCAATCGGTGCGTCCAATAGAAATAGGTATCATGAATAAGCAACGTCAGGGCAACACTGAAAAAGAAATAAGTAAGACTATGTTCCCGAATGTCTTTATACACCATTGTGTATTTCGCCGATGGACCCAGAAAGAATAAGTATCCCATTCCGGCAAAGATTACAGCGGTGGACACTGAGTAAAGGAACTCCCGTTGATAGTCAGAGAACGCAGGGAACTTCTTCTGGATTTTTTTGAAAGACCATGCATTCTTCTTTAGGTAATAAAAAATAAAGAAGGCTATCGATGCCAGAATAACATATCGAACGAAAATGATAAGCAGAATGATGTAAAAGCGACTGCCACCGCTTGCAAACTCTCCCATGAAATAAAGATCGGGAATTTTAGGGAAAGTATCTTTTCGCCAGTACCATTTGGCTATGCTTTAAATTTAGTTTGATCTTGTAACAGATCCGCCGCTACTGGAATTCGTATTTGTCTTGGTAGGATTTCCCCTATAACGTATGCTTCCGCCGCTGCTCGCATGGGCATTCAATCCATTGGTGACACTGATTTTTACACTTCCGCCGCTGCTGGCACTAGCCTCAGCACTGTCCGCGATAAGATTATAGGCATCAATTTCACCGGCACTGCTTACTTCAGCATTGATGGTCTTAGTTTTCCCTTCAAGAACAACATCACCAGCGCTGGAGACATGCACCTGCAAGTCCGTTGCTTCGATGTTCACCTCAATGTTGGCGGCACTTGAAGCATGAATTTCCATCGAAGACGCTTTGATGGGTCCATCAGAAAATACATTGGATGCAGAGCTGGCCGAAATCTTGTCGATGTCAACGTAGGTTACATAAACCTTAACCGACCTTCCCTTAGAGCCTCCCCAATTAATGTTGTTGTCGCGGATATGTATTTTCAGATAACTACCGGAAATTTCCGTAATAACATCCGCAAGGTCCTTGTTGGACTCAACCTTCACGCTCTCCTTATCGCCTTTCTTCAGGTAAACATCAATTGCTTCTCCGGATTTGACCCCCTTAAAAGAACCGACATTCCTCACTTCACTTTTTTGACCCATTGCGGAAATCAGGAAGAGAGACAAACAACCTGCAAGGATTAAGGCTTTCATTTTCATCTATTTACACATTTGATCAATTGACCAACCCCTTTCAAATAGGTTGCATCGCAATATTACCATTTCTGCTAAATTTTCCCTTGAATGTAAGAATTCGTCTTTATTTACATAAATTTCGAAGGTTTCAAACAATAACTTGACGCAAAATTAAAAGCTATGATCAAAGAACAAATCAACGTTTTGATTAACCTGGCGGCCAGTGACCGAACCGTGGGGGAAAAAGAGTCAAAAACCATTCATATGATCGGAAAAGCAAACGGGCTGACCGATGCGGAAGTTGATGCTATGATGAAAAATCCAAAACCAATTGGAAACCTTCATGGCCTCACCGAAGACCAAAAATTCGAAAATCTTTACCATCTCATTCAGTTAATGAAAAGCGATGGTCATGTTTTCAAAAGTGAAATTCACTTTTGCGAGCAAATTGCAGAGAAACTAGGCTACGACAAGAAAGTAGTAGGTGAACTATCAAGCAAAATCTATAGCGACCCAACAATTACTTCTGATCGCAAAGACCTGATGGCACGTGCTCACAAGTTTTTGAAAAAATAAATACACACCAAAAAATGTCGCCCTACCAACGTGAGGGCGACATTTTTTTTACTTCTCGTAAACTTTCTTTCCTCCTACAAAAGTCATCACTACTTCTGTTTTCAGCAAGTCGTTTTCCCCAACCGTCATAATATCCTGGGAGAATACTGTAAAGTCAGCCAGCTTACCATTTTCAATAGATCCCTTTAGCTTTTCCTCAAACGCACCGTAAGCCGCGTCAAGCGTATATGCCCGCAATGCCTGCTCACGTGTCATCTTTTCTTCTGGCTCATAGCCGCCATCAGGCTCACCCTTCAATGTCTTGCGCGTCACCGATGCATAAAAGCTTGCAATAGGATTGATAGGCTCTATGGGCACATCGGTACCATTAATAACCTTTGCTCCTGTCTTCAGCAATGACTGCCACATGTAGGCTCCATCTTTTATGCGCTTCTCCCCAAGACGCTCAATCGCCCAAGGGCGGTCAGACGAAAGATGAATTGCCTGCGCCGCAGCAATAACCCCCAGCTGACCAAAACGTGGAATATCGGCCGGATCAAGGTGCTGGGCATGCTCAATGCGGAACCGATGATCTTTTACTGTTGGATTTTCTTTAAAAGCCATCTCATACCTGTTAAGAATCTCCTGATTTGCGCGATCACCAATGGCATGTGAACAAACCTGAAAGCCGTACTTCAATCCCTCTCGCGAAATCTCAAGCACGCTGTCCATGGAATACGTTGCCATCCCAAAAAACCCTTTTCGATCTTCATACTCTTTTAATAACCAGGCTCCTCGTGAACCAAGTGCGCCATCGCAGTTTAGTTTAATTGCCCGAACTGTCACACCTCGGGGATCAATCTGTGGTCCCTTTTTATACCATGAGCGAATAAGATTTCTATCAAAGCCTGTAATCATAACATACAAACGGCTCGTCAATTTTCCCTCCGCACTGAATTTATTAAACAGCTCAATGTTGTCACCTGATGCACCGGCATCGTGGAAGCTTGTAATTCCATTTCGCACACATGCCGCCATCGCCAGTTCCAGTGCCCGGCGTTTCATTTCATCTGTGTTTTCCGGAATAAATTTCTCAATGACCGACTGTGCGCGTTCATTAAATATGCCCGTCGGGTTTCCAAGTTGGTCGCGGATGATCTCTCCTCCTTCTCCCAGCTTTGATTCAAGCGATTCCACAGACAACTGATTTACACCCGCTATCTGCATCGCTCTGGCATTGGCAAATCCCGCATGACCGCTGGCATGGTCCAGGTAAACCGGATTGTCAGGGGATACGGCGCTGAGTTTCTCGTGGGTCTGAAAACCTTTTACCATTTTCTCAGGCTTTTTATCCCATTTATCCTGATGCCATCCGCGTCCGAGAATCCACTGCCCCGGTTGCGCTTTTGCGACAGCTTCTTTTACTTTCTCAACCATTTCATCATAGCTCTTGACATACATGAGGTCGAGATCCATTTCATTGTATCCAAGGCCCATAATATGGCCATGCGATTCAATAAAACCAGGAGTCATGGTCGCACCCTTCAAATCTGTCGTGAGGGTCTTCTCATCTTTATATTTTTCAACCTCTGCCAGGCTTCCGGCAAATAATATTGTATCGCCCTTCACCGCGACGGCCTCCACAACTGAATTCTTTTGATCCATCGTATAAATTGTACCGCCTTTTATGATAAGATCGGCCGGAGTCTTTTTGGATTGACAAGCAGCTACTGCCATCAACGCTATCAGAAAGTATTTCTTCATAGGTAGTAGGATCGTGGATAAGGACGCGAATTTAATCGAAACAATATGGCCTGACTAAAGCTCGTTCAATTATTATTCAGAGGTTAACCAGAGCCTGATGACCGGGGTTTTTGAAGTATCTTCGTTGAAAAAAGAAAGATGAAGCGATTGCTGATCGTATTTTTTTGTTTTAGCGGATTTCAGTCATTAATGGCACAGAACGTAGGTTTGTCGTTCTCGTATTTCATTCCACGGAACGGGGAATTTTCCACACCCATAAGTCCGTTTTCTATTCGAGGGATTGGTGTGGATCTCAATAATTTCTTATCTCTCGAAACCGGTGCATCACTTTACCGGATGTCTGGACTAAATGTTATTGATTTACCATTCGAAAGCAATTCAGCACTGACGGGGCCTAATTTCACAGTTTTTGTTCCCGGAGAAATCGTATTTAACATTCGCGGTAAAGGCGTTGAATTTGATATTAAGGCCGGCGGATTTTTCTTCTATGCATTTGACCAGAGAATTAACTACGGCAACCTTGACAAAGCATTGCGGCAGTATAAAAGCTGGGATGTAGTAAACTCCCAATACACATTCGAGAATCATCCGGGTCTTGGATATACCGCAGGTTTTGAATTGACGGTTGATGTCACGCGTCAATGGGGAATTTCACTTGAAACAAATTATTTAATGGGGCAATCAAAGATTCCTTTAACAGGGGGCTATGCAGGAGGTAAGCTGGGGAACGCTATTGAGTCAGTGACACAGGATTTTAAGGATGCGAAAGTCGATTTTACGGGGTTAGAGTTTTCGATTGGGATTATTTTTCAAACGGGGAAAAGGAAATAGTAAATAGTAAATAGGAGTTAGGAGTTAGGAGTTAGGAGTTAGGAGACAGGAGACAGGAGTCAGTAGTCAGGGGTTCTTTCATTGATATTTTTATTTTCCTTCTTATAGAGGGCCCGGGAATCGGCGCCGAACAGTCTAATCATTTCAAGTGACGCTGCGCCTTTCACGAAAGTGGTGTCGCTTTCAAATTGCTGAACAGGTAAGATATAATAAGTTCGTTTGATATTTGGCGCACGATAGATAGAAGCTAAGGAATAGGATACTTCCTTCATCCGGGTATTGGATGTACTATCTTTTTGAATTACTTTTTCAAGATCGATGTGGATCATCGCTCCTCCGTTGCGGTAGCGCTCGCGCTGGCCTGAAACAAAATTTCCCAGCGAATACGCTATTACCTGATCCTGCTCCTTTCTCCATTCCATAGGCTGCAATACATGGGGATGTGCGCCAATAACTATTTTGGCACCATGGTTAAAACAAAAATCAGCGACCTTCTTCTGCCATGCGTTGGACAGGCTTTGATACTCCTGGCCCCAATGCATAAACACAATGATGGCATCTGGGCTTTGGGATTTTGCTTTTTCAAGATCTTTTCGAATCTTCACAGTATCAATACGGTTAACCATATTTGGCGATGGCACAGCAATACCGTTGGTGCCATAGGTATAGTCCAATAAAGAAAATCTGAATCCTTTTGACTCAACGATCAAAGGGTAATTGTTCAAGTAGTCAAGCGTATCTTTAAAGGTACCAGTGTGTAAGAATTGTGCTTTGTCAAGCATGTCGATCGTGCGGTCCAAGCCATTTTTTCCACGATCAACACAATGGTTATTGGCTGTAACCAGCACATCAAACCCCGCATCTTTCAACGCATCCAGCAATTCGTCAGGCGCGCTAAATTGAGGATACCCTTTAAAGGGAGGCCCGTCAAGTGTTAATTCGAGATTGCCAATCGTCAAATCCGGCGCGGACAGAATTGGTTTTATAAATTGAAAGCACGGCTTATAATCATACCGGCCCGAGTCAACATTAAATGCGGCAGATATCTGAGAGTCGTGCTGCATGATATCACCTGTGAAGAGAAGAGATATCTTGAGAGTATCCTGAGCAACTGAAGAAGACGAAATGATTGTCAAAGCAAACAGAAAATATCTTACCATAATCGCGTGGTTCTTGAATGAGGCGTTCGTCCTGCCTTCATCGGTGCTTCCATTATCGTATTTTGCAAAATAATATAAACAGCGTCATTTTCGGCGGGACGAATTGGATACAATCCTGTGAGCGATCCAAAAGCAGGGAGTATAACCTGATTGTTAGAAAACCAAAAACAAGGAAGCGTAACCGATTGCCGGCCTTTTCCCTGTAGATGCGCTCCAGGGTGGATGTGTCCTGCCAGATTTATCTTTCCTGAAGGGATCTGTGAACGTTCCATAGGTTCATGGGTTAACAGCCAGGAACCTATGTCAACCTGTTTAGCCACTTTTATATTTTTCCTTTCGTATTGCTGCAGGCTCATGATATCGTGATTGCCAATCACCAATTCAAAGCTGCACACAGGAAAGTTTTTGATGATTTGCCCTACTACCTCCCATTCTTCATTATAATGACTGTGAAAAAGATCTCCTAAGAATACTGTTCGGAGGGGTTTCCAGCAATTGATCAGATCAATAAGGTTCTCCGCATTCTTCTGATTGGCGGAACGAGGAACGGGCAAACCTGCCTGCCGGAAATGATTGACCTTACCAAAATGAAGGTCACTGACTATCAATACCCTTTCATCCCTAAGAAAGAGCGCTTTCTCAGGAAGCAGTTCGACTCCCGCTGGCATTGACATTGTCTTCACGACCCTAAAGTACAAAAGGGTATTCTACTGCGCCCTTTTTACCTCCCTAAACCCCCAATAAGCAGTCCATTTTCTCTATCTTTTTCACTTACAGGTAATTGCAAGTCGACTCAAAGTACCGCTTAAAATTTTTAACATTGCGATAACACAGGGCATAGCAAGTCGCGTTACCTTAGTCGCCGACTATGGATTCCCAGCCGCCTCTTCCGATCAGTTACCTTGACCAAAATCCATGTTCGAACTAGAATTTTCCTACTCCGTACTGCTTATTACCTGCCTGTTCGCAGCCTGCGCCTTTGAATTCGTCAACGGATTTCATGACACCGCAAATGCTGTTGCTACGGTGATCTATACCAATTCACTAAAGCCATGGTTTGCGGTAATTTGGTCTGGATTCTGGAACGCTATCGGTGTTATTTCAGGAGGAATTGCCGTGGCAATGGGCATTGTAAATCTGCTTCCTGTGGAGTCCCTTGTTGACCAGAATGTAGCTCACAGTATAGCCATGGTAGCGGCACTGCTGCTAAGTGCTATTTTCTGGAATCTTCTCACGTGGTATATGGGCATACCTTGCTCGAGCTCTCACACACTTATTGGATCCATCCTTGGAGTAGGAATTGCTTATTCGTTCTTACCGAATTCTTCTTCAACTGCCGTCAATTGGGCAAAGGCAGAAGAGATGGGACTGGCACTGCTCATTTCGCCTCTCATAGGCTTTGCCATGACAATCATATTGATGTACCTGCTAAGGGTGATGACGAAAGGCACAGCTTACGGCGATGATCTTTTTAAAGAACCAAAAAAGAACACCCCCCCTCCCCTCGGGATAAGGATTGTACTTATTATAACCTGTACGTTTGTTAGTCTATTTCATGGTAGAAATGATGGGCAGAAAGGCGTTGGTCTTATTATGCTTATACTGATTGGAATTGTTCCAGGATACTTCGCATTGAATGCGAATTATAGTTCAGCAAAATTAACAGAACCTATTACGCGAATTGAAACCGTTATCAATTCAATCGACCCTAACCCTCTTTCTGAAATTGACAGACTGAGGTTGAAAGATGCTGGCGAAATGAATACCCGGTTGAAGACTAAGATGGCCACTATCCGGACCATCAGCGACCTGCCAAAGGAAGACAGATTTGCCGTTCGCAAGGATATTCTGGTAATGGACAAGGATCTTAATGAACTATTAAAAAAGGAAGAAGCCAGGGTAAGTCAGAGTGATAAAAAAATACTGAAAGACAACTTAAAGAAAATTCGCGAGGTAACAGACTACTCGCCTTTCTGGGTAATTGTTATGATCTCACTGTCATTGGGATTAGGTACCATGATTGGATGGAAGCGAATTGTGAAAACCATCGGCGAAAAAATAGGCAAGGAACATTTGACCTATGCACAAGGCGCCAGCGCCGAGCTGGTCGCCTCTATTACGATAGGCCTCGCATCTTCCTATGGATTGCCGGTAAGCACTACGCATGTTCTATCCTCCGGTATTGCCGGCAGCATGGTGGCCAGCAAGGGAGTGAAGAATCTTCAGCCTGATACGGTGAGAAATATCATCATCGCATGGTGCCTGACGGTGCCAGTAGTGGTGGTAATGTCAGGAACATTGTTCCTCATCTTTAGGAGTATCTTTTAGTTGGTTGACCAAGGCCAATTAATTAGGCGTCGTACTTCAATAACATCTTCTTCACCTGATCCTCAAGTCGTTCTGAAGTAAGTTTATCCCTGCTTAAACGATCGACGATAATTGGGAAAGCAAAGGGCGTTGGCGTATCTGGTTCTGTGATGATTATTTTCTGCTTAGCAATCTGTTCCAATGCCCTGCGCATCCGCGCTTCTTCGAGTTGAAAATCCATAACCTCTTCATACGCCTGCAAAAGAAGAAGATTGGTTGAGTCATATTCATGAAACACATTAAAGAATAATTGCGACGACGACTGAATATGCTTGTCACGAACCTTCTGTCCTGGATACCCCTTAAAAATCAAGCCCGCGATCGATGCAATATCACGAAACTTCCGGCGCGCCATTTCAACCGAATTGATACTGGCCTGGATATCTTTTAATAAATCATTTACTCCCAAAAGATCTGTTTCAATAGCCTCAAAAATTGGTATCTCCTGATCAGAAAGTAATTCAAAACCATAATCATTCATTGCAATAGAAAAGGTGATGGGCTTGATCCTTGAAATACGATAGGCAACAAGTGACGCCAGCCCTTCATGAACAAGGCGTCCCTCGAATGGATACATTACAACGTGGTGACCTTCGCTCGTTTCAAAATACTCAATCAGGAATTCCCCTTTTTTCGGCAAATGCGAACGTTCGGCCTGCAACTTCATAAGTGGTTTTAAGAAAACCATTTCCTCATCTGAATTTCTCCCTTCCGCTGCTTCGTTAATTTTAAACCGGATCATCTCGCTCATTTGCGATGAAAGCGGCATTCGCCCACCCTGCCAGGAAGGAACACGCGCTGATCTGCGTTTGGTTTTTCGCACCTGCACCTCCATATCTTTTACGCGAACAAGCTCAAGTGTTTTACCCGCAAACCAGAAAACGTCTCCGGGATTAAGTCTTGAAATAAATCCTTCTTCAATAGTGCCGAGATATTTTCCAGAGACAAACCTGACGAACAGTGACGCATCACCAACGATTGTGCCAATGGATAACCGGTGCCGGAGTGCTACTCTCCTGCTGTCCACATGATAAATGCCATTGTCGAACTCAACTTTCCGGTATTCATCGTAGGCAGTCAATGACTCACCCCCAGTGGTAATAAACCGCAGGGCCCAGTTCCATTCGTCTTCGGTGATGGATTGAAAGCTGGTGGTTCCTTTTACTTCGTTAAAAATCTGTTCGGATGTAAATCCATCCGATACCGCGAGAGTTACAAGGTATTGCACCAGCACGTCGAACGAACGCAGGTAGGGACTTCTATCTTCAACCACGTTCCTGTTCATTGCTTCACGCACGGCAGCTGCCTCTACCAACTCCAATGAATGCGTTGGAAGAAAATAAATTTTACTCACGGCTCCAGGCTGGTGGCCGCTACGGCCTGCCCGCTGCAGAAACCTTGCCACTCCCTTTGGGCTTCCTACCTGAATGATGGTTTCCACGGGCCTGAAGTCAACACCCAAGTCGAGACTTGACGTACATACAACTGCTTTGAGCTTTCCTTCATGAAGCTGGTCTTCCACCCAGTGCCGTATATTCTGACTGATAGAACCATGATGCATGGCAATCTGACCAGAGAGCTCCGGAGCAGCATCCAGCATTTTTTGATACCATATTTCTGCAAATGACCGGGTATTGGTAAATATTAATGTGCTCTTGTTTTTAAGGACGATCTCAATTGCTTTGTCTAGCAAATGAATTCCCAGGTGACCAGCCCAGGGCATCCGTTCCAGTCTATCTGGAAAGACGGATATGATCTCTATTTCCTTTTTAATATTCGCCTTGATGACGACATGTTCTTTTCGATCGTAGTCTGATCCCAGCAGTACTTGAAGAGATTGCTCCATGTTACCAATCGTGGCAGAGATACCCCAGATTTTCAGACCCGGCGCGATAGTTTTTAGGCGCGATAATGCCAGTTCCATTTGAACTCCACGCTTTGACCCCATCAGTTCATGCCACTCATCTACAACAACTGTCTTTAGGCTTGAGAAATAGTCTGCGTAATTCTTTTGGGCGAGCAATAAATGAAGACTCTCGGGAGTAGTAATTAGAAATTGTGGTGGTTTCTCTTTTTGTTTAATCTTTTGCGCGGCTGTGGAGTCTCCTGACCTGATACCTACTTTCCATGAGGAACCAAGACCTTCGGCAGCGCTCGTCGCCGAAAACTGAATCTCTTTTGCGAGGGCCCGGATTGGCGCAATCCAGATTGCTTGAATTTTTTTTTCCTTATTTTGAAGGCCTTCCAGTAAAATTGGGACTGTTAACGAATAGGTTTTACCACTTCCGGTGGGTGCTGTAATCATTCCGCTCGATCCTTTCAGATGGGCTTCCCACGCCTCGCGCTGAAACTGGAATGGCTTCCAGGTCCGTTGGGCGAACCAACGTTCTGCCTTTTGAAGTTCCTGATCTATTTTTATCACAAAAGATTGAACAAAACTGAATTAATGTGGTTATTAACTCCGAAAAGTGAACAAATGGGCAACTATTCTATAAAAGAATTAGAAAAACTCTCAGGGATCAAAGCCCACACGATCCGTATATGGGAAAAACGATACCAGATTGTAGCTCCGCAGCGCTCCGATTCAAACATACGGTCCTACTCAGATGACGATCTCAAAAAAATTATTAACATATCCCTGCTCAACAACAATGGAGTAAAAATATCCAAAATAGCCGACCTCACCTCCGACCAACTCGTCAAAAAAGTAAGTGAGTTGAGCAAGACCTCAGGGAACCTGGATATTCAAATCGATCAACTGATCGTCGCCATGGTTGACCTGGAGGAAGAAAACTTCGAGCGCGTGCTTGGCGAAATGATTGTCCGGTATGGTTTTGAAAAGACTATCATCGAAATTGTATATCCATTCTTCGATAAGATCGGAATATTGTGGCAAACGAATAACATTACGCCAGCCCAGGAACATTTTATCTCCAATCTCGTCCGCCAGAAAATTATTGTTGCGATCGATGCATTGTCACTTGCTCCAAAAACAAGCACCCGCGCGCTCCTGTTCTTGCCGGATAACGAACTTCACGAATTGGGGCTACTCTTCTACTACTACATAGCGAAGAAGGCTGGTTTTCGCACCTACTATTTCGGACAGATGGTACCCTACAAAGACGTTGTGGCCATCTGCAATAGTCATCAGCCAAAAATTCTCATCACAGCAATTATCAGCTCCCCACCAGCTTCAGAAGTTCAGGCCTACCTTACCAAACTATGCAGCGAACAACCTCAGTGTTCGGTGCTGGCCGCTGGCCGGGCTATTGGCAAAATAGCCCTTAAACTGCCATCAAATCTGCACCCGTTCTCGAATGCTAAGGAGCTCAGCCATCTACTAACTATCCTTAAATAGCCCTTTTTGCACTAAAAATCGCGTTAAACAAAACGTGACATACCCTGTATATCGACCTACTTTTGTTGAGCAATTTCGTTAAAAGTCTAAACAAAAAACGTCATGACAGAATTAGAATTTGACAGCCACATTTCAGAATTAAGGCCTACGCTTAGGGCCTTCACCTATCGGTTTACCTCAAACCGGGAGGAGTCGCAGGATCTTGTTCAGGATACTATTCTCAAAGCTCTAACCTATCGCGATAAGTTTCGCGAGGATACCAACCTCAAAGGTTGGCTTTTTACCATCATGAGGAACACATATATAAATAACTATCGCAAGCTACAGCGCGAAAAAACCTCCCATGATACGACGAAAGATCTTCACTTTCTGAATGTGGAGGACGAGCACACGTTCAATCGCCCAGCGGGAAGTCTTGAGTTCAAAGAAGTATGGAGAAACATGAATTCAATAAAAGATGAGTTACTTATACCATTCAAAATGCACACGACTGGGTACAAGTATCATGAAATCGCAGAACACCTTAAGATTCCAATAGGCACAGTAAAGAACCGTATCTTCCATGCCCGAAAGGAAATCCAGAAAAAATTGGTAGGTTATCGTTAGAATATAACGATTTATCTATTTCATGGCCCGTATTTCGGTTATTGGTTCAGGATTCTCCGGTTTGTCGTCAGCATCATGTCTTTCGAAAGCAGGTCACGACGTAACGCTATTCGAAAAAAATAGCATGGCTGGTGGCAGGGCAAGAAAACTGGAAGAAAACGGATTTACTTTCGACATGGGACCTAGCTGGTATTGGATGCCAGATGTCTTTGAGAAGTACTACAACCTTTTCGGAAAAACAGCAGCTGATTACTATAATCTCATACGGCTGGATCCGTCCTACAGGATCTTCTTTTCGAAGAATGATATCATGGACGTGCCAGCAGGAATTGAGGCGTTGTGTCGACTTTTTGAAAAACGTGAATCAGGCAGTGGAAATAAGCTGAAAAAATTCCTTGCTGAAGGAAAATATAAATACGAAACAGGTATTAATAACCTGGTCTATAAGCCAGGTCTATCGATCACCGAATTATTTGATAGCAGTCTGATTAGGGGATTATTGAAACTGGACGTGTTTCAATCTTTATCTTCTCACGTACGAAAAAGCTTCCACGATCCTGGCCTTATACAACTATTGGAATTCCCGGTATTGTTTCTAGGTGCAGCCCCTTCAAAGACGCCAGCGCTTTACAGTCTGATGAATTATGCGGATATGGCACTGGGGACCTGGTATCCGATGGGTGGAATGTTTAAGATTGTCGAGGCAATGAAAGCGATTGCGAATGACCAGGGAGTGAAATTTGAGTTTAACAGCGAAGTAACGTCAATAGAAGTCGATTCAACCTCTGTTAAATCAATTACTGTAAATGGCTTCCGCAGAGAGGCCGACTATTTGGTAGCCAGTGCAGATTATCATCACGTCGAGAACCTCCTTCCGGCGGGCTCCCGCAACTATTCCGAACGGTATTGGCAACAACGTGTACTTGCTCCTTCGAGTCTTATTTTTTATTTAGGAATAAACAAGCGCGTTCAAAATCTGTTGCATCACAATCTTTTTTTTGACGAAGATTTTGGTTTGCACACGAAGGAGATCTATGACAATCCTACCTGGCCAACGAACCCACTGTTTTATGTGAGTTGCCCCTCAAAGACCGACCCGTCGGTTGCCCCGGCAGGGTGTGAAAACCTATTTATTCTTATTCCTGTTGCCCCTGGACTGGAAGACACAGAAGCGATCAGAGATAAGTATTTTAATTTGGTAATGGGCCGCCTCGAGGCGCTTACCGGAGAACCCGTTCGCGAAAGCATCATTTACAAAAAAAGCTATGCGCACCGGAATTTCATAGACGATTACCACTCGTTTAAAGGAAATGCGTATGGACTGGCGAATACCGTGCGGCAAACCGCAAATCTTAAACCATCTATCGTAAACAAAAATCTAACAAACTTGTTTTATACAGGACAATTGACGGTGCCAGGACCAGGAGTGCCACCTTCAATTATATCGGGGCAGGTTGTGGCAAGTGAGTTAATCAAAAGAAATAAGAAGGAAACAAAGACAAATTAATTGGGTAAATTAGGAAACAATTGACGACTGCATGAGCCAAAAATCCCTTTTTGACAAAGTTTGCGTTAAGATGAGTCGACTCACCACCCGGTCGTACAGCACTTCATTTTCCTTTGGGATTGTATGTCTGGAAAAGAAATTGCGCAATCCAATCTATGCTGTCTATGGGTTTGTGCGTTTTGCGGACGAGATCGTAGATTCATTTCATGACTTTGACAAAAAAACGTTGCTGAACAGATTTAAAGACGACACGTGGAAAGCTATAGAAGAAAAAATAAGTCTTAATCCAATACTTAACAGCTTTCAGGCCACCGTACATCAGTATAATATTGACAAAGAGCTTATCGATCAGTTTCTCTACAGCATGGAAATGGATCT
The DNA here is from genome assembly GCA_038229375.1 of Cytophagales bacterium. Classification (GTDB taxonomy): domain Bacteria; phylum Bacteroidota; class Bacteroidia; order Cytophagales; family Cyclobacteriaceae; genus ELB16-189. The sequence continues at coordinate 60,549 of JBBRON010000015.1, read as the reverse complement.
CAATGAGAAACATTACAACCAGGAGCAATTTGAAAAGTATATACTTGGATCCGCAGAAGTTGTAGGACTCATGTGTTTAAAAGTCTTCACGAATGGTAATGAGGATGAATACCAGCGGCTCAAGCCATCGGCCATGAAACTTGGATCAGCTTTTCAAAAGATCAATTTCCTTCGTGATCTCCACGCCGACTATTCTTGTATGGGACGAACTTATTTTCCAGGACTAGACCTGGAAAAGTTTGATGATCTGAACAAGAAAAAAATTGAAGAGAGTATAGCTTCTGATTTTCATGACGGCTATGAAGGAGTACGGCAGCTGCCCCGCGGATCACGACTAGGTGTTTACGTAGCGTATCTTTACTACAAAGCCCTCTTCCGAAAGATAAAAAAACTGCCGTCCGAAAAAGTATTGGAAAGCAGGGTACGGATCCGCAACCGTCACAAACTCGCGATCCTTGGCTATTCATTTCTCAAGCACCAATTTAATCTGATCTGATATGGAACAGGTAATACTGGTGGATGATCAGGATCAAGAGATCGGACGAATGGAGAAAATTGAAGCGCATCGTAAAGGATTGTTGCACAGGGCTTTTTCGATCTTATTATTCAATTCACAGGGTGAGGTACTGTTGCAGAAACGCGCGAAATCAAAGTACCATAGCGGTGGCTTGTGGACGAATACCTGCTGTAGTCATCCTCTACCCGATGAAAGCATTGAAGATGCAGCTCGCCGCAAGCTCATTCAGGAAATGGGTATCGACCTTACACCCGAGTTTGCTTTTAAATTTCATTACAAGGCAGATCTCGATATGGGATTAGTTGAACACGAGCTTGATCACGTACTCATCGGACGGTATGATGGCGAGCCAGTAATCAATCCAATTGAAGCCGAGGACTGGGAGTTTGTTCCGATTGACAGGGTCTACGCTGATATGGAGAGTAGTTCTGATAAATATACTACATGGTTTAAGCTGATACTCGAACATCCTGAATTCGGCAGAATTGAGGTCATCTGAAGTTCGTCGCTTCCATCTTCGTGACATTTCAAGTATAGAAAACTGTTCACGGGTTTAACGGGGCGAAGGCTGTAACACATTTTTCCGTTTTAATTTTACAATCCAATTACTTTCAATCCTGGCAAGTTGCACCGGCGCCAAGGCAAAGGGAATAATTGAAATCGATAATCAGAAAGGCACCAAAAATGACCTGTTACTTCACATCCACTCGTATCCCCGCAGAATGGCTTGTAAACTCAGGAGCGTACATACATTGAATAGTTGTTACACCATTGGAGAAATTTCCCTTTTGCGAAACCCGCAAGTCATATTCAAATACGTAGGTGCCTTTTGGTAAATAGCCGATGAAGAAGTTTGTTGCCAGATCTTTCGGACTCTCGTAGTAATACAATCCATCCTGATATTTAAAAGTCGATAGTGTGGATACAGGTTCAAAGCCCGCAGCGCGCATATCCTTGAGATGAACGTATTCCATGTCGCGATCAACGCGCAATTCAATTTTCACTTTTACCAGGTCGCCGATATGGAAAGATGACTTGTCGTTGACGGGCGTAATTACGGGACCACGATCAGTGTTCTGCTGCAAGAACAGATCTTTCTTCAACTTCAAAGGCGTTTCAGCAGAGGTAATTTTGTCCAACTGTTCAAAGTACTGCCAGTAAACAGCTCCCCAGGCCACACCGTCATCGGTCTTTGATATCTTAATCTTGCCCATCTCTGATGTGATCTCACTCGCCTGCCATGCTGTCTTAAAATATCCGGTGCCCGCCTCTATTTTTGAACCTTCCACCTTTGTCGGATCAACAATCTTTCCGCCAACAGTAATTTCAACAAGTTTTGTACTTGCCAACGCATCCGAACCGCGCCTTAATAAAGCATAGCATGCTTCAACAGTGGCTTTGGTTGTTTTCCAATCCTGCGTTTGCTTTTGCTTGAGCAGCCATGCTTTCAGATCTTCTACGGAGTTTTTGTCTCCCGCCACTTCATCGTACACTTCAATCATCAAAGCCTGCGTTTCAATCGGCGCCTGCCACCAGTAATAGCCAACATCATTCTTCCAATACATGCCCATTTCCTCTGAATGTAAGGCTCGTTCAGAGAATGACTTGATCATCGCCGCCGTTACAGTCTTATCACCATAACGATTAAGGGCGAGGCAGGTCATTCCCTGCATATACAAACTGCCCGAACTTAGCCAGTATTTCTTTGCCTGACCAAGAAAGTAGTTAAATGCTTCTTTCGAACTGGCAGAGATTGCAGTATCCTTGAAATAGCTGCGGGTGTACAGATAATGATACTGTAGATAGCCAATGTGATTATCCGCCAGCTTTATCTCTTTACGTTTTGCCAGTGCCAATAGACGATCATAATCATCTTTGATCTTGTTGTCCATATAGTCAATAGCACTCTTCGTCATATTCCATGTACGGTTATCAGCACGAATGGCTTTCACTCCCATTACATCAAGATGCCCCATGCCTGCAATGATATGCTGGGTCATGTAGCGGTCTTCAGGAAATCCTGGGAACCAGCTGAAGCCACCGTTTGACGATTGTGCTTTGACGATTTTATCAAGAGCACGTTCAAGTTCCCCTGACATGCGATTCAGATCAAACAACACTCCAACCATGCGCTTCCTCTGACTCTCATCCTTGGACTGCAATACCCAGGGAGTTTCTTCCAGCAAAGCAGACTTCAACTCCTGGTTCTTTTCTAGATTTGAAAGCAATGCATCGGGTTGTATGTTCTTCCAGGTATCAAAGACCTGCTTGATGCGTGGATTAGAATTTGCAATATGTGAAGCAATGCTATTGGCGTAGAACTTGCTGAAGGTTTGTTCAACACAATCATACGGATACTCCATCAGGTAAGGCAACGCCTGAATCGCATACCACGCCGGATTAGAAGTAAACTCAAGCGTAAAGCGCTGATGCCGAAGGGTTGTTGATTTATTACTAACCAACTTCTCAAAATTGAACTCTTTCGTTTGCTTGCCGCGGATTGGCAATGGCAATGTCTCGGTTACAAGCATTCTATTCGTTACCACCGGCAACACCATTTCCTCACCATCAGAAAAATCACCCGCCTTGGCAACGATGCGATAGGTAATAGCCTGAAGACCTTCCGGAATCTCAATGCTCCATTCAAGGCTTGTGCTCTGACGAGGCTTGAGAGAAAAGTTTTGGTTTTTGCCTTGATTCTTCATCAAATCATCAACCGGCTTCATTGTAAGCGCATCGAAGAACTCGAGCTGGGCCTGACCAGTTAGTTCGTTATCCACCATGCTGGTGATCTTCGTGGAGAATTTCATCTTGTCGTTTTCACGAAAAAAGCGTGGCTGATTAGGAACAACCATCAAATCCTTTTGAGTGACCAGTTGATTGTAGGCAAAGCCCGACTTCAAGTCCTTTGTATGAGCAAAGCCAAGCATCTTCCAACGGGTTAATGCTTCCGGGATTGTAAACTTGATGATGATCTCTCCTTTGTCATTGGTCTGAAGTTGAGGATAGAAGAAAGCCGTTTCATTAAAATTCTTTCTGATTTTTACTTCTGACATATCCTGTTTCACAACTTCATTGCCTTTTGAATTCGGCTTTGGCTCTTCCGCAGCACTTTCTTTCGGTGACGATGCCATTGAATCCATGGAAACCTCACTCTCCTCCCGCATCGTTGCTTTTTTTGCAGCGCCTGGTGCTCCCGATATCATGCTAAACATTACTCCACCACGGGATCCTCTCGAGTCTCTTGAAAATTGGTAGAAATTATATCCAAACCAATTCAATTGGTCGAAGTAAGGATAGTCCGCAGATCTTGAATGACCAGTATTCCAGTCATCCTCATAGTGGGTCAGCTCCCGAATGGCAAAACCATTTGTACTAAGCCAGCCCAGTCGTGCATAAACTGAATTATAAAAGCTTGCATACCAGCTTTGCATTCTGAATTCATCCAAAGAGGCATCATACAATGTGGCGACCATTTCAGCCGCTACCTTGTCGGCAGTCTTGCCCTTGATCAATATCTTCCATTGTTCATTCTCACCAGGCTGCAACTTGTCGCGAAAGCTTTCAAAAGAGATATCCAACTGCTTGTTCGTGTAAGGAACGCTAACGACGGCATTCTGAACGTAAAGACGGTTGTCCTTTATAAAAGTCCAATGCACCGCAACATTGCCCCGGTAGGTTTCCTTTATGGGAATTTCAAAAAGCCGCTGCTCGTTTTTTATGGTTATCCATTCCTTAAATAGTATCATCCCATCTTGCTCGATCTCATATAGAACTTTTGCATTGAGCTCGGAAGTTCCTGCTGAAAACGAAGCAACCTCACCAGGCTCCGCCAGCATCTTTACATCTTTAAAATAACTGACCACAGGAGCAGGAATTGTTTTTGAACTCGTGGCGTAAACCGTAAAATAACTAACCTCCCGGACCTGCTGACCATCTTTATCAGTGGAAGTTATTTCCAAGACGTATTCACCATTAGTCCATTTTGTTGCATCCCCCAGCTTGAACGTCGTAACTTTTTCAGTATCAAAATTCAATGAAAATACCTCCCTTGCCCTTTGCCATTTAAACTTATTTGATTCGTCATCATACAAATCGTGGGGAAATAATTTATGATACTCATCCTGAGTATATAACTTCCTGTCGGGTTGTTCCCATAAGCGCTTACGGAAGGCCCTGGCCGGAGCCACTAAAGAAAAAATCTTCACTTGACCTTTGGCCGCCTGAAACTGACCCGCAAGGTTAACAGTTTGAATCGTGTACTCATTTTCAGACGCTTTCTTGTCATCTTTATTAATATCAGCAACGTCAACACTCACACGCAACGACTTGTAGCCCACTGAAACGGAAGATGACGAGCTGTGTGTTTCACCGTTGATATCCGTAACGTCCGCGTAAACAGTATAAATGAACGTAGGATCGGATTCCTTATCCACAGTAAGGTCAGGAATTGCATTGAAATCGACATTGAATTTACCATTGGCATCAGAAGTTGTTATACCATTTGTAATCTCCATTTCCGGAGAGGATGGATAGCTTCCCCAGCGGCACCACCACCAGAATGGAAAATTCGCCACCCGAACAACACGATACTTCACACTTGCTCCATCAATATTTGCACCCGAGTAGGCACGTGCATAGCCATCCACTTTGATCGCTTCATTAAGTCTGAAGGCAGCTGTCACCGGATTAAAGCCGACTTCAAATTTGGGGCGTTTGTATTCTTCAACTGAAAACGAAGCTTCGCCGCTGCCGTCGTCGCTCCTAAGACTCATCTGTCCCGTAAGTCCGCTCGATGGAGCTGTGAAAACGCCGTTGAAGGTTCCGAACTCATTGGTGGTAATCTGAACCTCTCCCCGCTCCTGCTGGTTCACGTCCATCAACGTGATGGTAGTGGAGTAATTTGTTTTGATCTTTGGATTCTTGCCATCAGTGTCAATCACCAAGCCCTTAAAGTAGATCGTTTGCCCTGGCCGGTAGATAGCGCGGTCAAGGAAAAAGAAAGTTTGGGTACGCGAGATCTCATGTTCCTGCTTGTATTGATTGATCGATCCGCCGTAATAATAATATTGCGCGTCGAGCTTCTCGGTGCTGTTGAAATCAATGCCTTTGCTGAAATTGACAGAAAAATTCCTGCGATTATCATCTTTGAAATAATCAACTTTGAAATAACCACTTGCATCAGTGATAAAGTCACCGACTTTGATTGCCTCATAGGTTCCCTTTGAATTGTTATACCGCCGCGCAAAGGCTGCTGCGGTTACTCCTGCGATTGGCTCCCCGGATTCACGGTTCAAGACATAAAATTCAGCTGAACCATCATTCAATAACCGATGCACATAACTAATATTTGAAATAACCGTGAAGGCATGCGCCATTCCATTGTCCTTGGTAGAAAAATCAGACCGGTGACTGTACAGAACCATGTACTCACCTTCCGGAATCGCATCTAATTTCACTTCAATGCTATGCTGCTGATAGTCTCCGTCGTCGGGAAGCTTGAATGATCCACTCTTAAACGCTGCTTTTGCAGTGAAGAACTCAATAAACTTTTTATCATTATCGCCTGAATAATTTTTCTCAAGCTTTCTTCTAAGGTCCCGAACTTCCCCACGGTTTACTTTAATAATACGATAATAGAGATCGGTAACATTTCTATAACGTACGATGCTTCTGAATGGACTATTCGGAATATTGTTCTCTTCCACAGCTGCACTGATAAACTTCGTCAGATTGTCCTCTTGAAGATTCTCGCAAAGAATGGCACCGTCCGAATTAGGAAATCGCTTTTTCGCAACGTCACATATTTCAAAAGCCTTCTTTATGTCCCACTTGTGCGCATCGCCCTGCAGTGGTTGATATAAGTGTGAGGCCTCAATGTAAAACTTGGCTATTTCGACTGTTATCGTTCCTACAACAGGATTAGTAACTACACTCTTCTCTAATCGCTCAAGTGCTTTCAGATAAACTTCATTTTTTGACGGAAGAGTAAGGTGTGATCTAACAAAATTCAGTCGCTTCAGATCAAGATTAACCAGAGCACCAGGATCAGTATCATTCAAATGGAATTGTTCAAGGTCTTGTAAGATCGTGAGGGCGTAATATTTCATCGACAGGGTATCCTTCGATATAATTTTAAGTTTTACAAATTCGCCTGCTTCTGCAAGATATTCCGGCTTATCAATCGCGAAAAAATAGGTTGGCTTTGTTAAGTCGGGCTCCTGGGAGACGAAAAATTCAACCGCACGCTCGGCAAGGAAATCATACAGCGTTGGCCGGTATTGCTTACCCAACGTATTGCCATTCGTAATTACGACATTGTAGATGTTTACTTTTTCCGCTTTACTCTTTTCGGGATTATCCAGACTCTTTTTGTATTGTTCAAATGTTTCCTGAACGATCTTTGGTAGGCTCCATGTTTCTATATCATTTTCATCCACATTTACGGTCTCACTCCGATTCATGAATTCGTAGCGATTTTGTTGATAGTACTGCCAATAAAGCTCACCCAACATGGAGTGAAGCAAAGGTTTAGCCGGGAACGACGATTCGTCGGCTTCCTTCTTAAGTTTGGTCAGGTTCTTTATAAATGCATTTTCCTCTTTAACGTCGGTAAACTTCAATCTGTGGATAACGGCCTTTACCAGCTGCCCCGTGTTACTTTCCGTCTTAGCGTTTTTGTAAATCTCTTCTACTATTTTCAGCGCCGATTCAGGCAATCCCTTACTTTCATTGTCAGTTACTTGTTTCCATGCGTTCTCAAAGTCGTATGTCTTCATTTTGTCAGGATTATTTTGTGCGGTCCCGCAGGAGGTAAAAAATGCGATAATTGCCAGGACCAAAAGTTGATTACGCATAAATTTTCCGTTTAAAGAGATTAAAATACAGTATTTCAGTAAAGTCACAACAGAGATGCCAAACGGAGCCAAATTCCATAAAAAATAGAAACAATTCTCAAATTAGGCTGTTGATTGACAAAGCGACGTTTTCGAACTTGAAAAAAAGTTCCGCTAAAAGAGCTGGCGAAAAAAGATGGCGGCCAATGAAAAAAACGAACTCCAAATTGAAGAATTACGACCACGACCTCACTGAAAAGGTGATCGGCTCCGATACTACCATTTTCTGGTTTCGCAGAGACCTTCGATTGCAAGATAACGCCGGACTCTTTAGGGCTCTGAAGGAAAATGAAAATGTTGTTCCTCTATTTATTTTTGACACCGAAATTCTTGATAAACTCGATGACAAGAAAGACAAGCGTGTGGAATTTATTCTGCAGTCGCTGATTTTGATAGACGAAGAACTAAAAAAATCTGGAAGTTCGTTGCTGATCCTCTCAGGGAATCCAGTTGAAATTTACAAAAAACTTAAACCAAAAGCAGTTTACACCAATCACGACTATGAACCGTACGCCATTCAGCGCGACGCTAAGGTAAAAGAAATTCTGAATGCTAAAGGTGTAGAATTCAAAACGTATAAAGACCAGGTCATCTTTGAAAAAGCTGAGGTCATAAAGGATGATGGGACACCTTACACTATTTTCACTCCTTACAGTCGCAAGTGGAAGGCTGCCCTTACGAAATTTTATCTAAAGAGCTATCCAACAGAAAAACACTTTCACAATTTAAAAAAATTAAAGCCCCTTCCTGTTCTCTCACTGAGGGACATCGGCTTTGACGAAACTCATCCTCATTTTCCAGAACGCGCTATTAAACAGTCGATCATTGAGAAGTACGACACCACTCGCAACTTCCCTGCCATCAACGGCACTACGAAACTTAGTATTCATTTACGTTTCGGAACTGTAAGCATACGCAAGCTTGCGCAGTTGGCCATAAAGAAAAATGACACATGGCTTAATGAGCTCATCTGGCGCGACTTCTATCACATGATCCTTTGGCATTTTCCTCATGTGGAAAAGAAGTCATTCAAACCAGCGTACGATAACATAGAATGGAGAAATAATCCTAATGAGTTCAAAGCCTGGTGTCAGGGCGAGACTGGGTATCCGATTGTTGATGCCGGCATGCGGGAATTAAACACTACTGGTTTTATGCACAACCGGGTGAGGATGATTGTTGCAAGTTTTCTAACCAAACATCTACTGATTGATTGGCGGTGGGGTGAAGCTTACTTTGCGGAGAAACTTCTTGATTATGATTTGGCTGCGAACAATGGAGGCTGGCAATGGGCCGCTGGTTCGGGATGTGACGCAGCGCCATATTTCAGAGTCTTCAATCCTCAATTACAAACCGAAAAATTTGATTCCAAGTTGGTATATGTAAGGAAGTGGGTGCCTGAATTTGAGAGTGATAAATATTCAAAACCAATCGTAGAACATGCCTTCGCGAGGGAGAGAGTGTTGAGAGTTTATAAGCAGGGATTGCAATAAAATCTGACCTGATCTAATCCCACCAAAGAAAAAACCCTTCCGCATCTTTTAACTGCCCCGCAAGATCAGATATTTCACCTTCACTCTGGTCCACAACATCGGGAGCAAATTCATACAACTCCTTTGCAAACGCGTCCATATCATCAGGAAGTTCATAAAAGCCAGCCATGATCCAATCCAGGCCCACACCCATTATAAAGAAGTCGTCCTTTTTCTTCCAGACCTGAAGTTTGTTGATGATATCTTTCGTCTGGAGTTCAGAATTGACTCCATTCGTTTTCCGGAATTTGATAATATCAAATTCATCTTGTCCTTTGAGGATACCTAAAAACTTTTGTTCGTCATCATCTTCAAAAAGAAAAATAAGGTATCCTTCCTTTCTCAAAGCGTCCTTTTGATCATCTATAAATTCATAGCTCTTTTCTTCGTCGGTTTCGGAGCATAGTCCGTCACCGGGCTCCTCCAGTGGATCTCCATCTTCGCCGTAGGCAGGTAGTCGCCCGATCGGAGCGCCGGTATGTGCTTTGATCAGTTCGGCAATTTCGATGTCAAATGACAAAGATTTGCAGAGTTCTTGTTCTTCGGGAGAAAGGATCGTTTTTGCCATTACTAAAATCTATCGGTAAAAATACAGACCGCGAAGATAGTGAATACAATTTCATTGTTTTTCAACAAAATCTTTGAGCAATGAACCAACGATTTCATTCCATCCAGAAATAAAGTTCTCTTGTGCAAAATCCTTGTTTTCAATCGGGAATGTTTCAAGTCCTGCATGAGTCAACTTCACCAGCGTCCTATTTCCGTCTGGGAATAGTTCCCAGGTAACAAATGACTCCCCTGCATACCCCTCATACTTCCAGCTATGACTAAGCTTTTTGTTCACCACCACTTCGCTGATCCTGCACAGGTGAACGTAACTCTTCTCAGGTGGACCGCCTTCAAACTTAAATTCAAATCCAACCTCAGCTTTAAATTCGGTAAGGTTAAAATACCATTGCTTCATTTGGTCTTTGCCGGTAAGGGCTTTCCAGACCTTTTCGATGGGAGCGTTGTAAGTTCTTTCAATAATAAACGGTTCGGGTTTCATAAGTAGGATTTAATTGGTTGTTGGGTATCGTTTGGATTTTATTCTTTTTGGTTTTGAATCCTTCTTAAGAAAATCTCCTAGGGCGTCGAACTTCTTCGTCCAGAACACGCGATACTGCTCTATCCAGTTCGAGACTTCATTCAATTTCTGAAGTCTCGCTTCGCAATAGCGCTCCCGTCCTTGCTGGGTGACGACAATCAGGCCGCACTCAGTTAGAATTTTTATGTGTTTGGAAATGGCTGGCCTACTTATGTCGAAATTGTCGGCTACTCCATTCAAGGTGAGTTGCTTTTTTGATAATAATTGAATTATGGCACGGCGGTTGGGATCCGCAATTGCCTGAAAAACATCTCTCCGCATGGTTCGGCTTTTATTGTAACCGTTTGGTTACAAGTATAAAGGAAACCAATCAGTTACGCAAAATTTTCTGTATATATTTTTTAGACATAAAAAAAGGAGGTCACTCGCGTGACCTCCTTTCAATTGATACTTAATTACGATTAAGGTGTTGTTACAACATTTGCATCCAATATGACAGCGGTTTGTGCAAGTGCACGACCGTGAATAGATGCGCCAGTCTGTAAGGTTATGCCCGTCATTGACAATACAACTCCTTCGAAGTGGGCTGTGGTACCAAGGTTGACGGTGCCAGCAACCTGCCAGAAAATATTCTTAGCCTGCGCACTACCTGCCAGAGTTACGTTGATGGCTGAACTTGCCGTAAGATTACCTGCAATCTGAAATATCCAAACATCATTCTGACCACCAGAAATAGTGATACTTGTTGGTATCGTCACAGCACTTGTCCATTTATAAAGTCCGGGTGTTAGTGTTTTTCCACCAATATTTCCCGCGCCCAGTTCAACAAAGTCAGGTATTGAACGGCCAGCTGCATCATTATATGCGGTGATCATATTATTGACGGCAGTGGTCAGATTTATGGGTGTAGGTGAGACCATATCCGCAGCATAAATTTTTCCTGTTACCTGACTGGAAGTAGCATAGCCTGTGGCGTTTGTCAGTGCTAACCCCGTTATGTAGGATGTCGCTGCTGGGCTAAGTCCCAAGTCCCCTGTAATGTTGGACGTGGGATTAACATTGATGGCCGTTTTTGCCAGCACCACGTAATTAATTGCCGTGCCCAGGTCAACCGCGCCCAGTGTGACGGTTGTTCCGCCAGTAGTAAAGCTCGATACAACATTAGATGGCAGTGCTTTTCCTGCAAGGGTCTTGGCACCTGTGGTGATTGTAACCGTGTACAACGTTAAAGCCAAAAGATTATCTGTTGGAGTAAAAACGGCGGTGGTACCTGAGTAAACCAATGTGCCCGGAACTACAGAAGTGCCTTTCATTACAATAACTGTTGAAGAGTTGATCGTAGTGGGGTCCATGGCAGTACCAAAAGAAATGGTAATAGAATTATTCCTTGCTACTCCTACTGCATTGTTGGCAGGTGTTGTTGATTTTACAGTAGCCGAAGCAACTGCAGGGTCATTGCTTTTCTTACAACCTGCTACCCATAGAATTGAAAAGAGAGCAAGAAATTTAATTCCTGTTTGAATTTTCATTTTGTTATTATTTAATAGTTGAGATAAATTCTGTAATCGCTTCATTAATGATGGAGTACTTGCTCTGCATGATTCGCAAAGGATGTGGAGTACTTTACAGCAGAAATAAGACCGCTCCTTCCCAGAATGGTAAGACTGAGCCGACTCTTTGTGATGACAATAGCGTAAAGTCAATTCCCGTGCCGCAAAATTACAAGCCTTTATCAGGCTTGAATCAAATGGTGGGGGAAAAAATACCCAGAGTTCTTTCCCGCCTTTTCGATGGGATTACAGAATAGCTTTAACTAGTTGTCATTATCTAGCGGAAATTCACTTGAAGAATGGAACCTACGCGCAAAGTTTTTACGGCATCGGAAGCAAACGCTCTATGACATGGCTTAGATGAATCAGCCTTTCCACAAATAACAAACAATGCTCATGAATTAAATTTCCTAAAGACAGATGTTGCGATGTGACCTCCGAAACCGAACGTGTTGCTCATCGCATAGTTGACATTCTTGCTTTGTGACTTGCCAAGATTGAAATCGAACTTATCGGCATATTCAGGTTCAATCTGTTGGGTATTGATCGTTGGCGGTATTTTGCTTTCACGAATCGCCATGATACACACAATGGCCTCAATTGCTCCCGCGGCTCCAAGAAGATGCCCGGTCATTGATTTTGTCGCACCTACTATCGCATTTGGATTGGCCCCAAAGACTCTTTCAATCGCTTTGAGTTCGCTCATGTCTCCTGTAGGAGTCGACGTAGCATGAGCGTTGATATAATCAATTGCCGCAGGCTGAATACCCGCTTCATCCAATGCCAGTTGCATTCCCATCATCGCACCTTCGCCATCGGGATGTGTAGCCGTAAGATGATAGGCATCCGCCGCCAATCCACCGCCTACGACTTCAGCCAGTATGGTGGCCCCTCTATTTACGGCATGCTCATAGCTTTCAAGAACGATCGCACCGGCACCTTCACCCATAACAAAACCATCTCTCGAAATATCAAATGGTCGCGACGCATGCGTAAAATCATCATTGCGGGTCGATAGTGCCTTGGATGCGCCGAATCCTCCAATTGAACTCTCGGTGATGGAGGCTTCGGATCCACCCGCAATCATCATGTCAGCCTTACCCCAACGGATATAATTGAATGCTTCGATAATAGCGGTATTGCTCGATGCACAAGCAGATACTGTAGTATGTAAAACTCCACGCAACCCATAACGTATTGATATCACACCCGATGCGATGTTGACGATTCGTTTCGGTATGAAATATGGATTGAACCTCGGAATTCCTTCACCGGTTTTGAATTCGCCGAACTGTTCTTCAAAGGTTGTCAGACCTCCATCACCCACACCCCAGATAACACCCATTCTGTTTTTGTTGAGCGAATCAAAATTCAAATTTGCATTCTTTACCGCTTCGTCAGCGGCCGCAACGGCATAGTGTGAGAATGGGTCGTACTTTCTCACATCATTTTTCTCAAAGTAATTTTTAGCATCAAAATTCCGGATCTCGCAGGCGAATTTTGTTTTGAATTTGGTGGTGTCAAATCGTGTAATGGGCGCTGCTCCGCTTACTCCGCCAAGCAAGGATTCCCAAAAATCTTTAACATTATTACCAATAGGAGTCAACGCTCCAAGTCCTGTAACCACTACCCTTTTCGTTTCCATATCACTTTGATTTCAATTCTTTCACAATTGCTTTTTTAATTATTTCAAAATCAGCCTCGCCGGTTAATCGCATCAACTGCACAATGGCCAGCATATTGGTGATCACCATCAACGCTTTTGTTCTGGCTGGAATGGCAAAATAAAATACTCTCTTCGCTTTGCCCTCCTCGAGAATTTGTATCACCCACTCAAGGATCGATGCCGCAAGTATCTTCAATTCAACTTTTACATTATCTTCGACTGTATTCAAATCTGTAGCCAGGGAACCTACCAGACAGACTCTCTTTTCCCGCTTTGCGGTATCGTAGATAGAAAAAAAGCCTTCGAGTTTTGCCTGAGGAGACCTGTTTTTCAACGACTCACGAAGAAATTCTAAACGCTCCTGGTGCATTCTTACCGTCGCTGCACCCAGTTCGGACTTCGTGGGAAAGTAATAGTGAATAGAGGCTGTCTTTATTCCAATGGTCTTGGAAATATCATGAAAGCTGAATCCGTTGAATCCTCGGTCGCGGATAAGCTGGTCGGAAAGCTGTAAAATTGAGTCCCGGGTGGTCATTTATTTAAAAACAATGCAAATATAGTTACCTACTAGTAGATAGGCAAATCGGTGATCGGTAATCGGTAATCGGTAATCGGTGATCGGTGAACGGTGATCGGTGAACGGTGATCGGTAATCGGTAATAGGTAAAAATGGTAAGCGGTAAGTGGTGATCGGTAAAAGGGTAAGCGGTAAAAGGGTGATCGGTAAAAGGGTAAGCGGTAAGGGGTTAAAGGCCAGTGAAAGTCAGCGCATCGGTTAAGGAAATTTGTTGGAAATGCACGGTCTATTCATTGGCTTTCACCGTCATCAGTAGTTTGCTATTGAACACTGATTTAGGTGATATAACAAACTCGTCGCCGGGTATATTCTTCCCATAACGTTCTTCGACTTTGGCGCGAACGAGTTCGTTTGTTAAATCAAAGTCTTTTAGCTTTTGAAGGACTCCAATTTCCAGTCCGGTGGCGCGCTCGTAAACTTTCCAGATAAGTTCGGAACAGTACATCTTGTCATCTGACCATTCAAACACCAGATCATAATCTTTGCCTGCAAACCCAGCGCCAACATCTTTCATCCGGCTTATAACTTCAGGGGTTAAAACCTTGTCCCGGCCTTTGAGTCGCCGGATCACATATTTCCCATTCTCTCCTCTTGCTATCCATTCCACCAGCGGGGTTCTCTTAACAGGTTGAACGGCTTCAAACACATAATAGCTATCGCCTTCTTTATAAATGATTCCGCAATGCGAGTACTCCGAGTGAGTAGCAAGTTGAATAGCTCTGCTTTGTCCCGAAAGAGAAGTTTGAAAAATCAGATCACCGTCCTTGATTTCAGAGGGGTCCTCTTTACCAACGGTCGTGGCAACCTCCAAACTTGGGTTTGCCTGAAAGTACTTCCTTCTGGCATATAATCCAGCCAGGAGGACTACAGCAATGAGCGCGAAAACGATCGGTTTGACCTTCATGACGTGGCTATCTCCTCAACTTTTAACTCAGGGTCCATATTTGCCGTTCTCAGCTCGTCGAGGATGTCTGATAATACCCACACCACCATCACCGCAATCAGGTTTACTTTAAGCATAAATTCAGTTCCCGAATTAATTGACATATTAAACGAAGAGGAAACAGCTGCGATGTTGAATTTGAAATCCAACGCTGGTATACTTATACCCATGGTGACCTCAGCGCCGGTGCTATAAGAAAATCCGTAGCCTAGCAGACTCCATTGAATGACTTGCATAGCGTAGTTAACAATCGACAGAATAACGGCAGGTATTTTATTCTTATCTTTTAAAAGGGATTTCCCACAATAAATTGAGAAAGTAAAAAGGGCCAGTCCAGTCAGAAATATTAAAAGCACTGCTCCATTCACGTCTGCCGTTTGCAGCATTAAATAAGCAACCAGGCCAATTCCTGTTATGCCACCTACGATCTGGAGCCAGCTGAGAATTACGATTGTACGCTCGGTATCCCCGATTCTTAATTTCATTAGAATTGTTTAAATGAAAGTAAGAAAAAATTGTTCTATTTTTTCTTCTTAATCTTCGCCTTCACTTTCTCCATATTTTTCTCCGCTCTGAACTTTACAATCCTTGCCACAAGCGCCCAGGGTATCGGCTGCTCCAGAGGAAATTTTATTGACCCCTTTGCGCCTTCATACGCTGAAAGCTCCTTTTCGAACTCTTTAATTCCCTGCGGAGCAGGATAAAATCCGATGTGGCTTTTAAATCCACCGAAATGGACCAGGTTGCCATTCAGTACGAACGTGGGAATTCCGTATTTGATTGCCTCTTCGGCGGCGGGAGCTGCTTTATGAATTGTCTCACGCATTTTTTCCAGTAGGATTTGCACATCTTTTGGATATGTTGCGATGTAAGCGTCAATATCTTTGTAGTTGTTCATAGCAATTTGAAAATTTCTCAATCAATGGTTACATAACCAAACTTACGAGAAGAAGATGGATCCAAGAGGGGGCAAAAATGACAAAAATAAGGGGCCAGCGCGACTTTATTAGGACTGACCTTTTATTTTCTCGCCGATCTTTTTGATGTATTCATCAACCTTGGTCTGTAACGACGTGGTATTCCAAACTGCATAGGGTCAAACGTCCAATATTCTATTTAGACAGCGAGCGTAAACTTATAAGGATAAACCTTCCCCGACGCCCACTGACACACATACAAATTCTCTTCATCATCCACCATCACATCGTGAGGGTTCTTAAATAGGGGAATTATCTGACGAAAAGGCTTTAACTTCTTGTTCTCATCATACTCCGGTTCACTGCCACCAATGACGGAAACAACTTTGTTCTCCTTGTTTAAGATTATTACAAACCCGCTGTCGGCATTATCTAGCGTCGGTGAGCGCAATACAGCCGCATATAAATAATCTCCCTTGATCACCGGACGGCAAACACAACAGCCCGGAAGAAAAATGGTTTCGAGATACTCCCCCGTCATCGTAAACCGCTTGAAGCAAGTGCGGGTACGATCCGTGATTATTAATGTTTCAGGTGTTGTCCTGTAATCTATGGTTATTCCGTGCGCGTTGTCGAGATTGGATTCTTTGTCACCACGACCACCAAATACATTCTTGATTTTACCGGTCGTGTCATAGTGAGTAATGAACTGTGCACCATAACCGTCAGCCACATATACCTCTCCACTTTTCGTTATTGTCGTTTCTGTTGGAACAAACTGCTTAGCCTCCGTGTATTTCTCTGTCTCTTTCGGAAAATCCCAGGTGGTAAGGATTTTGCCATCCAGTGTTGTCTTGTAGAACTGATGGCGGTCGGTGTCAGTGATGAATAATTGCTGGTCCTTTCCTTTTCCGAAAAGAGTTAGTCCGTGCGCCCCTGGAAAATCGTGGCCCCAGGTAGTTAATAACTTTCCTTTTTTATCGAAAAAGATAACGTTATTTTTTACTTCATTGGTTAATAAAATAATTCGCCCGCTTCCGTCCTGAACCATTTCATGGCAGTCTTTAACGGGAAGATTGGATGGCTCTGCCTTGACCCAGTTTTTATCCAGGCGATAGCGTTTTTCATTCTGACCGTATATATCATCATTCATAGTTGAAAAAGCCTGAGTTGACAATAATGAAGCACCTGCCACCAGGGAAGTGCGTTGGATGAATTCGCGTCGTTTCATACATCAATTATTAATTTTTCGGATTTTATTTTCAATAAAACAACACCTCATCTACCAGCAATAATCCTTTCTTACCCTTCCCATCATGCCATTGCGGTAGTTTTTCTACGGGACGAGCCACTAATTTATAATAACTATAATGAGCGTCTAATAAAGGAATACTCAATGCCTCGACCTGCGATGAGATATAAGCTTTGGGTTGGTCAATTTTCATAGACTTTATCAATTTCAGATCGCGCGTACCAGTTCCTCCCCAGACTTCTACCTCCGTTGGCGGAAATCCGGACGAGTATAAGTTCTTGGCAAAGCTGATGACGATTGATCTAACATCGGGAGGATCACTTCCAAAATCAAACCCTGCTACCAAAGGCTCTTCGCGAAAGCCTAGCCAGAACGGCGTATTCAAGACTTCAACAAAACCTTTCCCACCATCCGTTAGACTCGCCGAACCCTGCCCTGAATAATACTTGACGGTTTTGCTTAATAACTCCGTTTTCACAGGCTTGTAACCTTCCATAAAACATGTAATCTCAAATACATCACTGCAATACCAGCCCTCCTTGCAGACGATTGCCTTTATTTTGGATGTTTCCGTAAGATTCAACGGTCCATCATAAAACATTGAAGTAAGACTATCCGGCGGTGTACCGTCAAGAGTATAGCGCAATGTAACTCCGGGCATGGAGTGCTTCAGTGAAACCAGTTCACCTTTTTTAATCAGGCCTTCATTCTCAAGTAAGGGTTTTCCAAGGCGAAGTACCTTATCATCAACAAACTGACTGGTTACTATTGAAAGCGCCGGGTACTGCATATTTAAGGATGCAACCTGTGCATTGGTTATGCCCGTACTCCATACGAACAATTCGCGCAAAGCGGGCAGAGACAAGATAGGTTTAAGGCTTTCAATTGTGACTTTTGTACCAGAAAGTGATACAGACGTCAGATTTTTTAAAGACTGAAGATCCACAAAGCCGGGTCCCTTTATCTCTGAAAAATTAAGATTTATTTTTTCAAGATTTGTGAAGCTGCCAATAGTTTTCAGTTCTTCATCTTTCACAGGCATCTTCGAAAGATTCAACACTACCAATTGATCCTTAACCTCTTTTAATTCCTCCAGGGAGTTTGGTGAATATTTCTCTTTGATAAAGAAATCGGCCTGCAGCGCCGGGCTATTCATATATAATGGAAAGACCGCCCTGAAGGGAGTATTCATTTTTTGAATTATCTTCTCAGATGCCGAGGAAAAAGAATACTGTTTTTCTACCACTGCCTCGTTTTGATGGGACATTCCAGCAGCAAGAATCCTTAAGGAATCATCCTCTCTTAAGTCAGTAAGTTTTTTATCAAATTCCCCACCAGATCTGACCCATTGTTCCAGCAATTTGATCTCTTGAATGGTGAGCTGCGGTTTCCCATCCGGTGGCATATGGTCATCATCTTCAAGTGGAAGATGTATATATTGAATCAACCTGCTTTCGAGAGGCTTCCCACTCTTCCATTCCTCCCCCTTCTTACCACCTTTTTTAAACTCTTCAATAGACGTCATCACAAATTTTCCTTTCGCCTTGGACGGATTGTGACACGAAGTACATTTCCTTTCGAGGATTGGATAGACTGCCTGCTGGAATGCGGTCTGATTGATGTTATCAACCCTTTCAGTTGACTTAATCGGACCTGAAATAAAATTTTCTCCATGGGTAAGCGTTCCGCCACTATGCCCGGCGATAAACAACAATACTATCGTAACAAATCCACATCCATAAAAAGCAATTTCAGTTTTTCCTTTACGATCAAACAATATCAATAAAACATAACAAAGTATACTTAATGCAGTTCCACTGAACTTATGCTGAAATAACGCATCTCCACCATAGTCTCCCTGACGTGAAAGGAAGAATCCAAACAGAGCGGTGATGGATGCCGTCAAAGACGTAAACATCAGAATATACAACGCGATCCTTCTGAACGACTTCTTTTTAAATTCGTTCTGAACGAGAACCACTATTACGAAAAAGAAAAGAAGTCCGATTGGCAGGTGCAGTATGGCCGGATGAAACCTTCCCAGCACCTGAAGGACTACGGGAAGTTCAATCCGATCTTCCACCAACAATAAAAAAAGGAGAAGTACCTGAAGAAAGAAAATGAAGTTGAGAAGAAATGGTTTTAGACGCACTCTGTGTGTATTTTACTCTATGTCCTTTGTGTTAAAATACCGCCCACCTGCGGGTATGTTTTTATGCTAAAATCCCACTTACCACTTTTCCAGCGACATCCGTCAACCTGTACCTTCTTCCCAAATGTTTATAATTCAACTGCTCGTGATTCAATCCCATCAGGTGAAGTACAGTTGCGTGAAAATCATTTACATGCACCGGATCTTTAATGATATTATATCCAAATTCATCCGACTCTCCGTAAACCAATCCGGGCTTCACACCACCACCCGCCATCCAGATCGTGTAACACCTTGGGTGGTGATCTCTGCCGTAATTATCTTTTGAAAGATCCCCCTGGCAATAATTAGTGCGACCGAATTCGCCACCCCATATTACCAGTGTTTCATCGAGAAGTCCACGCTGTTTTAGATCCATGATCAACGCTGCAGTCGACCGATCAACATCCTGCGCCTGCAATGGCATTTCTCCTACCATGTTTCCATGCTGATCCCAACCCTGATGATACAATTGAACAAATCGCACACCTGCTTCTGAAAGTTTGCGCGCCAGGAGGCAATTGGCGGCATACGTCCCCGGTGCAAGGCAATCCGCACCATACATCTTTACGATATTATCTGGCTCCATTGAGAGGTCGGTCAATTCAGGGACAGCGGTTTGCATTCTATACGCCATCTCATACTGCTGAACGCGCGTCTGAATTTCAGGATCGCCAAATTCTTTATAATTCAGGTCGTTGAGCGATGCCAAGTGGTCCAGCATCTTGCGACTATCTGCACGGTCACGACCTTGTGGGTCCTTTAAATAGAGAACGCGCTCTTCACTACTACTGAATTGTACGCCCTGATGTATGCTGTCCAGAAATCCATTCGTCCAGAGTTTGGAATAAACTCCCTGACCATTCCCTCTTCCACGCGATAGTAAGACACAGTAAGCGGGAAGATTTTTGTTTTCACTTCCGAGTCCATAGCTAAGCCATGCTCCCATGCTCGGCCTGTTTCCTTGTTGTGCTCCCGTTTGCATGAACGTAAGTGCAGGATCGTGATTGATCGCTTCCGTGTGCATTGACTTGACGATACAAATATCATCAACGACACGCGCGATGTTGGGGAACAGTTCACTCACCCATGCGCCAGATTGACCGTATTGCTGAAACTTAAAATGTGAGCCAATCAACGGAAATTTTTTCTGACTTGCAGTCATTCCAGTGAGGCGTTGTCCTTGACGGATTGATTCAGGCAGTTCTTGTCCCGCCATCTTAGTCAACAACGGCTTATAGTCAAAACTTTCCAGTTGAGATGGAGCACCGTTTTGAAAAAGGTAAATAATCCGTTTTGCCTTTGGTGCGAAATGAGCCATTCCCGCCGAAACAGAAGCCTCATCTTTGCCGCTGAATAGGTCAGGCATTAACAATGAGCCCAATGCCACCGAACCAAAACCAAGGCCAAGTTTGCCGAGGAAATGTTTTCGGGTGATGTGCTGCCGGTTTTTTAAAAATTCGTCTCCCATAAATAAAATCATTTGCACAAAGACCTATGCCCCTCCCAGGATCTCTGCTGTAATTTTTAAGTCCTCGTTATCGTCTCCTCCATATTATACATTGCATGTACCACCTGCATTAAAGAAGCCAGAGTAGCTACATCCTTAATATCAACGTGAGCATATTCACCAACACTAACCAATTTCTTTGCCTTGTCCGGTGCTTCATCAAATTTCTTCTTCTCATCTTCAAAATAGCCAACCAGTATTTGCAATTCATCTGGACGCGCCTCTCGGCAAACAACCGACCGGAAAGCTTTTTTAATTTTCTCTGTTGGCGTGGAATTTTCTTTCATCAGCCGTTCTGCAAAAACGCGCGATGATTCAAGTATAGTGGGATCATTCATCATCACCAATGCCTGCAGCGGAGTATTGGTACGTAGGCGACGCACTTCGCATTGGTCGCGATTACTGCCATCAAACACAAGCATTCCCGGAGGCGGCACTGTTCGCTTAATGAAACTATACAGGCCACGGCGATAAAGATCATCGCCATGATCCTGAACGTAGTGAGCAAGTATCCCACGGCCAGAAGTTGATGATTCCCAGATGCCTTTCGGCTGATAAACTTTCATGCTGGGACCCCCAATTTCTTTCACGAGCAGACCCGAACTGCATAATGCCAGGTCGCGAACTGTTTCAGCGGCCATGCGAATACGGGGACTGCGTGCAAGCAAGATGTTTTCCGGATCTTCTTTCAGTTTCTTTGGGTCCATCACTGATGACTGCCGGTAGGTAGACGACATCACCATTTGTTTTACGAGACGTTTGATATCCCATCCATTATCTCTGAAATCGATAGCGAGCCAATCCAATAACTCAGGATGCGACGGCATTTCACCCTGCATACCAAAATCGCCAGAGGTTTTTACAAGTCCTCGTCCAAAGAACTCCTGCCACATACGGTTAACAAAAACGCGGGACGTCAGGGGATTCTTCCTGTCGAATAACCATTTCGTTAATCCCAAACGACCACGACCATAACTCGCTGAATCAAATGGGAGTATTGCAGGCGGCAGATCAAATGTGACCACGTCGCCGTGTGAATCGTAAGCACCACGTTTTAAAATATACGTCGGACGTAATACACTTGAATCTTTCATCACCATCACCTCTACAGCAGCAGTATCTTTTTTATTAATGAAAGAATAAAGTTTACCAATCTCCTCTGTTGTGAATTTGATTTTTGGCGGATCGGCCAATGACGCAAGTTGAATATCTCCAACCAACCCCTTTTCCGGAACCTGGTTAAAAAATGCAAATGTGCTGTAGTAGGCCTTCTGAGAAATCGGATCGTATTTATGATCATGACAATGCGCACATTCGAATGTCAATGCAAGAAAAGCTTTCCCAAATGTATTGGTGCGGTCGGTCACATACTCAATCCTATATTCTTCCTGAATGACCCCTCCTTCTTGCGTAATCTTATGATTGCGATTAAAGCCCGTCGCCAATATTTGCTCTTTGGTAGCGCCGGGTAGCAGATCACCTGCAAGCTGCCACGTAACAAATTGATCGTATCGGTAATTGTTGTTGAATGCATGAATAACCCAATCCCTCCAGGGCCACATCGTGCGATATCCATCATCCTGATAACCATGAGAATCGGCATATCTCGAAACGTCCATCCAATAGGCGGCCATCTTCTCACCATATTGCGGCTGTGCAAGTAATTCATCAACAACTTTGTCGTAGGCGTTTTCAGAAGGATCGGCAATAAACCGCAGCTGCAATTCAATGGATGGCGGCAACCCGGTAATATCCAGGCTCAAACGTTTCAACAAGCGCTCTTTATCAGCCTCGTCGTTTGGCTTAAGTCCTGCCCTTTCGATCCCGGCCAGTATGAAATGATCAATTTCGTTTTGCGGCCAATCTTCCTGACCGATTTCCGGGAGATCATGCTGCTTAGGCGGAATGAACGCCCAATGCTTTTTATACTTTGCACCCTGATTAATCCATTTTTCAATAAGATCAATTTCCTGCTCGTTTAGCTTCAAATTGGAATTTGCCGGAGGCATAACCTCAGCAGTATCTTTTGAAGAAATTCTCCTAAAAATCTCAGAGGATGCAGCATCCCCTGGCAGTATGACATGGGCGGAAGGATTGTCTTTTAATGCTGCAAGTGCATTTTCACGAACATCCAGCCGGAGACTCGCTTTGCGCTGATTGGCATCTGGTCCATGGCACTTAAAACACCGGTCGGAAAGAATTGGGCGGATATGGAGATTAAAGTCAACCGAGTCGGAATTTCCAGCTATTGAATTGTTCCTCTTGCACGACTGGAACGCCAGGGAAGTGGATAACAAACATAATGCAACAATCAGGACTCTCATGGCATCTAAACCCATCGTCTAAAGTGCTAATTTTAAAGAACTTTTAAAACCCTTTTTATTTCCAGGTGTTTTAGAGGCAAATGAAAACATATCACCTCAAACGCACTCAAATCCTCCCTATTTCGCAAAGAGAGGCTTGGGATTTCTTCTCGTCTCCAAAAAACCTCGGCGCCATCACGCCTCCAAGTATGAATTTTAAAATTCTTTCGATGTCTGGCGGCGATAAAATGTATGCAGGCCAGATCATCACCTATAAAGTGAGTGTGCTACCATCTCTACGAATGAAATGGGTAACCGAGATCTCGCATGTGCAGGAACCAGACTATTTCACCGACGAGCAAAGATTTGGGCCCTTTGCCCTCTGGCACCACAAACATCACTTTAAATCTATCCAAGGTGGCGTGGAAATGACCGATGAACTGGATTATGCGATACCGTTGGGGGTGCTGGGCAGGTTTGCACACTGGCTGCTTGTCGAACGAGAGGTAAATACTATTTTTGAATATCGTAACAAGGTGTTGGAAAAGCTCTTTCCTAAAAAAGGGATCTGATAATGGATGGAGTAACAATTGTAGTCTGCAGCCTGATTGTAATCGGCACGTTTCTTTTCTGGGAATTCGTAGCATGGTTCACCCATAAGTATGTAATGCACGGATTCCTGTGGATCTGGCATAAATCACATCATACCGTTCATGATCACGCACTCGAAAAAAATGACTGGTTTGCAGTAGTCTTTAGTATTCCTTCCATTGGAATATTATATTTTGGTAGTGTTATGACCTACAACCCCTATTGGATTTCTGTTGGCATTGGTATTTTTTGTTACGGACTGTTCTACCTGGTTTTTCACGATATCATTGTTCATCAGCGTTTAAAATGGCGCCCCGAAAAGAGGAGCAAGTATTTACAACGAATGATCCATGCGCACTACATTCATCATAGCAAACATTCGAAAGAGAATTGCGAAGCATTTGGTTTTTTAATTGCACCAAAAAAATACGAGCCCACGAATTTTTCAATGAAGAAGGAAAGACACGAAACACAGTAAAGGTTTAATTCTGAAACCATCCCTTGGAAAAATATACCTACCTCCTTCTTGATATTGGCTCTCTTATTTTTCCTCTTATTTTCAGTTTCCATCCTCGTCAAAATTTTTCGAAAAAGTGGAAATTTCTTTGGCCAGCCATTCTGATCCCGGCACTTATTTTCATTGTGTGGGACAACTGGTTTACGGGAATGGGTGTCTGGGGTTTCAGTCCGCGTTATGTGACAGGTATTTATGTTTCGAATTTACCAATAGAAGAGATTCTCTTTTTCGTTTGCATCCCGTATGCGTGCGTTTTTACGTATGAGGCAGTTAATTTTTTCAAGACCGCCGAACCATTTCCAGACAACGGCAGGCGCCTTACCTGGGTATTAATCATAGGCCTTTTTGTAACAGGCGCTAATAACTATGATCATTGGTATACCGCGGTAACATTCTTATCAACATCCGCTTTTCTTTTATTCCTGATTCTATTCATAAAGCCGGCTCGCCTCGGCAGGTTCTATTTCGCCTTCCTTTTTATCCTTATCCCCTTCTTTATAGTGAATGGTGTCCTTACCGGAACAGGCCTGCCCGAACCGGTAGTCTGGTACAACAACAACGAAAATCTCGGAATACGGATGTTGACGATACCTTTCGAAGATACATTTTATGGCATGCTTCTCATATTAATGAATGTGAGTATTTTTGAATGGCTGCAGAAAAAATAACATGAAACCACTATTCACGCTACTCATCATCCTCTTTTCATTTTCTCCAGGCGTTTACGCCACGAATGTCTCCGGGGTAGTTTTCAACGATACAAACAGCAACGGAATAAAGGATAAAAACGAAACAGGCATCAAAGGTGTAGCGGTATCAGATCAGATCACCGTCGTGCTGACGGATGCAAACGGAATGTACTCCCTTGCTGTTTCAAAGGGATTTGGGATACTGTTCATCTCAATGCCACAAGGTTATAAAGCGGTCAAATTATTTTACCAAAAAATAGATTTATCTGCCACCATCACGCAACTGGATTTTGCTCTTATCAAAACAGCCTCCCCCACCCAGTTCACTTTCATTCATGGATCCGACACCCATATCAGTGAAAAAAGTCTCGATCGCATTCATAAATTTCAGGCTATTGTCGATTCCGTTAAACCCGACTTTGTGCTGATCACCGGCGATCTCATAAAAGATGCGCTGCGTGTCCCTGAAAAAGAAGCCACCGGTCTCTACGAACTGTACAAAACGGAAATGGCAAGAACATCTTCTCCCGTGTGGAACGCTCCGGGTAATCATGAGATCTTTGGAATAGAACGACATCTGTCCCTTGTAAGTAAAGAACATCCATTGTACGGGCGCGCGATGTACCGTTACTATCTCGGCCCGGACTATTACTCGTTCAATTATGGAGGCATACACTTCGTTGCACTGAATTCATTGGAATTTGAAGACACCTGGTATTATGGATCTATTGACTCGGTTCAGCAGTCATGGCTAAAGAAAGATCTTGCAACTATTCCATCAACGATGCCTGTTGTTACCTTCCAGCATGTACCATTTATATCGGCACAACTAAGCATTGGTGGCTTTGAAGAAGCAGGGCCAGGACGCACGCTTGAACGTGAAAAAGGCGTTTTAAAATTCAGGCATGTCGTTGCCAATGCTCACGAGCTGATCACAGTATTGCAGACACATCCGTTTCCCCTGGCGTTAGGCGGTCATCATCATGCAAGACAAAGGCTGTTCCTGGAAACTGAACAGAAGACCCGCTTTGAACAGGCAGCAGCAATAGTTGCCCCTACACAGATTGGAGCGTTTACGTTTCCGTCAGGGGTGGTAGTGTATAAAGTAAAAGATGGGGTGATTGATGAGGGGAGGTTTGTGGGTCTACGGTGAAAAAAATTTCCAGCTGGATCGCTCAAACAAAAAACGCAGATGGTCGCAAATTTGAATCTGCGACCATCTGCGTTTTCATTCCGCGAAATCCGCGGGGACAAAAATCTACGCTGCCTGAGCCTCTTCTGCCGTTGCTTTCTTTGGCTTGCTTCTCTTAAACTCCTTCTTCAAAAGATGAGAAAATTCAAGAGCCATCTTCCTGGTGGTACGGTTGATGATTTTCTTCACTTTTTTATTTGGCTTGGGCAATTCCAAATGACCGATTGACTGTTGAAGTGAATCTTTCAGAAGTGTGCGCAACGCTTTTTTAGATACTGTTTTATTTTCCATGGGAATGCTGTTTTTGCTTATCAAAGCTACCCAGGGTTATCTAAATATTACCCTGCTATTACCTCAAGAAACACACATGTTATCCACAGCCTAAAGCACCTGAAATACAAATAGTTACGATACGATTGTGGATAAGTCTGGGGAAATAGCGCGCGACTAACAATCGAAGTGGAATGCGACTCCCGGGCCTTGCACGATCAGCTTTCAATTTTCACCTCATTCATATCTAAGAGATTCTACCGGATTTGCTGCGGACGCCTTGATCGACTGATAACCTACGGTTAGCCATGCGATCACGATAGCCGACAGTCCGCTCAACAAAAATACAACCGGGCTTATCGATACACGATAGGCAAATCCCTGAAGCCACATATCAGAAATATACCAGGCCAGTACGGCGGCCGGCGCAAATGCTATGATCACAAGCTTTGTAAATTCCTTCGACAAGAGAAGAGTAAGACCCAACGGCGAAGCCCCCATTGACTTGCGGATTCCAATCTCTTTTGTTCGCTGTTCAGAAGTAAATGCAGCCAGGGCAAATAGACCGAGACAAGCGATAAAGATCGTCAGGCCTGAGAACACACTGAAGAGCTGCCCCATTCTTTGTTCAGTCCTGAACAACTTGTCGAAGCTCTCATCCAGAAAGCTGTATTCGAGGGGCTGTCCTGTTGAGTTTTGCTTCCAGAGATTCTCAACATTCGATACAAGTGACGCGGAATTTCCTTCGTACCGAATCAATAGATTATCCGCGTTTTTTGTAAGAAATAAACACAATGGACGCACCGCAGTTTTGAATGATTCAAAGTTAAAATTCTTTATCACGCCTACGACTTTATATTTTTTGAATTCAGGACCATTACCGTTATACAGCACTTCTGCGCCAACAGGGTTGTCAAATCCAAACTCCCGCGCCGCAGCTTCATTCAACAGCACGCTCATGGAGTCTGAGGGAAAATCTCTGGAGAAATAACGGCCATCTTTTAACTCGAACTTCATCACATCCTGATGTTCATAATCAGCATAGTATACTCCCATGATGTGATCTTGTTCGGATGCCGCTGTCTTCAGGATCGTAGTATTGTTTACTCCAGGAAAAGTATTATTTGTATAGCTCACCTTCACGACCCCCGTCTGCTGAGCGATTGAATTTCTGAAAGCCTCTTTGTTATTACCCAGCCGGTCCGCATGTTCAATGATCAGGATATTATCCTTATCGATTCCCATGTTTTTCTCCTGCATAAACTGTATCTGCTGATACACTACAACGGTGAATATTATCAGGAAGATTGAAAGGGCAAACTGGAAAACCACGAGAAAACTGCGGATGCCTTTGCTTTTCACGCCTGCGCGAACCTTTCCTTTCAATACCTCCACAGCACTGAAAGAAGTTAAGTAGAATGCAGGATAGCTTCCCGCCACCACTCCTACCATGATTGCCAGACCAATAATCGAGATAATAAAAACGGGGCTTGAAAAAATTTCCATTCCAAGTTCTTTTCCCGAGAGTTGATTAAAGTAGGGTAGCAGGAAGTAGCTCGCCGCCAATGCGAGCAGCACTGCTGTAAAACTGTAGAGCATTGATTCTGCCAGGAATTGACCCACCATCTGACTGCGGAGTGAGCCCAGCGTCTTGCGCAATCCCACTTCTTTCGCACGACCAGCAGAACGAGCGGTAGCCAGGTTCATGAAATTGATACAGGCAATGATCATGATAAAAATACCAATGCCACTGAAGAAATAGATGTACATCATGCTGCCTCCAGGCTCAATATCGCCCTGAGAAACCGAATGAAGGTGGATATCTTTTATGTTGGTTGTGTAGTAGCCAAATGCTCCACCAGACTCTTTCATTTGCTTGAGGGTGGTTCCCATGAATTTTTCCATCTCAGGGCCAATATATTTCTCCACCATCGGCTCAAACTTTTCCTGAACCCTGGCGACATCAACATTTGCCTGAGTTTTTAAATAGGTGTACATGAAATTATTCAGCCATATCTGGTCTTTCCGCAACCTGTCTGTTGATAGGGCCGAGATCAGGACGTTATATCCAAAATGCGAATTACCCGGGGCGTTTTCAGCAATGCCGGTGACCTTATAGGTTTGATTTTTATCGCCGATGGTAAGAAGCTTACCTATTGGATTTTCTTCTCCAAAATACTTTTTAGCCATGCGTTCGGTGAGTACAACTGTATTTGGATCTTTCAATACAGTTTTCACATCTCCTTCTTTCAGCCGATAACTAAAAAATTGAAAGAAGTTTGAATCAACATAAAAAACCTTCTCTTCCGTAAATACTTTTTCTCCGTTTTTCAATACAGGCGAACCCATTTGAGCGATTCGGGTAGCACTCTCCACCTCCGCGATATCTGCAACCAGTGCCGCAGCCATTGGCGGGCAGGTGGTGGAAGTCATTATATCCTGGCCACCGATCTTTCCATGCAACCCTACCTGGTAGATCCTGTCGCCGTCCTTATGAAAGTTGTCATAGCTAAGTTCATTTGTGACATAGATCATGATCAACAGGCAGGACGCAATGCCGATTGTCATCCCGAAGATATTGATCGCCGAAAAAAACTTGTACTTGAGAATGTTCCGGACAGCAACAGTGAAATAATTCTTGAGCATGATTATTTATTTGACTTTTTTTGGACAATACAAGACCGGCCGTTCATTACAGAACAGTTCAACACACAGTAATAATAAGGTCAGGTTTGATGGTTAGACGCTGTAACCTGCCCGGATGTTACAGCGATAGGAAAATATTTTTAATTATTCATCCCGAAGTGTTTTGGTCGGATTCAATGAGGCCGTTGTAATTGTTTTATAGCCCACGGCCATGGCAGCGATGACTGTCATCCCCAGGACCGACATTATTATTGTTACCGGTCCGATCATTAAAAAATATTCCCATATACTATCCATGAGCCAATTAGTCATTAAGAAGCCGAGGGCGCCCCCCGCCACTGTAGCGAAAGCAAGATTGATTATGAATTCCCGGTTGATCACGCCGGCGATGTTCGCTAGCGAGGCGCCTAGTACTTTACGGACGCCAATTTCCTTCATCTTCTTTACTATGTTCAGGGAGACAAGAGTATAAAGTCCTATGCCAGTCATTAACGCGCCAAAGAATCCAAGGAACCCAAACATGGTCACGACATTCTTGTTGATGTCGTTTGTTTCCTGGAGTTCCTGATCAATCATTTGCCCGGCATATTGAGCGTTCGGAAACACTTCCTTCCACTTCTTTTCCATAAACTCGTTCACTTCGCCAATCTTCTTAGGATCCATTTTTACAACCAATTGCTGGTACTTATCCGGTGATGTGTAGCGGATGGCCATTGGAGTGATAGGCTGCCACAACGCACGCGAATAAATATTTTTAACAACCCCTATGACAAATAATTGAGTGGTGTCCTGCCACAGCAAACGCTTCCCTATTGGATTATCCGTCCACCCAAATTGCTTCACCAATTCTTCCGTTACCAGAATAGATTCTTTACGATCCGTTTCAGAGTCTCTTTCAAATTTACGTCCTGCGAGTAGAGTCATGCTCATTGCCTCGAAATAATTTTCGCCAACATCCAGGATATCAATTTCCTTTTCAATGGATTCAAACTTGACCGGATCGCTTACCCAGCTGTTTGCTATATGGTGACGCGTTCCTGCAATCAATTCTATGTCTTTGTTGGATATCAATGCATCGCGATATGTATTAAATGCACCTTCGTTGATAACCCACGCCGAAATGACACCATGTGTGGCAAAACCCAAATCATAGTCTTTCTGGTATTTACCATTCTGGTAAAATGCCAAACCGGTGATGATCATGATAAGAGATATGACAAACTGCCCCCCCAACAAAATTCGTGTAAACCAACTCGTACCTCCAAATTTTGCCGTTCCTTTCAGAATACTGACGGGCTCGAAAGAAGTGATATAAAATGATGGATACGAACCGGCGATAATTGCTGTCAGGACAAGCAATGCAGCAAGAAATAACAGGAAGCCCGCATTTTCAGTATAACTTAGATTGAGCTCCAGCCAAGGCCACAGTGAATCGTATGCCGGAACGAGGAGTTCAGCCATAAGGAGTCCTGCTATTAATCCAAGAAAGCACAATATCAAATTCTCTCCAAGAAACTGAGCAACCAGTTGCGCCCGCATTCCTCCCATTACTTTTCTAATACCAATCTCTTTCAATCTTCGGCTAGAGATGGCAATGGATGTATTGGTAAAATTGAAACACGCGAGTAATAGCAGCATACCAGCAAGAATGGAAGGTGCTGTAACGGCCTCAGTGGGTATTCCACCACCCATGTAGTCACTATCCAGCCGAGGACTCTGCCTGTTCCGGTGCATCATTCCTTTAAAATTTTCAAGGTAGTATTCGGCTATTTTAAAATCTTCCCGTACTTTATTTTGCGGCTCAACATATTGTTGCAATTGTTTTGTTATAGTTGTAAGTCGGGACGGATCGTCAATCTGCAGAAACAACGTATGCGTCCACTTTTTCCAACTTGTCTCATTAACGTCCGGATCTAAATTTATATCCCAGAAATTATCATGTAGCGTTATCATTTCGAAAAAACTCATGCTTGAGTTCATGGGCAGTTTCTTGAAGACTCCTCCCACTTCAAATTCATGAGGGCGCCGGACGCCATCTTTACCTAGAACAATCTGTGAAACAAACCTACCTACCACATCTTCACTGTTGAAATATTTCCTGGCCAGTTCATCACTTATAAAAACCTTTCCTTTGTTGTGAAAATCAGCAAATGACCCATACTTCAGCTTGTAAGTAAACAAATCAAAAAACGCTGAGTCAGCAAAAGCCATGTTCGTGCCAAAGACCTCGTCACCGATCCGTATGTCGCAGTAGGCAGTCATGAAGCGCACGGTCTTGTTAACATCCTTAAAATTATGCTTGATATAGTTTGCGAGCGGTAGTGGTGCCATCCCATAGCGATCACGCTTGCCCTGAAATTCTCTCCAGAATTGAACTCGATAGATTTTTTCAGCATTGGTTTGGCTGAAATCCCAGGTGGAGCTGAATTCCCAATTTAAATAGGCAACAATACAACAAGCGATGGCAATGCCCATTCCAAAAACATTAATAAAAATGAACAACTTGTTTTTCATCAAGCTGCGGAAAGTGATAAGGAAGTAGTTTTTTATCATAGCGAAATATTTGAAGCTTTTTTTACAAGGGATTAGTATCGTATTTTATTCGTCACGGAGAACGTTAGCCGGATTTAACCGTGTGGTCTTGTATACTTTATAACCAATAGAAAGCACACAGGTAACAAGCAGTATCCCAGCTGACGTAATCATTGTTATTAGCGTTGCTGACTGATAGAACTTCCAAATACTTGCCATGAAAATTGCCGACAGAGTTGCGCCGGCATAACTTCCAAGGATTGACGCGACCAGAAGAATAACAACAAACTCTGTGTTAATTACCCTTGCGAGATTGCCAACCGACGCTCCCAGTACCTTCCTCACACCAATCTCTTTCATCTTTTTAATGATGTTAAGAGACACGAGCGTAAATAAGCCGGTTGCTGAAAGCATAAGCGCAATCGCACCAAGGAAAATAAACATGACAAGTATATTATTGTTTATAGTATTAGCTTCAACGAGCTCTTCATCCATAAATCTTCCTTTATAGAGAATGTTTGGGAAAATCTCTTTCCATTTGGCTTCCATGAACAGATTCGTTTCAGCAATCTTGTCAATCGGTACTTTTACAAGAATATGATTCACCTTGTCACGCGAACCGTATCGAAACATGATCGGCTCCATTTGCTCCCATAATCCCCTATTATAAACATCTTTCACTACACCAACGACGTAGTATTTTACTGTATCCATCCAGACAATCTGCTGTCCGATTGGCTCATTCATACCCAACTTTTTGGCAAGTCCCTCCGTTATGATGATAGACCCTTTCCTGTCATTCTCCGACTCCTTTTCAAAATTCCTTCCCGCTTTCAATGTAAGACCCATTGTCGGCAAATAATCCTCACCTACATCAAGTATGTCAACTTCAATCTCCTGCCCTTCATGCTTAATCGGATCATTGATCGATGATGAATAAAGATGGTGCTGCGAGCCTGCTATAGAAATAATATCACGGTTTTCAAGCAAGGCATTGCGATACGTTTCATATTCTGATCTGCCCTCAACATTCGTATAGATTATACCATCCTTATTGAATCCCAAATCGAACTCCTTTTGAAACCTGGCATTGTCAACAAATGCAATGCTGCTGACGATGGCAACCAGTGAAATGATGAATTGCAAAGTGAGTAATGTCCGGGTAAAATAATTGGTGCCGCCAAACTTCAAGGTACCTTTCAAAATAGCGGTCGGCTGAAATTTACTGATGTAAAAAGCAGGGTAACCACCCGCCAGCAGACTTACAAAGGCAAGCGTGCCTACAATGAAGATCAGGAAATTAGGACTTCCCCAATAGTTTGTAACGATCTTCAAACCCGACCACAAAACATTGAAGGCCGGTATCAAAACAAATTCTCCTAAAATCAATCCAACAAGAAGTGCTATCGAGCAGATAAATGTTGTCTCGCCAATAAATTGAACTATCAGACTTTGTCTGGAGCTACCCATCACTTTTCGTAACCCAATTTCTTTTAACCTCCTTGACGAAATGGCTACGGCTGTGTTGGTGAGGTTGAAGCAGGCTATCAGTAGTACAAATATCCCCATCATTCCTATTCCTATAACAGCCACAAGGGGTGATCCGCTATGGGTCCAGGTGCCCGGCTTGTCACCGTAACCATCCCTCGCACCCATACCTACAAATGGTTCTATTACCCAATTTTTAATAACAAAATCCTCACGAATCTTATTATTGTTCTCAACATAAGGATCTATTTGCTGCTGGACCGCGGCGAGTCTTGATGGATCTGTTACCTGAATAAATAAGGTATTACGGTAACGCCAGCTGTTCTCATCCAGATCGTGATCGAATTCAAAAAGATTATCAAACTGCGAGAACATGTGATCGTGAGAAAAACTGGAATTGTCTTGCTGCTCCTTAAAGACACCAGCCACGACATACTCCTTCGTCCTTCCGCTATCGAGCATTTGTGTGATCGGTTTACCCACGGCATGCTCTGTTCTGAAGAACTTTTTTGCGACCTTATCACTGATGCATATCTGACTTTTATCCCTTAAGGAACCATCACCTTCAATAAATTCATACGTAAAAAGATTAAAAAAAGGACGATCAACATAAATCACCTTTTCAGCAAAAAGATCTGTTCCTATACGGAAATTGGTATTTCCCTGTGAATAGCGCACCACCGCCTTGACGTCTGGCACATTTTGACTGATAATATTTCCAAGGGCAATTTGGGAAAATCCATATTCCTTTTCTTCATTTTGAAATACTCGATTGCACCCAACACGATAGATAGTGGACGCCTGCAAATGATTTGAATCAAAGCTGAAGTTATAATCGTAGTTGAAATACGCTACAATACAGCATGCGATAGAAATCCCCATTCCAAATACGTTGATGAAAATGAACACCTTGTTCTTCATCATACTTCTGAGTGTAATCAACAAGTAGTTTTTAATCATGGTAATGGCTTGGGAGAAACTTCTGGTTACTGTCTACTGGTTACTGTCTACTGACTACTGTCTCCTAACTACTGTCTCCTAACTCCTGTCTCCTATCTCCTACCTCACAGAATAGACCTATCAAAATACCAACAGTTGCATGTAAGATCCAACAATTATACCATTGCGAAAGAAAAGCCTATGAGCAGATTATGGCTTTAGCCGTGTCCGCCAATGAACACCAACCTGTACACTTACGTCCAATACTGCAGTTTTTTGATCCTTTGAATTCTGATCAGTCTTCCTCAAATTCCTTCAATGTGGTCGAATGACGAAACCCACATCCGTCCTGATGCAGCAGGACAAATGCGGGTCTCATTCTAACCTAAACCTAAACTATGAAGAACGCATTCAAGGCGCGAGGACCTTGAAATCTTCGAAGCAGGAAAAGTGAATATCGAAATACTCACTTCTCAACGCTCTATTTCTAATCCTAAACGTGGAAATGTTCTTTGATATTCTCAGTAACCACTTTACCGTCGAACAAGTTGACAATCCGGTGGGCGTAGTTCGCATCATAGGGTGAGTGAGTAACCATTACAATGGTTGTTCCTTCTTCATTCAATTGTGAAAGGAGTTTCATAACTTCTTCACCATTAGCCGAATCCAGGTTACCAGTGGGCTCATCGGCAAGTATCACCTTAGGTTTGGCAACAATCGCGCGGGAAATTGCCACACGCTGCTGCTGACCACCGGAAAGCTGCTGAGGGAAGTGATTGCGACGGTGCATGATGTTCATGCGCTCGAGCACCGCTTCTACCCTGGTCTTTCTTTCAGACGCGGGCACTTTCATATACAACAAAGGAAGCTCAACATTTTCAAATACAGTAAGCTCGTCAATAAGGTTGAAGCTCTGGAATACGAATCCAATCGATCCTTTTCTCAACTGAGCGCGCTGGCGTTCGCTATATTTTGCTACTTCATGGTCTCCGAAGTGATATTCACCACCTGAAGGGTTGTCAAGCAAACCGAGGATATTCAGTAATGTAGACTTACCACATCCTGAAGGTCCCATGATCGCCACAAACTCACCATCCTTTATTTCAAGGTTGATGCTGTTCAGGGCGGTGGTCTCTACTTCTTCCGTCGTGTAGATTTTTTCAAGGTTTTTTAATTTAATCATAGCTAAGGAGTTTGTGGTTAGATGTCAGTTTGTTCGAAATAGTTTTAATAAATACCGTGTTTCTTTTAATTGGTTACAGACCATTAGACGCTTTCGTCAGCAAATAGTTGCATTATTTCAATACTAAAACTTCGTTGGTGCCAAAATTCTCATATGAGGAAGTGATAACCTTTTCGCCTGGTTTCAGGCCTTCGAGTACTTCAAAGTACTCGCTTCCCATCTTTCTTCCCAGTTTAATGTCGCGGCGAACTGCCTTGTTATCGTTCTCAAGAATAAACACCCAGTTTCCACCGGTATCCTTATAAAATCCCCCCATTGGCAACAATAACTCCTCAGAAGACTGGCCCAATTCTATTCGCATGCGAAGGGACTGACCTCTGCGGATACCTTGAGGTGTTTCACCTTCAAAGTTCATATCAACTTCAAACCGTCCGTTGGTAATGTTAGGATAAACATAAGCGATCACGAGATTGTATGTCTTTCCCGCAAAATCCGTTGTCGAATGAAGCCCTGTTGTGATCCGTGGAAGATACAGTTCATCGATAGGAACACGCACCTTATACTCACCCACGATATCAACCTGGCCAAGGCGCTGGCCTACCGTTACGGCCTGACCGATCTCCCAGTGTGGAGTAGAAAGCTGGCCATCGATAGGGGCTTTGAGTGTAAGGTTGTCCAATATCTTTCCAACACCTACAAGACTCTGAAGTAATTTCTTTTCCGATTCATCTAACTGAACAACCTGATTAGCACGGCTTATAGAATCAATCTGAAAAGCTTGGTAAGTAATATCGCGCCTTTTAAGGTT
Organism: Cytophagales bacterium; assembly: GCA_038229375.1. GTDB lineage: Bacteria > Bacteroidota > Bacteroidia > Cytophagales > Cyclobacteriaceae > ELB16-189. Next base: position 24,753 of record JBBRON010000015.1, on the reverse strand, counting down.
AGATCGATAATCCGCTTCTGTTTGTTCAAAGTCCTGCTTGGAAATCAGTTTCTTTTCAAATAATTGTTTTTGACGCTGATACTTAGGTACCAGGGTAGCCAACGCATTATCGATGGTTATCAGACTTTCCTGTTGCCGCAATGCATTTTGGCTTATGAGGAGCCGGGTGTCTCGTGTCCGGTTAATACTTTGAGTAAGATTTGACTCCTGATCCAATACCGTGATCTCGCGATTTAAGTTGGTTACTTCAAGAATGACATCTCCTTTCTTCACCATTGCACCGCTTTCGCGAACAATGCGTTTTATATTTCCACCTTCGATCGCATCAAGAAAAAACTGACGGCTTGGTTCAACAATTCCTGTTTGAGGAATGTATTCCTTAAACTCCCCCCTCTTCACTTCTGAAATGGTGATCTTGTCTTTCTCCACCACCAACGTTGGGCGCCGGTCAGCGAAAATAAATTGATAGGCCACAAAACTCACAAATACAGCTATCCCACCCCAGGTAGCAATTCTTTTCAAGGTCCACGTCTTCTTCTTAATCTGCTTATCCATTCGATACTTAATTTTTAGTCGATCCTTTTCGGGCTGGAAAGACAATACCCCTTTTCCAACTACCGTGCCAACGGCCAAATCGAACAAAAAGCCATCTTTTATGAAAAATATTCGTTCAAAGCTGAACGTATATGTCCGAATTCGGACGTGAATTTTGTAGATTGTCAGGTGATTTATTGGAAAACAAGCCGCAAAAGGGCTTCTGAATATCGGTATCAACTTTGCCCATCTTCGGACAAAAATTGAAAAACAAACCTTTGAATGACTGATCAGAAGCAAGGAAAAATCCTCATCGTTGACGATAACGAAGACTTACTCAAGGCAGCCAAAATGCACTTGAAGCGCCACTTCGCTCAGGTTGATATCGAGAAAAATCCGGAAGCCATCCCTTCGCTCATGAACAACGATAACTACGATGTTATCCTGCTTGACATGAACTTTACAAAAGATGTCAGCAGCGGAAGTGAAGGCTATTACTGGCTTGAAAAAATCTTGCAGATAGATCCTTCTGCTGTTGTTGTACTCATCACCGCCTATGGAGATATTCAAATGGCGGTGAAGGCTATTAAAGCAGGCGCTACCGATTTCGTTTTGAAGCCCTGGGAAAATGAAAAACTATTGGCCACCCTGTACTCATCCATGCGCCTGCGCGAAACTCGTGACGAGGTTCATACATTGAAATTAAAAAACCTGGAAATCAATCAGGCCATCAACGAACGCTATCAGGAAATTATCGGGCAAAGTGCGATCATGCAACGTATTTTCCAGACGATCGATCGCGTCGCTCACACCGATGCCAATGTTCTGATCCTTGGTGAGAATGGTACTGGAAAAGAACTGATTGCAAGAGCCATTCACCGCCATTCGTCACGCGGTAAAGAATCCTTCGTAAGTGTCGACCTTGGTTCCATTACTGAGACGCTCTTTGAAAGCGAACTTTTTGGTCACAAGAGGGGATCATTTACCGATGCAAGGGAAGATCGCCCTGGCCGGTTTGAAATTGCCAATAACGGCACATTGTTTCTCGATGAAATCGGAAATCTGTCGATGCCCTTACAAGCCAAGTTGCTGACAGTATTGCAGAATAGAAAAGTTAGCCGTGTAGGTGCCAATAAAGATACCGCGATAGACATCCGGCTAATTTGTGCCACGAACCTTCCACTGTATGACATGGTGAAAGAGAACAGATTCCGGCAAGATTTACTATATCGCGTAAATACTATTGAAATTGAAATTCCATCTCTTCGGGACCGAATGGAGGACATTCCGCTGCTCTCACACTTCTTTTTGAGACACTACGCGGAAAAATATCACAAGAACGTGACAAAGATCAGCGACGGAGCGATGACACGAATGAATAAACACCCCTGGCCAGGAAATATCCGCGAGCTCCAACATTCTATTGAGCGCGCCGTTATTCTGTCCAATAGCTCGGTATTGCAGCCGGAAGATTTCAATTTTAATACCACCGCAGGAAAAGACAATGAACAACCACTCAATCTCGATCAGTTCAATCTTGATGAAGTGGAGAAACTGCTCATTCGCAAAGTCCTTAAGAAATACAATGGCAATATCACACAAGCAGCTGCTGAATTGGGACTCACACGGTCGTCATTATACAGGCGCCTGGAAAAACATGGATTGTAAATGTGTTGATGTGCTACGTGTACAAGTGTTGACGTTATGTCCTAAGATTTTGGAGAGTTCTATCGATAAAACGTCCGGTTATGAATTTCCAGAGCACCGTTCTGGCTCCTCAATTTCTGGCTTCTAAACTCCCCACGAATGAAATTCTTCCGCGATTTTCGTTTTCGTATAGCCTTCCGGGTTACACTAATCGGCATCACGATGGCTTTGTTTGTGTACATGATCAATCGGCCGAATATGATTTTCGCGGCGCTTCTTACAACACTCATAATTATCGGCCAACTTGTTGAACTCAATCGCTTTTCCTCACAAACGAATCGCAAACTCACGCGCTTTCTTGAGTCGGTAAAATACTCGGACTTTATTTCGGGATTTACTGCTGACAATAAACTCGGCGCAAGCTTTCGTGATCTGAATGCTGAGTTTAATGAAGTGCTTGAAGCGTTTCGAAAGGCACGATCGGAAAAAGAAGAGCATTGGCAATATTTGAACACGGTTGTGCAACAAGTACGAACGGGAATTTTATCATTTGATCCGGAAGGAAATGTGCAACTAATCAACGCGAACGCAAAAAAATTCATGGGCGTGCAGACGACGATCAAGAACATTGATGAGTTGGCTGCGAGGAATGGCAAACTGCTAAAAGCGTTGCGAGACGTGGAGCCGGGAAAAAGTACTCTATATAAAGCCGACCAGGATTTTCTGTTAACGATTCAGGCAACGGAACTACGAATTCGGGGAAACACCATGAAGTTGCTGACACTCCAGAATATCCAGGAAGAATTACAGCAGCAGGAAATTGAGGCCTGGCAAAATCTTACACGCGTGCTGCGGCATGAAATCATGAACAGCATCACCCCTATTTCATCGCTTACCTCAACTCTTCGCGAAATACTCGACCACGACATGGTGCAGATGAACAATCACTATGAACTAAAAAGTGAAGGTGCTGAAGATCTGAAAGAAGGATTGAGTACCATCGAAAACCGGAGCAAGGGCCTTATAAAATTTATTGACGCTTACCGCGAATATACCTCGTTGCCTCAGCCAAAAATCAAAACGATCATCGTAAAAGAAATTCTTGAAAAAGTTGGTCAATTGATGCGACCTGAGATTAAAAAGACGACAATCGATTTTTTAATTTCATGGGATTCGGAATACCAAACCGTGCAGGCCGATGAAGAAATGATAGAACAGGTATTAATCAACCTGATAAAAAATTCGATTGAAGCACTGTGGGAAACCCCAGAAGGGAAAATTGAACTCTCTGGAAAATCTATTGGCAATTCTGTTGTGATAGAAGTATCAGACAACGGTCAGGGGATAATCAAAGAAGCGCTCAACAGAGTTTTTGTTCCGTTCTTTACCACTAAAAAAACGGGATCTGGTATTGGACTAAGTCTCTCGCGTCAGATCATGCAGATGCATAATGGATCGTTGTCAGTCGAATCAGAGCCGGGAGTGAAGACGGTATTTAGATTGAAATTTTAGAAACAGGAGTGAATAGACAGTAGTGAGAAGTAAGTTGCGAAAGACTGGCGCCCCACTACTGACTACTTGCCCCTATTTTTTTCAGCTCAAAAACTCATCCCACTCCTCTTGTTTCATCCCGCTGATATCACGTAGAAACAACGTATACGATGGTTTGAACGGGCGGTTCATGATAGACATGCCAGCCTCCTCAAGTGTGTAGTCGCCTTTCTTTGCATTGCACCTTTTACACGCTGTTACCAGGTTCAACCATGAGTGAGGGCCTCCCCTCGAACTCGGTATCACATGATCCAGCGTGAGATCTCTTTTGGTACCACAGTATTGACACTCAAAATTATCGCGTTTGAAAATATTCTGCCGCGTAAGATTCACCCCTTTGTAGGGAGCATTTACATAGCGATTCAGCCGGATCACGGACGGCATTGGAAAACTGCGGGTAATGCTATGGATTTTGTGACCATTGGCCGAGCGGATCATTTCGCTCTTATTCAGGTAAACAAGGATAAAAGCACGCTCTACCGAGCATACCATGAGCGGACTAAAGTCTTGATTCAGTACCAATACCCTACTATCCATGATGAAAAGATAATCCCAAAGTTTTGGTTCTGCAAGAGGGGTACTACGAAGAGTAGCTCTGTAGGAATGATCTGTTTGTTGAACATGAATAACGATCAAGGGGATTAGCCCCCTAGAGGCGACCTGTGTTCGTTCGTTCACTCAATCTAATTTAAATAGATATTTTTCATCGATTTCAATTCCATGTTCCTTTAACAACTCGATGTATTATTTTTTGAAACTAGTTTTTCTATGATGCTCTTCCTTATTTAAAAAATATTAAACCACACGAACGATAGATATTTATGTGTTTTGTAATGACAGAAAACCTGAGAAAATCTTTTTAACAGGTCACCCCTACGGGGCTTGGACCTCGCTCAACGCATACGTTTCTACAGACAATTCGCCCCGATGGGGCTTTTGAACCAAGCGAATAAATTCTGTTAAAATGGCGGAGATTTACTACGAAGAACAGTTCCCTAGGTGCGATCTGTTTGTAGAGCATGAATAGTGTTCAAGGGGATCCGCTCTGTAGGGGTGACCAGTGCGGACAAACCATTCGACTATGAGATCACCCTCTTCACCGATGTCAGCAGATGACTATATATTTTTGTATCCGGATTCAAAATGCCTTCTTCCGTCAACTTATCAATGCGAACATGACCGTACGCATGGATAATTCGTCCACCGTCAAGAAAAATTCCAACGTGAGTGATAGTGTTTCCCTTGTCTGAAAAGAAGGCGAGGTCGCCTGGAACGGCCTCTGTAAATTTCATTTTCTTCCCTTGTGCCGATTGTTGCTTAACCGTACGTTGGAGAGAATAACCCGAAATTTTGAAAGCCATCTGAACCAATCCGGAAGCATCAATACCAAACGGGCTCTTGCCACCCCACTGAAATGGTGAAGAAAGATATTTTCTGGCAATGTTAATCATAAGCTCCGGGTCACGACGCTGACCGAGTCCTTTTGATTCGCCATTAAAAGCGAACTGTTCTTCAATTTTAAAAAGTTCTGAATTTGATATCGGGACAATACTTCCCATCACAATGGTCAATGGACTCTTTTTATAAAGAACGGTGGAGGCAACGTCTGTGGTAATTTTATAGTCCGTGAGATTTATCTGATCAAAGTATTCCCTTGAGATCAAATGATGCTGCTTTGCATCAAGCCAACCTTCACATTGATCCGAATAAATCCTGATCTTCAGCCACCTGTTATCAGCACTTACTTCTATTACTTCATAGTGATCACCGAAGAGAAGCTGCGTTACCTGCTCCGCACTATGGTTATGCAAAGCACGAACTGGCACTATTGACAAGCGACAAACCCCAAACTCTCCTGGTTCCATGAGTAATACTCTCCTTAGAATTTTATTTTAGAAAGTTCCCTTTTAATATCCTTTTCTTTGATGCTTTGACGTTTGTCATGGTTCTTCTTACCCCTTCCAACAGCAATCTCCAATTTCGCATAGCCCCGATCATTTATAAATAACCTTAGCGGAATGATCGTCAGACCCTTCTCTTCAATTCTTGCCCTCAACTTTATCATCTCACTTTTCTTCATCAGCAACTTGCGCTCGCGTGCCGCCTCATGATTGTAATGAGTGCCCTGAGAAAACGGGCTGATATTTATTCCTTTCACCAACGCTGCGTTATCCGAAAAATATACGTAGCCTTCCTGGAGATTTACTTTTCCCTCCCGAATGGATTTAATCTCCGTTCCCCGCAACACGAGCCCGGCCACATACGTCTCCAATAATTCGTATTCAAACGAAGCCTGCCGGTTCTTTATACTGACGTTACTTGAAAATCTCTCCGAAGACATTACCCGATCAAATTATTATTCAACTCCAAAATCATTTTGTTTCTGAAACTCATCCCTTGACCTCCTGGTCACTGATAACTTTCAACGCGCAGCCAAGTCAGGACGGTCTTGTAAAAACGCTGGCCAACCTCTCCTTTTTCAACATCTTCTGACCAGTCTTGCCAATGGCTATTAGTCGGTTACTTACGCGGGCTTCAATACCACAGATTAACTCCATTCCGTTTACACTCTCGACGGTCGCAGTGATAACCACCGTTTCCCCCACAAAAGCCGGGCTTTTATGATCTATCTGTAAAAATGTACCAACCCCCTCTTCATCAGCCTCTTTCATCTCCAGAAAGAAGAGCCTCGACGACCATTCGAAGTCGCGTGCAATGGCAAAGGTAGAATAAACCGGATGCAAAAGCTCATCGTGAAAAATTGCCTGATCAGCCGGCTCAATTTTCCTTGTATAGACTTTTTTATCTCCTGTTTGAAAAGGATTCTTCATTTGTGAGTGCCTTCTAAACTCAGATTTGGAACAGGTGCAATATCCATCGATGCAAACTCTCCTTTAAGATATTTGAAGTGTGCCGCCATTGCTATCATAGCAGCATTGTCAGTGCAGTATTGAAATTCCGGTATATAGGTTTTCCATCCCAGCTGCCTGCCCATCTGTGTCAAACCGTTGCGCAATGCGGAATTAGCGGATACACCACCCGCCAATGCAATTTCTTTGATTCCAGTCTCAGCACTTGCCTTCTGCACACGTACCAGCAACATCTTCACAAGCTTCGATTGAATGCTGGCACAAATATCATTCAGATTATTCTCCACAAAGTTCGGATCCTTTTCCTTGCCGTCTCTTACGAAATACAAAATGGCCGTCTTAATTCCGCTGAAGGAAAAATCCAGGCCAGGCATATCAGTATTTGGAAATTTGAATCGATCAGGATCCCCTTGCTTTGCGTATCGATCAATCAACGGGCCGCCCGGATACGGAAGCCCGAGAATCTTGGCCGACTTATCAAACGCCTCGCCGGCAGCGTCATCCTGTGTCTGGCCAATGATCTCCATATCAAGATAATCTCTAACTACCACCAATTGGGTATGACCGCCACTTACTGTAAGGCAAAGAAACGGAAAAACAGGCTTGACACGTTCAGCCCCTTGCTCGTCCCGGGTTGGAATGAAGTGGGCGAGAATATGGGCTTGCATATGGTTCACCTCAATCATCGGAATGTTACGCGCCAGCGCCAGGCCTTTCGCAAACGATACTCCAACGAGCAGCGCACCCATCAAGCCTGGCCCTCTGGTAAATGCAACTGCGTCCAGGTCTTCTGTTTTTACTGAAGCTCCCCGCATAGCCTCATCAACAACTTCAACAATCAGCCTTTGATGTGCACGGGATGCCAATTCAGGTACTACACCGCCGTATTTATGGTGCTCACTTTGCGACGCTATAATATTATTGAGTACCTTGCCGTTACGTATTACGGAAGCGGAAGTCTCATCACAAGATGACTCAATGGCAAGAATAGTAGGCCGCATATTCAGGTAAATGAAATGGCAAGTTATTAAAATTCGGGTTCTGCAATGGGTGAAGAGAATTGTCCTCTATGGCCTGTTTGGAGCTCTGGTTTTTTTAGTAATTGGGTTCGCTGTACTCCAGATCCCTGCCGTTCAGAAGGCCATCATCAACCGGGTAACCGGCGGATTCGCAAAGGTCTCCGGTTTTGACACCGAGTTTGACCGTTTCTATTTATTGTGGTACGACCGCCTGGAGATCGTCAATCTCCGAATCACCGATCCCCAAAACAACCCAATGATTGAAGCCGGAAGGCTCTATATCAATTTTAGTCTCAAGAGTGTTTATCAGAATAAAGACATCAATCTTGACGCGGTCTCCCTTACCGGTGGCGCAGTGAATCTTGTTTCCATTCCAGAATCAGATACAACCAAAGAACTTAACATTAATATCTGGATCAACGAAATTAACCGCCAACTGTCGTCCGGAAAAAAGGGTGGCCGGAGCCCTAAAATAAACATCGGGGAAGTTGTGGTGGAACAATCAGTGTTCTCTTACGATCTTCCAGAAAAAGACTCCGTAAAAACTGGATTTGACAGCAATCATTTCCTTATCGGTCTCGATGCGGGAAATCTAAACAACTTCAAAGTAATTGGAGATACGATTGAGTTCAATCTGGCGTCGATGCAGGCGAAGGATAGAAAGACCCAACTCACCATTAAAGAATTCAGTACATTTTTCCGGGTCAGCCAGTCATCGATGGAATTTCTGGGCCTTAATTTGAATTGCAATAAAAGTCATATCTCTGATACGATCATTTTAAAATACAATAGCCAGGGCGATCTAAGCGACTTTAATAGGAAAGTGGTTGTCAATGCCAACCTTAAAAACACAATTCTCGATCCGGAAGATCTTAGCAATTTTACTACGGGCCTCGAGAAATGGAAAGACCCCATTTATTTGAATGGCCGGTTCAATGGAAAAGTAAGTCACTTCAATTTTAGCCCGATGGAAATCACCATGGGCTCCACTCATTTGAAGGGGAGCCTTGAAATGGACGGCCTTCCATCAATAACAGAGACATTCATTAATGCAAAACTCGTCCCATCCATTGTAACAGCGCATGACCTGGCAGTATTTCTTCCGGAAAGCGTTTATGCGAATCTTGTGCCATTCAATCAGATTCTACTCAAGGGAAACTTTGTAGGGTTTATTAATGACTTCGTTGCCAATGGAGACATTACCACCAGGTTTGGACAAGTCCAATCCGACATCAACTACAAAATTTCTCAGGATAATATCAGCAAGACATCCTATAGTGGGAAACTTAGACTTATCGACTTTGATCTCGGCAAATTTCTGGAGGACACTTCAAAATATCAAAAAGTGAACATGAGGGGGCACATTAATGGAAAAGGATTTTCCAAAGAAGATGCCGACTTCACCCTCAAAGGAGACATATCGTCCATCGGATTGCGTGGCTATACCTATTCCAATATTCATTCCAATGCCCGATTTGCTAATCAGTTCTTTAAAGGCGAATTAACTGTTGACGACCCTAATCTTCAGTTTGCAATGATTGGGTCAATCGACCTTCGTCAGGGCAAAGACCTTATTAATTTAGAAGCAAGGCTTGATACCGCTTTTTTTAAAGAGCTCAAACTAACGAAAGAAGAATTGTTTCTGCAGTCGTATGTAAATATCAACAGCAAGGGCCTCGAACTGGATTCCATTGTTGGAACCGCACTCTTTCAAAAAACCAGTATCAAATTCAGGGACGAAACCATTCTGTTTGATTCGATCCGCGTTATCTCGGAAAATGAAAACAACGTACGATCACTTACACTTCGCAGCTCAGCCGCTGACCTATCCCTTAAAGGAGACTTCTACTATTCGACACTTTTCAATGACATTGAAAAGCTTGTTCGCGAATTCGTTCTTAATCTTAAAAACGATCCCGTGGCAATCAAACGTTATTACCAATCAAAATTAAAAACCGATCAGACTTACAAAGCAACGATCACGGCCGATATCCATGATGCTAATCACATTTTTCACCTTCTAGGCATCAATTTACACACCTCCAAAGAGACGCACATACAGGGGGAATTTTCAAATGGCATCACGTCGAGCATGCACATTCTATCGAATATTGATTCGCTGATTTTCGAGGGGCAAATCTTTAAGGAAAATGAAATTGAATTTAACGGATCAAAAGTCCGTGACAGCACTCAGGTACTGGCTCAATTAACCGTCAATTCATTGAGGCAGCAACTAAATCAGAATGTTAAAACCAAGAATCTATTTCTTGAAAGCATTTGGAACAAAGATCACATCGACCTGGGATTTGACCTCGATCAGGACGGCTACGATAACTCCATCCGCTTACGGTCGGAAATTGACTTCCTGAAAGACAGCACTAAAATAAGAATTCTCCCTTCGGTCATCAAAGTTCTCGGCGAACGATGGTCATTCAATGACAAGAATTACACTTTGATGAACGGCCAGGAATGGAGCATTCATCATCTCGGGTTGAGCAAAGATAACCAGTCAATAAGAATCGATGGCGATATCTCACATGATCCAACGAAGACGCTTCAGATTGACATCAACAATTTTGATCTTTCCTTCTTAAATTTCTTCAGCACGGAGAAATTCAAAGGGCTTTTGAACGCCGAGGTAAGGCAACGCGACATTTACTCCAATGTGTACGTCGAGAACATTCTCAATATTGACTCATTGATCATCAACGATTTCTATGTTGGCGAAATAAATGGAAACAACACACGCGACCCGAAAAGTGATCACTTTAATATCGATCTGACCGTCGATCGCTTGAAGACCCGCATTGTTGACGTAAAGGGATACTATGATCCCAGAGACAAAGAGAATCCATTGCATACCAAAGCAATTCTCAAGAAAGCCAATCTTAAGTTATTGGAGCCAATCTTAAAGGATCTTTTCTCGCGAATGGATGGTACACTCACGGGCGAATACGCTATTGAAGGGACGTTTTCAAAACCTAATATTTCAGGAGAATCTAAAATTGAGGATGGCCAATTAATGGTCAACTACCTGAAAACACTTTACAAAGTAAAAGGTACGTTGGGAATCACACCAACACAAATCCTTTTTGAAGACTTTGAACTTACAGACGGATTCAAGAACAAGGGAGTTCTCAAAGGATACATTGCTCATCGCAGCTTTTCGAAAATGCGCATAAACATCGACGCGTCTTTTACAAATCTGCACCTACTCAATACCAGTGCTAAAGATAATAACCTGTTTTATGGCCAGGCATTTGGAACAGGTACGCTGAATATTCTTGGACCCATTTCCAATCTCAAGATATCCTCCACCACGCGAACCAATAAAAATACAAGGCTCTCCATTCCCGTCGGAGGAACGGCGTCTCAGGAAAAGAAAGACTTTATTGAATTTTCCAATTTTACCGATAGCATTCAAAAACGGGTTGCCAAAAAACAAACATCCTACAAGAGAGAATTGTCGGGACTGGCATTGGATCTCAACATTGATGTCACACCAGATGCTTATGCAGAAATTATCTTTGACATAAAATCAGGGGACATCATTCGTGGACGGGGTAACGGTGATATCCTTCTTCAGATTGATACAAAAGGCGAATTCAACATGTTTGGATCAATCGAATTCACGGAAGGCGCGTATAATTTTACCCTGGCGGACATCATCAACAAGGAATTTTCAATTAAACCAGGGAGCAACATTATCTGGTCAGGGGACCCTTATGAGGCAATACTTAACATCTCCGCAAGCTATAGACAGCTAACTTCACTAGGGCCGACATTTGCGGATCCCACGTTGATCAACGACGCCAATCTGAAAAGAAAATATCCGGTATCGGTCCTTCTTAAACTGGATGGACCAATGATGTCGCCGCTGATTAATTTTGACATAGAGGCAAAGAATCTTCCGACAACCGTATTGGCAACTGTGCCCGGAAAATCTGAAAATCTCAGGCTTGATTTCGATGCATTCAGGGCAAAGCTGGATGAGCAGGAATTAAAACGCCAGGTATTCAGCCTTATCATTCTCCGGAAGCTTTCACCACTGGATGCTTTTGACACGGGAGGATCTTTGTATAATAGTGTTAGTGAGCTCCTCTCCAATCAATTGAGCTACTGGCTTAGCCAGGTGGATCAGAATCTGGAAATTGATCTTGATCTGGGAAAATTAGATCAGGAGACGTTCAACACATTTCAACTGCGACTCTCCTACTCATTCTTAAATGGTCGTCTCAGAGTCACTCGTGACGGAAATTTTGGTGGTACGCAGGCGACACAAAATCAGATTTCAACAATCGCAGGCGACTGGACAGTGGATTATCTGCTGACACCGGATGGCAAGTTCAAAGTAAAAATGTATAGCCGTTCCAACGTAAACGTATTAACAAGCTCACTCACTTCGCAAACCTCTGCTATTACAACTGGCGCCAGTTTTATTTACACCCAGAACTTCAACGAGTTCAAAGATCTATTGAGATCTGCGCGGGAGAAACGAAGGAAAGAACTCGAAGAAAATCCACCGGAAGAAACGGATGAGACTAAAGGAGGCAATTAGTTCATTCGTCCAGCGAATCGGCAACGGCAAAACACGCGTCAGAGGTGTACTAACTTTTTCATTTGGAGTCTATTTCCTCATAATGATCGGCCTCGGCTATGTTTGGTATTCGAATCAATGGGGTGGTTCGGGATTTCATTTTTTTAACGATCTACCGGAGTGGAAGCAGATGGACAAGTTTGCTCATTTCTTCTGGGCCTTTCAGGTGAGTGCATTGGCCACGCGATTATTGACCTGGGCACAACCTGATATCGACAAGGCTGTGTTAGGGGGATCAATCATGGGATTTCTGTTTGTATCATCCATTGAAATTTTTGACGGGTTTTCGGAAAATTACGGAGCCTCAATATTTGATTTGATGGCTAACGCCTCTGGCTGCGCGGCGTTCTTCATTCAACGCAAGCTCTTTAAGAAAATAGTTCTTTGGCCCAAGTTCTCGTTTCATCCAACATCCTTTGCTCCCCTTCGTCCAGCGATGTTGGGAGACGGTATTTTTGAAGAAGTACTCAAAGACTATAACGGTCAGACATTCTGGTATAGCGCAAACTTTAAAGTTCTTCCCCTGCCATCCTGGCTAACATTGGCGGTAGGCATAGGCGCAGAAGGTATGGTATATGGCAGGGATTCTGAAAATGAACTAATGAACTTTTCACCTTACAGGAAATACTTTCTGTCATTTGATCTTAATCTGTCCGGTGTGCAGACCTCTTCAAAAATTCTAAATTCCATCCTTCGTGTTTTAAATGTGATCAAAATACCTGCCCCGACCATTGAGTTTTCCAGCCACGGCATAAAATTTCATGCGATTTACTTTTAGATAGTGTGTTTTTGTTGAAGTAAATAGTTAATTTGATCAATAGTTATTTCGCTGAACCTAAAGCGTAACGATTAACCGACAACCGACTATGGACTTCCCCGCCTTCATGAAAAAATATTCCGACCAGATCAATGGCCAGTATATTGAATACAATACTTCCCTTTCCGTAATTATTGTGCCCGTTGCCGGGAACAGGTTTCAGACAGTGATGGGTAATGTCAAACAAAGCGCATTGTACAACCGGAAGGTGATCACCTTTACGTCAAAGGTTTGCCCGATGAATGAATCGATAGATCTAAAGATGTTGCTGGAGCAGACGGCGTTTTTTAATTATTGTCGTTTCATGATCAGCGAGAATTATGTGCAGGTCGAGGCCGTTTCAGCATTGGAAGGATCCTCCGAAGATGACATAAAGGAAATGTTACAGGAGGTGGCCAATTTAGCGGATCAGTATGAAATGAAGTTGACAGGAGCGGATATACAGTAGGGAAATCCGAAAACGGAAATTTGCAATGCCCGTCGCCTTTATCTGGCCACCTGTAACCTGGATCGAGTAACCTGCAGGTATTCCATTAACCACCAAATTCCCTACCTTTGACCGGCAAGCTGCTCTATCGCTTCCCGACTTGTCGGGGGGAGGAAAGTCCGGGCAACATAGAGCGTCGTACTTCCTAACAGGAAGGCTCTTTCGAAAGCAAGGGACAGAAAGTGCCACAGAAAACAAACTACCCCTGTAGCACGTGCTACAGGGGAAAAGGTGAAAAGGCGAGGTAAGAGCTCACCGCTCGGATAGTGATATCAGAGGCATGGTAAACCTTACGAGTTGAAAAGCCAAATAAGTGACGCCCATTTATGGAATGGCGGCTCGTTATTGATCTTGTTAACGCAGGGTCAGCGTCACGGGTAGGCTGATAGAGTCCGTCAGCAATGACGTGACCAGACAAATGATAGGGCTCGACAGAACCCGGCTTACAGGCTTGCATTTTTTTTTAACATGAAACCTGTTGCGTGAAAGCGCGGCAGGTTTCACTATTTTTGCCCCATGTCAAAAATCCTGATTATTGAAGATGAAGCCAGCATTCGCGCTGTCCTAAAAGAGATCCTCCTGGATCAAACAGAACTGAACCTGGAAGTAGACGAAGCGAAAGACGGTGCCGAGGGTCTTCACCTGCTGGAAGCAAATTCGTACGACCTCGCCTTCTGTGATATTAAGATGCCTAAAATGGATGGCATGGAAGTACTGCAAAAAGCGAAAGAAAAAAACATTCATACTCCGTTCATCATGATTTCCGCGCACGGCACCACTGAGATGGCGGTTGATGCCATTAAAATGGGTGCTTATGATTTCCTCCAAAAGCCACCCGATCTTAACCGCCTGCTGATCACGGTGAGAAATGCCCTCGACAGAAATTCACTTGTTAAAGAGACCAAGTCATTGCGAAAGAAAGTCTCAAAGAAATTTGAAATGATCGGCAAGTCGGCTGCCCTGGAGCGAGTTCGTGAAATGATTGATAAAGTTGCGCCGACAGAAGCCAGGGTACTCATTACGGGACCCAACGGAAGCGGAAAGGAATTGGTAGCACGTTCAATTCATGAGAACAGTAAGAACAATGAAGGTCCATTTGTAGAGGTGAATTGCGCTGCCATCCCCAGCGAACTGATTGAAAGTGAATTGTTCGGACATGAGAAAGGATCGTTTACATCTGCCATTAAACAACGCATCGGTAAGTTTGAACAGGCGGAAGGTGGAACATTGTTTCTCGATGAGATTGGCGATATGAGTCTGTCTGCACAGGCGAAAGTATTGCGCGCCCTTCAGGAGAGCAAGATCACTCGTGTGGGCGGTGATAAGGATATTTCGGTTAATGTGCGAGTTGTTGCTGCGACGAATAAAAACCTAAAGAAAGAGATTGCTGAAAATCGCTTCAGGGAAGATTTATATCACAGGCTTGGAGTAATTCTGATTGACGTGCCTGCCCTTACCGATCGCAAGGAAGATATTCCATTGCTGGCAGAGAAGTTCCTGAAAGATATTTCTGATGAGTATGGTTCGAGGAAGAAGGAAGTGGAACCAAAAGCTATCAAATTGCTGGAAGCCCACCCCTGGGCGGGGAACATCCGTGAGCTACGCAATGTAATTGAAAGGCTAGTGATCATGGCCGGAGATAGCATCCGTGCCGAAGATGTGAAGAAGTATCTATAGGAAATACCGATAAGGACATTCCTATAGCCAACCGACGCTATAGCGCCCAAGGTCTGCCTAGATTTTATTCTCGCTCTTCTTAACTTCTTTCTTGCTGTACGTTGGGCAAGTGTATTGGCTGCACGATGCGAGGAATCCGATTAAGGCGACAACTGCTAGAATTCTTTTCATAATTGGCTAGGTTTATGGGTAACAAAATTAAGAAACGGACGCTGTTTCGCAAGCCTGACGTAAGTTTTTGTCATTTTGTCGAGAAAAATGGGTCATTGGACCATCAAATTACACCCTCTGACGTCGCTATTGTCCATTCGTCCAAGTACCTCAAAATGACCATTTTGGTGCAATCTCCCTAAGTCCTGAGTTTCGATAAATGAGCAGGAATGAGCATTTGCCAAATCAACCACATTTAACAGCCCTGTTGTATGGTTTTCAATTCCAAAAGGGTCGTTGACTTCCCGGATCAGAATTCGCATCGAGGCTGGGCATTGAAATATCCCGTTTCCGAACGAGTAGGCCTGCGAAAGGAGTTCTGTCATTCCATACTCAGAATACACCCGGTCAACATTCAGACTTTTGCAGATTTCCTGATGCAGCTCCTGGCGGGTGATCTCTTTGCGACGACCTTTCATACCCCCGGTTTCCATCACAATGCAATGACTGAGATCAATCTCGAATTGTTCGGCCAAATCCATCAATGCAAAGGAAACTCCCAGCAAGAGAACTTTCCTGTCCCCTTTCAATTGCTCAAGATGGCTGACAAGCCTGTCGAGGTCATTCAAATAGAAACCTGAACTGGGGGATTTGCTTTCACTTATAAAATGGTTGGCCATCGCAATCAGTGAAGAACCGGTCCGCTCCATATACGATGGCAACAGGCACAAGACGTGAAACTGATCGAGCCGGTCAAACAATGACTCAAATATCCGTTGACTGTGGCGGAGGTAAAATTTCGTCGACGGAACCAAATGACGACTAACCTCCTGCCCCGTGGTGGCACTGCTGGTAAAGACTACTTCGGGCTTCCAGATTCCTGAAATCACCTCGTGCGACTTAAAAAAACCTATTGGGAGAAATGGAATCTGGTTTATTGACACTACTTTGTCAGCCTCTACCCCGAGATAAGTGAGGTATTTTTTGTATACTAAGTTGTTAATTGCCTGAAACCGAAAGTGTTTCAATGCAATTTCTTCAAATGAATTGCCGTTTATTGGATATAAATCCGCAGTAAAACTTTCAAAAGTCTGCAAGCGTGTACAATTTTACAGGTTAGTAAATGTATAATAAATGAAGCTGTCGGGAAATTGGTTGATTTTGATTATAGCTGTGGTTTCAATGGTACTCCTGGGTTCCTGTTTTGACCCGCCACAATATTCCAACATCCCCACCATAGCGGTTAGTGACTATTTCTTTAAGACCGATAGCGATCCTGCAACTCCCGACTCTTTGATCATCAGCGTTACTTTTAAAGATGGCGATGGGGACCTTGGATTCGATGCGAGTAATCCAACGGATACAATCCCGCCCTACAATAATAGAAATTACTATGCCGAACTAGTCAGTGGGGGTTACGGTAAGATCAATGTTTTGGATAAGAGGTTTTCATACATGACCTACAAAACAAAGAGGACAGTAGCAGCTTATGATACCCTGCCCAATTTTATAAAACCCTTTAATTGTGTCAACTGGAATGTCCGGACCGTCAATGCAAAAATTGATACGTTCTATTTTGAATTCAACCCTGATCACTACAAT
This sequence comes from Cytophagales bacterium, assembly GCA_038229375.1. Classification (GTDB taxonomy): domain Bacteria; phylum Bacteroidota; class Bacteroidia; order Cytophagales; family Cyclobacteriaceae; genus ELB16-189. The sequence continues at coordinate 7,802 of JBBRON010000015.1, read as the reverse complement.
ATCGACGTAGATTTTCTTGTTCAGGACCCGACAACTGCGCAATACAACGAGTTTGATCCCACCAAAGAATTAGAATACCCGGGCTGCGGAGATTCATTTAATGGACGCTTCCCGATTTTATCTCCCGAGGGCGCGAAAACGCCATTGGAAGGAACGATAAGGTATGCGATGCAATCTTTTGGTTTCCTGGCTGTGTTCAGCACGAAAACACTTAAGCTCAGAATCACCATTAAAGATCGGGCGCTCAATAGTAGTAATGTAGTTGAAACACCTCCATTCAACCTCGCTAGTATAAGGCGAAATTAGGAAGCGTTTTTTATACGCTGAACGGGTGAGGTTAATTGTAAAGTGACGGGAATTGTTCAGGATCGGTTTCCTGCATCATCACATAAATTCTGTCGACAATTTCTTCCGGATTTGGCTTGGAGAAATAATCACCATCACTTCCGTACGCCGGACGATGCTCTTTCGCTGTGATCGTTAACGGTTTTGCATCCAGAAAAGAATAAGCATTTTGTTCCTCGAGCACCTTTTGCATCATAAATGACGAGGCACCACCTGGCACATCTTCATCGGCAAAGACAACCCGATTCGTTTTTTTAATTGATTCAACAATTGAATGATGAATATCAAATGGTAGAAGGGTCTGCACATCAATCACCTCGCATGAGATCCCCAGTTTTCCCAATTCATTGGCAGCATCCATCACCACGCGGCACATGGAACCATACGTAACAATGGTGACATCCTCCCCTGCTCTCAGTGTTTCAGGAACCCCCAATGGAACAGTAAACTCGCTGATATTATCCGGCAGTTTTTCCTTCATGCGATAACCATTGAGACATTCAATGATCAACGCCGGATCATCTGACTGAAGCATGATGTTATAAAATCCTGCTGCTTGTGTCATGTCGCGCGGGGTAAGCACATAAATACCACGAATACTTCCAAGTATCAGACCCATTGGTGAACCGGCGTGCCACACACCTTCCAACCGATGGCCCCGTGTGCGAATAATCAACGGAGCCTTCTGCCCTCCTTTCGTACGATACTGCAAAGTCGCCAGGTCATCTGACATGATTTGGATCGCGTACAACAAATAATCAAGATATTGAATTTCAGCTATCGGACGGAGACCGCGCAATGCAAGACCAATCCCCTGACCCAGGATTGTACATTCACGGATGCCGGTGTCTGTTACACGAAGATCGCTGTACTTTTCCTGAAGGCCGGCAAAGCCCTGATTAACATCTCCGATCTTGCCGACATCTTCTCCAAAAGCAAGTACCCTTGGGTCACGCTCAAGTGCTGCACGGAAACACGCCTGCAATATCTCACGCCCGTCCATCAACGGAGAATTGTCAGAATATACTGGCTTTACTTCTTCGATCTTTAAGGCAGACCACTCCGACTCACTGTATAAATGCGAGCTGAAACGCTCCCGGTTTTCTGCGGAAGTTCTTTCTACCCAGCGAATGATCTTGTCTCTCACGTCGGATGATTGCCCCCGGAGTAATCGAAGCACTTTCTTTGCAGCCTTCACAGAGTCATATCTCAACGGATTGATAGTCTTCTCAAGCTCGAGTTTTATGTCTGCAATAGAAGAATGAAGTGCCTTGGCTTCTTCCAAGTAAGCGGAAAGTTCACGCTGATCCTTTTGAATATCTTTATTAAACGCCTTCCAGGCAGCCTCTTTTTCCAACTTCGCGAATGCTTTGGCTTCTTTCTCCAGATCGTTTAGCTCCTCGGGTGTACTCAACTCATTTACAAGAATCCATTCCCTCATCTTGCGAATACAATCGTGCTCCACTTCCCACTGCAAACGTTCCTTTGATTTGTATCGCTCGTGAGAGCCCGACGTGGAATGTCCTTGCGGCTGAGTCATCTCTATAACATGGATCAGCACCGGCACATGTTCTTCACGGCAAACCTTTTCTGCCTGCTCAAAAGTTTTGCAAAGTGCCTCGTAATCCCAGCCGTTTACTTTGTAAATCTCATACCCTTTCGTTTCATGGTCGCGCTGGAAGCCTTCGAGGATCTTTGAAATACTTGATTTGGTGGTCTGGAATTCTGCAGGAACAGAGATACCATAGCCATCATCCCACACAGCGGTAAGCATAGGAACCTGCAAAACACCCGCGGCATTTATAGCTTCAAAGAACATCCCCTCCGATGTGGAGGCATTTCCAATCGTACCAAAAGCAATTTCATTGCCTTGGCTCGACAGCTCCGTAAAACTTTCGAGGCCGGGATTATTTCTAAATAGTTTGGAGGCATAGGCCAACCCCACCAACCTCGGCATCTGAGATGCGGTTGGTGAAACGTCCGAACTGCTGTTCTTCAATTTTGAAAGAGTACGGAAGGCACCCTTTTCATCGAGCATCCTCGTAGCATAATGACCATTCATTAATCTTCCGGCGGATGCTGGTTCTGCCGTCACGTCCGGATGGGCATACAATTGAGCAAAGTATTGCTGCAAAGTGAGTTCGCCGATAGCCAGCATGAACGTTTGATCGCGGTAATAGCCTGAGCGGAAATCACCATTCTTAAAAACCTTGGCCATGGCAAGCTGCGCTACCTCTTTGCCATCACCGAATATGCCAAACTTGGCTTTGCCCATGAAGACCTCCTTGCGGCCAATGAGACTTGCTTCACGACTTGCACACGCCAGCTTGTAGTCCGCCAAAATGGAAGTCACCTTCTTCTCAGAAAATTTGGATTTAATGGCTTTGGTCTGGCTCATGCTATCATCCTCAATTCTTCTCCATATCGGGAAGGGGTTAAATCAAAATTAGGGAAATTAAGAGGAGTGATCAAAATGAAAATTTTATCGGAATAAAATAGTGTGATGATCATCAGGGACGAAAGAATTCAACCCAATCACCGCCTTTTACCAAAGTTTCACCACGTGAGGCCTTGAAAAGATATATACCGACGGGCTTATCACGAATGGTTACCTCACTATAGTCATAGCCGACTGACAGCTCCAGCTCGTGAATCGCTTTTTCGGTTTCAGGATTGCTCGCTTTAAATACCTCGACAACGATACTGTCGGACGGGACATCTGTTTTGATGGCATAAGGATATTTTTCCATGGCATAAAGCTGATAGCCGGTGATGGTTTCCACATATAAAAACTCAAGGCCCGATTGAAAATGAAGGTAATTGCTCATTCCCCGGCGCAGGGAACCATAAAAAGCGTAGGTGGAATCTGAATTCAAGTCTTTAAAAGTTTAAAATTAAGCGTTTCAATCGTGGACGAAATATTATCTTTGCGACCCGAAGGAGACGGAACGATTAAAGATAAAAGATTAGAGATAAAAGATAAAAGATAAAAGAATAAAGAATAAAGATTAAAGATTAAAGATTAAAGATAAAAGAATAAAGATTAAAGATTAAAGATTAGAGACTAAAGATAAAAGATTAAAGATTAAAGATTAAAGATTAAAGATTAAAGATTAAAGAAATGACACCAGCTTTAAATCCCAAATCATTAAATCATTAAATCATTAAATCTCCAAATCATCAAATCATCAAATCATCAAATAATTAATTCACCCTTATGATCATCGGCGTACCAAAAGAAATTAAGAATAATGAAAATCGTGTAGCGCTCACACCTGCCGGCGCACAGGAACTTACCCGCAGAAATCACACAGTTTACATTCAGACCAATGCCGGTGAAGGCAGCGGATTCTCTGATGAGGAATATGTGAAGGCTGGGGGAAAGATCCTTCCTACTGCCGAACAAGTCTTCAGCATGGCAGAGATGATCATGAAAGTAAAGGAGCCTGTCGAACAGGAATATACTTTGATTCGCAAAGATCAATTGGTCTTCACTTATTTTCATTTTGCTTCCTATGAACCGTTGGCACACGCCATGATCAAGACCGGCGCGATCTGTCTTGCTTACGAAACGGTGGAACGCGTTGACGGGAGTTTGCCTCTTTTAATACCGATGAGTGAAGTAGCAGGACGCATGGCGATCCAGGAAGGTGCGAAGTATCTTGAAAAACCATTGAAAGGCCGTGGGATCTTGTTAGGAGGTGTTCCAGGTGTAATGCCGGCAAAAGTTTTGATTCTTGGTGGAGGTGTAGTGGGTACCAATGCCGCGAAGATTGCTGCGGGTATGGGTGCTGATGTAATTATTGCAGATCTTAATATTAATCGCCTTCGCTACCTGGATGATGTGATGCCAAAGAACGTCCACACCGTGGTGTCAAGTGATTATATATTGCGCGAGCTGGTGAAGACCCATGACCTCATCGTCGGTGCCGTATTGGTTCCGGGTGCAAAAGCGCCTAAACTTATTACACGCGATATGCTATCAACCATGCGGCCTGGTACCGTGCTGGTAGATGTAGCAGTAGATCAGGGAGGTTGTATCGAAACCTGTAAGCCAACCACTCACGAAAATCCAACGTATATTATTGACGATGTTGTTCACTATTGCGTGGCGAATATGCCGGGCGCTGTTCCTTATACTTCTACCCTTGCGTTAACGAATGCAACACTTCCGTATGCAATCAAGCTTGCCAACCAGGGATGGAAGAAAGCAAGTCAGGAGAGTATGGAATTGAGAAAGGGATTGAATGTGATTCAGGGGAAAGTGGTGTATAAGGCAGTGGCGGATTCATTTAATCTGGCGTATACGGATGTGAAGGAGTTCCTCGGCTAGGCACATACAACGTTGAAATTCATATTGGGCGCATTCGGCGCTTGAATGCAATTTGGCAAACAGGTAATCACTCAAAAGAACACAGAGCGTTTTGCTTTTGTAGGGTATTGATGTCAATAATTCACTATTTTGAGCTCCGATTTGCCGGAGTGCTTAATTCTATTAACTCTATCTAACAACCCAAAAATATCCCATGAAAAATATTCTCGCTCTTTGTTGCTTAGTTGTCACTTTTACGTCCCATGGCCAGCTTGAAAGTCATAAAGGCGACAATGGGAAGTACGGATTCATGGACAATGAGAAGTGGATCATTCAACCGATCTATGAAGAAGTGACTGAGTTTTACGATTACGTAGTTGCGGGCGTGAAGCAAAAAGGAAAATGGGGATTCATTGATCGCAAAGGGAATACTGTATTGCCTTTTGTTTACAGTAGAGTGTCCTACAATGATGAATCAAATTCTACCGTTGTAATGAATGGCAAGTACGGAATGGTCAGCCTTCTAAAGGGCGCCGAGATTGTCAAATGTCTATACGATAAACCGATTCTCTTTGATAACACCACGTACGATAAAATGGGAATAGTAGCCGACGTGTCGCGCAATGGCAAAGCTGGAATTATTAATCTCGAAGGAAAGGAAATAATCCCATGTCTGTATGATCCTGCTTCTATTCAGCAGGAAGACACCGTAAGACTGATGGTGAAGATCAATAAGAAACGGGGAATGATTGATCTAAAGGGAAAGCAGATTGTTCCCTGCCAGTTCGATCTTATTGGAATCAATCCCGACAACTACGTTGATACCACTATTGGGAAAAAGAAGGGATTGTATTCATTAGAAGGAAAAGAAATTGCGGCGTGCGTGTACGATAACTATATTGTATTTGAAGAAGATGGATTTGCAACTGTGCAATTGAATAAGAAAACAGGCCTGATGGATGCTAATGGGAAATTAATATTGCCGTGCACGTATGACAATGATGATGCTATGATGACCGATCGTGAGAAGTTGAAGAAGCAAGAATGAACGAAAAAAAAGAGCCTCTTTTACTTTTTAAACCTACTCTAAACCAAACCGAATGAAAATTACTCCTTACCTCTTCGTTGTCTTTAGCGCATTGATACTTGCGTCATGTAGCTTCAGCGCTGGCACCAATAAAAATTTTAGCACCGGGCTTTCGTACACACACAATGGCTTCCACGTCGACAATGTTTTACTGGTTGGGCCGGACAATGTTGCCATGAGCAACAATGAAGTGCAACTCAACACCAAAGTTGCCATATCCGTTGAAGGTCTTGCTAATTATGAGTTGAAAGACGGTAAAGCCTATCCTGGATTTATGTTGAGTGTCACAGATAAAAATGGCGCTTCGGTTATTGGCGAAGCAGATCTGTTTGCGGCAAATGAGGGATATACCCCTGAAGACGCATCCGTGCTACGCGGAACTATTACCGTTGGAGATCCAATGACCTCAGGTCAAACCTACTCGGTGAAAATAAAAGTTTGGGATAAAAACAAACCAGAGAATGAGTTGACAGCTTCGGTGGACCTTGTGGTGAAATAACGCGGCGCTGCCTTCGGCGCAAAATTCATTTTAACGCAGAAATCACTGAGCTTTTGCTCGGGAAATCTATTAGCAGGAACTGCTGGTGTCTTTCTGGCAACCTGCGTTGGCACCAACCTGAATTCATCTGGAAAACCGGTGGGGAAAAATTCAATAGTCATCGGCCTAATTGTTAAATCGGTCAGATGATTTCCATTGAGCCCTTGCTTCATAAAAATGAGATTTGGATCTGCTTTAGAGGCTATCTCAAGGGAGAAGCTTACACCATTGTCAATTCTTATCCCGGCCGTTGCTATTCGGCTACCAATCGTTGCTACCATATTCCATATTCCAAAGCGTCATTAAGTGAAATTTCAATAGCACTTGGAAAGGTCTGTGAGGTACAGTTATTAAAGTGGGGTGATAAAGAAGTGCTGGAAAAAATACGCGGCAATGATCCGGTTTCGGTTCCACTCCCCTACCACGAGACACTTATCAAACTGCGGTACAGCCCTGCGACATTAGAAAATTATGAGGCACAATTCAAACAATTTCTTCGTTTCATACTTCCAAAGAACTCTGAAGAGTTTTCAGAAACCGACATACACGACTATCTTTTACATCTCATTAACGAACGGAAAGTTTCCATTTCAACGCAAAATCAGGCTATCAATTCAATAAAGTTTTACCTGGAACATGTAAAACATAAAGAGCGACAAGTCTACTACCTTGACAGGCCGTTAAAAGAATATAAGTTACCCACGGTGATGAGTGAAGAAGAGGTTAGCTCGCTTTTTCAAGAGATAAAGAACCTCAAACACAAATGCATCGTGCTACTTCTATATTCCGCGGGTTTGCGCATGAGCGAACTGCTTTCCCTTACGAAAAATGATATTGATGTAGATCGGGGAATTATTAATGTGCGGAATGGAAAAGGTAGAAAGGACAGGATAACACTTCTATCGAAGGTAGCTTATCAGCATCTCGTTCAATACTATGCACAATACGTCCCTAAGCACTGGGTATTCGAAGGTCCTGATGGGAAGGAATATAGTGCCAGGAGTGTTAACAATATAATAAAGGCAGGGGCAGCGAAGGCGGGAATCAAGAAGACGATCAGTGCCCATACCCTTCGGCATAGTTTTGCCACCCATTTGCTGGAAAACGGGACGGATCTCCGGTATATTCAGGATCTTTTAGGCCATGAAAACTCAAAGACCACCGAACGGTACACCCATGTTACAAAAAAGGGATTTGGAAAGCTTTTAAGCCCTTTGGATAGTATGATGAGCAAGATTACCTTAGACTCCAATAAGGATATATAGGCCACTAGTGGCCTATAGCGAGACGTTAGCGCACATTCGATAGGTTTTTTTTGGGCAAGATTTTTCACGACGGAAACGTCTCCTTCGGTCGAAGAAAAAGGAACGCACGCTAACACTATGCATGAGCAATAGCGGGGAACACGATAAATTAGTAGATTGATTTCTTAATTGAACGTTGGTTCACGGGTAGTTCGCAACTGGTCAGGCTTGACATTCCGCTTCGCTGCATTTTCAAGCCTTCCTATTCCCGCTACT
>JBBRON010000014.1:0-102992 GCA_038229375.1 Cytophagales bacterium | reverse complement strand
TTCTGCGGACGAATGACATGAACCTTTTTATCGAAGGGCTCTATGCGGCCATCAAACACGTCAAGGGACAAGGCGCTGATCTTGTTTGCGAGTTTCAATATTCGGTGAGCACTGATCACGCAAGACACGCCAAATGCTCCCATGAATTGAGTACCGTTCAGTAATGCAAGTCCTTCCTTGGCTTTAAAGTGAAGCGGCTGCCAATTGAAACGATCCATCATTTCCTTTGCGGAAAATGTTTTTCCTTCGTGAGTGACTTCACCCAGGCCGATCAGTGGCAACGATAAATGAGCAAGAGGTGCGAGGTCGCCAGAAGCACCCAGTGAACCCATCTCGTAAACTTTCGGATAGACATTATTATTAAACAGATCGGTCAGTCGTTGAACGGTTTCTATTTGTACGCCGGAATATCCATACGACAACGATTGAGCTTTCAGAAAAAGCATCAGTCGTATGATCTCTGTTGGAATTTCCGGTCCTGTACCGCAGGCATGTGACTTTACAAGATTGTCTTGCAATCGTTCAAGGTCTTCTCTTGAAATATTTTTGTTGTAGAGTGAACCAAATCCTGTGTTTACACCATATAGGGGCTGTGTCGTGGTGGCGATTTTTTTATCAAGGTATTCGCGACAGCGCAGAATTTTTCCTTTGGATTCCTCTGAGATGGTAAGTTGAGAATCCGGCAATAAAATGCGTTCAAGATCACTAAGGGTCAACACGTGTGAAGAAATAGAATGCTTGTGACCCACAGCGTTAGAATTTGGAGATGATTTCAGATAGAGTGAGTTTCTGTTGTTCGCCTGTCAGCATATTTTTAAAAGTGAGGGCACCGCTTTTCATTTCATCGGATCCGATAATGATGGTAAAAGCGATCTTCTTGCGGTTGGCATACTCCAGCTGTTTTTGCGGTTTGGCAAGATCTGGATAAACTTCTGACGAGATTCCTTTTTCTCTCAGTATATTCAGAACCGACAGCCCGTAACGAAGACAGGATTCATCAAAATGACAGATCAGTACTTTGGAAGAGATAAGCGTTTCTTCAGAAAATAGTTTTAGTTCTTCCATCGCGTCGTACAGTCGGTCTACGCCAAAAGAAATACCAACGCCAGAACTCTTTTCCTTGGAATCAAACACAGCGGTAAGATTATCATAACGACCGCCACCGCTTACGCTGCCAATGGCAACATTATTGATCTTCACTTCGAAGATGCAGCCAGTGTAATAGCTGAGGCCCCGCGCCAGCGCAATGTCAAATTCAACATGCTCGTCGGTTACGCCATAGTCAGTCAGCAGTGAAAGTATTTGACTGAATTCGCTCACACTTTCGGTAGCGGCATCATTTGAACTAAACGTAGTGTTCAGGAAATCTATTTTTTCTTTTGCGCTTCCGCGGAAGTTCAGAATTTCAAAAACCGGTTTGAGGCTGCTCTCGCTAAATCCTCTGCTTACCAGTTCTTCTTTTACTTTGTCTTCACCGATTTTGTCCAGCTTATCGATTGCTACAAAAAGAGAGCCTTCTTTTTCTCCTGATCCTGTCAAAGCAGCCAGGCCAGATAGTATTCCACGGTGATTGACTTTGATTGTATAGTCGGCAATACCAAGTCCTTTAAAAATTTCGCGGATCATTAGGATGATCTCTGCTTCGCATATCAGCGAATCGGTTCCAATCACGTCTGCATCACATTGATAGAACTCTCTGTAGCGTCCTTTTTGAGGGCGATCAGCACGCCAGACAGGCTGGATCTGGTACCGTTTGAATGGAAATGTTATTTCATGACGGTTCATCACCACGTAGCGGGCGAACGGAACGGTGAGATCGTACTTCAAACCTTTTTCCGTCACTGCAGGCGTCACATGTTTCCAGTTACCCGCCTCCAGTTCTTTTTTGTCAGCATCCTTAAGGAAATCACCCGAGTTTAAAATCTTGAACAACAGTTGATCACCTTCTTCACCATATTTGCCCGTCAGGGTACTCAGGTTCTCCATCGCGGGAGTTTCCAGCGGCTGGAACCCATAGTTTTCAAATACCTTTCGGATCGTGTTAAAAATAAACTGCCGCTTGGCCATCTGTGCCGGTCCAAAGTCGCGGGTGCCTTTCGGCAGGGTGGGTTTCTCCATAACTAACTGGGGGTAAAACTAACAATGCCTAATTTGAAAATTTGAAAATCTGAAAATTAGATGGTGCTAATTTTGAGGACTGTTGGACTGCACATTGATCCCGACCGACTTAGGTATGACTTTGAGTGATATAGATTCCAGAAATGAACGAATTTGCATGTTTTTTCGAGGTTTTCTCCGATAAAACAGGCTTCCGGGTACAAGAAATCTTGGAAATCATTTTTAATCCTCTCCAGCATAGCCTATTTTTGCGCCTCTTAAAAACGAACAGACCATGGCAGTAACACGACTCAAGCGCAAAAACCGCAAAGATAGAGCGAAATCAGCCCGTAGAAGGCAGACTCTTAAACTCCAGAACTTCCAGCCGGTTGCGAAGGGTGTGGATATCGAGAAGATCAAGGAAGAATTCAAGGCGAAGAAAGCTGCAGGAAAATAATTATTGATTTTTTGAGTTGACGAGTTGGTTATTGGGATTCCGAATCCATTGCGGTAGGTAATTTTTAAAATTAAATTTTCCCTGTGCCAATGAGAGATCGTTGGTATTTTCATTTTGACCTCCTCTCGAACAATTTGCACTAATTTTCAGATTGCCCCATCTTCAAATTACTCCCCTCTTTCCCAGTTCAATCACCTCCATCTTACCGATCTTTCCCTCGTTGATCTCCATACGGATGATAGTTTTTACAGTATGAAAACCATGGTTGCCGCAGGCACCAGGATTGATATAAAGCATATCGCCATCTTTTTTTACTTTCAGGATATGTGAATGTCCACAGATAAAAACATCCGGTTTTTTTTCTTTGAAGATCTTTTTTATTCGGGGGTTGTAGTTTGGGGGAGCTCCTCCTATGTGCGTCATCCAAATTGACATCCCTTCACAATCAAACCACAAGTCTTCTTCAAACCGTGCCTGCAATGTTCTGTCATCAATATTCCCAAACACAGCGCGCAGCGGTTTGAACTTCTCCAACGTATCCACAATAGCGGGATCACCGATATCACCGGCATGCCAGACCTCATCGCAATCTTTAAAGTACTCGAAGACTTTCGGGTCGAGGTGGGAGTGGGTGTCGGAGAGAAGACCTATCGTCATGGATAAGATGAAAGATTAAAGATGAGAGACTAAGCCATTATCGTTGACCTTTTCCTTCCCCGATTATCTCATCGATCCCACCGAGTATATCATAGAAATCGCCCTTCACATTGTTGTGTAACATGATCACCGTTTTGTCTGCGTCGATATAGCGGACGATTGCGGCTTTGTATCCAGGGTTGTCGCCTCCATGCCAGACAACCTTCCCAAGGGTCGGATGTTTGCGCAGCTCCCAGCCAAATCCGTAGTTGGAAATAGAATCGTTTTTAAGTGTCGCGGGAAGGAAACCTTGCTCAAGGGTTTCTCTTTTTACCAGGTCTTCAGTGTACAGCGCACGATCCCATTTCAACAGGTCGAAAGTAGTTGAACTTATTCGCCCTGGGCCTTTTCGACCGCCTACCCAGATTGTGTAGTTCGATTCTGGAAATGAATCGGCACGGATGTAACGCGACTTTTCAGGTACGTACATATGGCCAAGTGCAAAATTTGGAAGTGAAGATTTCACTTCTGCGGAGCGGATATCCGTCGTGTTCATTTTTAAAGGATCAAAGATCCGTTCATGGGCAAACTGAATGAACTTCTTGCCGGAAACTTTCTCTACTACTGATCCCAGCATGATATAGCCAGTGTTGCTATAATTATATTTTTCATTGGGTGCAAAAAGTCGCTCGGGATGATATTGCTTGAGATAGTCGATTACATCTTCGTTACCTGCCACCTTGGTTTTATCCCAATGTTCGTTCATAAGAACAAAATAATCTGGCAAGCCTGAGGTATGATGAAGGAGATGGCGGATAGTAATCCCAGGGTAGGGAAGTCCTTGAACATATTTTTCCAACAGATCATCATAATCCAGTTTTCCCTCTTCTTTCAGCATCATGATGAGCATGGCGGTGAACTGTTTGGATACGGAAGCAACTTCAAAGATCGTTGCCGTATCCAGTAGCACTTTCGTTTCAAAATTCTTATAACCAAAAGCTTTATGATAGACTGGTTTGCCTTTGTCTGCTACCAGCACAACTCCGCTGAAATCAGGGTGAAGGGCATAGAGAGAATCAAGTTTGGACGAAAGTGACTTTTGCTCCTCTGCGGGCTGGCAGGAGATATTGATTAGGAGTACGGCTACCGAAAGTTTGAGAAGAGTTTTCATGGATTGCTGTTATAGTTTGGAAAGATAGCAATCGATGACAAAAAATACATTCCACGCGGTAACAAAAGGCTCAGAGGGATACACTTTGAGAACGCAGGCTCCTACCTCTGCGAACTCTCAGTGTATTCCCGTCTGTGACCTAAATAGCTCTATTAATTCCCTTCGGTATCCTTTTCCTTTCCATTGATGTACTTGCACATCTTGGCCACATGTGCCTTCATCACATTTGCCATGCCGTCGTATTGTCCGAAAATACCATCGGTTTCTTTAAATATGGCGGGAGAACTGTAATAGGTTCTTGTGCCACAGTAGAACTGTCCCAGGTTCTTAGCATCAGGATCTCCATCTGCTGTTCTTCCCGGATTGGGTCCAAGCATCATTGTCACAACAGAATTTACACCGTAGTCGTCTTTTAATTGCTTGACCTTCCGCGTGCAGATGTAAACCACGACAACGGCATCTACACCTAATCCTTTTGCCAATTCATAGCCAAGACTCGAAGTAAGTTTCCGGTTGGCAGAGAATACACCTCCCTGAAAATTCAAAAGCATCGATTCATCATCTCCTTCATTGGCGATGAAAAATTGGCGGAAGCCTCCATCGCTTGGAGAGATTTTTAACGTTGATACCGTGGCAATGGCAGTCTCACCCATAAAGCCACCTGCCGTTCTTGCTTTCGTGATAGATGTTTTTTCTTTTTTTGCAGACTCCTGACTAAAGTTGAAATAGAAATCTGCTTTTTCGTCAGTGTCGAGGAATTCACTTGGCGTAAGTAAATCGATGCCATTCTCTTTGAATGATCCTTTTAAGGCAGCGATGCTTTTGCTGTAGAAACCATCTATTTGTGTTTGGGCTACAGCATCCGGCGTTCTCCATACAGACGCTGATACCATTGCGCTTTGCGCCCCACCCCTCACTTTTCCTTTGCCTGGATCATATAGATAGTAGCTGATAAGTGCCACTTTTTTTGGTTTAGGATTTACCATGTCCATGTTAGCGCTGTACCCGGCACCATTTCCATTTCTTCCTTCGTGAGGAAAATCAAATCTCACTTTGATTTTTTCAGCATCAGTAGTTTCTTTATAGAATTCTGTAGGTTCATTTGTCATGCCAGTTGCTTTTACATTAGCGCCAGCATCAATAAGGGCGAGTACTACCTCTGCGTTTACATTTGGTTGTAATACGGCAGACTTCAGCGGCGTTCTTTTGTTGTTATCAAGTGCTTCGAGGTCGGCGCCTTTATCTTTTAATAGTTTTAGAATGTCAGTGAAGTTTCCGTATGTAGAGATGTCCATCTTTTTATACCAATCGGGCACGCCCATTCCTGCTTTTTCGTAATACGGTATGTTTGTCTGAATGCCCTGAGCACGTTGACTAATGGGGATCCAGGTGGTCGCCAGTTCGGCTATAATATTTCCCCCGGTAATTGAATTCTTGAAATCGGTTTTTGCGCCGGCATTCAGTAGGATCTGGACGCACTCTTTGCAATTGGTCATTCCAACCGCCCACTGTAATGATGAGAAGGACATGGTATTTCCGGGAGGCATTTTTGCCAATTGATCTTCGTATGCCTTCACCATGTATTTGTTACCTTTTTTTCCTTTGGCCTTTTCGTCATCCAGTAATTTTTTGATTGGACCCGCAAGATCTACTTTGATAATTCCTGGCTTATTGGGATCTGCTCCAGCCTTGATGGCCATTTTCATTACGTCAAGCGAGTAATAACGCGATGCACTTACAAGCACAGGAAAGCTTCCGCCATTGACATCCGCGCCTTTGCCAAGAAGGTACTCGGCGATCTGCGGTGAGAAATAAGCCACACCCAATGGAGTATTTCCGTTGGGATCGATGTAGTTAACATTAGCACCGCCATCAACAAGTGATTTGACTGTTGCAAGGTCGCCGCCAAGGCTGGCTTTTATAAGCTCATCATTTTTCTGTGCCAGTAATTGCCATGAGCAAACAACTGACACCATCAGGAGGATAATTTTTTTCATACAATTAGGAGTGTTTGGTGATAATCAAATCTAACAGACGCGGATGGCGTATACCATACCCTCAGAATTATATAATTACCATGCGTGCAGGTGGGTAGGCAGGTGTACCGTAAACCTGCAACTTCCTGATATTCAGTAGAATTTAGAACTTTTTTGTTGGAAGTTGATTGGCCAATGTCTGAATTAGTTCGCCTTGAATAATCTCATTTTGTCAAGTTATCCAAAATGGTGTTTAGTCATTTTTATTAAAAGTGCTGACGCCAATCTCAAAAGGAATACGGAAACCGAATAATAAAACATGTTCCCTTCCCGACTTCGCTTTCGACCTCAATCCGGCCGTTCAGAAGCTCAACAAGGTCTTTAACAATGGATAGTCCGAGGCCGGAGGAGCTTTCGCCGTCGGTGGGCCGTGCGCTTAGTTTTTGAAATCTTTGAAACAACTTGTTTCGTTCATCGGGGCGGATACCTGGGCCCTGATCGCGAATTTCGAAACGCATGTTTGATTCTTCACTCACTATTGTGACAATCACTTCTTTTCCTTTGGAAGAAAATTTTATGGCGTTTGATATGAGGTTGTCAAGTATTCGCAAAAGAAAATCCTGATCACTTACGATATTTTTTGTCGATTTATTTTCTATAGTAAGGCGGATATTTTTTCGTATTAGCCAGGTGCGAAAATGATCTTCAAGCTGACCTACAAGTTTTGGAAGGGAAATGACCTGCAGGGTAGTGATGGTGGTTCCCTGTTCAATGTGACTCAAGTCCAGCAGATCGGAGATCAAGCGCAACATATCCTGACTTGTTTCTTCCATTAACTGGATATATCCAAGGTGTTTGGGTGAGAGGAAAGCCTTTTCAAGTTTCATCAATTCGAGCAATCCCGAAATTCCTGCCAGCGGTGCTTTCAGATCGTGGGTAGTGATGCCAAGGAAATGGTTTTTCTCTTCATTCAGCCGGACGAGGTTCAGGTTTGCGTCTTCCAATTGTCGCGTTCGTTCTTTCACCTTGTGCTCCAACTGCTGATTAAACTGTTGCAACTCAACTAGTAGTCGCTTGTTGTCCAGCTCTTTGTTTGCAATGGTAATGAGGGCAGCCAGTGAGATGACGCCTATCAAGGCAAAACTTGAGAAACGAATCACATCGTTTATAAAATAACGTTGCTCAAGATTTTCGCTTCTCTCTTTCAGTAGAGTTTGCTCATAGATAATAAAATTTGTAGTCCAGAAATGGATACTATCCATGTGAGCTTTCATGATCTGCATTCCAGAGAAGTGCGTCGCGCTGTCGCGGCCAAATGTTTTTAGAATGGCAAAGCTTTCCTCAAGGTTATTCATTTTCTGATCGACCATTGGAATTAACTTTTGCTGAAGTATTTCAAGCTGTCGGGGATTATCTTTTACGAGGAGTCTCAATGTGTCAATATCATGGTTGATATCTGTCATAGCCTCCTCGTACGGTTGAAGAAATGATTTGTCAGTTGTGATAAGATACCCACGATGGCCTATTTCAACGTCCTTGAGAAGTGAGAGCAGTCGGGTGGACGCCTGAATCACTTTATAATTATGTATCACCAGGGAAATTGCCTCTTTTTTTTGCTGGACATTGAGATAGGTAATTACTGCACTGACCATTGTCAGGACAATAGACAGAATAAGCAAGGACCGTACGCTGATGGCTTTCAATATTTTTTAAAATGATTCTCCGATGTTAATATAAGTTCCCTGCGATTGCTTACCAAAGCCAGCGTCAATCCGAAGATTGAGTTTTTCTGCTGGTCTGAGCGCGTATCGTACGCCAATGCCAATCGACGGCTTAATGCTCGCAAATTGGAAAGCGTCGGCCAGCGACGTGCCTACACGGCCAATACCTGCGAAAGTAGTCAACCCCCAACGTTTATATACAGGAGTCCTGAATTCAGCCTGAAAAGCAACCATGCTTTTATCAGTGAATCGTCCTTCATAATAGCCGCGCATATACGAACTTGATCCGATGCTTGCCAGGTCGCGGACAGGAGTATTGCCGATGGTAGAAACAATATTCAATTGCATCGCAAGTACCCGATCTTTTCTCAGCGGAAAATATTTACGAAGGTCCAGATTGTGGATGGTGAAATTGAAATCGCTTCCAATTGCATCATTATAGTCTCCTAAATAATACTGCGCATAGAAGCCCTTGGAAGGACTGAAGGCATTGTTACGACTGTCCCAGGTGACCAAAATACCCGCACCTGAAATTTTCCCACCATAACGCCCCGTGATATTCTGCATGTCAAAAAGGCCACCACTTTCGTATTGAAAATCATATACATTTTGAAATTCATAGCTGACACCAAGGTAGAAATCTGAAAATATCTTTCTGAGTACTTGAGGATAGATATCGTACTGGCTGATGCTGTATTGCTCCTGGTTATCTACCGGAGTTTTATTTCCCAATCCCCAGAATCTGTCGGGAAAATGACTGAATGAAGCAATAAAGTGAAGGATATATTTTTCGTTTGGAGAGTAGATGGTCCCATCACTGGCAAACACCAGCTGATTACGCAGGGTATAAAAGGAAACATTTTTGATGTTGGAGGTGCGGGTAGTAGAGTCATGCCAAAGGTTAAAAAAGTATGTTCCGGCAATTCCTGCCCCCCAGAGATATTCCGGGGACTTTACGATCACTGGGAAAAGGACAAGGCGCTTCTGTTTTTTGTGCTGTACTGGTATAACTACCTCGTTGGTTTTGGCGTCCGCTTTAGTATCGGCCTGTGAAAACGCTGAAAATGATACTACTACCAATAGTGAGCACAAAAGAACCAGTCTTACTATTGACATTATGTGTCTTTGAGATTATGACCAGCCCGAAAGTTACCCTTTTTATAGGATGAAGAGAATTTGGGCGGTAGTTCTGCGGGATTATGGTCAGGAAGCTTTCTTCTGAAAGAATTTGCGCAAATAGTTGAAGACTGAAATGTCATTACCCAGCGTCGCGAAGAAATTTTCAGGAAGTTTATACAATTCTGACCTCCGGAGAATATCGTAAAAATGGTCGATCATTGGTTGAGGTGCCTTGTTTTCGCTGGGATTCTGGCGCTCGGGCAGTATGATCATTGCCTTTGATTCTTTTTCGATTTCTCTCAATCCCTTGAAGTGTGTAGATAGGAAATGGTGATTTATCACAACAATGTCTATATCATTTGTTTTAAGGTGATTCACAAGTTCCTCCGTTAAATCCCCGTTTATGATCGTCGGCTCGGTAACGATATCACCTGATTTTAGCCCTGGATGTTGATAGTGTTCCAAGTAATAACCCTGCGCTTCAAGGAGGGAATCGTAGATTAAATCAGGGGAAATGGTCTCACCGGGAACAGATGTTGTGGTGAATAACTGAAGCCTGGCTTTCATCCGCAAGGCTAGCTCCAGCGCCCACCCATAGCCTTCAAAGTACGGGCTGTTTATATGAAAAGGAAATAGAAGTGTTTTTTTGAAGCGCATTCCACCCTTTGGAGTGGACTTGAACAACAAGTCACGCTAGCCCGCCGTAAATAATTCGATCTGTTCGAGGACTTGTTCGAGGCCGTAGGTTAGTGCTAAGCCATACAGTGTGTTGAGTTTTTCACGTGTGCGTTTCAATCTCATCTTAACTGCGCTGGCGGAAATATTCAATTGCGTTTGAAGGTTTTCGATTGATTCACCTTGAAGATATTTCAGATTGAGTAAGTCTCTTTCCTTTTCTGGTAAGGCCTTAATAAGGGAATACATTATCAGTTCTTGTTCCGCCCGTTCACTTGATTCCTCCGATGCAGGTGTTGGATCGTTTTTATCTTCATCACTTAAAATATTTTCCTCCAGGCGATGAAACTGAAACCGTCCGTTTTTCTTGATGGCTGCCAGGCAATGACGGTGTGTGATTGTATAAAGCCAGGTTGAAAATGAAGATTCGCCTTTGAAAGAATGGATATTGTCAAAGGCTTTCATCAATGACTCCTGAGCGAGATCAAATGCCTCTTCTTGTTTTTTTGTAAAAGAGAAACATTTATTGAATACTTTTTTATAGTAGCGATTGTACAATTCACCTAAGGCCTTGCGGTCGTTAACGCGGATCGCTATTACTAACTCCTCGTCGGTAACGGGTGAAATAGTGGCTGTTGACATGGGGTCTTTTCTTTAGGTTGACGCCATAAAGGTAGACCCACTATCAATGCTCGTCCGAGAGCGAAAAGCCTATTTTTGAAAAATGAGTAAATGACATAAGCCCTGCGAGATTTGCGTAGGCACCTGCAACGAATATCTCACAACCCGAATTTTTCTAAATAATTCCCTTGTCAATCGCATATTTAACCAGGCCCACGGTATTTTTCGCCTGTACCTTTTCCAGAAGATTTCTGCGATGTGTGTCAACGGTCCGGATGCTTATAAATAGTTTTTCAGCGATCTCTCCATTGGAATACTCCTGTGCAATCAGTCGAAGGACTTCTATTTCCCGGTCGGACAGGGTGGTTGAGGCCGTGTGTTTTTTCTGGCTGGCATTTTCTTTCTGGCGTGTAATGGCTTGCAAAAGAGTGGCTGAAACCTTTTGGCTGAAATAGCTATCGCCTTTTGCCACCGTGTGAATCGCCGTGAGTAATTCTTCGCGCCCGGCATTTTTTAGCAGATAGCCGCTGGCGCCTGCTTCGAGCATTTTTATTATGTAGTCAGCCTCTTCATGCATTGTTAGTCCTAGCACATGAATAGAGGGATATAACTCTTTTATTTTGCGGGTAGTGGTGACACCATCGGTTTCGCCTAGATCGATATCCATCAGCACTACCTCTGCGGGATTCGATTCCAGGACCTTGAGCACTTCTTCGGAATTTTCTGCTTCACCGATCACCATGATATCTTCTTCCCGTTCCAAAAGCCCGCGAAGACCTACGCGTATGATCTTGTGATCGTCTGCAATAACAACTTTAATCGACTCCATGTAGATTCATTAAGTTAGTGAAGATTCTTTTCTCTCCTTGATTTTTCCATTAGATAATACAGGGGTGGTAGCAAGATTGGTGCAAACGCCAGCGTACTGGTCAATCCACCAATAATAACGGTGGCTAACGGTCGCTGAACATCGGATCCAATGCCTGAGGAAATGGCGGCTGGGACCAAACCGACGATCGCAACAATTAAAATCGACACAATCGCACGAAGCTGCTCCGAGGAGGCGAGGGCAACCATTTGTTTCAGGTCACCGCCCTGACTTTCCTCCATTCGCTTGATTGCCGAAACGAGAAGAACGCCTGCCATTACTGATATTCCAAAAATTGAAACGAAGCCAACGCCAGCCGACACATTAAAGTGATACCCGCGTACCAACAACGCCGTAATTCCACCTCCCAGTGAAAAGAGAATGCACGACATCGCCACCAGGGTATGGCGGAAATTTTTGAACAGCGAAAATAAGAGGATGAATACCATAATGATGGTGAGTGGAATAGTTATTGAGAGCTGCTTCCCTGCCCGTTCAAGGTTTTCATATTGACCTCCGTAAACGATACTATACCCTTTTGGTATTTTAACTGTCTCATTAATTTTTTTTCCTGCTTCTGTAACGAAACCACCCTGATCCCGGCCGCGAATATTTGTGCGAACTGTTGACATGCGTTTCCCATTCAAACGGTAAATATTCGTTTGACCTTCAGAAAACTCGATGCTGGCTAATTCACTCATTGGAATGAGCGCCCCCATTGCCGAAGGTACCTGCAGATTTCTGATTGATTCTATTGTATTTCGGCTTTCAGCAAGGTAACGGACAACAATGTCATAGCGTTTCGCTCCATCGTATAACACAGAAATAGTTTTACCTCCAATCGCTGATTCTACGAGGGCCTGTATGTCGTTAACATCGATGTCGTAACGTGCGGCATTTTCACGATTTATGGTGATTGCCAGTTGGGCCTGGCGTCCTTCCTGTTCAATATTAACAGCTGCCGAGCCTTCCATTCCCTGCACAATTGTTGAAATCGTATCGGCTTTACTTCTCATAAGCTGCAGGTCATCGCCGACAATTGAAATCGCTAGGTCAGCTGCGCTTCCCGTTACAATTTCCATTACCTGGTCAATGATTGGCTGACCTGTGGAGAAGAATGCTCCTGGGAATCTGTCTTGAAGGTCATTTTGAATATGCGATACGAGTTCTTTTTTCGAGATGGTGTCGTTCCATAGATGGTAATCGCGCAAGCCTACCAGGATCTCCGTTCTGTTTGTTGGGAAGGGGTCAGTGCCATCGTCGTTGCGTCCGGTTTGTGTGATTACATAATCGATAGGAGGATATTTTGCTATGATCTTGCGAATACCAGGAGCGATCTTGGCGTTTTCCTGAATGCTGACACCTGCTGGAAGAAAGCAGCGAAGAAAGATTGATCCTTCATCGAGTTCTGGAAGGAATTCTGTTCCAAGCTGTGTACCAAGAGCAATCAGGCCAACGACAACAGCAAAGCCGATGGAAACAATCATCATGGGAATTTCCAAAATGAATGAAATGCTTTTTTTATACTTCTGCTCGAAGAAATCAAGTATTGGATTTTTATGCTGAGATATGGGTTTGTCCAGATCTTCAAGGCCCTTTTTGTATGCAAAAGAAATCAGCACCGGGATGAGAGTAAGAGCACAAAGCATAGAACCGATCACAGCAAAAGCCAGTGTCAGGGCCATAGGTGAAAATAATTTTCCTTCTACACGCGTCATCAGCAAGATTGGCATGTATGCCAGAATGATGATGGTAACTGAGAAAAATATTTCGCGGCCAACCTCTTGAGCAGAAAGTAATGTGATCTTCAATATCCCTTGCTCTTTATCTCCGGGCGTCGCACTTCGGTATTTGCGGATCAGGTGCTCCGCCATGATACACGCACCGTCAACTATAATTCCAAAGTCGATAGCCCCCAACGACAATAGATTAGCCGGAATTCCCGAAATGCGCATAAGAATAAATGCGAAAAGCAGCGCAAAGGGTATAGTAAGCGCAACCACAAGGGCAGAGCGAATACTTCCTAAAAAGAATATCAGGATGATGATAACAATAGAGACACCCTCAAAAAGAGTTTTGCCAACCGTTTCAAGAGAATGATTGATCAAAAAACTGCGATCGTATAGTGTTCTTATTTTCACCCCTTCCGGCAGCTCACTTTCTTCAAGGATGGTGATTTGTTCTTTTACTTTTTTGAGAACTTCACTAGGATTTTCACCTCGTCTTAAAAGGATGATCCCTTCGGTTCCACTATTGCTTTCTATATTTTCACTTTTAAAAGTGTAACCGAGAATACCGGATGGAGGAGGAGGAGCAATTTCTACTGAAGCGACGTCGCGTACAAAGACTGGCACACCGGTAAAAGAGGTTAGTACAATTGTTTCAATGTCCTCTACTGATTTCAAGGCGCCGATGCCTCGAACGGCAAAACCCTGGCCGCCACGTTCCATTACATTGCCCCCCGTATTGAGATTATTCTGACCAACGGAAGTAATAACATCCGCCACCGTAAGATTATACTTCCTCAGTTTTTCTGGCGAGATGAGAATTTGAAACTGCTTCAGAGGTCCTCCAAACGTTGTGATATCGGCGATGCCGGGCACCTGTAATAAAAAAGGACGTATTACCCAATCTTGTAAATCGCGCAACTGCGTTGGACTAAAGGTCGCAGGCGCTTCAACAACATAGCGCAATATTTCACCAACCGCGGTTGTCAACGGAGCGAGCTCTGGATTTACTCCAGCAGGCAATTGAGCGCTAGCCAGCCTTTCATTTACTTGCTGTCGTGCGAAATAATCATTTACACCATCTTCAAATGTTAACTGGACAACGGAAAGTCCAAAGATGGTTCGGCTTCTCCTGTCGAGAACTTTCGGCACATTATTAAGAGCGCGCTCAATAGGAATCGTGACCTGCTGTTCAACCTCTTCCGCGGCACGACCATTATACTTGGCAACTACGATTACGTTTGTATCGGCAATGTCAGGGTAGGCTTCAATTTTAAGTTGTGTAAAACACCAGTATCCTACGCCGGACGTAATGATGGCCAAAGAGATGACAATCCATCGATTGGTAAGTGAGAAGATGAGGAGGGTGCGTATCATCTTACTTCCAGATCTCTACTTGAGTTAATACGATGAACCCACTTTTTACTTTCTTTCTGAACGAGGTGAGGACTTTTCTGACCTTCTCATCTTCATCAACGAATGTGACAACCATAGGAGGTTCATCAAATGAAAAAAGGCGACCCGGCCGGTTTATTTGTCGTTTCTCTCCAAATCCCAAATCCCCGCGAAAGGCTGTCGCACCATTGATCTGGTTGGCGATTAAAAACTCCATAATATAATCAGTCATGGGTTTATCGTCCTTGAATTTATCCTTGTCAAAAAAAATCTGGGCTTGTATCATGACGATTGTAATTTAATATCCGAAAGCAAGACCTTTCAATTGCATAGTGCCCTTAATCACCACTTCCTCATTCTCAAGAATACCATCAAAGACAATCATTCTGTTACTCGCTTGCTGGCCAGTTGTCACTTTTCTCCGTTCAAAAGTGCGTGAAGCAGTTTTTACGAAGACATAGTTTTTACCCTGCACCGTAACTAGTGCCTCTAATGGTACCGTTAGAAATTTTCCTTCTTTAAGTCCGAAACGGGCATTTCCAAACATTCCGGCTTTCAGTCTGCGGTCAGGGTTGGTAATCCCGATCCTCAGTTTTAACAAGCGTGTTACATTGTCAACCACGTCGCCAATGTCTTCTATTTTACCTGTGAATACTTCATTGGGAAAAGATGAGAATGTTACCTTACAGCCTTCTCCTGGTTTTACTTTACTAATTTGGTTATCAGCAATTTCAGAGATGACCCAGACGGTATTGGGCTTTGCTTTTCGCAGGGCTTCTGTACTGAATCCTCCAAGTTTTAACATAGATTCTTCTTCAATCAAAGATGATTTTTCGTTGATCAGGTTGGTCTTTTCTGCAGCCAACGCTGTCTGAGCTTCCAGCACGTCCCGACCTGTTGCTGCTCCGTGTTTCTGAAGATCAAGTACCCGTTCAAGCTCTATCGAACGTTGTTTGATCATGATGTCTTGAATCTGATTGATATTCGCAAGATGCTGAAGCAGCTGGGTATAGTCAGTGGTGAGCCCTGGGTTGTCGAATAGAATAAGATTAAGGGATGGGTTTTCAGAAGAAGTCATCACGGTGGCGACGACACGGGCAGGTACTGAAAAATCCGTTTGTAAGTCAGCGCTTTCTATCCTTTGGGCTGTAAAATAAGAGGCGATGGTATCATCCGCGAACGTGATAAGATCTCCCGCCACCTTCGGCTTTGTGAAATTAAGGTGACGCTCCTGAACATTCTCTTTTTTACAGGAGAACAGCAAAACCAGGTAAATTGACAATAGTAAAATCTGGCGCATGATCACAATTGATTAATAAGTCCGGTGACGTATAATAGCTGAATATAACTTTGGAAATAGGAAAGACGCGCATTCAGAAATAGCTGGCGCGTATCGAACCAACTTCGCTGAGCGTCGAGAAAGTCAATGATGGTTGTACCACCTCTCAGGTAAGAATATCGCACGTTGTCAAGCACCTGATCCGATTGCTGCATCATTGTGTCGTATTTTTTTAAGTTTTCTTTTTCAACCTGATAGGTCTGATAGGATGCCTGTATTTCAGTGCTGATTCTTAACTGTGCGCTTCGTACCCTTTCCTCAGCCTGCAACTGCATGTACTTTGATTTTTCGATTTCGCCTTGATTGCGATCGAACAACGGAACTTTAATGGTTCCAAAAAAACCTACGTAAGGAATGGCATTCTGGGGATTCCAGATCATTCCCAATTCGGGCTGAGGCAGTACAAGAGATTTTTGATATTTGATATTGCTTTGAGCAGCCGTTACCGCGATGGTGGCTATCTGCACGTCCGTGCGCTCACGCATGGCCTGACTCAAGAGAGTGTCGAGTGTGGCAGAGATAGCCGTGGTTTCGATCGCGGCATCAATATCAACATCAACGCTATCGCGCACACCCATCAGAAACTTCAGGCGCTGGATTTCATTTTTAAAATCTTTTTTGGCATTTGATATCTGAAGGCTGTATTGATCCTGCAGGAGTTGTGTCCTGATCAGGTCCGTTTGCGTGATCACCTGATTTCGCAAACGTGCACGATTTATCTTCACCAAGCTGTCAATGTTGGTATACGCCTGATCCAGAAGGTCAAGCCTTGATTTGATTACCCAGGCATTGAGCCATTGATAAGCAACATCTGAGGAAAAGTTGCGCAACGTTTCGCCATAACCTTTTTGAAAAAGCAATACATTTTGATTTGCTACATCGATCCTGTTTTTTCTTACCGACGGAAGGACAAATGGTTTGGTAAGTTGCCACCATACCTGTCGGTTAACAGGTTGTCCGAATTCAGATCCGGTTGGAAAATACTTTGAATTTGAAAGAAATAGAGTCTGATTGTTTAAGGCCGGGTTTGTGAAGAGATGCGCGGTAGTCACATTGCTTCGCGCAATGTTGACGTTATATCCTTCAGCTTTTAACAACGGGCTATGTCCTTTCGCCGTCACAACAGCGGATTGAAGCGAATAGAAAGACTGGCCATGAAGCTGGCTTGACAGGCCCAATGCCAGCACAATAAATCCAAGTTGAAATTTCTTGCTATGCCACATAAATGGTGACAAACAGGTTGCGGGCTTCATACACATTTGGAACAAAAACGTTGAAAGATAGGTGAAAAAGGGCCACTTGTAATCGAAATTGGCCGTTTTAGGGAAATAATAAATAGTAGGGCGACTCTGGTGACCTGAGAAAAAACCTGTGTCTAAACAGCAGCTATAAAAGCAATTGCCTTATAAGCCAGCTGGGCTTAGGGTGTTTAGGTAGGTTGAAACCGACCCAGGGGTGGGTCGGTTTTTTTATCATTGGTTCTGCTAGCCATGTCTTTGGTCAAGAGGTAATAAGTTTTGTGAGATGATACTGCTTTTCGTTCACAGGTTTCCCGAAAGAGCTTGCTGTAAGTCTTTCATCTTTTAGCACGAAGCCGTGCGATTTGTAAGAGCGCTGCGGTGGGATGTTCATCGGTTGTAAGAAGGTAAGCAGATTTATATCCACAATGGTTGAGAAACTCCATGTAAAGGTTCATAAGCTTTCTTCCCAAGTCAATACCCTGGTAGACTGTCTCGACAATAAAATAAAAAGTTGGGCTGCTTCTCCCATTCATTAGGGTGAGACATCCGATTATTTTTTCATGATGCGGGCAGATCCAAGTGCGATTTGTTTTTCGATCATACTTCTCATAAAATTCCAGGATGCTTGAGATCACATATCCCTCGAAAACAGCACCGTAATTACACTCTTCTTAATAACGTACAATGAGGGTTGTGGGGGAGTTCAACCATAATCCGTGCTTTCGCAAGAGAAACGAACTTGATTTTGTCAGCTAAATAACAATTGATATTTTTTAATAAAAGAGTATCTTCCAATTACATTCACCACCTGCCCTAAAATGAAACAATTGCTTGCCTTGGTACTGACATTTACTCTGTCTGTTGCCGGTTGGACCCAATCTTTGCGGGATACTGTAAGGCTTGCGGCATTTATGGATGGTGTTATCCAGACCCACCTCCGCGATCTTCATATTGCCGGCGCTACGGTTTCCGTCATTCAGGATGGAAACGTGGTGTTGGCTAAAGGATATGGATTTTCCGACATTGAAAAAAGGACTCCTGTTGATCCTGCAAGTTCCCTTTTCAGGATTGGATCAATCTCTAAGATGTTTACATGGATCAGCGTGATGCAATTGGTATCGCAGGGCAAATTGAAGCTCGACGAGGATATTAATCACTACCTCAAGGATTTTAAGATACCGGAAACATATCCGAAGCCAATAACTCTCACTGATCTTATGACCCATACACCGGGTTTCGAAGACCTTGTAATTGGCTTGTTTGCCAAGGACTCTTTGTCCCTCAAGCCACTGGCCGAGATATTTCAAACCCAGATGCCAGCGAGGGTTCGGCCCCCGGGCAGTTTTTCTTCCTACTCCAATCATGGAACAGGAATGGCCGCTTACATCGTGGAGCAAGTGTCAGGAGTGTCGTTTAATCAATACGTCGAACAGAACATACTTGGGCCACTTCAAATGAATCATACGTCATTTCGCCAACCGTTGCCAGCCCGGTTGAGACCTGACCTTTCAAAGGGTTACAAGTATGAAGATGGAGAATTTGTTGAGCAGGGTTTTGAATACGTGCCATTGTATCCCGTCGGCGCGGCTGCATCAAGTGCCATGGACATGACTCATTTTATGAGTGCGATCCTCCAGCACGGAAAGTGGAATGGCGCCCGCATTCTGGATAGTGCCACTCTTGCGTTGATGGAGCAACCCGCACACCGCCATCATCCGGCTGTTAACCCTATGCGGTATGGATTCATGGATCTGAGCCGCAATGGGGTCACTGTCATCGGGCACGGTGGTAATACTTTCTGGTTTCATTCTCTTATGGTAATTTTTCCAGAATCAAACTCGGGTCTGTTTATCTCATTTAACACTGACAAAGGGGGTAGTACATCCCTGGATGTTATGAATCAGTTTATGGATGAATATTTCCCTGAGAAGAATCCTCTGAAAGCTTCCGTTGCCACCAACAGAAAATCCCTTCAGGCATTTGAAGGAAATTATCGCGTTAACCGCTTTGCCTATCGCGACATTACAACAGTAAGTTCTCTTTTTGGGCATGTAAAGATATCTGTTAAGGATTCCACACAACTTAAAGTTGTATTTGGAGACAAAGTCAAATATTATGTTCCTATCGGTGATCTCACATTCCGGGAGGTTAACTCTTCGAGCGTAATTGCTTTTAGAGCGGACAAAGACTTAGGGGTAACCAATATGTTTCTCGGGGAAATGCCAATCCTTGCTCTTGATAAGGTCAGTGGTTTGCAAAGCACCTTATTTCATGCTTTACTATTCGTAACGTTCGTGGTGGTGATGCTGGTAGTATTAATATATCTGCCATTAGCCGCGTTCTCACGAGGCGGTTACAAATTTATTGGAGCACCGAAGTCAATGTCAGCTTGGACACGAGGAGTCGCCTGGTTTAATTATTTCCTTTCTCTGGTCTTTTTCCTTGGCCTCGTGGTGGTATTGAGCAACCCAGAGGACATTGTTTACGGAGTATCTTCTTCCTTGAAATTTCTGCTCGCATTGCCGTTGCTATGCATTTTTTTAACAGGGTGGATGGTCATAAATGTGTTCAGGCTTGCGGGGGACGTTGAATACAAAACGTCTAGCCGGGTGTTTTATACCTTCATTACATTGGTGTCAGTGGCTGAGTTATGGCAATTGTATTATTGGAATTTTATTGGGTATAATTACTGAATCTGCAACTAATATTTGGTATTCAGCACTCGTTTGCATAAAAAATTCTTCTGAAGATACTGTAAATGTGTTGTCGCGGTGCTACTTTACTGAATATTAGACTTGATGGAAGCAGCCGACCTATTTCAAAAGTACCCACACAATCCGCTCGTATGGGACGAGATGCATGCCGCCGACAGCGTGCGTCCACAATATCAAAAGGTGTTTGACTTTTTGCTTGATATACCCGCCGATGAGCTAAATAAAAAAGAAGAGCTGGCCAAGCGTCTCTTCATGAGCCAGGGTATCACGTTCACAGTATATTCCAGTGGCGAAGGGATAGAAAAGATTTTTCCATTTGATATTATTCCCAGAATTATAACCGCGACTGAATGGCAGCTGATTGAGCGGGGCATCACTCAAAGGCTCCGGGCACTCAATCTTTTTCTGAAAGATGTCTACCATCAGCAGTTTATTTTGAAAGACGGAATTGTGCCTGTTGAACTGGTGTATTCATGTCCACATTTTTTAAGGGAGATGCAGGGAGTGAATGTTCCTTATGACATATATGTACATATCGCTGGTATTGATTTGATCCGGGATAGCGATGGCACGTTCTATGTACTGGAGGATAATCTTCGCACACCTTCCGGTGTTTCATACATGATTGAAAACCGTGAGATTACCAAGCGGATATTTCCGGACCTGATTCCCCAGAATAAAGTTTTACCAGTAACGCATTATCCCAATATCTTATATAAAAATCTTGTGTCGTTTTCACCACGACAAGTGGCCGCGCCTAACGTGGTTTTGCTTACACCGGGAATTTATAACTCAGCTTATTTTGAACATACAACATTGGCGAGATTAATGGGTATTGAATTGGTGGAGGGTCGCGATCTGGTGGTGGAAAATCACAGTGTCTACATGAAGACTACCAGTGGACTTCAGCAGGTCGACGTAATTTATCGAAGAGTTGATGACGATTTTCTTGACCCCCTCGTTTTTAATCCTGACAGTACATTGGGCGTTTCTGGATTATTGTCTGCATACCGAAAAGGAAATGTTGCTATTGTTAATGCGATTGGAAACGGAGTGGCTGATGATAAGGCTATTTATGTATATGTTCCGGAAATGATACGGTATTACCTGAACGAAGAGCCTATCCTGAAGAATGTACCAACACTTCATCTTTCAAAACCCGACGATCAAAAACATGTATTGGCGAATATCAACAAAATGGTAATTAAAAAAACCAATGGGTCGGGCGGTTATGGGATGCTGATGGGGCACGTTGCTTCGGATAAAGAGATAGAAGACTATAAAAAGGAAATTTTGAAAGATCCCAGGCAGTTTATCGCACAACCTGTTATCAGTCTTTCTTCCGCCCCTTGCTATATCAATGGAAAAATGCAACCTCGAAGAATAGATTTAAGACCTTTTGCATTATGCGGACCGAGTGGAATTGAAATTGTTCCAGGCGGACTCACACGTGTTGCTTTGCGCGAAGGTTCGCTGGTGGTAAATTCTTCGCAGGGTGGAGGAAGCAAGGACACATGGGTGTTGGCGTAACTTTGAAAACGGAAATTTGAAAGCGCGTTTAATGAAATCATTTCATTCATTGTTAGAATATGCTAAGTAGAGTTGCTGATTCCCTTTATTGGATGTCACGATATATGGAACGTACCGATGGTATTCTCCGTATGCTGAAAGTAAATCACCATTCTTCCCAAGACGACCCGATCGGATTTACATGGCAGCCTGTTTTAAAGATATTTAGCAATCTGGATGATGAACAGATAGCCGGGATGGAGATGAATGGAAGGAAAGTGTTGCAATACATGGTGGTTGATCGCGACAACCCAAATTCAGTCCTGAATATGGTGACCAAATCAAGGGAGAATGCCCGTGCGGTTCAGGACAATATTACAAAGGAATTGTGGCAGTCACTTAATGAATTTTACCACGTGGTACGTCACGAACGATTGGAGCATTCCTTAAAATCAGATGATCCACTCACAGTACTTGATTCACTTGTGCGTCAGTGTATGTTTTACTATGGCGTCACCGACAATACAATGTTCCGGGGTGAAGGACTTAGTTTTATGAATCTTGGGAAATACCTCGAGCGTGCTATTCAGTCAGCCGATATACTTGATGTAAGGTTCAGTGACCTGTCCTATGATCTGGAGAAATCGACAGATACTACGTATTGGAAGTATTTACTATTGTCTGTTTCAGGATACGCGCTTTACCTGAAACGTTATCGGTCCGGCTTCGAGGCCCGGAATGTAATAGATCAGGTCTTGTTCAATGTGGATTTTCCAAGATCGGTTTTGTATTCACTTAATCAGTTGCATCGCCACTTCGGAAGGTTAAAAGATGAACAGAATATGGAGGGGTTTGCGAAAGTTGATTTTATTATCGGTAAGATCCGGAGTAAGATACAGTACTCGGACGTTCATAGTGTAAACCTGACGGGCCTTCACAACTATTTAAAGGAACTTACCACCGATTTTAATGAAATCGGAAATGCTTTGAATCAGTCGTATTTTGCAAATAGTTGAAACCATCCTTTCTAAAAAAAAACGAATCGCTCAATGTCGAAGTTTAAAATCCGTCACGTCACACGATATTCATACGAAGGGCAGGTTCGCGATAGTGCGAATCAGATAATGTTGTATCCGCAGGAGGATGAGTTTCAGGATGTGATTCATCAGAATGTCGTGATCAGTGGTAATCCGATGGTAAATAACCACCATGATTATTATGGAAATAAAGTGGGTACGTTTACCAATTCCCAACCTCATCACCAGCTGGTTATTGATTCACAGTTAGTCGTTATTACAAAAAACAGGCCAGTCCCTGAGGACCGGGAGCCTTTTGATAAGCAGTGGAGTGATTTGCAATCTATCCGATTTGACCTGCGATTTATTGATTTCCTTAAGCAAGAACGATTCAACTCGTACGAAGAGCTTGGTAAAGTTATCGAGGAGGAGCGATGTAAAAACTGCACCCCGTATGAATCTGCACGTCATTTTTGCCAATACGTTTTTGATTCATTCACCTATCGTAAGGGGATCACTACTGTTGAAACTACCGTTGATGAGATATGGAAAATCAAATCCGGTGTTTGTCAGGATTTTGCTCACATATTGCTGGTGATGCTCCGGTTGATTTCAATCCCGTCGCGTTATGTCAGCGGATATATTTGTCCGAACAAAAGCGGGATGAGGGGAGAAGGAGCCACTCATGCTTGGGTCGAAGCATATATTCCCTACTTTGGGTGGATTGGATTGGATCCTACCAACAATTGCATCGCTAACGAAACCCATGTGCGACTTGCTGTTGGAAAGAATTTTTCAGATTGTTCGCCAGTAAAGGGGACCTATCGTGGATCGTCTGATCACACTCTTGAGGTTGCCGTGTCGGTTGCCTATGAGGATGGCAAGACGTCATCCAACGAAAATGAGTTGGTCTATTCGAAGCCAACTACATCGGAGTACAATAATTCTTTCAGAAAATATCAGGAGATGCAGATGCAGCAGTAAGGTAGTGGTTAGGAAGAGATGGTTGGTCATTTATTCAGGCTAGATTCATTTCTTACCAGGCTGGTGCCCCATCAGATTTTCAACAACCTTTGCCACTTCCGATGGAGGCATTTTTTCAGTCAAATAGAAAAACTTTTCTCCAGGTATCACCAGGCTAGTTCCGTCGTCTTCGATCTTAAAATTTATTTTTCTCATTCCGAAGAACGGATCATAACCTTTAATAGCCACAAGTACTGCTGTCTGATCCCAGCTGTTCCTTCCCTCAGGAGATTTGTTGGCTGCCAATGCCAGGCTATAGGCATCCTTAACTGGACTCTTTTGGATATTTCCATTGGCAATAAGTGGTGCACCAGTAATGACTTTCTCGCCGATCTCAAATCCGCTGATTAAGATCGGAGTGGGCCACTCTTCAAAGACCTTTTTGGCAGCGGCGGCATCAACCATTACATTGAATTCACGAAATCCTTTTCCATCTTTTCCGACGCCAGCAGCCATAGAAACCAGGTGCTTTACCTTCTTTGCTACAAGGTCTTTGCCAGTCATAGGAGAATATTTATCCTTCGACGATGCGAGTAGATTAGCTAGGTTGGTAAAAAATCCAACGGAGATAATTGTGACGCTATGGTCAGGTTGGGCAGTAAGTATTTTCCGATATAGCTTCACTGCTTCTACAGCTTTATCATTGAAATTAATGCTGTGAGGATATCTTAAGATAATCGCCTGCGCCCATTGTTGCTGGCAATCCTTGTTGGGAAAATTTCCTTTCACAATACCAAGCGGAATTTCAGGATGCTTGAAATAGGTATTGAGTAAACTTAACGTCGGAATGGTAGTCTCAAACGCGTTGCATGAGATCATAGCAAGAATTTTGGCTTCACCCTGGTCTTGAAATGCATGTAGCATAGCTACCGCACCCACATCATCAAAGTCAGGCGCAATGTCCGTATCAAAAATGATCGGGACTGGTTTTTGTGCCAGGCCCGCAAAGGTGGAGAATAAAAGAATGAAGAGGAATGCGTATTTCATAGGGGCAAATTAATTAGCAGGAATTATGAGTCGCTAGTGTTTTGGTTGGTCACTGTAAGTGATGGTCTCTGTCATTCTCAGCTCAAATTCCGAAGAAGGATTGGTGAGTTTTATTCTTACACGGTGGTCACCTTTTGGTAATTTATATTTCCAGAACAATTCCAGTTTTCGTGTGGTATACAAAACCGGAAGTCTCGCTGTTTCGGTTTTAACACCATCAATATAAAGTTCGGCTGTGAAAGAGAAATCTCCTTTGTAGTCGTTTACTTTTATTGCCCGCGCTTCTCCCTTCAGCACAAATCCGATTCCATCGAAATTGAAAGTAAATTCATTGTCCAGATTCTTGTTCAGACGGGTTGTCGCAACAGGATAGTGTCCTTCAAAACTCTGCTCGAGTCTCACGGGTTGGGGGGTTTCTGTTTCAATAGAAATAGTATTACCAGTTACCTTCCCGCCATTTTTGGTGATCACCTGAAGAGCATGTTTATAACCCATTTGGTATACGTCATTCAGGGACATCGTCGTGTATTTAAAGTCAATGTCCTCCGCCTCTTTAAGTCCCATTTTCCAGTATGCAGGAATTTTTTCGTATCCAACCATAGTTCCCAGAATGCCAGCGGCCGACGATGGATTACAGTCGGCGTCTTGACCCGCGCGCGTGCTGATCTCGATGGTCTTCGTAAAATCACCCTGCCCATACAGCAGGCCTAACAGTATGTAGGCGGCGTTGGTCTTGGCATCAATATTAAATGCATTGAAGACGCCATCAGGACACCCAAAGTCGTCGGCCCATTTCTTCTGAATTTCGAACCAGGTCTGTTTCCAGTCATTGGGGTATTTAGCATGCCATGCGATCACATCGGCCATACATTTGTAAAAGGTACTTTGCTGAGGGATTGTTTTCAATGCTTCTTTCACAACAAAATTGATGTCATTAGAGGTGAAGGCTAACGAATACATCGCTCCAATATACACACCACCATACCATCCATCGCCGTAGTTCATGATATGTCCGATGCCGTCACCGATTTTTGCCGCGGTGTTCGGCATTCCGGGAGCCATCAATCCGGAAAAGTCAGCTTCGATCTGGAAATCAATATCGTCGGCATGTGGATTGTTGAGCCAATGTCCGGATTGGGGAGCTGATATTCCATTCAAAATATTATATCGTCCCGCCTGGTTTGCGTGCCATAAAACATAGCCTGCGTTGGCGTATGCTTTGGCATGGTCTTCAACGCTTGCATCAAGGCCTTTCTTTTCAAATACATCGACAAATGTCAGATCCATATAAAGGTCATCGTAGAGACCCGGAATTTCTTCCATCGATTTTTTGATATACCCATCGTACCAAACAATAGGCTGATAGTCATTGATCATTGTGCCATTAAACCGAAACTCAACAGGTCCTCCGTAGGTTACGCCAATCGTTTGTCCTGCCCAGCCACCTTTGATTTTGTCCTGAAGCGATGCTGCAGTAATACTCACCGTTTTTGTTTTTTGGGCATTCGTTTGAATCGAAATCGTAATAGCAAGAAGGAAGATGAGGAAGAAAGGAAAAATTGATTTCATGAGGTAAGAGTTTTTAAGTTCAAGGTTCAAAGTTCAAAGTTCCGGGTTCACGAATAATTTAGTGCATGCAAATTTTAGATTATTATTTCTTTCCGAAAAGGCATCGAAGCCTGTGCACCCATCCGGGTTACAGAAAGCGATGCGGCCGCGCAGCCAAAGACAACAGCGCTTTCCAGACTCAGATTTTCGGAAAGTGCTACTGCGAGAGCCCCATTGAAACAATCGCCAGCGGCAGTGGTGTCTATGGCTGTAACCTGGGTACTTGATATAAATTTTTTTATGTCTTTTGAATGGAGATATGCTCCCTTAGCGCCCAGTGTGATGACTATATTTTCAATCCCCATTTCAGAAAGCTTCTCCGCGGCCCGTTCAGCGGTGGTGCGGTCGGTTATGGTTATCCCGGTTAGCAGTCCGGCTTCTGATTCATTTGGAGTGATGAGAAAAAGATTCTTAAAGACTGCTTGATTTAATGATTGAGCAGGAGCGGGATTTAAGATAACACGATGTCCTTTTTTGAGTGCCTCCCGGATGGTGTGCTCAACAGTCGGAATTGGAATTTCAAGTTGAAGTAAAATAGTAGAGGGCTCTTTGATTGATTCCAATACCTTATTGACTTGTGCACTTTTCAGATTTCCGTTAGAACCGGGTGCAACGGTGATGCTATTCTCTCCATTGCGATCAACATTAATGAGTGCAACTCCCGATGCCAAAGAAGGATCAATGGAAATGAAATGTGTGTTGATATTTTCCTTTTTAAAGTGATCAATCGATTCCTTTCCAAAAAGATCATTTCCTACATTGGCTACCAAGGTTACTGAACCACCTAGTCTTGCGGCTGCAACGGCTTGGTTGGCTCCCTTTCCTCCCGCGTTCATAAAGAACGTTCCGCCAAGAATGGTTTCACCAGGTATGGGAATTTTGGCGGACTTCACCACCATGTCGGTATTTGAACTGCCGATAACGTAGATAGGAGTCATCATTTATAAGGGTCTGGCAAGTCTTGTGACCTTATAAATCTAACATTCTGGCTCGAGTATCAAAACACAAATTGCGACCGATTCCAATACCTTAATATCCAACGCGTTAAACGCGAAAAAAAATCGCCCTTTTCAGAGCGATTTTTTTGTTTGGTGTTATCAGCGACTAGTTTCTTCCCTTTCTGTCATTTGACCAACTTCTTCCTGAATTGCTTCTGCCGCGGAAGGAATTGGATTGACCAGATTTTCTTGCTGCGCTTTGGCGCTGTACGTCGTGAGGGCGAGATGCGTTTGTATTGCCGGTTTTGCCAACGGAATGATATGGATGGCTGTCGATTACAGCAATCGTTTTCCCAATGAGCTTGTGGATATCACGGAGGAATTCTTTTTCTTCTGTATCGCAGAATGAGAAGGAAATTCCTTTTGCTCCGGCGCGGCCTGTACGACCAATACGGTGAACATACGTCTCTGGAATGTTTGGTAATTCAAAATTGATCACATGTGTCAAATCATCGATATCAATACCGCGTGCTGCGATATCGGTAGCAACAAGTACACGAGTTTGTTTGGCTTTGAAGTTACTCAATGCCCGCTGACGTGCATTTTGTGATTTGTTACCATGAATTGCTTCAGCAGACACACCGGCGCGGTTCAGGTCTTTTGCAACCTTGTCGGCACCATGTTTGGTGCGGGTGAATACCAGTGCAGTTTCTATGTTTTGATCCTTTAATAAATGCAGCAGCAAGGAACGTTTATCCGATTTCTCAACAAAATACATCTGTTGCTGGATTGTGTTGGCTGTGGAGGAAACCGGAGTGACTTCCACGCGAGTAGGATTTGTCAGGATGGTATTGGCCAGCTTGGAAATCTCGGGCGGCATCGTTGCTGAAAAGAACAGGGTCTGACGTTTTGAAGGCAACTTGGAAATGATCTTTTTCACATCGTGAATAAACCCCATGTCTAGCATACGGTCGGCTTCATCCAATACGAAGATCTTTAAATGTTGCAAATGTACGAACCGCTGATCCATAAGGTCAAGCAAACGACCAGGAGTAGCAACGAGTATGTCCACTCCGTTGCGTAAAGCATCGGTTTGAGGTTTCTGTGATACACCTCCGAAGATAACGGCGTGTTTCAGTTTCAGGAATTTTCCATACGTAGCGAAACTCTCACCAATCTGGATGGCGAGTTCCCTCGTAGGCGTAAGAATAAGCGTCTTGATTCCGGCAGGCGCTTTCACGAACAACTCATCTTGATGGAGAAGTTGCAGGATGGGAGCGGCGAAGGCGAGTGTCTTTCCTGTACCAGTTTGAGCGCAACCTAAAAGGTCTTTGCGTTCTAACAGTATGGGTATTGCTTGTTCCTGGATAGGGGTTGGCTGAGTATAGCCTTCTGCCTTGAGGGCCCGCATTATGGGCTCAATAAGATTTAATTTTTCGAATGACATGATTTAATTTTAGTAATAGCGAGGCTCGCTAAAAAATTTATACAAGCGCCTCTTGGGTCAACGCAGTGGCTCCTCATGCATTTGGAGCTCTTTTTGGCGGGAATTTGGAGGACAACGGTGTAAAGATAACTCTTTTAATTTGAAATCTTGAAAATGAAGCAATTTGAAAATTCAACGTTGGTCAAATTCAAGAGCCTCTTTTAACTTTTAGTCTCGGGATGAGATTTCGCTGATCAACCACGAGGCGTTGCCTTTACATACCCATGTTCAAATTCTCAATTGATTAATTTCAAATTAAAGGGGGTATAATCATCGATATGATTTACCCCCTTTAATGGGATAATAGATGAGCAAAGTGGAGACTATTTTCCGTCTTTCTTTGCTTTCTTCTCGGCTCTCTTTTCTTTCAATGTTTTAGTGGCCGGTTTTTTGGTTTCCTTCTTTTTGTCTTGACCTTTTGACATGGTGATTAGGATTTAAAGTTTATCAAAAGTAATAAGAAATATGTAAACGATAATAACAAAACCGGACACCTCTTCTGCAGCAGCTTTTATTCCATCGTCAATAGTATCGGTCTTGCGATCGGTTCCGCTGGGTTTGTGCTATCGGAATTTATATCCGGAAGCAGACCCCGTTATGAAATGGAGTTCTTGAGCAGAACCTCAATGGAATACAGAATGCCTGTTGCGCCGCTCATTATCCGGTTAAAGTCAGGGGTTATTTGCGGAAAACTTCTTAATTTGACATATGCTTAGTGCGATAAGTAATTAGATGAAGTCATCAGGAAGTCTTTTTTTTATTTTTTTATTTACATTCTCCCTACCGTCAATGGCTCAAAAGAAATTTGCGGTTGATAAGGGTGAGATCAGCTTTGCATCCAATGCGCAATTGGAAATGATAAAAGCTACTTCCAAAGAGCTAAAAGGCATCATCGACCCCGCAAGTAATCAATTCGCTTTCCGTGTCAATGTACTTTCATTTCAGGGATTTAACAGTAGTTTGCAACGGGAGCATTTTAATGAAAGCTATCTCGAAAGCGAGAAGGTTCCTACCGCCAGCTTCAGTGGTAAAATAATTGAGAAAATTGATTTTGCGAGCGACGGAGTATATGAAGTAAGGGCAAAGGGTGATCTGGATATTCACGGCCAGAAGCAGACAAGAATTATCAAAAGTAAATTGACTATTAAAAATGGGACGTTGAGTTTTGAAGCTTATTTTATTGTTCCGTTAAGCGATCATGACATTTCAATTCCAAGAATTGTTAACCAAAAGATCGCAACCGAAATTGAGGTCAGTATTAAAGCAGTAATGATAAGTCGGTCTTGAAATATTCATTGATAAGATTTTTGGGGTTGTTGGTTCTCATTCTTGCATTGGGAACTATTTGCAGAGCGCAGGTTCCGTATTTTCAACACTATAATTTGTTGAAGAAAAATGAGCCGGTTCAGGTAAATGCTATCTTTCAAGATAGAACTGGCTACATGTGGTTCGGCACTTCAAAAGGACTTTTCAAGTTTGATGGGGCTGTATTCACACAGTATACTCTGAAGGACAGTCTTCCTGATAACAACGTCACTGCCATCAACAGCGATTCTCTTGGCCGGATATGGACGGGGCACAAGGGTGGACAATTGGCATACATGGAGAACGGTATCTTCAAAAAGTTTAATCCACCGGAAGGTGATGCTACTCAGGAGATTTCAGATATACTTTTCGATCGCAGAGGAGTCCTTTGGTTCTCCACATTGAATGATGGGTTATACTATTACAGAAAGGGGCGTCTTTACCGGTTGGACGATAGTGAGGGTATGCCAGACCTTTATGTGTATGATATAGTTGAAGACCCTATTGGCAATATCTGGGCTGGAACAGACGGCGGTGTTGCTATCTGTACTTTGTCGGATTCAACAGTAAGTATTAAAACACTAAACTACAATAGTGGCTTGCCTGATAACATTGTCAAGAAGTTTTCGCTTGACAAGGATGGAAGAATATGGATGGCCACGGAAGATGCCGGAATTATACAATATGACTCTGCATCATCAGGTTACAAGAAACTGTTTGCCAACAAATTGAACTTTGGAGTGATATCCGATTTCCTTATTTATGGTGATCAGGTTTGGATAGCCTATCCTCAATCCGGGCTGGTTGTATATAATCGAAAAACCAAAGAAGTAAAAGAATACGCGGCAAAGGTGGATCCTGGCTTTGGCTCCGTACAGATTTTGGCCTCTGACCGCGAAGCAAATATATGGACCGGATCGAAGACAGATATCATGCGCACACAGGGCGATCATTTGGAGTTTATTGCCATGCAGAATTTATTGACTGATGTCAATATAGTTGCGTTGACCATTGACAACCAAGGAGAGACCTGGTTTTCAACAGCGGAGGGATTGTTTCGCCGACATGTTGGAACGTCAGGGAAAGTATCAATTGTTAGACCGCTAGCTAAGTCAGCGTTTCAAAAATACTCCGTCATCAGTTTGTATACTGATTCCTACGGTTACGTTTGGGCTGGTCTTTATGGTGAGGGTGTTGTGAGAATCAATCCCGTCACAGGAGTTATCTTCCATTTTAATAAAGAACTTAGAAATGGAAACACCTTAAGTGTGAGTGGCAAGGATGATGTGGTTTGGCTTGCTACGCTTGGTGGTGGTACCAGGATTGATATTTCGGATAACAAGCTTAAAATCAGAAATTTTACCAGTGAAGATGGATTAATTTCAGACTATATATATCAGATTTTTATTGATAGTCAGGATCGGGTCTGGTTTGCTACCGATGGAAGGGGAGTTGATATGATGGATGAAACTGGTTTTCATCATTATCAGGAAGGACTGAGTTCAAGAGTGGTTTATGGTTTTGCTGAAGATAACAATCACTATATATGGGTTAATGTTCAGGGCGATGGTTTGTATCAATTTGCAGATGAGAAATTCCGCCCATTCGATCCAGGAGGTAAACGTCTTCGTGACAATAATATTGGCGTCTTTACTTTCACTCCTTCAGGTAAGCTTTTTATAATGCATGATCTGGGGATTGATATTTATAATATCAAAACCAACCAAGTTGAATTCCATGGTGAGGAGTCTGGCATCATGGATATGAAATCAAATTTAAACGCACTAACGAAAGATCAGTCCGGTCAAATTTATGTGGGAACAGACAAAGGAATTATTAAATACGCTGATTTCCCATTTTAGAATGTGATCCGCCCACAACCTGTCATTGAAGGATTTACTGTTCTAAATCAACCTACAGCATTGGATAGTGAGCTTTTGTTTCCTTATGATAAAAATGACATAACTATTCTTTTTCGAGGACTATGGTTTCAGAACCCAGAGGAATTAAATTATCAGTACCGGTTAAAAAATTATGATAAAGAGTGGATTGGCACGATGGATCACTCCGTTACTTACTCAAGCTTGCCTCCAGGAGAATATGTGTTTCAGGTAAAATCATCTGATACGGATGATTTTACTGGCACTGACCCTGCGGAGGTGAAATTTGTAATCGCTCAGCCGTTTTGGGAAACGTCGTGGTTTTATGCCTTAGCCATTTTGGTGGTGCTGTTTATTATCTACTTTATTATTTCTGTTCGGGAACGAAACCTTCAAAGAGATAAGTACCTCCTTGAGGAAAGTGTAAGAGAGAGAACCCTGGAGATCATAATGAAGAATGAGGAAATTCATAAACAGGCGGAGGAGATAAAGGGTATCAATGAAAATCTTGAAAGACTCGTGAAAGAAAGAACATCGGAACTTGAAAGAAAAAATAAGGCTCTTGAAGAATATGCATTCATAAATGCCCATGAGTTACGGGCACCGGTTGCGAATATCCTTGGATTAATAAACTTGTTGGAAATGATCGAGTTGGATCAGGATCAGAAGGTATATATTAAGCACCTTCAGTCATCAGCCAAAAAACTTGACATCGTGGTGCGATCTATTGGAAGAGCCATCGAGAAAGGTGACTGATTTTCAACCCCATCTTTGGTAATGGATTACACATACATTTTCTCGATTTCCCCCTGATAATTCACCTCCAGCACCCGCCTTACCGGTTTCAAGGTAGGAGTTAATTCACCCCGCTCGATACTCCAGTCATCATGACAAAGGGCAAAATCATGCACGCGTTCAACATTTGGCAAGCTGTTATTCAACAAATCAAGTTCCTGCCGCAGCCTGGCTCTCACTTTGATATTGTGCACCATAAATTGAGGGGCAGTCCAATGGATATTCTCCTGGCGGCACCAGGCTTCAAGTATTTCCATGTGAGGAACGATCAGGGCCGTGACGTAGGGCCTTTGAAAGCCAATGATGAGACAGCGTTCAATAAAAAGAGATCGTATAAAGTGGTTTTGTAGTGGCCCAGGAGCAATGTATTTGCCCGACGACGTTTTAAAAATGTCCTTTTTGCGGTCTGTTATTTTAAGAAAACGGCCGTGTACAAACTTGCCCACGTCGCCTGTTCTGAACCATCCATCTTCTGTGAACACTTGCGAATTAAGTTCCTGTTTATTAAAATAACCCTGTGTTACGTTAGCCCCTCTTACAAGAATTTCTCCTTTATGTTGTTCATCCGGTTCGTCGATCATGACGTCGATCCCGGAAATTGTAAGTCCCACGGTACCAAACCTATTTAGCCCTGGTTCAAACCGGTTTACAGTAATAAGCGACGCGGTCTCGGTCATCCCGTACCCCTCAATAACATGTATTCCTGCCGCGGAAAACAGTCTCCCGATTTCCGGGCGCAAGGAAGCCGCACCTACAACCATGTAACTGATTTTACCGCCCAGCTTTTTTCTCCATTGGTTGAGGACAAGTATTCTTGCTAAAAATAATTTGATTGCAAATATTGGTTGTATTCTGAAACTTGATCCATACGCCTTGCCTACCGCCAGCGACCATGAAATTACTTTGCGCTTGATCAGGTTTTTCTCAAGCAATTGTTCCTCAAGAAAATCATGCATTTTCTCAAGCACTCTTGGGACGCAGGTGCAGAAGTAAGGCCGAACCGTTCTAAAGTCATGAGCAAAGCTTTCCTTTTTTTCGCTGAAGTAAAGAGAGACACCGAAAGCCATGTATGAGTAGCATGTCATTCGTTCAAAAATGTGGCTGAAGGGAAGAAAGCTTATTACTTTGTGCCCGGGTTCCAGTGGCAGAAGCGTCAATACCGCCTTTATGCTTGAAATAATATTGATGTGTGTCAGGAGTACTCCTTTAGGGACGCCGGAGCTCCCGGATGTATACAGAATTGTGAAAACTGAGCTTTCGGCGATTGAACTTTTTTGTGTTTGATGTATTATTGACTGCTCTGGAGAAAGTTCAGGCAAGTTCAAGGGTGCGAAAAAGCCATCAGTAGATTCTTCAATGTGATAGGTCGATAATGACTGGCCTGACTTTTGAATAATAGCGGCGAGTTTTTTGTTCAATTCGGCAGTAGCCGTGATGCATAACTTTGGTTCTGTCTCGGTAAGTATCACTTCAATCTCTTCGTCGCGGGATGTGGGATGTATTGGCACCGTGATAAGTCCGGCCTGTTGACACGCAAAATCGAGGATCATCCATTCAGGCCTTCCCATTTCCGGTACTAAAACAATTTTATCTTCTTTTTTGAAGTCGTTATCCACGAACCAGCAGGCAATTGCTTCAATTTTATTTTTGATTTGGGTGATCGAGAAGCCAGTCCATTGATTCGATCTGAATGAATTAAGCGCTTTTGGATTTGGATACTTTATGCTTTGATACTCTATAATGTCAAAGACACGTGTAAAGTCGACAGAAGGTTTTTTAGTGATCTCCATGCGAATTTTTGTTTGTTTTTTCTGGAGGCTTTACATACAGCACATTATAAAGGATCTCAAAGAATTCGGGAAATTCCGGCAAGTTGTTATGACGACCGCCTTCGATTTTATGTAGGGTAATCTTATTTGGAAATAAATGCTTTAGTTTTTCACTTTGCGCGAAGGAAATCAGCCTGTCATTTGTTCCATGAATGATGTGAACATGACACTGCGTGGTTTCTAGGTATTGATCGGTTCGTATATCGTACCGGAGAATCCATTTTAGCGGGGTAAAGAACAAATAGCGGTTCACATTATAAAAGAAGCTAAAGTAGGGAGAGTCGAGTATTAGTTTTCCGGGTTTGTTCCAGGATGCAATCCGCGCTGCTATTCCACTTCCCCAAGATCTTCCATATAGTATTATTTTCTCTTCCGTGTACGACTGCGCAAGCCATTTATAAATAAACTGCGCGTCATTGAACAGCTTTTCCTGACTTCTTGTCCCTTTGCTTTTTCCAAATCCCCGATAATCCATCATGAAAAAGTCATATCCGTTACTTACAAAATCTTTGGCAAATTTTCCCCATCCTTTTATGCTCTTCGAATTTCCCTTCAGATAATAGACAACGCCTAACGAGTTAGGTACTTTAAAAAATATGGCATTGATACGACCGCCATCCTCCATGTCGAAGTCAAGTTCCTCGAAGGGAAAAGGATATTTGTATTGAAATGAGCTGGTAAGTTTTTCAGGTCGGAAAAATGCCAGGTGCTGGAAAAAGAAAAACGATACACAGATTAAAACGTAGAGAAGAATTACTATTCCGATTGCTGTGAGCATCCTGCTTTATCCTAGTTAAGGTTTTCAGTTAATGTCTTGTGATATTCATCAAATTCTCTCAAATTTTTGTGACCACCTTTTTCGATTATCACAAATTGATCACCCTTTTTCAGCAATGGCTTAAGTGCAAGGGCTGATGCGAGGGGCACCACCCAATCATCCGTTCCGTGAATGACTACAATTTTGCAGTGTATGTTGGGTAAGAATGTCTTGTTCGGGAATTCATGATGTAGCGGAAATAGATGCAGCATAGGTTTCAGCGGAGAATAGATAGCACCTTTTAATTCATCAAATGGAGTTTCAAGAATAAGTAAATCCGGAGGTGAACTCATTGCGAGATGAGAGGCGACAGCAGTTCCAAGAGATCGCCCGTATAGAATAAGACGGGAGTGAGGAATATTTTTCTGTGACCAGTCAAGGATGAGCTGGGCGTCGTCATAAAGGTTCTTTTCATCAGGTTGCCCGGAACTTTTTCCATATCCCCGATAATCGGCCATTAGAATATCGTAGCCCTTTGAAGTGAAGTCAATGGCATATTTACCCCATCGCTGAATATTATCGGCATTGCCATGAAAGTACAGTATCAGTCCTTTAGAAGGAGATGGCGATCTGAATAGTAGGGCATTGATTGTTTCTCCGTCGGACGTCGTTATGAATTGTTCTTCAAATGGTTCGCTGAACTTAAATTGATAAGAGCGTTCAAGGCTTTTGCGTTGAAAAATGATGGAGTCCTGAAACATGTAGAATCCTGTAAATATAATGAGATAGACCCCGAAAAGGAGAGCTAATACTCCGGCAATGGTTTTGATGATCTTAATAATGCCAAAAATAGCATGTTTTGCCACTTTTGAAGTGTGTGTCGACTTGTCTATTTTTCATAAAACTATTTCCATGAAACAGCACCTTTCTTTTCTGTTTATCATTATTACGGTTGCTGCAGCGTCGTCCCAGAACCTTCGTTCCGGTGGAGCGCTTAAACCCGAGCAGGCAATAATGGATATTCGTCATTATACCGTTGCCCTTGATGTCGACCCGGTGAAGCAAACTATTAATGGGTATACCGAAATTGATCTGAAGTTGTCGGGTGCTTCTCCTGTACTGGTGTTTGATTTATGGCATGGACTGGTTGTTCAGCAGGTGCTTGTCAATGGAAAAATAGAAGCTTTCGTTCATAGTGAAAATGATCTATTGACTATAACGGGCGCCAGCGGATTTTTAGTTGGGAAGATTGTCGTGAAAGTAATGTACGGGGGAACTCCTGGTATTGCCCTACGACCACCGTGGACGGGAGGATTTCAATGGAGCAAGGATAGCAAAGGGAATCCATGGATAGCAGTTTCGTGTCAATCGGAAGGAGCAAAGATATATTTTCCATGTAAAGATCATCCAAGTGACGAGCCTAATGAAGGCGCGGATATGATCATCACCGTGCCGGAAGGACTTTCGGTGGCCGCGCCCGGATTACTTGTAGACGTGAAAAAATCAGGAGCAACGACTACGTGGCATTGGAAAACAAAGTATACGATTAGTAATTATTGCATTGTTTTCAATGTTGGAAAATATAGTGTGGTCACGAGGACGTATACTACCCTATCGGGCAATAAAGTTCCAATGGATTTTTACGTGCTGGAAGAACATGCGAGCAAGGGTCCTCATCTTCTTGAGATGTTGGAAAGGACAACGCGCATTCTTGAAAAGTATTTTGGTGAATATCCATGGGCTAAGGAAAAGATCGGACTTGCAGAAACGCCTCACCTTGGAATGGAACATCAAACGATGATAGCCTATGGAAATAAATTCTCCTATACAAAAGTTGGAGGCGAGGACTTTGACTGGTTGTTAAATCATGAGTTTGGACATGAATGGTGGGCGAACAAAGTAACGAATAAGGATTGGGCCCACATGTGGATACAGGAAGGGATATGCAGCTATGGTGATGCGCTTTATCTGCGCG
Source organism: Cytophagales bacterium (assembly GCA_038229375.1). Taxonomy (GTDB): domain Bacteria; phylum Bacteroidota; class Bacteroidia; order Cytophagales; family Cyclobacteriaceae; genus ELB16-189. The sequence goes on along the minus strand of JBBRON010000014.1, from coordinate 66,127 downwards.
ACATGGCGGGAGAAGGTGCCTACATTGAGCGTATGCATGAGTACGCTCGCGGTTCACAAAACATCAAACCGATCGTTCAAGGTGAGGTGGTTGACTCTGATGATGTTTATCAGGGCGACATTTACGGTAAGGCCGCATTCTTTATGCATACGGTCCGGTTTGTAATCGGTGATAATATTTTCTTCCGAACGTTGAAAAAACTTGCGACGGATCCTGTGTATACGTACGATAATTTTGTTACAACGGATGATGTTGAAAAACTGTTCAGCAAGGAGTCCAATACGAACCTGAAGCCGCTGTTTGATTTCTATTTAAGGACCATCCAAAAGTTGGATATCAGTCTAAAACAGATCGATGGCCAGAAGTACTCAGTGAGTCTCCTTAACTATGACGGAAGTCTCCCTGTCGAAATTTCTGTCGACGGAATGATCAGTCGGTTTAGTGTTGACAAGAAAGGATTTGTGATCAGTAGTAAAAGTACCCCTCTGATTGATCCAAACGGGAATTATTTGAAGAGAGTAATTCTTGAATAAGTGAGGTATGCCACTGCCCGAACAGCACGTTAGAGAGAAAGAACAACTATATTGACTAACCTGTTTGATTGCTGATGTGGTGCTGATTATTGTTTTATTTTCAAAACGCCGTTATTTCTACTAAATCTGTTTAATGAGAACTTCCATTCGCCCTATTTTTCTCGCAAGTCTGATAATTGGCTGCCTCGTTTCTATTGCCAAGGCACAGGATTTTGAATTTGGAAAAGTCCGGTCTGCTGAGCTTGAAATGAAATCCTATCCTGCCGATACGACAGCCGGAGCCGTAGTACTAAGTGAATTTGGGGAAGCTCACATTGAAACAAGTGATCGGGTTACTCTGACGTTTTTGTATCATTCTAAAATAAAAATACTTAAGCGATCTGGATTTGAAAAAGCAAATTTTGCGATCGTACTACAGAAGAGTAATGGAAGCCAGGAGCACTGGCTTTCCCTTGAGGCCGTCACACACAATCTGGACGGCACTTCTATAAAAACTTCTAGTATGGATTCAAAGGCTTTCTTCGTAGATAAAGCGTCAAAATATTATGACATCATCAAATTTACGCTTCCCGATATTCGTATCGGTTCAGTCATCGAAGTACGCTATACGTTAAGCTCTCCTTTCTTCTTTAATTTCCGATCCTGGGAATTTCAAGACGATATTCCTAAAATAAGAAGTGAGTATTGGGCGAATATTCCGGCTAATTATGACTTTAATATTGCTCTCAAGGGTTATTTACAACTCAGCAAGACTGAAAATAAAATTATAAAAGATTGTTTCGTAGCAGGAGGCATAACTGCAGACTGCACGTTGATCAAATACATAATGGAAAATATTCCCGCCTTTCCGGAAGAGGAGTTTATGACAGCGAAGAGTAATTATTTGTCAGCAATCAATTTTGAGCTTTCGCAGATTAGAACATTCGATGGCCGGGTCGATCGAATCTCCCGCGATTGGAAAGATGTTGATGATGAACTTCGCCAGCACGAAAATTTTGGAAAACAAATCCGCAAAGCCCGCGGCCTCGATGATCCAAAATTGAAATCCCTTGTGGGAAATGAAACAAATCCCCTGCAAAAGGCCACGATTATATATGAATATATCAAAGGCTGGTTCGCGTGGGACGGGACTTATAGCAAGTATTCCGTGAATGATACCAAAAAAGCCTACGAATCGCAAAAAGGAAATGTCGGCGACATTAACCTTACGCTGATAGGTGTGCTCCAGTCATATGATGTTGATGCTGATCCGGTAATGCTTAGTACCCGAAGTAATGGTGAGGCAACAAAGCTATATCCAGTACTTAGTGAATTTAACTATGTCATCGCCCGAGTGAAGATAGGAGAGAAGACTTACCTGCTCGATGCAACTGATGACTTTCTCCCTTTTGGTATGCTTCCGATAAGGTGCCTCAATGGGAGCGGGCGACTCATCAGCAAGACGGAATCAAGCTGGGTAGAATTGAATCCCAGAGAAAAGAAAAAAACATTCACAATGGTGGAGATGAAATTAATGGACGATGGAAAATTCGACGGAAAAATCTTGATCCAGTCGCATGGATATGCGGCGATGATGACAAGAAGGGAAATTGCCTCTAGTAAAGATCACGCCTCCTATGGTGCTTCGGTTGAGAAAAAAATGCTAAACGCAGAAATCCAGAATTATAAGATCGAGAACTTTGAAGACTTGTCCAAAGCGCTTGTTGAGTCGATGAAAATAAAAATGGACGGTTTTTCCAGCCCTGAATCCTCCACTCTTTATTTTAATCCGTTTTTTATTAACCCTCAGACAAATAATCCTTTCAAGTCCAATGAACGGTTTTTTCCTGTTGACCTTGGTATGGCGGAAGAATCAACATTTGTCTTAGTTATTGAGCTGCCACCTTCGATAAAAGTTGAGGAGTCACCTGCACCAGTGGCGATTGCCCTGCCATTGAATGGTGGAAAATTCATTTTGGGTACAACGATTGTTGGGAATACCATACAGATGAGCAATACCCTTTCTTTCAACAAATCAATCTATTCTCCACAGGAGTATCATTTCCTGAAGGAATTTTATGCGCGCGTCATACAAGCGCACGAATCGCAATTTGTGTTTAAGAGGCGATGAGAAATTAGTTAGCGACTCCTGCCTCAGCAAGTAAAACCAACAGTCCAAACTTAATTCCATCCGCGCCTTTATCATTATACCACCACTCCGTCAGCGAATGTTCATGATCACTCTTCCCACCTGCACCAATTGTTACCGCGGGTATTCCTTTTGATATCGGAATGTTTGCGTTGGTCGATACAATTTCCAACGTCGGTGTCAGTCCGAAATATCGTACTGCTGCCATTGAGCGCCGAATGATAGGTGACGTTTCTGGTGTGGAGCCAGAAGGCCGGAATCCGATTTGTTCAATGCTCAGTATTAGGGCAGGCCCTTTCTTGATGCTGCGATTATATTCATCAAGTCCTTTTTTTAACGATGACTTGAAAATAGAATCAATCTTTGTCAATTGAGTAGGACTTTCAGAACGCATGTCCACTTCAGCCCATGATTCAAAGGGTATCGAATTCACAGAAGTACCGCCACCAGTCCGTCCCACGTTGAAACTTGTTCTGGTTCCCCTTGATGTAAAGATTGCTGCTGCATCCGAAAAATAGTTAATTCCTTTCGCCATGGCGTGATGTGGATTACCTAAACCAAATGCTCCCCACGAGTGGCCGCCGGGACCTTTGTAAGTTACTTTGTAGCGGACTGATCCAAGGCCGCCATTAACAACATAATTGAATTCTGTTCCATCGATCGAGATCCATGAATCGATCTTGATATGACTTTTCTCAACCATATACTTTGTTCCACGAACGTCACCCAGACCTTCTTCGCCGAGACTGGCCAAAAATATCACGTCGTCATTGGTTTCGATATTTGCTTTTTCGAGGGCGCGTAAAATCGTAAGCATGGTGATCAGGCCACGAGTGTCGTCAGAAATTCCAGGGGCGAAAAGAGTATCGCCTTTTATTTTCACCTTCACATCCGTCCCTTCCGGAAATACGGTATCCAGGTGCGCATCGATGACGACGGTCCTTCCGCTTTTCTTTCCCTTTCGAAGGGCTAGTACATTTCCTAAAGAATCAAACCAGACTTTATCCGGGCCGGCGGCTTCGAGCATTTTCTTGTAATACTGGGCACGGGTCATTTCTTTGAACGGGGGAGCGGGAATTTCTGTCAGCTCTATATGCTCTTTACGGGTGGTTGGCTCCAGATTATCAATAATGGCAAAGGCTTCTTTAACCGACTTCTTTTGAGTAAGAGTCTGAATCTCTTTTGAATAGGGATCGGCTTTGGAGTCATCCTTCTTTTTCTGCGCAACGGATACAGGTATAATATAGAAAAGGCAAATCGCCAGCAGTACGTGAGAAGTTCTCATAGCAAAGGTTTCAGGGCAGTTATGAAAGTGTCAATATCATTCTTTGAGATAAACATATGACAGGAAATCCGGATGGCATTGTGCTTTGATAAAAGTTTTACAACAATTTTACGGTCGGCAAGGGATTGATAGATTCCGGCGTTTTTTGCTTTCATCAATGTGAAGCTTACGATTCCGGTAGAAAGGGAGTGATCTTCCGGACTGATGATTCTTAGTCCAGGTAATTTTTTAAGTTCATCCAGACAATAATTTCTGGTCTCAAGGCAACGCTGTTGAATTTTTTCCGAACCAATTAATGTGAGCCAATCGATTGCAGCGCCAAGTCCAATGATCGTCGCCACATTTCTGGTGCCTGAAGACGCGGAGTAGGTGGCATTGCCAGATGAAGTAAACACGGGTTGAACGTTGTTCTGAAACGATTTCTTTAAATAAAGAAAGCCCGTCTCCTTTGGCCCCATTATCCATTTGTGCCCGCTGGCGGCATAGGCATCGGCGCCGATCGCCTTCACATTTACCGGCGTGAGTCCTGGCGCCTGAGCTCCGTCTACTACGACAAAGATTCCTTTGGATTGAGCGATTTTTGAAATCTCTTCAAGTGGCATCAGCATACCTGTGCTGGTATTGACATGACTTAGCATGAGGAGTTTCGTTTTTGTGGTGATGCTCCTCGCCACGGTCTGTATAACGTCTTCGCGACTTTTCGATGGAATCGCCATCTCCAGTTTTTTCAGGACAGCACCTTTCGTTTTTACCAGAAACTCAAGTCCAACTTCCCCGCCACCATGTTCATCGGTAGTTGTTAAAATTTCATCCCCATTTGATAAGTTCAATGATTGACCGATCAGGCTTAGTCCCTCAGTTGTGTTTCGGGTGATAACCACCTCGTCCACCTCAGCGTGAATAAAGTCAGCAACTTTCTTTCGTACAGCTTCCATTTGAATGCCGAGTGGCCCCCAGTTCTCAGCAACCGGATTCATTTCCAGTTGGCGCGTGGCAGCTGTAACCGCATCAATAACTGTTGCCGGACTAGGGCCAAGACTTCCTGTATTAAGATAGATCATGTCAGCGGGAATCAGCAGTTCCTTTCGTACCAGTTTGAATCGTTCTTCATCACTCTCGGCGTTCAAATAGTCTTCCGCACGGACTTGTCCTATTGGTTCCTGAGCAAACGACGTCATCGGTAGCACTGTAGCACCACCTAACAGACTTGCTGCTTTAATAAAATGTCGCCGTGATGTCATGTTACTTACGTTCTTTTTACTGACTACCAATTCGATACTCCTCACTCCTGACTCCTGTCTCCTCGCTCCTCACTCCTCACTCCTCACTCATACACCCGCACATACTCCACTTCCATCCTCCTCGGCCAGATCGAGTCATCAACTCCTTTCTTTCCACCCCAGTTGCCGCCTATGGCGAGATTCATAATCAAATGGAACTTTTGATCGAACGGCCAACCTTTGAAGCCTTCTTTTGGATCGCGTGTCACTGTGTGATAGATTTTGTCATCGACAAGAAAGTCCATTTTGTTTTCGCTCCAGTTGATGGCATAGACATGAAACTCATCCATGCAACCTTTCACAGTGATTTTTCCTTCTTTTTGTGTTTGCTTGCCATGATTGTAAGTCTCAGTATGAATTGTACCGTGAACCACTTCGGGATCAAAACCCACGTGTTCCATTATATCGATCTCCCCACTAGCCGGCCAGCCGCCGTATTTCCAATCAGTTGATAGCATCCATATGGCGGGCCAGGTTCCGAGACCTCTGGGAAGTTTTGCTTTCACTTCAATTCTTCCATAGAGCCAATCGCCTTTTGCCTTGCTTACAATTCTCGAAGACGTGTAATGTTTTCCGCCTTTATCCTCTTTATGAGCTTCTATTATAAGCTTTCCGTTTTCAACGCGAATGTTTTTGAGATCTTGCGTATAATATTCCAATTCATTGTTGCCCCATCCGCAAGCATTTGGACAGCCGTCGCCAAGGTCGTAGTTCCATTTACCAGCATCTGGTGTACCTGAATTATTGAATTCGTCTGACCAAACTAATTTTGTAAAGGTTTGTGCCATTGCTGAATCGTTGCTTGCACATACTGTGAGGGCAAAAAATGATAGGCATATAAATTTCATGCGATTAGTATTGAGTATTTTAAGTAAAAGGGTCCAAGCTTGCATCTTTGCTAAGGTCGACCGAATTGAAGGATTATCAAAGAAGATAATGAGGTCCTCTCCAATCCTCGTCCAAAACTATTTTTACCGAACTTAGTAACGATTCACAAAAAGGCCAGTTAACCCCATTGAAAAATCCGGATTTGGAAGCGTTTTCTGATAATACACTGATGGAAAAGGTGCGCGCAGGCGACCTGGACAGGCTGGGGCTGCTCTTTGAGCGTTACAAAAGGCCATTGTATGGATTCTTTTATGGTATGAACAAGGAACAGGAACTCAGCGAGGACCTTGTGCAAAACACCTTCTTCCGGATCCTGAAATACCGGCACCTCTTCCGGGGAGATGGAGACTTCAAAACATGGATGTTTCACATTGCGCGGAATGTCAGCCATGACCATTTCAGAAAGGACAAGCTTAAGTCGAAGGAGAGTGTTGAGAAATGGCAGGAGCGACTGGGTCACAATGAGAACCGCTCAACTGAGATGGAACACATGGAAGAGCAGCAGATGTTAGCCATAGCCATGGAACGATTGCCTGAAGAGAAACGAGAAGTGTTGCTTCTCAGTAAGTATCAGGAGAAGAAATATAAGGAGATAGGTGAGATACTCGGATGTTCGGAAGGTGCTGTAAAAGTGAAAGTATTCCGGGCGCTTGAGGAGTTGAAGGTGGTGTATAAGCAATTGGAGAAGATGATGTGACAGCGTTCGCTAAAGCTATGGACGCTTGCGTCAAAGCTTCGGCTTCGGAGCACGGAGGTACAAGCGTTTCGCGAAGGCGGACCCTAAATATTACTATACTATGGAACAAACAAAAGAAGAACTAGTCGCCAAATACAACGAAGGACTTGCTGATCCCGCTGAAGTCAAGTTAGTCGAAAAGTTGATCGAGAAAGGCGAGATTGAATTGACTCAGTTGAGGGCACTTGATTTACTCGACGATCAATTGATGAAGAGTGAGGGTGCATCTCCGTCTATCAGAATGAACGATGAGTTTTATTCTATGCTGGAAAGCGAGAAAGGTAAACTGAAAAAGGGATTATTCTCTTTCCGGCTACCAGAGATGAATGTCTTCCTTCCCCGTTTTGCATTTGGTGCGGCTTTAGTAATTGTTGGATTTGTTGTAGGAAATCAATTGCAACGCCCGACGGAAAATACAGAAGTACAGGCGCTTACCGCAGAAGTAGGGGAGCTTAAAGAGATGATGATGCTTTCAATGCTTGAAAAGGAATCTGCGAGCGAGCGCCTCAAGGCGGTGAGTCTTACCGATGAGATGGAACAGGTGAGCGACAAGGTAACACGAGCACTTTTTCAAACACTAAACTATGATGCCAATGTAAATGTGCGATTGGCAGCTCTTGAAGCGCTGGTACCATACGTCGGTCAGAGTGACGTGAGAAAAGAACTGATCCGTTCCATCTCACACCAGGATTCGCCCCTGGTGCAGGTAACGCTGGCCGAGCTCATGGTGTCGATTCAGGAAAAGAAGTCGGTGACTGAGTTACAGAAATTGATCGATAATGACTCCACTCCCAAAGACGTAAAAAATAAGATCAAGAAGAGTATTGAGACATTGATTTAAACATACAAAAGAATGAAAACATCTTATCTATTGATGACTGCTTTGGTGCTGGCAGTTGAAGCGGCAGGTCAAAGCTCTACAGAGATGATCGCCCGGGAGGTTTCGTTTGAAAAGAAGGGCTCTCACAATGCTCTTTTGATCTTCAACATAAATGGCAACATTAAGGTTGAGGGTTATGCGGGAGACAAGATCTTAATTGAAGTGGAAAAGACTGTAAAAGGAAAAACGGACGCTCGTGTTGAAAAAGGAAAGCAGGAAATTCAACTTGGCGTAATTGACCGTGCTGACACGATAATACTCTACGTCCAGGGCCTTTGCAGCGAATTTGGAAGAGTCAATAAAAAAAGAAAGAATGAAAACTGGCAAAAAAAGTATAATGGCTGGGGATATAATTGGAATGAATACAGAGGGAGCGGAGGAGATTGTGACAAAGACAAGCAATACGACTACAAAATGAATTTCACCATTAAAGTTCCCATGGTGCTGGCAGTATTGGCATCAACAGTTAACGAAGGTGACATTGAGATGACAAATATCAATGGATTTATTCAGGCAGACAACGTCAATGGAAGTATACGATTGAAGAATATTTCGGGCGCCACCCGTGCATCGACAATAAATGGTAGTGTAGATATTGATTATTCTGGTAACCCTTCAGGAGATTCGAGGTATTACTCTTTGAATGGAGACATCAATGCAAATTTTAAAAAAGGACTTGCTGCGCAACTTACCTTCAAGAGCTTTAATGGTGACTTTTATTCATCTGTTAATGAGATCACACCGATGGCCGTGACCGTAGAGAAGTATGAAAAGGGCGAGGGCATCCGGTATAAGGTAAATGGGAATCGGTATAAGGTAAGACAGGGGGGCCCCTTACTGGACTTTGAGACGTTTAACGGAGACGTGTATTTAAGAGAAGTGGAAAAGTAATTTGAAAAGATATAATTTGAAAATTTGAAAATGAAGATGAGTATGAAAAATATAGTAGGTGTTCTAATCGGCGTGTTGATGTTATTATCCTGGGGAGTTCGGGCGCAGAATAATAATGAATTTACAATCCCGTTAAGTGATCCTTCCAAGCGAGGAACTCTAAAGGCCCACCTTAACTATGGATCAATCACAGTCAATGGTACCGCCAGAAAGGATGTCCTGGTTAAATACATTACTTCTAAAGAGGATGAAGGAGATGACGATCATCACGGGCGAAAGAGTAGTGACGTTAAGGACGGCTTGAAGAAAATCAGTGGCGGTGGCCTGGAGCTCGATGCCAGTGAAAACAGCAATTTTGTTAAAGTTGGATCCAATTCATGGAACAAAAAGACGAGTCTTGTGATCGAGGTGCCTTCAGGAATGGATTTGAAAGTAAGTACCTACAACGATGGTGACCTGATTGTCTCCAACATCCAGGGTGAGGTTGAACTGACCAATTACAACGGACCGATCACTGCGTTGAATATCTCGGGATCGGTAGTGGCTACAACCTATAACGGTGATGTCAAGATAACGTTTGATAAGGTCGCTGACGGTAAGCCGATGTCGTATTCGACCTACAATGGTGATATTGATCTGACGTTTCCTGCGTCAGCGAAGGCTACTTTTAAGATGAAGACAGAACGTGGAGACATTTACACAGGCTTCGAGATGAACGTTACCAGCAGCGGACCGGTGAAGCAGCAGGACCCGAAGTCAAATGCCTATAAATTGAAGATCGATGAGTGGAAACGCGGTGACATCAACGGCGGAGGAGCGGAGTTCACGTTGAAGAACTACAACGGCGATATTTATATCCGCAAAAAATAGAGTAGATAATTAAGACTAGAGAAAGTCGGGGGGAAGCCCGACTTTTTCTTTTATATTACTCTGGTTATGGAAACCAGTCCCCAGCAGCGCTTACTTTCTCTTGATTTTTTAAGAGGTTTTATCATGGTGTTGCTTGCGCTGGAGAGCGCGAGACTTTTCGATCATTTATATGAATGCGCCGGAGAGGGTACTTTATTTCAAAGTTTCATGCTTCAATTTTTCCACCACCAATGGAATGGATTACGTTTCTGGGATCTGATCCAGCCTGGCTTTATGTTTATGGCCGGCACCGCCATGGCGTTTTCTCTTTCCAAGCAAACTGAGTTGAGAGTGTCATGGAATGCTCAGTTCATCAAAACTCTCAAAAGAAGCGGATGGCTTTTCTTCTGGGGTGTTTTGGATTACGCTGTGCGCCCAGAAGGATTATCTTTTGAATTATGGGACGTACTTACACAACTCTCATTTACTACGTTGGTAGCGTTCCTGATTTTCCGTTACACGATCTCAGCACAGATCGTGATTAGTGTTGGCCTTTTGTTGCTGACGGAAATTCTCTATCGTTTTGTCAACATTCCTGGCTTCGACCAGCCTTTTACTGATCAGCAGAATTTTGGAAACTACATTGATCTTCTTCTAATGAACAAGATTAACAAGGGTGGATGGGTAGCGATAAACTGTTTGCCGACTGCGGCACATACTATTTGGGGAGCTGTGGCCGGTAAAGTTCTTTTAAGTTCGTTACAAAATAGAGATAAAATTGTCCGCCTGATTGGGGCAGGAATAATCTGTCTGACAATCGGATATTTCATGGATTGGACCGTTACGCCGATTATTAAAAGGATCGCGACATCCTCATTTGTCATTGCTTCGGGCGGGTGGTGCCTGCTTGCATTGGCTGCAAGCTATTCATGGATCGATGTGCTGGACCATCGGAAATACTTAAAGTTCTTTACCATAGTGGGAATGAATTCAATTTTCATTTATCTCTTTTTTGAAATTGTTGGGTCTCGGTGGTTCAATGGATATATCAACGCAATAACAAATGGCAGTATGGAGATTGTGAATGTTCCGGAGATGCCGAGATTAATTATTACGTCTATTGCTATCTTTTCCCTTGAGTGGGGTATTTGTTATTTTCTTTACACTCGGAAGATATTTTTCAGATTATAGTACCTTGACTACAGGCTTAAATCGAATAACGGCCCATGCGATTACCTTTAAAAGAAAGTTATTTCAGCATAAGGTGACTTGAATTCACGTAGGTTTGGAAAGTTCACGTTAGAGCGAGTTTTGGTGTAAAAAAACTGGAATCGCTGCGCGCAACTCCAGTATTTTATATTTTGTTCGATCTTACTTTGCTCTTAGGTTAATGTGCACTGTGTTATCTTTTGGATTCAAATCGGTCCATAAAGCCGCCAGTGCCATACCTGCGGTGGGCGACAGCTGCGCAATAACGTCGTCGTTGCTCTGTTCTTCTGCTGAAATCTTTTCATCGCCTGCAAAGTGAGCCATGTATGCGTTTCGGAACAACGGTGCAACAGATCCTGCATCGTCAGCTGAAAGATCGAATGGTGGCTGAGTAAGTAAGTAGGAGAAGGCTCCGTCAAGGTGAGCCGAAAAGAATATATTGGAATACGTTGTGAGATCGGCTCCTTCTGGCAAAGCCGTATTAATCTTGGTAACGTAGTCAGTGGTGATGTCAAGATCCCGGTTCTTCATCGTCACGTACCGGATGGGAAGTGGAGGATCTACCAGTGAGGCAGTCTCTACGTCATAAAGCACATTGCCGTTGGATTCACGGCTGGAAACGTCATTAGCATGGTAGTGTCCTGTAAAAATCACATCAAGTCCTGCATTCATAAGGTCATTGGCACTTGATTCGAAGTTGTCGACAACGTACCCTGGATCAAGCTGGCTCTGTCCTGAGTAGTGTTCGATCAGGTTGTGATGCATAAGTCCCAGGACCCTCACGCCTTTGGCCTTTGCCAATGCCATCTGGTCTTTTATCCATTGCATCGTTTGGGGTTTGATTACCCCGCCTACCACTGCAATGTCACCCACATTCTCATAGTACTTACAGGCATCAATAGCCAGGATCCATAAGTCAGAGTAGGGTTGACCAACGTAGCTCAGAGAATTTGGATCTTTTGCAATCGCGTTTCCGTATCCAAAGTTTGAGTAGAGGGTGCTGAAACTGTTGGCTGATATCGTAGCTGTCGGTGATGAAGTATTACCGTCATAGGATCTTGCTTCCGGGTTTTGAATGTCGTGGTTGCCAGGCACGACAAACACTTTTGTTCCGGCCGACTTTAGCTGTTGAAGCAGCGCGACCACAGATTGATGACTTACCTGTTCGCCATCTTTGGTGAGATCACCTGCAACTAACAAAATGTCAGGTTGTTCAGATTTTAATTTTTTTATCGTCTCTTTGAATATCCCATCACTGTATTGCACCAGCTTTGGATCGGCATTGAGATAGTTCTGGAAGGCTTCGCCGTTTTCCGCGCCGTTCTTTAGCAGCGAAGGATCCATGTAGTGGATATCAGAAATTACGGCAATCTTGATAGTGCCAGGTGGTAATGGTACTACATCGTGGCGACAGGATGCAAGGCTGAACAGCATCAGCAGAGGAGATAGAAGAAATCTTGTTTTCATAACGTTGTTGTTTATGGTGAAGAGTTTTATTGTGGAGTAGTGCCTGCTTCGTTCACTTGCAAGCATGACCAAATGTAAATGGGTGGTAGAGCTGAGCGATGTCGTTTTCTCCGCAGAGCCGATTTTAGATAATTACAAATTGCAAATGAGGGCCGAGCAAGGAGATGGAGTTGCGATAAATGCAAATGTATGATGGTGGATCCTGCTCTGCTTAATTTTTATTCTCTTAAGAATGGTGTCTACTGGTTGTTAACAACCTTCAGCCTGCTTTTTTTGCGGCCTTTGTACTCAAGCTGTAAGACCTTTCCGTGAAAAACTCCGACGCAAACGCATTTAAGTTTGTTTAATCCTTATCTTAACAGGAATTATTTCCTATGAGAAATTCTATGAAGGTTCTCCTTTTACTTATTCTCGTGTCCGCAGCCTGGGGACTTAACACTCTTTGGCAATCGGGCAGTTTCAAAACAATAGAGAACAGGTTTTCAGGAACGACTCGAAAAATGGAAGGCCTGCCTGGTGTTGAAGATCTTACGATTGACCAGACGACCGGGATAGCATTCCTTTCTTCCGATGATCGGTGGGCAAGAATGATTCATAAGCAAAAGGTGAGAGGTGCGATTTATGCTCTTAATCTTAATGATTCAATTCCTACAACAATCAATCTTACGAAGGACTTTCCGGGAGATTTTCAGCCTCACGGCCTATCATTATTTCAAACCCCTGAAGGAAAAAAGATACTATTTGTGGTGAATCACCGCCCTTCTGGAAATTTTATTGAAATTTTCGAATACAGAAATGATTCTTTGATACATCTCAAAAGTGTTGCTGATGAATTGATCATAAGCCCAAATGATGTAGTCGGGGTGGGAGAAGGGTCGTTTTACGTTACAAATGATCACAATGAGGGAATCAGTACCTGGAGGGGAATAAAAGATGTGTTGAGAATTGGGACTGGTAATGTGTGTTATTATGACGGAGTAAACGTACGTGCTACATCAATCAAAGGAGTCAAATATGCAAACGGAATCAATATAAGTAAGGATGGTAAAGAACTTTACCTCGCCTCCACAACGGGCAAAACAGTGTCTGTTTATGATCGCGATATTGCTTCGGGACAGCTAACCCTAACGTCGGAGATTGATACGGATACGGGAGTTGATAATATCGAGTTGGATGCTGATGGGGGTCTTTGGATTGGCTGTCATCCCAAACTACTCAAGTTTGTATCTCATGCTAAGGATGAATCGGCACTTTCGCCTTCGGAAGTTATCAGGTTAAAGAAGCAAGATGGAAAATTCGTTCAGGAAACTATTTATAGTAATGATGGGTCGGAGATATCGGCATCGTCTGTAGCTGCAGCGTACAAGGATAATCTTTTGATCGGGCCGGTATTTCAGAGGCATATTGTCGTAGCTAAGATGAAATAGTAAACTTAATCTTGTTCTACTTTCAACGGGATGCCAAAGATTTTGGTGAAAGAAACTAAACCAGGCAGGAAATAAATTTATCACTCTATGGTTTTAATAGATTAATAATATCTTGCGCTTCAATATTGTCTCAACCTTATTCGCATGAACTTAGAGAAAGGTAGATTCGCTGCTCTCCTTCCACTTTTTGTTTTTTTGGTGGTTTACCTGACGAGCTCACTCGTCCTCCACGATTTTTATAAAATGCCGGTGTTGGTAGCGTTTCTGATTTCTGCTGTTGTGGGACTTATTCAATATCCTCGTTTACCGTTTGCGAAAAAAGTCGATGTGTTTTCTGAAGGTATGGGAGATGCTAACATCATGCTGATGGTGTTTATCTTCTTACTGGCCGGAGCATTTGCGCAAATCAGCAAGACGATCGGTGCGGTTGACTCGACTATCAATGTTGCGCTAGCCTATCTATCGCCGAGTATGATTGTGGCGGGCTTGTTTATGATAGCGTGTTTCATTTCACTTTCATTAGGCACATCTGTAGGAACGGTTGTGGCGCTGGCTCCCATTGCTGTCGGATTGAATGAATCAATCCCTGGCATCCTGGGGTTATCCCTTTCTGCCGTGGTCGGAGGTGCTATGTTCGGCGACAACCTTTCCATGATTTCTGACACTACAATAGCAGCCACCAGAACACAAGGTGTGGAGATGAGGGAAAAATTTAAAGTCAATTTCTTTATCGCATTACCTCCGGCGATTGTGACTTTCCTTATCTATGCTTTTTCCGGAGTCATTTCCGATTCAGCAGTAACCGTCGAGATGCATGATTATTCATTAATAAAGATCATACCCTACATCTTCGTACTTGCCGCAGCACTCTTTGGGCTTAATGTAATTTGGGTATTGATCAGTGGCATCCTATTGACAATAGTCATTGGTTTTGGGACAGCATCATTAGACGGATGGCAGGTTGTTACTTCTATTAATGAAGGTATGGCATCCATGTTTGAATTGAGTCTGACATGTGCTCTTATTGGTGGTATAGTTGGACTAATACGATATCAGGGCGGAATTGACTTTATTCTCTATCATGTTTCTCGTGTTATAAAAACAAAGAGGGGTGGAGAGCTTGGTATCGCTGGTCTGACAACGCTGGTCAATTTTGCGGTGGCTAATAACACCATTGCTATTTTGATCGTTGGCCCTCTAGCGAAAATTATAGCCGACAGAAATGGCATTGAGGGAAGGCGCAGTGCCAGTATTCTGGATACCTCTTCATGTTTTGTTCAGGGAATTGTCCCTTATGGCGCACAACTTCTTGCGGCCGTAGCGATTGCTAAACAACAGGTAACGCCTTTAGAGATTATCGGAAGTCTTTATTACCCTTTCTTACTCGGCATTGCGACACTCGTTTTTATTCTTGTCCGGAGAAGTTAAACGGAAAGATTTTCAATGCTCGCTATCTGAAGAAAATTAACCTAACCTTTCATGGAAATTAGTAGTTTACCGTCTGAAACGAACGGAGAAGTGATCGATATTCTTAATTTTTACCTGGAGCGGGTTGAGTTGTACAAGGGTAAGCTGACTAAACTTGACGAAGAGATACGGCAAATTTCATTGAAGCGACTTGCAAGTATCGTCATGGTGGGACTGAGTCTCTATGGAGGATTCTCTACTTCCGGGTATTTGTTTTCTATCACTGCTATTTTTTTTGGCGTCTTTCTTTACTATGTTAAAAAACATACGTTGGCCTTTCAGGCAAGGGTACTGTTAGCCGAATTGCTTTTACTGAATCAGAGGGAAGTGTCATTCAAAAAGGGAGATAAATCCGTTTTTGATTCGGGAATCGATTTTGATCCTGAACATTCGGCACATCATCTCTTTGCCCTCGACCTGGATATATTTGGAACGGGTTCACTTTTTCAATCCATAAATCGCTCGTCCACCCGATCAGGTCGGCAGCTCTTGGCAAAGCGACTGCTGATTCCTTTGACTGATCCCGATGAGATTGAAATGCGAAAGCAGTCTATCCATGAACTATCATCCCATATTGACTGGCGGCAGGAATTTTACGCCATTGGAATGCAAATCGGAGAGAAGCCAAAAGATGCTGATGAACTAAGTAAATGGCTTTCGCTTCCAGATTTCTTTGAAGGGAGAATTTACTGGAAAGGGATTATGTTGGGAATGACATTCGTATCCGGACTGATTATCGCTTATTGTATTCTGACAGCCCAATTGCTAATAGCTCTATTATTCATGCCCCTCGTAATTAATGGTGTTTTGTTGTCAATAATTTCAAGAACAGCAAAAGAGTACTTTGCTCATTTTGGAAACAGGACCAAGCAGTTTAAAAAATATGCGGATTTATTCGCCCATATTAATAAGCGGAAATTTATCTCTCCCGAAAGCGCGCAGCTCCACCAGGAATGTAAGCATGCGTCGCAGGCATTTGAGAAACTTTTTCAAGTGGCTAACCTAACCGAGCAGCGGGCGAACGGTGTGGTGGGACCGCTGATGAACGGTTTTTTTCTCTTTGATCTTTGGTGTATCTATCGTATTGAAAACTGGAGGAGAAAAAACAAGGATCAATTTCCAGCCTGGATCAACTCGCTGATATCAATTGATATGATAAGTAGTTTTTCAAATTTCACATTTAATCATCCTGACTTTAGCGACGCGATTATTCAACGTACCGGAAGATTTATTTCTGCCAAGCAAATGGGACATCCTTTGATGAACAGCAGGGACTCCATAAAAAATGATTACGAAGTAGGTGTCACCAGCAAGATTCATATCATTACGGGCTCGAACATGGCTGGCAAGAGCACGTTCATCCGGGCGCTTGGGGTTAATCTGATCCTTGCCAGAAATGGAGTACCGGTTTGCGCAGAGGAATTTATTTGTTCGACGTTAGGTTTGATCACTAGTATTCGAATCTCCGATTCCCTGGAAGAAAATGCTTCCTACTTTAAAGCTGAGTTGATACGTCTGGAACAACTTCTTAATCAATTGAAGACGGGTCAGCCGTTCCTGGTGCTACTGGATGAAATATTACGGGGTACAAATTCTGATGACAAACGCCTTGGAACACAATCATTTATATTAAAGCTTAAACAGTTTAATTGTCTTGTGCTGTTGGCCACCCATGACCTTAGTATTGGCAAACTAGAACAGGAGTTCCCGGAATATATTGAGAATTATTGTTTTGAAAGTCAGTTTACAAATGAAGGACTTTCATTTGATTACAAGTTAAGAAAGGGAGTGTCATCGTCAACGAATGCAACGTTTTTGATGAAGAGGATGGGGTTAATTGACTAACGGATTTTCGCAGGCATGTGGGGAAATTAGATCTTGCTGGTCTTTAACGAGGTAGCCATATTCCTTGTTTTCAATCATTTATTTCGTAAGATTTATATACCTAAACCTTCTCCAATGGAAACAGACTTCCTGCCCGGCCTGATGATGGATTATCCGCTGACCATCGACCGTATTTTAGAGCATTCAAACAAATTATACTCCGATAAAAAGATATCCACAAAGCTGGCGGATGGGTCATTTCATCAATACACCTACGGTGATCTTTACAAACGTGCGAAGAGACTTGGTAGCGCGTTGAAAAAGCTCGGTATTATGTCGGGAGATCGTGTTGCCACTTTTTCGTGGAACAACTACCAGCATCTTGAATTGTATTTCGGAATTCCTGGCTGTGGAGCGGTGTGCCACACCCTTAATATTCGCCTTTCCGCCGAGCAACTTATTTATATTATCAACCACGCGGATGATAAGTTGATCTTTGTTGATGCTTCTCTCTTGCCGTTACTGGAACCAATCGCTGATAAAATAAAAGGAGTTAGGAATTTTTTTCTGTTAAACGCTCCAGCCAACTTTACCACGAAACTTCCCAATGCTTTAAACTATGAAGATCTGCTGCGAAGTGCCGATGAAGATTTTCAGTGGCAATGCCCCAACGAATCAATGGCGATGGGCTTATGCTACACCAGTGGAACGACAGGCAATCCAAAAGGAGTATTGTATAGTCATCGGTCCATGTTCCTGCATACCTACGCCATAAGCCTTAATAATTGCCTGGGACTTTATTCTACTGACGTCGTATTGCCCGTAGTGCCTCAGTTTCATGCACAGGCCTGGGGTTTGCCCTATGCCTGCGCCATGCTTGGTGCGGATATTGTAATGCCTGGAATGCATCTCGCGCCCGCATCCCTCGCCGAAACGATTGAAAAAATGGAAGTGACAGTTGCTGCCGGCGTGCCTACAATCTGGAATGGACTCTATCATGAACTCAAATCAAATCCCAGGAATTTATCAAAACTGAAATCGTTGGTGGTAGGCGGCGCGGCGATGCCGCGTTCCCTTATTGAATGTTTTGAGCGTGACTTAAAAGTAAATGTGCTTCATGCGTGGGGTATGACTGAGATGTCACCGGTTGGCACCGTTTCAAGAACACAGAACAGGCACCATCATTTGTCTGATGCTGAGAAATGGGATATAAAAGCAACCCAGGGATTTCAGGCACCGGGCGTTGAGATCCGGATTATGGACGATATGGCTGTTGAATTGCCGTGGGATGGCAACGCCGTAGGAGAGTTGCAAGTAAGAGGACCATGGGTTGCCAGGCAGTATTTCCGTCAGGATCCGGTAACGATCAAAGAGAATTTCACAGTTGATGGTTGGTTCCGTACAGGGGACGTTGCATCTGTTTCGCCCGATGGGTACATGAAGATCACCGATCGCACCAAGGATCTTATCAAGAGTGGTGGCGAATGGATATCAAGCGTTGAGTTAGAAAACTCTCTCATCGGTCATCCGAAGGTTAGGGAGGCCGCTGTGATTGCTATCCCCGATGAGAAATGGGGAGAGCGCCCCTTGGCGATTGTTGTTACCGCACCCGATGTTTCTTTGGTTCAGAAGGAGCTGGAAGAAATGCTGGCGGGAAAGTTTGCGAAAATATGGCTGCCTGAAAAGTATATGTTTGTAAAAGAGATACCAAAGACAAGCGTAGGAAAGATTGATAAGAAGCTCTTGCGGCAGAGATTCAAGGATGGGACGCTGGTTTAAGAATCAAAGCACCCAGGCTTGGATAGTTCACGGCCCGCCGAAAGAAATCAAATCTTAGGAGCAAGCCACAAGAATCCTGACGATATCAGGAATAGTAGAAAGAAAAGGAAGGGCGAAATCTCTTTTGAAGTGTAAACTGTCTTGCCATCAATCGGTTGATCGGTACTGGCCTCGTTGAGAAAATTTTCTTTAACCTGATTATTAAATCGCGACGCACTCCATTCACCTTTTTCTGAAACGAAGTAATTGATTTTCGTAGTATCCTGTTTTATGCTGAATGAATGCCATCCCGGCGCACCTGCCCAACTTTTGCCGTTCCAACTATCATCAATGATCACGTCTTCCTGAACCGGTAGGAAAGTCTTGTCGGTATAAACGGAGGGCTTCAATCCTGAAGAAATAATATTTATGAAAAGCGATTCGTCGGGAAAGTATGGGAAAGAATTATCGATTGAAATTTTAAAATTCTGTTTTGCCGCCCGCGCAGTTTTCTCAATCAGCGGCGACCAGATCGATGCATAATCATCAACATTTCCTTCCAGTCTAATCCTGTACGTTTCCTTTAACAACTGAAAAGCAACCTTGCCGGCACCTGCAAAGATATAACCCGACAAAATGCGACCATGATGGGTGGTGATGGATTGAAGGGCCGGCTCAACCATAATAAGGACCGGTTGAACAGGAAGCACATATTGTCGTGAGTTGTGTGTTTGCAGATGTACCGTATCTAACGCAACTGGTTTTAGTTTGAGAGGAAGGAATTGGGTTATCGTTTTTTCCTTTTCGGGAATGTCTGGTATTATAACACCCAAACCTGAACGGATAGCGTTTTCCAGGGCGGCCTTTTCCGAACTGTTCAATTCTGTCAGGACCTGGCTATCAACAATCAGGAGGTCAATTGATGATGCCAGCTCAGGAGTGATTCGTTCGATCTTGTATGATTGGCAATTCGCGAATTCATATTTAAAATTGGTCTTTGACGTCTGGTAGCGAACGGCAAGCTTATGACCTTTTTCCGCAAGGTAATTTTTCAGATATCGTATCTCTGCCGTTGGAAATTTCTGCAGAATAAGGATGCTAAGTTTCTTTTCCAACACCACCTCTATTGGTACTTTTTCAGTTATCGTATTCCCATTGACCTGACTAGTCAGCTCATATATGAACAGCCCGGCCTGCCTGGGTTTGATGGAAAATGAAAAATTTGAGACACCTTTTTTTAGAGAGATTGAATCTTCTGGCCCAGACGGTCCGACAAGTTTAAGCTTCGAATTGTCTAACGCATTAAATGTGCCGTGGATAGACGAAAACTGGCTTACCCTTACAGGTTTGTTGATGAAAAGTTGACTTACCCCACCCGGGCTTTTACCAGGTATGAATCGGAAGCTCTTTACGCTAATTAGTTCCAGCGCATCGTGTGAAAGTCCCTCGCCGACGATGAAACGGATTCCATCTCCAATGGAGGAAAGGTCTTGAAGATTCGGCAGAACTTCCGAGTTTGAATACGTTGATGCATTGTCCGTTGTGATGATATGTAGCTTGGGATATTTTTTTAAAAGGCTATCGACCTTCGATGTACTATAACCTCTCGTTAATAGTATGGAATCTGGTGATTTTTTCTCCTCGTATATGAACGGCCTTAGAACCAATCCAAGAATTGAAATGATTATCAATAATTGTGCTATGATTCGCATTGTAAGAAATCGCTGTTTGCGACGAACTTCCTTCCATAGAATAAAAACAAATAAAAGGATAGTCATGACAGTGATAGTCCAGACCGGAAAGAGAGGATCAAATGTAAATGGTGAATTATTCATTCCTTCCTTTGAGGCTTTCTAAAAATTTCTGATCCAGCATATGAATGGCCGCTGGCCTGACTGATGGGGAGATAGAGACGGGTGGTATCACTGTCCACAATGTTTTACGTACTTCCAGTAATATTTTTTTCATATCCTCCGGTTTCACCTCTTGATTTGCCAATGTTCTTAATAAAGACAAGCTTCTTAGATAAAGTCCTGGCTGCTCAATCGCTTCCAGTGACAATTCCTGACCAGCAAGAGTAAATATCCGTTGTGATTCAGAAGGAACTATCGATGAGTTTTCCTGGATCATCTTTTCGGTGAGCGTCAAGGCAAGTCGAATTCCGGGATACCTCTGCACGGGCGGATTTATATAGCGGTTCGTCATGTTTCTTATTTCAGTCAGATCGGCTGTCAGACGCTTGTCTTCTTTTAATGGAGGTGGATCAAAGCCTGAACGATGGACATAAATCCGGGAATCATTGCTGATCTCTTTTAATAGCTTAAGTGCCTGATACTGGTACGGAAGAGATTTGGCAGGCTGGTACAGTCTCAATTGAAGTTCGGAGTCCCACATGAGGCTCAATGCGGCCTTTAATTTAGCCCTCACCGATTGAAATAGAAAAGTTGCTTCCTCGCTGTTGTCGTGCTGATGGATAAAATCTTTCAGGGGATCTTCTTTTTCTCCCGGGTCTTTGATTCCTCCGTGGTCGTGGGATTCCTTTTTTTGATCGACCAGATTGTGTTCGTTCTCAGTATCATGATCATGTCCGTATTGTTTCATGATATCTTTTTCATCTTTTTCATGTTCACTTTCTTCTACGGCTCCAGCGGCAGCTTCGATGCCAATACCGGAATCAGCCTCTTCGCCCATAAATTGTCCGTACCGAAGCCTTAATACTTTTTGATCGTAGCCGAGTTCGTTGCTTGTCGCATTGAATTCCTTAGTGGTGACCTGGTTCAGTTTTCTCTCCTTAAGCAGTTTTTCAGTGTCAATAATGATTTGTCGCTGGCTGCGGAAATACTCGGGAAGCAGGTCTACGCCAAGTCCCTGATCAATCGTCGTGACTTCGGCAGCGGTATCTTGTAATGCGATGAAGAATGTTTCTGTGCGATGATGATTTGGGACCGGTGTCTTGTTGTCAAAAGCTTCAGCGTAGAAGTAGAGCTCGTCGCCTGGTTCGAGTCCAAGTTTTAGAAGATCGAGCGTTAACGTAGCGTTAACCTGTTTGCCCGAGATTCGCGATGGATTTGTGAAGAATAATTTTTCCTCTCTGAATTTTACCGATTCCCCGCTGCCCTTACTCACTGTGGCGATGATATGAGCTCTGTCAAGACCGTAATCGTCTGCCAGGGATGCGTTCACGTCGATCGTAAGATTGTCAGCAAAGCGAAGGCGTGTAAACTGCGCAAGGTTTGTAATTCCGGCTTTAGGCGGTTGATCTTTGATTACTTCGATCTTAAAATAGTCCGAACGGTAAATTTTGCTTTTATAACTCCATTGCACCTGATAGAAGCCTGATTCGTTTATTTTTTTTTGAAACGTGCTTACTACCCTCGAGCTGTTAACAAGACTGGATGAGTCCCTCCCGGAGAAGATGATTTTCGGACTAGTCACTTCATTTGTGAATTCTGCCCGCCAGTTAACCATACTCCCTTCCGGGAAAATCAAGTTATTGGTTGGAGAGGTGAAGGCCTTTAGCCGGGTGTAAACAGGTGGTGTTAATACTATTGTCAAAGACCGGATAGTGGAGGTAGTAGTATCATTTATCCCAGCACTATTCTCGGTGAAAGTATTTCTTTTCTTTTCAGTAATTGAAGTCCTGTTTGTGACTTTAAATGAGGACAACAAAAAATACGCAATAACGCAAACAGATAATATCCCTGCAGATTGAAGTATGTGATTGGGAAGTCTTATTTCCGGATAAAGAATATTAAATTGATTTAACGTTTGGGTCTTCTGAAGTTGCTGAAGGGTAGTGAGATTTTCATCATCACGAGTTAATAAATCAGCACTTTCCTTTAATTGTGGATAGGTTTTATTTAAATAGCTCGCAAAGAAATCACTCGTAAGGTTCAGAAGCCTGTAATGGCTCAACCTTGTGAACAAAACCACCGCGCCGGCAATAATTGCAAGGAAAATCATCAATGGTGAAGTGGGGATTACAAGATTCGCAATTGCTTTCGTAAGTAAGGCCGTGGCAACTGCAAGCAGAATAATTTCCACCAGACGAAGAAAAATATATCGCGTCTTCAGTTTTTCCAAACTGTATCGTGCTTTCTCTGTGCTCATTGATTTCGGCTATAGGCTACGAACCTTTCGACAACTAAAATTGCCAGAAAAAGGAGAATTAGAGAAGAATTTTTGGGTGCCGTTGTATAGGGCGCTATATTCTCATATTCAGAAGATGCCGTCCATGCGATAGAATCTGAAATCATTCTTCGGTCTTTGCTGTCCGCAATTTGTTCCAATGCCTCTCTTCCGGGAACGAGCAGGTGAGCTATCAATAGTGTGAGACTTTCGTGAAGAGCTACATCAGGTGTAAGGCGTTTCGTAATGAGCCATTTTCCTTTTCCGGCGGCGACTATTAAGTCGTTTGAAATTTGAGGCCTCAGTAAAATGGATTGTGCAGGTGTTTGAGAGATTTTCTCGTCTGACAGCCAGATTATCCAGTCGTTCTGATTGGAGTTGGATATCGTTGAAGGCGTTGCGCTGGTCACTACGAGCTCAATCGGAAAGGATCGATCAATCGCTGCCAAAACAGCATCCATAATTTTCTTATCAAATGAATGGTTTTCATCGCCCACGAGCAATACAGAAATTGTTTCCCTTGTCTTTGCATCAATTGAAATGGAGCCACTGATTTTTTCATTTTCGAAAACCGTTTCTGATTCATTTGTCAAGCCCTTCCGGATAAGAACACTGTCGCTATTAATTTTTATTGCGGCTAATATGTAATTAAGTGGAGGAGCGGACTGACTGATCCACCGGAATGTGGATGGGAGGGACGTCCTCATTCCCTTGAATTTATCCGGTTTGTTTTTCGCAAAGATGATTACATCGGAAATCTGAAGCTTGGTCAGCTGATCAATTGCCTTTCGGTAGTTTATTTCTGGACTATCGGAAGTGGTATCGCCGGGATTCACTGCAGGAAATCCTTCTGTGAGCCAGTGTAATTCGTAGCCCTCGAATTTCAGACTGTCAATTATCACGGAGCTGGTTCCAGGGAGGCCATTTTCGACCACAACCCACTTCGTCTTTTTCAATGAATTGAGTTGCAAACCACTCAGGATAAATACAAAGAGAATAATCAAAAGACAACGCAGCATCAGAAGTAAAATTTCATTTAGCCTAATGCCTCTGAATTGTTGTGTGCTGGTTTCCTGGAGATGACGCAAACTTCCTATACGGATCACTTTTCCCTCTTTTTTGCTTAACAAGTGAATACCTAGAGGAATCGCCAATCCACTAAGGGCCCAAAGGAATATAGGATTCGTGAAATGCATTATCGGATCAGGCTTTTTCTAACGGTGAGAAAATCACGGAGGACCTTATCCACCGATTCATTCATGGAAATAAGCCGATAGCTGATTTGTTTCTCAAGCATCCAGCCTTTTGATATCTGCAGCCATTTTTTTACACGATTCACGTAATCTTTTTGATGAACGATCGTATCAACTTTTGTACGAACCCTCGTTTCAAGGTCTTCAAAAGTAAATGAGCCGTTAAACTCGAAATCGGTTTCGTTCTTGCCCATTATGTGAAAAACAATTACTTCGTTCCGGGGTGTTTTCAACCTGGAAATGAACTGTTGTAAATCCTGATCTTCATCGTAGAGGTCAGTCATGAAAATAATCATTTCTTTACCATGATGATCGAACAATTGCTCGACACCACCACTTCGTTCCCATGTACCTTCACTTTGCAGATGTACCAGTTCATTCAGGAACCGAATGAACTGTTGTTGTTCAAAACGCGGTTGAACAACTTTTACATTTTTGTCATTTACTGCATACAATCCGAATGTGTCGCTTTGTTTTCTTGCCAGATAAGCCAGTGCCGCCGTAATCACTTTGGCAAATTGAAGCTTACTGATACCATCCTCTTCATACGCCATTGAGTGACTGGCATCAAGCATAAATTTTACTGTGATGTTGGTTTCAATATCTGCCTGCTTGATATAGTAACGTTCAGAACGTGCGAACATCTTCCAGTCCAGTTGACGTAAGTCGTCACCCGGCTGGTAACTTCGATACTGACTGAATTCCTGTCCTGACCCAACGGACTGACTTTTGTTGCTGCCGCTCATGAAACCTTCAACAATAACCCGCGCAACTAATTCCAGGCCACTCACGGTGTTAAGTAGCTCGGGTTTTAGAAGTTCCTTGATGCGCGCGTCCACTATCCGTTGTTTGTTAATCGCAGGTTTAAATGCCCTTCTTAAGAGTAATTGTTGAAAGGAGATGTTTCGTAACATCACCTGGTGTAACGCCTTCTGCTTCTGCTTTGAAGTTCATCAGAATTCGATGGCGCAGTACGGGATAAGCTACATGATGGATATCTTCGTGAGTGACAGCAAAATTTCCATGAAGCAAAGCTCTTGCTTTTGCTGTGAGGATCATCGCTTGCCCGGCGCGAGGACCGGCACCCCATCGAACCCATTCATTCACAAATTTTGATTCACTTTGCTCTGCGCGAGTCGCCCGAACGATTCTGCTGACCAGATCAATCAGGTCGCTATTAATATGAACGTCGCGAACCAGTTTTTGTGCCTCCAATATTTTGGTTCCTTCCAGAACTTTCTTAATCTGATTTGATTTAGCGCCAGTAGTATTTTCAAGAATAGATCGCTCTTCTTCTGAGGTAGGATAACCCACTTTAATATATAATAGGAAGCGATCCAGCTGCGCTTCGGGAAGGGGGAAAGTTCCAGATTGCTCAATCGGATTCTGTGTAGCTAGAATAAAAAACGGACGCTCCAGCGGATAGGTTGTGCCTGCATACGTGACTTCAAATTCCTGCATCGCTTCCAACAAAGCAGACTGAGTCTTTGGTGAAGTTCTGTTTATTTCATCTGCCAGAATAATATTGGCAAAGATTGGTCCCTTATTAAACTTGAATATGCGTTTGCCCGTGGTATGATCTTCTTCGAGGATTTCTGTCCCGATAATGTCAGACGGCATTAGATCAGGTGTGAATTGAATGCGTCGGAACTTTAGATCAATCGCTTCTGAAAGTGAACGGATCATGAGGGTCTTAGCCAGACCGGGTACGCCCTCCAGGAGCGCATGGCCGCCTGCAAGAAACGTAATCAACAATTGGTCAATGATTTCTTCCTGCCCGACGATGACTTTACCGATTTCTTTCTTCAGTTCCTTTAGTTTGTCGATAAGTTCAATTACCGATTTTTCTGTAGCCTGTAAATTCTCGTTCATAAAATAGTATTCATTTCAAATTTTAACTCATTAACTGGTTAAAGCATACATTACAATGTTTATACTAAACCTCGTATTGTCAATTCTATAAAATCTTTTATTCCTGAAATCGTAATCCCACTCACATCCATAATCTTTATTGCTATACAGCACACCGATCTTCTTATTAACTTCGATTGCCTTTAGGTAGTTGTGGACAATATCATCCCCCCAGCCATTGAGTTCCTGTCCGGTAGTGGGAGGGCCCTCAAATTGAAAAAAAGCAGAGTAGAGAGCATGATTATTGGGAATTTTTTTTAATGAGCCCTGCCCAAATATCTGTTCCATCTGAGCCTCGAACGATTTAGCAAACAGGCCGTCAATGTCATGGTTACAGTCATCTACGAAAACGAATCCACCGTTGTTTACATATTTCTCGAAATTCTCCCGCTCTTTGGCTGAGAATTCTACCAGCTTGTGACCGCTTAGGTAGCAAAACGGGCACCTGAAAATCTCATCACTACTTAATGATACAATATTCTCCTGTGTTTCTACCTGCAAGGTGGTGTATTCAATAAGCGAGTTCAGGACGTTGACGGGCATGCGTTGATCTACATCCCAATCTCCGGATTCATACTGCAAACGGGTGAAAAAGAACTTGCTGGATGTAGGCATTCAGTCGGTAAGTTGTGGCTATAAAGGTAATCCTAAACTTAAAATTATATGAACGGATTTAAAGCCGGGTTGGATATGTTTGGCGCCTAATCAGGCACGTAAAATTGATGACAAAAAAAAGAGAACCTTATGCAAGGGTATCTCTCCATCCTGTATGGAAATCGGGGCTTTCTCTGTGGTTGTAACCTTGCTTTTGCAATGCATCTTGCTTGGTATCATAAAGCAAGCAAATGAAACCGGTTGATGAACGATCACCAACCGGGCATTTAAGTATCAGATATGAAACCCCGTTAGGGCAGAACGCCAACAGGTGAGTTAGTAAGGATAATAGTTAACAACTAAACCGCATCCGACAAACTCGTAAATGTAAAGTCGCGAATCTTCAGCGGTGGAAGTAGATAATTGATATTTGATTCCACACTGACGGTCCGCTCCACTTTACCCATTTCCTCAAGGTTATTGAGCATTATAATTGGGCTCTCATTAAAGCGGAAGTTCTTGATCGGATACTTGATCTCTCCGTTCTCGATGTAGAAAGTACCGTCACGCGTCAGACCTGTAAGTAAGAGTGACTGAGGATCAACGGTACGTATATACCAAAGACGAGTAACCAGAATTCCTTTCTTGGTGCCTTTGATCAACTCATCAACCGACTTGGTGCCGCCTTCCATAATAATTGCATCAGGCCCGGGGACGCCTTTCACGCCTTTTTTCTCAGCCCAATAACGAGACCAGGTTAGATTTTTTACAACTCCCTTTTCTATCCACGATATTTTTTCCTGTGGCCGTCCATCAGCATTCCATGTACTTGTGGGGAGCTCGGGGTTCAACGGGTCAGAATAGATGTTCACTCTTTCGTCTACGAGTTTCTCGCCGAGACGACTTTTACCACCAGGCAAGCTTAGGAAACTCCGGCCCTCGTCGGCCTGTCTTGCGTCAAGCCCGAAGAATATGTTTTCGAGCAATACTGCTGCTGCCGCGGGTTCAAGGATCACTGTGTATTTGCCAGGTTCGATAGCCTTAGCAGTGGCCGACTTAATAGCTTTATCCGTAGCAATCTGCGTCGCCTTTTTTGTATCCAGCTTGGATATATCGTTATATCCTCGTGTGGCATAACCCGAGCCTTTTCCGTCTTCCGTGCGAACGGTTATAGAAAAATTTGTGAAGGTGTTGTGGTTATAAGCAAACAATCCATGTGAATTCATCATGGCTGAAAAGGCATTGCTGTCTTCCAGGAATCCTGCTGCAACGGCTTTTGCATCTCGTGCTACCTTAAGACTTTGTGCCACATTATCGGCACGAAGCTTTGGGGTGATGGCGGCGGTGGCAGGAATGTAATTAATCGGCTCGGCGTATTTTTGTGGGCCGAGGAACGACACATATTCTGGATTCTCTGGCGCCAACTGAGCAAGCTCTTCTGCACGTCGAACTACTTTTTCAAGTGACGCATCATCAAGCTCGTTGATCGTTGCAATCCCAAGCTTTTTACCGAATGCGGAAGCTACTTGTAGATTTAGTTGACTGACGCCGCCGCTGGTGGAAACAGAATTGCGCGCATAGCGGACATTGCCTCCAACGCTTCCGGTGAGATTTACTTCACACTCATCGGCTTTGGAAAACGCCAGCACTTTTTTCATTAAAGCCTGAGCTTCATCTTTTGTAAGTATTGCCATGGGTTATCCTATTTTTCTTGCTGTGTTGATAACATTAACTCCGTTGAAACGTGCGGTTGAAGCACCGTGAGATACAGAATTGCTTTGAGGTGGCTGTCCTTTACCATCACCAAATGCACCACCAAGGCGGTAGTCATTTTCATCGGCAATACCTGCGCATGAATTCCAGAATTCCTGGGTATTGCTTTGATAAGCAACATCTTTCAGCATCCCTGCAATTTTTCCGTTCTTGATCTCGTAGAACAACTGACCTCCAAACTGAAAATTAAAACGTTGTTGATCAATAGAGAAAGAACCATCTCCAATGATGTAAATACCTTTCTCAACACCTTTTATAAGATCGTCAACACTCTTCTTATCCTTTCCTGGCTGCAAAGAAATATTCGGCATACGCTGGAACTGAACATCAGCCCAGTTCTGTGAGTAACAGCAACCCTGTGATTCTTTCAATCCAAGAATGTGAGCCTGGTCGCGGATCACCTGGTAGTTGACCAGAATTCCATCCTTAATAATATCCCATTTACCGCATTTTACTCCCTCATCGTCCCAGCCAACAGCGCCTAATGATCCAACCTGAGTCTTGTCAGCGACGATATTTACAAGGTTATTTCCAAACTTGAAATTCTTTGACTGCCATTTATCCAATGTAAGGAAGCTTGTGCCAGCAAAGTTGGCTTCATATCCAAGCACACGATCCAATTCGGTTGGGTGACCAACTGATTCATGGATTGTCAACCACAAGTGTGATGGATCAAGCACCAGATCGTACTTGCCAGGTTCCACAGACTTAGCTGTCAATTTTTCTTTAGCCTGAACGCCGCCTGCTTTGGCGTCCTCAAACATATCATAGCGCCCTTTATAAAGAGTTGTCACACCACCAGTGATTTTATCCTGAGGGCGGGCGTTCAGATATTCATAACCCATTCCCATCGGAGCGCTTAACGTGTTGCGCGTTTCAAATTTTCCTGTGGCTTTGTCAATCGCAGTAATAAAGAAGGCAGGCCAAATACGATGTATATCCTGATCAATATAGCTTCCATCCGAAGAAGCGAAATATTTTTGTTCATTGATGAGGAATAACAATGAAGTGATATAATCGGCTCCACCTTTCATAGCGACATTGTTTACATTCAGCAAAAGGTCTACCTTTTCCTTCATGGGCACTTCAAACGCATTTTTTTCGATAGGAGCCTTCCAGCTTACTTCGCCAAAGCCTTTTTGGGGAGCCAACTGAACGGGCTCCATCAAAAGACGGGAGTTTTCTTTGGCGATAGCCACGGCAAGTTCTGCTGCCTTTGCAATACTATCATTATCCATCTTGTCTGTTGCGGCAAATCCCCAACCTCCGTTCGCAATAACACGAATGCCAGCGCCATACGATTCAGTGTTGACAATGTTCTGAACTTTGTCTTCGCGTGTGACCACGAATTGATTGAGATAACGACCGATGCGAACATCCGTATACGTCGCGCCTTTCGAGCGCGCGGCATTCAGCGCCACATCAGCGATCCGTTTTTTTAGTGCGGGATCAATTATTTCCAGGGCTCGTTCAGGAGAAATGGCATGACCCATCCCCGGAATCCCGGTGAGCATGGCAGCACCAGCAGCGCCCATGCCCGTCAATTGTATAAAATCTCTGCGTTTCAAAATGATTGGATTTTAGTGGTAAATTACTGATTAGACGGCTCAACTGCGAAAAGGTTTTGCCGTCGACATAATTATAACATTTTATTGACCAGACTCCAATTTTATGTTCGGAAACGGGCGGTAAAAATACCAAAGATTGAGGTTCTTAGTGACTTCTACAGAATGGATTTAGCGTTCCTGTTTACAAATAAAAAACCCCGTCAGTATCACCAACGGGGCTTAAGGTTATGCATGCGATCAATTGCTAAACCGCATCCGACAAACTACTGAACGTAAAGTCCCTGATCTTCATGTTAGGTATCATTAAGCTCAACTGTCCTTCGCTGGTTACAGCCCGTTCAGGCCTACCCAATGTCTCAAGGTTATTAAGCATAATAATAGGGCTCTCGTTAAAGCGGAAGTTCTTGATTGGATGCTTGATCTTTCCATTCTCGATGTAGAAAGTGCCATCGCGCGTCAGACCGGTAAATAGAAGTGTCTGAGGATCAACGGGACGAATGTACCAGAACCGAGTCACCAATACTCCTTTGGCGGTGTCCTTGATCATATCTTCAAGCGATGCGTTTCCTCCCTGCATGATGGCATTGCTCGGGAAGGGAACCGGTGCAACATTCTTTTGTGTTGCCCAATAGCGATCGTAGAATAATGTTGACACTACGCCATTCTTTATGATATCCATTTTCTTGCGAGCCTGGCCATCACCTTGCCAAGGAGAGGACGGAACATCGTCGCTCCACGGGTCAGTCCAAATGTTTACACGTTCGTCAACCAATTTCTCTCCAACTTTTGTGCCGCCACCTTTTTTAGAAAGGAAGCTCCGGCCCTCGTCAGCCTGTCTTGCATTCATGTTTAGCATGAGACGAACCAGATCAGCAGCAGCAGAAGCTTCCAGGATCACGGTATATTTTCCTGGTTCCATTGCCTTAGCATTTCTTGACATCAGCGCTTTATCTATCGCTATTTTCGATGTCTCTGCCGCATTCATTTTAGAAACATCATTCTGACTACGTGCGGCCCAGCCTGAACCAGTACCGTCATTGGTACGCATCGTTACGGTGAAGTCAACGCCAGTCTCTTTATTGTATGCGAACAATCCCTTACTATTCAGAATTGCTGAAAATCCTTTGCTGTCTTCCAGATATCCTGCCGATGTCACATCTTTCGCTGCTGCCGGATTGATGCTGTCAGCGGCTGCCTGGGCGCGATACTCAGGATTGATCTTGGCAGTTGCTTCAGACCATGTCTTCGAGTCTCCACCATACGTCTGTTGTGGAAGTGACTCCATGTACTCCGGATTTTCTGGTGCTAGCTGCGCGAGCTCTTCTGCACGCCTCACTACTTTTTCAAGTGACGCGTCATCAAATTCGTTGATAGTTGCTGTACCTAATTTTTTACCAAAGTTGGATTGCACGCCCAATACCAGGTTGGTGTTTTCACCGGCAGTAGACACGCTATTGCGGGCATAACGGATGTTGCCACGTTCATTGCCGTTGAGGCTAAGGGAGCAGCCTTCTGCCTTGGAAAAGCTTAGGGCTTTTTCCAGTATCTTCTTAGCTTCTTCTTTTGAAAGTATTGCCATAAGTCAATTGTTGATTTTTTGAATGATAGGTTTATTGATTAGATGGTGCGTCCTGTGTTGATAACATTCACCCCGTTGAATCTTGCGGTCGATGATCCGTGTGAAACAGCATTGATCTGGCCAGGTTGTCCCTTTCCATCGTTGAACGCTCCTGGAACACGATAGTCACGCTCATCACATACCTGGACGCATGAGTTCCAGAACTCCTGTGAGTTGGCCTGATAAGCAACGTCTTTCAACATACCTTCGATTTTGCCATTCTTGATTTCGAAGAATAGAACTCCACCGAACTGGAAGTTATAGCGTTGCTGATCGATTGAGAATGAAGAGTCTTTTACTATGTAGATTCCCTTTTCCACACCACCGATCATCTGATCAGGAGTCAGTCGCTCTTTGCCCGGCTGAAGGGAAACGTTGGCCATGCGCTGGAACTGAACATCGGCCCAGCTTTGTGAATAGCAGCAGCCGTGTGATTCTTTTTGTCCGATGATCGAAACCTGATCACGGATAGCTTGGTAATTAACTAGTATACCATCCTTGATAAGATCCCATTGCTTGCATTTGACGCCTTCGTCATCGTATCCTACTGCGCCAAGTGATCCAACCTGTGTTTTATCAGCAACGAAGTTTACATTCTTGCTGCCGAAGTTGAATTTCTTTGTCTGCCATTTATCTAATGTAAGGAAACTTGTTCCGGCATAGTTTGCTTCATATCCCAGTACACGATCAAGTTCGGTCGGGTGACCAACCGATTCATGAATCGTAAGCCATAAATGTGATGGCTCGAGTACAAGATCATACTTGCCGGGCTCAACTGATTTTGCTGCCACCATCTGCTTCACTTGTTCTGCAGCGATGCCAGCGTCCTCAATCATGTCGTAAGACTTGTTGTAAAGGGTAACGCCGCCGGGTCCTTGTAATTTATCTTCTGCTTTTGCATCAAGATATTCATAACCCATACCCATCGGTGCTGAGAATGCAGGACGATTTTTAAACTGTCCTGACGCGCGATCTATCGAGGTAACTGCAAAATTTGGATAGATCCGGTAGATATCCTGGTCGATGTAAGAACCCTCGAACGAAGCAAAGTATTTTTGCTCGTTCACCAGGAACATTTGGCTGTTGACAAAGCTTGCTCCTTTTTCCATAGCTTTTGAGTTGGCGGCAAGCAGCAGATCAACTTTGTCTTTAACAGGAATTTCAAATCCGTTTTTAGTCATGGGTGTTTTCCAACTCACCTGACCGTAAGAAGGAGTAAGGGCAAGCGTCACCGGTTCCTTTTGGAATTTTGAATTGGCTTTTGCGATCGCTACAGCACGCTCGGCGGTTTTTTTCATTCCTTCCGGTGTCACATTATTGCTGGCGGCAAATCCCCATGTGCCGTTAGCGATAACGCGTATACCCACACCAAATGATTCGGTGTTGACAATATTCTGAACTTTTTTCTCACGGGTAATGACAAATTGGTTCAGATATCTTCCAATGCGGACGTCGGTGTAAGTAGCACCCAATGACTTGGTGGTATTAAGTGCTACATCTGCCAGCTTTTTTTTCTGTGAGGCATCCAACAATGGATCAAGCATGTGTGATGGATCCACTATCTGGGTAAACCCATCGAGTGGAAGCATCATCGCACCAGCCCCCATGCCGGCCAATTGTATAAAGTCTCTTCTTTTCATTCGTTAGATTATTTTTTTTATGGTGGTACTATTTCGTTAGATTGTTCTTCCGGTGTTAATTACATTAATGCCATTGAATCGCGTTGTTGAGCTTCCATGTGATACTGCGCTAGACTGTGACGGCTGGCCTTTACCATCAAAGAAAGATCCAAATAGACGATAGTCTTTTTCGTCACACACTTTTGCGCAGCTGTTCCAAAACTCCTGGGTATTTGACTGGTAGGCGACATCAACCAATTGACCGGCTATCTCACCGTTCTTGATTTCGTAGAAGGCAGTGCCACCGAACTGGAAGTTATAGCGCTGCTGATCTATAGAGAATGATCCGCGACCAGCGATATATATTCCTTTCTCAACATCCTTCACCATCTGGGCATTGCTATAGGGTGTCTTGCCGGGCGCCAGTGATACGTTTGGCATTCGCTGGAACTGTACATCATTCCAGCTTTGCGCGTAGCAACATCCATGGGATTCTTTTTGTCCAAGCATATGGACCTGGTCACGCGTGGCCTGCAGGTTAACGAGAACTCCCTCTTTAATAAGGTCCCATTGTTTTGCCTTTATCCCTTCGTCATCATATCCAACGGCTCCGAGTGACCCTGGTTGAAGTTTGTCGGCGATGATATTCACTTCTTTGCTTCCGTATTTGAAGTTGCCTGATTTCACTTTGTCAAGAGTTACGAAACTTGTTCCTGCAAAATTTGCTTCATACCCGAGTACGCGATCTAGTTCAAGCGGATGGCCAACTGATTCATGTATCGTTAGACCAAGGTGATTAGGTTCGAGCACCAGGTCATATTTTCCTGGTTCCACCGATTTTGCAGTGATCATTCCTTTTGCCTGTGCTCCAGCAATGCCGGCATCCTCGACCATGTCATAACTGTTGCGGTAGAGAATCATTCCCGCAGGACCAGAAACTTTGTCTTCTGCTTTTGGGATCATGTATTCATAGCCCATTCCCATTGGTGCGCTCATCGCATCGCGGGATTTGAATTTTCCTGAAGCCCGGTCTATGACAGACGCCGTAAACGTTGGCCAGATTCGGTGAATATCCTGATCAATGTAAGACCCTTCTGTGGATGCAAAATATTTCTGTTCGTTAATCTGGAACAGGTTCGAGCTTGCAAAGCTAGCGCCACTTTTTTGTGCTGCTGCATTTGAACGCAATAGTAGATCTGCTTTTTCAGAAACAGGAACCTCAAAGGAATTTTTTTGAATAGGAGTTTTCCAGTTCACTTCACCATAGCCTTGTGCGGGTGCGAGTTTTACGGGTTCTTTCTGGAATTTTGAATTTGCTTTCGCGATAATAACAGCGCGCTCTGTAGCTTTCTTTAGTCCAGCGGCAGACACATCATTAGTGGATGCGAATCCCCAGGTGCCGTTTACAATTACCCGGATACCCACTCCGAAAGATTCGGTGTTGACAATATTCTGAACCTTGTTTTCACGTGTGGTGATGAACTGATTTAAATAACGGCCGATCCTTACATCGGCATAAGTAGCTCCATTGCTTTTTGCTGTGTTAAGGGCTGCATCTGCCAATGACTTTTTCTGTTTTGTGTCGAGGGGTGATTCCAGGAGGACTTCAAGTGGCACCTCGTTGCTCATCATATTCAGTGGCAACATCAGTCCACCAAGCCCTAAGCCTGCAATCTGTACAAAATCTCTTCTTTTCAAGGGTATGGTAAGTTTAGTGATTTGAAGCCCTAATATTATAAATTAAGGTAGTAGGAAAACGCAACTTTTTGATTGAGTTTTTAATAATTATTTGAACGGCGTTTGTGGATAAGTCAAGGTGGGGGGTCTTGTCGGGAATCGAATGTACTATTGCATGAAGAAACTCGTGACGGAAAGCCTGATTGTTTTTGGCCCCATAAAAAAGTTGATAATACTAATACCGATAACTGAACCCCACAATGGCTAATATTTTGTTGTGTGCAGTGCCGTAGTCAAGCCAGAATGTTTGCAAATGCTAGGAGCGTCCAACCAACTACGTACGTAATAACGAATGACCTTTCTTCAAATCTTATTTTAAAAAGTTGGCACGTCCATTTTATCAAGAATACGAGTAAATATGGAACAAACATTAGAGCCAACGTACCTCCTAGAATCTCCGCTAAATTAAATTGTTTTCCTCTTAATATCGTCAACAAGACATTAACTGATATTGACGCTACAAAAACCCAAGCCATTCTCTTGTTTCTAATCATTTGTGAATTTGTCAATGTTTATTTTTTCATCATTTGTCGGGTTCTTTGATGAGGCATTGCTGCTAACCTTCGGCTATAAAACTTATGCGTTTAAATACCTACATCTTTGTCCCACTGCCCGCCCCGCGTCTCGCGGGGTTGCTGAAGAAATTTAACAGCACACTTTAAGAATCTACAATACAGCATATGTTTTATCGCAAGTGTTATGCGCTGGCATATCTCACTCCGCATTTGTCTGTCCTTCGTCTCCAGTACCCTTGTCGTAAATTGAGTACAATAAAAAAGCAACAACTCCAATGGGTCGATAAAGTGTTGTCGCAACGATAACATATTTTGTCCTAATGCCAAATTAGGTTTTGTCGCCGTAAACTATCATTGAAGTAATAATATTTAGTAATAGTGTAAAAGCGACTGGCGAGTTCAAAATTAGAATACGGTTTGCCATTGTAATAGTGTCCGTGTCAAGAGTTTTAACATACCTATTAACAGTATATTCTAACAGGTATGAAATTGAAAGAAGTAATGCGTACTTGCTAATTAATTTGAAATTTCCGTCAGTCATTCTTTGATTTATTTTGTAATGTCGTCAATATATAAAAGACTGGTCCGTATGACGGTAGAACAATTGATAAAATTCCGATAGGTATAGCTATGAATCCCTTGTCTCTTGTCAGCCACAAAATCACAAATCCAAATATTATGTTACCAATCCACGAAGCATTTAATATAAATGTCATTCTAATTTGAAAGTCGTCAATCGGAACTAATGGCACAGTAGAAAGTATTATCACTTGAAGTATATTAAGTCCGACTAGAAGAAGAATTACCTCTAATAATTTATCACTCAATAGTCTCATGGGTATAATCTTCATAGTTGCTTGCGCATAACTAATGGCTAATAGGTAATATTACCTATAGCCCTCATATTCTAGCATTTTATTAGCACCATCGGTCATGAATCTAGCAGAACTACTGTCTCGCAGTTGAAATATAAATTAAATCAGTGCCTCGTTCAAGCAAATGGGGGTGCAAAATTTGTCGCGACGTTTGCGAAGTCACCGATTCAATCAATCACACACGTCCGAAGGTTCCGTGCAACATTAGCTTCATGCTCGGTCATGCCGACCACATGAAGTCTTACTTATTGGCACCTGTTGCCATCGACCACCTTTAATTAATTTTTATATCCCGAATTCTCCAGTCATCAGTCTTGGTCGCTTCAACATCGACGTTAATTTGCCCCAAAATTCCAAAAACTATAAGACTTGTACTAAGTCTTTTTTCTGAATCCTTAAATGAAAGTCCCACACTGAAACTGTTGCCTATCGCTATATATTCTATTTCCCCAACTTTTTCAATAAGGATTTTGTTCTTTAATATTTCACTTTTAACAAAACTGAACCCTTCGCTTTGAGACAACCAGAACTTTGACACTTCTGCTACAATGACTAGAAAAGAAAAAATGGCAATAATTCCAATCCTAATCATCCTAAATAAATCCCCGGTTTTTGGTGTCAAAAAGGTTTCAAAAAGATTTTGTCTATTCGTTTTGTCGGTCAACCAGATAACACAAGCCGCGCCAACAACGATTGCCGATAAAATATGTGCCTTGCTTTTATAAATCCAAATATTTGTCAAACAGCTAAATAAAATCCAGTTGATTAGTCCGATGACTATTAAATGTCCTGCTTTCATTTTGTTTCCTCTTTGCCGGGTGTATTGCAATGGGTGCCAACTAATGGCTATATGTATTACCCATAGCCCTCCTAACCTTTCCTCGCACTATCGGCTAAAGCTCTCTTTGTATTGACGTATCCTTCAAAGGGTTTGTTGTCTGGCCCCGTGATGGTGGCTTTGATAAATGTCATAATAGAGGGGGTGTAAGGTATAGTTCGAAAATAAGTAATCGTGATGACTTTGCCCTATTTTGTTACAGTTCGTATTGCTATTCAAAAGAAAAAATGTTTGAATTTATGACTATTTATGGCTTTTTATGAGTCTTGTCGGGAATCCAATATTGTAGTTGATCGTTAGGCAGACATTAGCGAGTAAAAATTTAGTAGCCCTCAAAATTCTGAATTGGAATATAGACTGTGTTCTGGGTAACCTCATTATTTTTCCAAGGCAGTCTACCCTAACCTCGCTATTCCCAACTCCAACCCCCTCAATTCCGCAAGTCCACGTAGTCTACCTATCGCCGAGTACCCCGGATAGGTCTTCTTCTTCAGATCATCCAGCATCTGATGTCCATGATCGGGGCGCATAGGAATGGATTTGCCTGTGCGTTTCATTAACGACACGATCTCTTTTACCGCAAGGACCATATCAGTATCACCATCAAGGTGATCGGCCTCGAAGAAATTGCCTTCATCGTCGCGTTTGGTATTTCGCAAATGAAGAAAATGAATGTGATCACCCAGTCGTTGGATCATTCCGGTAATATCGTTGTCAGGTCTCGCACCGTACGAGCCCGTGCAGAAGCAAAGACCATTGGCAGGTGAAGGTGCGGCGGCAATAAGTTCGTTTGCATCAGCTTCCGTACTAACCACGCGGGGCAATCCAAGAATAGGAAACGGAGGATCATCGGGATGGATAGCCATTTTTAATCCAACTTCTTCTGCTACAGGCACAACCCGTCTGAGAAAATAAAAAAGATGTTGTTTCAATTTCGCTGCATCAATTCCATCATAGGTCCGCAACGCGGCGAGAATTTGCTCTTCCGTAAACTGCTCTTCACTTCCAGGTAGTCCGAGCAACGAATTTTTATAAAGTGCATCCTTTTCATCCAGGCTTAATGTTTTAAATCGTTTCTCAGCTCTTGCGATATCTTCTTTTGAATAATCATTTGCTGCACCCGGGCGTTTTAAAATAAAAAGATCGAAGGCTAGGAATGCTGCCTTTTCGAACCTCAACGCTTTGCTTCCATCGGGCAACGTGAAAAAAGGATCGGTGCGCATCCAGTCGAGGATTGGCATAAAGTTGTACGTGACAATTTTCAAATCACAGGCAGCGATATTGCGAAGACTTTGTATGTAGTTTTTGATATAGGTCTCGTACTTACCCGATTTCTTTTTGATGTCTTCGTGAATCGGTAAACTTTCGATTACTGTCCAGGTAAGACCAGCATCCTCAATGACTTTTTTTCGCGTTGTTATTTCTTCTGTTGACCAAGTCTCACCGACAGGTATGTGATGAAGGGCGGTGACTACGCCAGTGCAGCCTGACTGGCGAATATCGGATAAGCTAACGGGATCATTGGGACCAAACCAACGCATGGTTTGTTCCATGAGGGTTAATTTAGAGGAAGTTGACATCGATGATATTTTGTTAAAGCTTTTGCAAGGCAATATTACTAACAGCAAATACAAATCCCGCAGTTCGTCTCAGATTTAACCCATGCGGATTTAAGCGAAATTCCGTCTACATATAAGGATCAAGCGGATCGGCAGTTTTTAATCCTCCGGTTTCTATCCTGGCCTGAATTGTGCCGTCAAATAAACTACTAAATTTATACGGTCGGAAGGCATCAGCAAGAGCTGTAACTTTCGCAAGGTCCTGGGGAGTGATGATCGATGCATTTGCATTGACATTGGTAAAAACCGTTCCGTTTGCGTGCCCGCGCTTAGGTGCTTGCGAAAGCATTTACCAGGGGTACGGCTGGCGATAGACTAGTTAAACGAATTTGATTAATAATTTTTTATAAAAACACTCATATGAAAAAAGAAAAAGGTTCTGAGATCTCCCGGAGAAAGTTTCTTCAATCGTCTGTAAAGGCAGCCGCTGCAACTTCTATTGCATTGGGGGTATTTCCTTCCATTGTTCCATCAACTGTTTTTGGAAAGAATGCGCCGAGTAATCGCATTGCTATAGGCGCTATTGGCAATGGTCGTATCTCGCGCGATCATGATTTGCCGGGTGTTTTGAAACATAATTACGCACAGGTAATTGCTGTTTGTGATCTTGACCGCAAGCGAGCGGCCGATGCAAAGCTCCTGGTCAATAATTTTTACGCCAAAAGGGATGGCAAGCCATTTGACGGTGTAAAAGAATATTATGATTATAGCGAGCTGATCAAAAGCAAAGATATTGATGCTGTGATTATCAGCACACCAGATCATACTCATGCAATGATTGCCATTGCCGCTGCCAAGGCAGGTAAACATATTTATATGCAAAAGCCGGCCTCTCTCACGATCTCTGAAGGACGTGTCGTGAGCAATATCGTGCAGAAAAGCGGTGTAAAGTTCCAGATAGGCAGTCAGCAACGCTCGTGGGAACAATTCAGAGTTGCGGCAGAACTTGTTAGAAATGGCCGTATTGGCGAGTTGAAGAAAGTATATATTGGATTACCTGGTGATCCGTCAGGCGATGAAGAAAAGGAGATGTCTATCCCACAAAATCTTAATTATGATATGTGGCTTGGATCAACACCAAATGTATATTATACCGAGAAGAGAGTTCATCCGCAAGTAGGCTATGATCGTCCGGGCTGGTTGCGTTGTGAGCAATTTGGAGCGGGTATGATCACAGGTTGGGGATCGCACCATATTGACTCGGCTCATTGGGGAATGGGAACAGAGCGTACTGGCCCGATTGAAGTATGGGGTCACGCCGAATTTCCGAAGAGCGGATTATGGGACGTCCATGGAATTTTTACCACATATGCAAAATATGCGAATGGTGTGGAGATGACCGTCAGCAATGAACTTCCCAACGGAATTAAGTTTGAAGGAACTGAAGGTTGGATATTTGTAACAAGGGGAAACTACAGAGCCACCGCAAGTGATCCGTTGAGTTCCGCTAACGCCGTGAAGCCTCTTGATGCCAGTGATCCGAAAATACTGAAGTCTGTTATTCAACCGAATGAATTTCACTTACCAGTGAGTTTTGATCATCATGGAAACTGGCTTGAGGCCATCCGCGACAGCAAGGCGCCGATTGCACCAGTGGAGGAGGCTCATCGTTCATGCTCCGCTTGTTTGGTTCACCATGTTGCGATGAAGCTTGATAGAAAGGTTTATTGGGATCCGAACAAAGAAAAATTTAATAATGATGAGCAGGCCAATGCAATGTTGTGGAGACCACAACGCGCTCCCTACGGAATTTCCGAAACCGACCACAAAAAATATGGTATGGTTTAGATTTCATTTTAAGAAAATAGCCGATCAAATCATGCTACGATATATAGTTGCAACGGGTGTTTGCTTTTTCATTTTAGTTTCTTGCAATACTAAAAATTCAATGGAGAATAAAAGGAAAGAGTTTCAGATTGTAACATTGGATCCAGGACACTTTCATGCTGCACTTGTTCAAAAATCGATGTATGACAATGTTGATTCTACCGTTCATGTTTATGCTCCGGAAGGTTCTGATGTGGCGCTTCATCTTGGAAGGATCGATGGGTTCAACTCAAGGAACGAAAATCCGACGCACTGGAACGAAGTAGTGTATACTGGTCCTGACTTCTTCGAGAAAATGATTGCTGAAAAATCAGGCAATGTGGTTATCCTTTCTGGAAATAATCAAAAGAAAACGGAGTATATCTCAAAGTCGTTAAAAGCCGGTTTTAATGTTTTCGCGGATAAACCCATGATAATTAGTTCCAGTAATTTCAAACTGCTGGAGGAATCATTTTTAGAGGCGGAGAAAAACGGACTTCTGCTGTATGATGTTATGACGGAACGTTTTGAGATCACTACTATGCTCCAGAAGGAATTTTCTTTATTGCCTGAAGTCTTTGGTACGCTGGAACAGGGAACTGAAGAAAAGCCAGCCGTGACGAAGGAAAGCGTTCATCATTTCTATAAGTATGTGTCTGGAAATATCCTTAGAAGACCAGCCTGGTTCATGGACGTGAGTCAACAGGGTGAAGGAATCGTGGATGTGACTACGCACCTGGTGGATCTTGTACAGTGGGAGTGTTTTCCGGAACAGGTATTGGATTATACAAAGGACATTGACGTCATATCTGCGAGTCGCTGGGCAACTTCTATGACACTTAGCGAATTCAAAGCGATAACAAAACTAAATGAGTTTCCTGAGTATTTGAAAAAGGATGTTGTGATGGATAGTGTTCTTAAGGTATATGGAAATGGAGAGATCAACTATAAAATAAAAAATGTTCATGCCAGGGTTTCGGTCATATGGAATTATAAGGCACCCGAAGGAGCGGGGGATACACATTATTCGATTATGCGAGGAACCAATGCTAACCTGATTATTAAAGCAGGGAGCTGAGCAAAAGTATTTGCCTACGCTTTACATCGAGCCAGTCAACGACAAAAAAGAATTTGGAAAAACGTTGACAGAGCAATTCAAGACTGTTGAAGCCAAATTTCCGGGTATAGAATTAAGAACAAATAATAATGGATGGGAGGTATTTGTTCCTGAGAAATACCGTGAAGGCCATGAGGCCCATTTTGGAAGAGTAATGGAAAAATTCCTGGAATATCTAAAAGACAGGAATATGCCGAAGTGGGAGGTGCCGAATATGATTTCGAAATATTATACGACAACGCAGGCATTGGAGAAAGCGGAGAAAAAATAATTTATTGGCCATTGATTTGTTGCAAGAATCATCTGTTTGATTGATAAAATATTCTCAAGATGATTCAATCCCCAATTTTGAAGATGTTCCAACATAGGCATCAATGTTGTTCCTTTTCGGAGTCTGTATTCAACTCGTTGCAGCTTTTCATCAACCGAGCAGGAAAGCCCGACACTGGGTGTCAGGCCTTAGGTAGGAAAGGATGCTAATCCTGTGGAACTCTATATATTAATGAGTTAATGTTGATTCCGGCGCCAACGGCAGCAAATGCCAGCACGTCGTTCTTGCGGATTCGTTGATTTGGGATTTGCCCTTTGCTTAGCAAATCATATAAGGTGGGTACCGTTGCTACGGAACTGTTACCCAATTTCGCAATGGTCATTGGCATGATGTCTTTTGAAACATCGCTTACACCGTAGAGGCAGCCAAGCCTGTCTAGTATAGCATGATCCATCTTTTGATTAGCCTGATGAATTAATATTTTATCAATGTTCGATAGATTCAACCCAGCTTTTTCAAGGCTGCTTTTGATTACCGCGGGAACGAGCCTGAGTGCATATTCATAGAGCTTGTGACCGTTCATTTTCAAAAAAAGGTCACCGTCTTTATAAGCGTCGTTAAATGACTTGCCCAAATGGATAATATACGTCAGCTCATTGGAGTAGGTCTCTGAGCTGTGAGATAAGATTCCAATGGGTGTTTCACTCTCACGCGCCTCCAGAATGACGGCACCAGCACCATCTGAATAGATCATACTATCCCTGTCATGAGGGTCAGCAATCCTCGAGAGGGTTTCTGTGCCAATCACCATCACACGTTTCGCTTCTCCGGATTTGATAAAATAGTTTGCCTGAATCATCCCCTGCACCCAGCCCGCACATCCAAAAGGAAGATCATTTGCAATTGTCTTGGGATTTTTGATATCCAGCTTTTGCTTTATACGTGAAGCCAGTGACGGCAAACAATCAGTTCGCTTATTGTCAGATTTTATGTCTCCGAAGTTATGGGCAACGATAATATAGTCCAGGGTCTCTTTATCGAGATGCGTGGATTTAAAGGCTTGTTCGGCTGCATAGAAACCTATGTCAGAAGCAACCAGGTCATCTGTTACATATCTGCGCTCTTCAATTCCGGTGATGTCTTTGAATTTCGAAATGATCTCTTCATTGGATTTTGTAAGCTTTACTCCCTTGGAATCGAAAAAAGTATGATTGAGAAAGTGGCTGTTGGGTATCGTTTG
The DNA here is from genome assembly GCA_038229375.1 of Cytophagales bacterium. Lineage (GTDB taxonomy): Bacteria > Bacteroidota > Bacteroidia > Cytophagales > Cyclobacteriaceae > ELB16-189. The sequence continues at coordinate 23,023 of JBBRON010000014.1, read as the reverse complement.
GGTTGGAAGGTAACAGCCACTACCGCGGATTACCGCGTAACTAGATAATTTCATTTCTCAAGGTTGAAGAACACTCTGACAATACCTAACAAAGGCATATAAATTTGATGTATTTTTTTCAATCTTGGCATACTGCCGTTAGTTATTTTCCTCGTCTGTTTCCTGGATTGCCTCCAATCTTTTTAAAAGGGGAGGATGTGAATAGTGGAAAAACACATACAATGGGTGCGGGTATAAATTGCTCAGACTGTCAACAGACAATTTCTTCAGTGCATCCGCCAGGGCTTTGCCACCATAGTTCTCACGGGCATAGGCATCGGCCTCAAATTCATTCTTGCGACTATACATACTCATGAGCAAACCTGTGATCCCGCTTATTGGCGAGAACAGAATTCCGAATGCGAGTAAATTAAGGTGAATGGCTTGCTGACTTCCACCAAGCGCCATCGATAGGTTCTGATCAAAAATCATTCTGGAAAGAACGAACAACATGAAAAAGATTTGAACGATGGATAAGAAATAGCTCCATATAATATGTTTCTTTTTAAAGTGACCAACCTCATGGGCCAGCACGGCAACCAGTTCTTCTGCTGTGTGATTTTTTATTAGTGTGTCGTATAGCACAATCTTTTTCTTCCTGCCTATGCCTGAAAAAAATGCGTTTGCCTTGGCGGAACGTTTGGATCCGTCCATTACGAAGATATTATCTAATGGAAAACTTATTTTCGCAGCAAACGAATCAATCGCATTTTTTAGACCCCCGTCCGGAAGCGGAGTTAGTTTGTTAAACAGGGGAAGAATCAATGATGTATAAAACAGATTTACAAATAGAACGAAGGCGGCAGCTATCAATCCAAACCAGATCCAGAAGTTGGGACCGATCGTGGAGGTAAGATAAATAAGCACAGTTATCAAAAGGGCTCCGACAATTCCACCGATCACATATCCCTTAAACTTGTCTATGATAAAGGTCCGGATGGTAGTTTTGTTAAATCCAAATTTTTCTTCGATAACAAAAGTCGAATACCACTGAAATGGCAGTGTAAGAATGTCGGACGCCAGTAACAATATTCCGAAGAAGGCAAGGGCCAGTGTAATTTCATTGCTGAAATACGGCCGAAGAAATGTATCAAGAAAGCCAAAACCTCGGAAGAGGAGCATGGCGATTGAAGAGGAAAAACCGAAGGCGGATGTAAGAAAACCAAACTTCGTCTGCGCCCGATGATAGTCAAGTGATTTCAGATATTTCTCCTTATCGAAAAACGCGGAGATATCCTCAGGCATATCTTTGCGCTGAGCTTTTAGATTAATAAAATCCAGTGCCTGGTCAAAGATGTAGCTTACTACTGAAATGACAAGAATAATAGTGAGGATCGTACCAGGTGTCATCAGTTGACTACATCTTTTTCAGCGCCGGCATATGCCCAGCCCGGCCAGGCATCCGGTGACGAAATAATAATTTTATAAAGCGAATTGGCTTTTTGCTTATCACCATTGTATGAATACCAGTTGGCAAGACCGTACATTTTTGTTACATCCTGAATGGTCATCTTCTCCGGTGCTATTGTAACGTCAACAAGTTCTTCAGGTTTGATAACGCCTTTGTAAAGCATAATTCTTCTGAAGTAGACATTGTCTCTATCGGTATCTAAATCAGGCGTAATTGAGGCGATCGTCTTTGCTGCCTTATCCTTGTCACCCGCCCTTTGAGACGAATTGTAGAGCCAGTCGCTTGCACCGACAACATTCTTAAGGTCGCCGCCAGTGGCAACGGCCTGTTCAAATGCCGCTACAGCTTTTGCGTAATTTCCCATAAGGTAATTGGATACACCAATGTGATACCAGATCTGATGTCTTACTGTTGCAGTCGGTTTTCCATCGAGACCAAACTCCATAACATCGGGTTGAGTACGAACTAGTTTTTCGGCTTTCGTCAGGTCGGCAAGGGCTTTATCCACTTGTCTTAACGTTAGGTAACGGTGCCCTCGGTTTCTGAGTATCTTATACGACTGAGGAAATTTGGCCAGTCCTTTTGTGTAAAGATCTATTGCTTCTTGATATCGTGTTGTGGCTACGTACTGTTTCCCAATTTCAACATAGTCGTCTTCTTTCAATTGGCCTTTGCTTTTAATAGAGGCTATGACACTATCACTTTTGGCCAGGACCTTGGCGTCAGGCACTTTCAAATAGAGCGGTTTGCCGGCAAAGCTCGTGGCCTTTTGTACAGAGGTTGCTGTCTGTCCTGTGGCGGCTGAGACTACGAAGAGGAGGACAACGAAGAAAAGAATATGTTTCATGATGGATTGAATTTGTTTACAAGGTAGGACTAAATTACATTTCCCGCTGATCTTCGCAGGTTTAGACTAAATAGATTTTGGCGAAATTCTTGGGCGTATAAGAATTCAGCCAGAATCTGAGCTGCAGTTGATCAGCAGGAATATATTTTTGGATTATTAAGTAAGGCTGACTGTCAGGAAATCCACCGAATCAGAACCATTAACCGAGGAGTTTAGTCAATGCTTGCTCTGTAATGCTAAACGGAAAGGCTGAGATTTGCTTTTCCATCATTTGCACTATCTGACCATTGGACAAGTTTCCAATGCTTCCTTCGTGGGTGTGGTTGACTTCTTTTGAATAGGTAAATTTTCCCTGCTCAATATCTTGCCCCACTTTCTTGTATGCATCGCGGAAGGGCACACCTTGTAGCACAAGTTTATTGACTTCTTCCACACTGAACAGGTATTTGTATTTTTCGTCGTTGAGGATATTCTGTTTTACCTGGAGATTGGAAAGCATAAGTTGAACCATCTTCAGGCAGTCATTCAATGTTTTGAAAGCTGGAAATAGTTTCTCCTTCAAAAGCTGCAAATCCCGGTGGTATCCGGAGGGAAGGTTTGACGTAAGTAAAATAAGGTCGTTGGGTAATGCCTGAAGTAGGTTGCAGTTAGCACGGACCAGTTCAAAAACATCAGGATTCTTTTTGTGTGGCATGATGCTTGAGCCCGTGGTAAGTTCCTCTGGAAAACTTATGAACGAAAAATTCTGGTTGAGATACAGACACGCATCCATAGCAAGCTTCGACAGGGTAGCGGCAACATTGCCCATCGCAGAAGCAACGATCCGTTCGGTTTTACCCCGCCCCATCTGCGCATAGACTACATTATAATTAAGATCAGAAAATCCCAGAAGTTCAGTTGTCAGTTTGCGATTCAGTGGGAACGACGATCCATAGCCGGCGCCAGAGCCAAGTGGATTTTTATTGACGATCTGATAGGCGGATTGCAACGTTATCACATCATCTACGAGACTCTCTGCATAGGCTCCAAGCCAAAGTCCAAAGGAGGATGGCATGGCCAGCTGGAGATGTGTGTACCCTGGGAGCAAAACATTTTTATATTCTTCACTTTTTGATATCAGCAGATCAAAGAGAGACTTTATTTCAGAGACAAGCGATTGTATTTCATGACGTAGATAAAGCTTACTATCAACAAGCACCTGGTCATTTCGTGAGCGTCCGCTATGAATTTTCTTTCCAATGTCGCCGAGTTGGCGGGTGAGTGTTAATTCCACCTGGGAGTGAATATCTTCTACACCTTCTTCAATAATAAATTTTCCACTTTCAATAGCAGTGTGGATGTTTCTTAACTCCTTTGAGAGGAGTGCAAGTTCTTCTTTCGTTAGCAACCCGATTGATTCGAGCATTGTAATGTGTGCCAGTGATCCAAGCACGTCAAACTTTGCCAGATGGAGATCAAGTTCACGGTCACTGCCAGTGGTGAAGTTGGTTACTTCAGTGAGTGAGTCTTTGTCTTTTTGCCACAATTTCATACCTGCAAAGCTAAAAGTTTAAGCCGGATTTGATGGGGTCAGGTGTGAAAGTTATAGAGTCAGATATGTTCTATCAATTCTATGTAGGACTCAATGCCGGTTTCGATTTCTTTGATATAAATAAATTCGTCTGCGCTGTGTGACCTCGCTGAATCACCTGGTCCCATTTTTATTGAAGGAACAGGAATAAGAGCCTGATCTGACGTCGTAGGGGATCCATACAGTTTCTTTCCAAGCTTCTTTGCTGCGATAATAAGCGGATGGGTTTCTGGAATTCCTGAAGGTCGAAGCCGGAGCGATCGTGGCGTTACCGTGCAGTTGACATGTTGTTTGACGGCGTCTAATACTTCTTCCAACGTATAAGCGTCCGTTACGCGAATGTCGACGGTAAACTTAGCCTCCGGCGGCACCTGGTTATGTGCCTGTCCTGCGTTAATCATCGTTACTGACATCTTTACTTTACCAAGCGCAGGTGATATTTTTGGAAACTGATAACTACGAAACCATTCAATATCTTTTAATGAATTGTAAATAGCATTTTCACCTTCTTCACGGGCTGCATGGCCGGCTTTGCCATGACTGATGCAATCAATAACCAACAAACCCTTCTCGGCAACGGCCACATCCATGAGGGTTGGCTCACCTACTATAGCGAAATCAATTTTTGGTAATGAACTCCATATACTTTCAATACCATTTACACCTGATATTTCCTCTTCAGCGGTGGCCGCAAATACAAAGTTGTATTTAAGATTTTGTTTATCACTGAAATAGAGAAATGTTGCGATCAACGATACGAGCGGTCCGCCAGCGTCATTGCTTCCCAACCCATACAGCCGGCCATCTTCAATTGTTGGCATGAATGGATCTCTTTTATATGCCGGATTTGGTTTTACCGTGTCGTGGTGGGAATTTAATAGGATGGTGGGTTTTGAGGTATCGAAGTAATGATTTTTAACCCACACATTATTTCCAATCTTTTCTGTTGGAATTGAATATTTCTTAAAGAAACTTTCAAGCAAAATTGCAGTTTTGTCCTCCTCTTTGCTGAACGAAGGAGTAACTACCAGGTTTCGAAGCAGGTCGAGGGAAAGGTCGTACAGTTGGACTTTGGTAAACATTTAGTGAGTAGTCAGGAGTCAGTATATGCTTCTGCTTTCGATTTTTAATTTTTAATCAATGTCCCCTCTGTTTCTTCCTTCGTATTCTTAATCAAATCCCCAGCTTCCCCAATCAGAACTTCTTTTACTCCAGACTGAATTGCTGCAAAAGCATTTTCCAATTTCGGCAAAATTCCGTCGGTAAATATTCCTTCGGATAAATATTGCTTGTAATCGATTGAATTCAGTATTCTGATGACAGAATTTTCATCCTTCACGTTTTTTAAAACACCTTTCTTCTCAAAGCAGAAAATTAGCCGCACATCAAAGTGTTTGCTCAGAGATATGGCAAGAACAGATGCAATCGTGTCGGCATTGGTATTGAGGATGACGCCTTCAGCGTGCGTCAGGGGCGCGAAAATGGGTATTACATTTTGCTTCAGTAAGAAATATAGTAGTGTAGAGTTTACACTGTTGGGTGTGATATCACCTACAAATCCATAGTCAATATCTTTTACCGGCCTTTTGACCGCCTTGATCATGTTCCCGTCGGCGCCTGTAACTCCCATCGCATTACATCCAAGTTTTTGCAGTTGCGCTACCATTTGCTTGTTTATCAATCCACCGTATACCATTGTCACAAGATCAAGGGTAGGGGCGTCGGTAATCCTTCTTCCATTTACATAGTTTGACGTAATCCCTAACTGATCACCGATCTTTGTTGCGATGGTTCCACCGCCATGAATGAGAATTTTTGGTGCCTGAATGGACGCGAAGTCGCTTAAGAATTTCTGCAATAGATTTTCATCGTCCAGAACGTTCCCACCAATCTTGATGATATATAACTTATTCATAGATATGATCTTTTACTTCTTTAATATTTCTGCTAATACGGCTTGAGCTGCCCACACACGGTTGGAGGCTTGCTGTGTTACCAGACTGTTCGGCCCATCCAGTATCTCGTCACTCAACTCAACATTTCTTCTTACGGGAAGGCAATGCATTACCTTAGCATTGTTTGTCAGTTTTAATTTTTTATTATCCATCATCCACTCGCGATCATTGCAGTAGATTCTTCCATAGTCAGTATAGGTACTCCAGTTCTTTACATAAACAAAGTCAGCATTCTTTAATGCTTCGTCCTGGTCCAATATAATCGAGGCACCCTTTGTGAATTGCTGGTCAAGCTCGTAGTCTTCCGGATGAGTAATGACAAATTCCGCTTCACCCCAGGCATTGATCCATTCTGAAAAGCTATTGGCGACGCATTGCGGAAGTGCTTTTACATGAGGCGCCCAAGTCAATACGATCTTTGGTTTTTTTCTCTCTTTATAAGACTCTTTAATAGTGATAATATCCGTAAGACTTTGCAACGGATGAACTGTTGCGCTCTCTAGACTTATGACTGGAATTCCGGCATACTTGATGAATTGCTTTATATAAAGCTCGTTGTAATCATCTTCTTTGTTTTTTAACGAAGGAAACGTGCGGATACCGAGAATGTCAAAATAGTTCCCGAGCACTGGCGCAGCGTCCCGTACGTGCTCAACCGTGGTGCCGCTCATGATAGCCTCATCTTCAAACTCCAATGACCAGCCGTCCTGACCGACATTGAATACGATCGGCTCCATTCCAAGATTGGATGCCGCAATTTGAGTGCTCAGGCGCGTGCGCATACTTGGATTGAGAAACAATAATCCGATGCGTTTATTGTTGCCCAGCTGAATATCTTTTCGAGGATCAGTTTTGTAGTCAAGCGCTTTTTTTGCCAACGCATTGATGTCCACTACATCATTAACCGTAATAAAATTCTTCATAATTCTTTTTTCAATGCAGTAAGAAGTATATCGGCTTCAGGCAGTGTCATTGCCAGCGAAGGCAGGAGCCGAATGGTGTTAGGTTTTGCTTCACCGGTAAAAATGGAATGGTTAAAGAGCAGATTGGTCCGCACTTCTTTTTTATCCTCGGGGAGGTCGAAGCCGATCATCAATCCTCTTCCTCTGACATCTTTAATAGTAGGGAACTTCCGGATTTCAGATAGCCAGTAGTTTCCAATGGATGCCGCATTTTCGATAAGTTTTTCTCGCTCCAGGACTTCGATGACAGCTAGTCCGGCCACACTGGCAAGGTAGTTTCCGCCAAAGGTAGTGCCCAGCATGCCACTCCAGGGTTTGATATCAGGATGAATAAATACACCGCCGATTGGAAATCCATTACCCATTCCCTTGGCAGTTGTAATAATTGGAGGATGGATTCCCGCGTGCTGATGGGCGAAGAACTTTCCGGTACGGCCATAACCGCTTTGTACTTCGTCAAGGATAAGCAATGCGCCATAGTCGTTGCATTTCTTTTCCAGAAATTGCAGAAAGGAATCGTCCGGCACCTGAATTCCACCAACGCCCTGAATGCCTTCGATAATTACGGCCGCTACAGTATTGTCAATAGCCGAATTGAAGGCAACCTCATCATTCAAGGGTACAAAAATGATATCATGGCCCGCATTGAAAGGCGCCACGATTTTTGGATTGTCAGTTGCGGCAACAGCGCCTGAAGTGCGACCGTGAAATGCTTTTTTGAACGCGATGACTTTCTTTCTTCCTGTAATGAACGAGGCTAGCTTCAATGCATTTTCATTGGCTTCGGCTCCAGAATTGCAAAGGAAAAGTTGGTAGTCAGGGTATCCGGAGATTTGTCCAAGTTTATCTGCGAGTTTTTCCTGAGTGGGGTTCTGGACACTGTTGGAATAGAACGAGATCTTATTGATTTGATCCGTTAGAGATTTTATATAGTGAGGATGTGAATGACCTATCGATATTACTGCATGGCCGCCATACAAATCGAGATACTTTTTTCCGGATTCGTCCCAGAGCCAGGAACCAAGAGCTTTTGCTGGTGTTATATTGAAAAGCGGGTAGACGTCGAAAAGTTTCATAGGAGCAAAGATGAAAGATAGGAGACTTTTAGTTTGATCTCACCTTTTTAATTAATGAGATAAGCATGGCTTTCACCTCATTGATACATTTATTAGACTGATCATATTTCTCTTTTGTAAAATATCCAAGTTCAAAAGATAAAAATGATAAATATTCCACTTCTTGAGCCGAGCCAAACGACGTTTGTAGATAATTGGCAAAGTCCCTTTGAGTAAATTTGCCACTTCCTTCAGCAATGTTAGTGGGTATTGACACTGCCGCTCGCCGTATTTGACTGGTGATACCAAATTGTTCTGATTTTGGGAAGTCTGTCGTCAATTTGTAAATTATTAATGCACTTGTATGACTTTTCTTCCACACAAGTAGTTTTCTATAGTCTGTCATGGGTAATGGGATTCTTTGTATCAAAACTAAACCCACCACTTTTAAAACACATTGCTCATGCCCTCAGGAAAACCTGATTCTTTTCACCAAAGGGTCCATTCTCTTTAATCTTTCATCTTTCATCTTTTCTCTTTAATCTTTAATCTTTCATCTTTCATCTTTCATCTTTCATCTTTCATCTTTCATCTTTCATCTTTCATCTTTCATCTTTCATCTTTCATCTTTCATCCTTCATCTTTCCTCTTTAATCTTTCCTCTTTCCTCTTTCCTCTTTCATCTTCCATCTTCCATCTTTCCTCCCTACTTCTTGATATTGCTGATCTTCTCATACGACGTAATAATCCCTTTGATTAATGCAGAGCTCAATCCCTGATGCTCCATTTCATTAAGACCAGCGATAGTGCAGCCTTCCGGAGTAGTCACCTTGTCAATTTCAATCTCAGGATGAGAGTCGTGCGTTAAAAGAAGGGACGCGGCGCCTTTTGCAGTTTGGGCTGCGATCAGTTGGGCTTCTTCGGCATCAAAACCCATTTGAATTCCTCCTTGCGTCGCTGCGCGTATATAGCGAAGGAAGAAAGCAATTCCGCTGGCCGCCAATACTGTCGCCGCTTTCATGAGACGCTCTTCAATTACCAACGTCATTCCCAAACCATCAAATAATTTCTTGATTTCAGCAAGTTGCTTTTCACTTGCATCTTTCGAACAAAGACATGTCATCGAAGTTCCAAGCGCAATCGCAGTATTAGGCATTGCACGTACGATAGGAACTTTCTTTTGAACATGAGAAGCAATTTCATCGGTGGTTATTCCGGTAATTGTGGAAACCAGAATATGTTTCTTTCCATCGATGGAAGGGCCAATCTCCGCAAGTAATCCTGCTAATTGTTTTGGCTGAACACACAATATAATAAGCGAAGCGCCTTTGATACTGGCAATGTTATCTGAAGACAACTTGAATCCTTCTTTCTTCAAATGTTCAATCTTGGAAAGATTTCTACGGGTGATAGTAATATTCGAAGCAGAGGCAAGTTTTGCTTTTACAACGCCCCGGGCAATGGCAGTTCCTAAATTTCCAACGCCGATAATTGTGATCTTGGTCTGTGCCATATTAGAATGCAGTTGATTTTAAATGAAGCCCAGTTGTCTCGTCCAGTCCAAACATCAGGTTCATATTTTGAACTGCCTGACCGCTGGCTCCCTTCAGAAGATTATCCGTCACCGAGTGAATGGCAAGTTTGTTTCCTACTTTTTCTAAGAAGATAAGTCCTTTGTTGGTGTTCACCACCTGCTTGATATCGATCATAGAAGAAGATACGCGAGTAAAAAAGTGTCCTTCATAGAATTTCTTGTAGAGATCATTTGCTTCTTCAATGCTCAACTGACTGTTCACTACGGAAGTGACAAAGATCCCGCGTGTAAAATCACCTCGCCATGGTACGAAGTTTACTTCACCGTCAAATCCAGGCTGAAGGGATTTTAATGTCTGGTTGATTTCACCAAGATGCTGATGGCTTAATGTTTTATAGGCAGAAATATTATTGGCTCTCCATGTGAAGTGTGTCGAATCTTGCAACTTCTGTCCTGCACCGGTAGAGCCAGTAATGCCGGTCGTATGAACTTCTTTTAATAACCCTGCTTTCGCTAATGGCATCAACCCCAACTGAATAGTTGTGGCAAAGCATCCGGGATTGGCAACGTTGTGTGCTCCCTTAATTGCTTCGCGTTGAAATTCCGGAAGACCATAAACGAATTCCCGACCCTTTGCCTTATCACCCAGACGAAAATCATTCCCAAGATCAATGATCTTTACAGACGCAGGAAAAATATGCTCACTTAATAATTTTTTACTCTCGCCATGACTCAGACAAAGAAACAGCACATCCACGGACTGCTCGAACGACGGCGTAAATTTCAAATCAGTTTCACCGTTAAGATCAGCATGGGCTTCATAAAGGAACTTACCTGCCTGGCTGCGACTTTGGACAAATACAAGATCCACGTCGGGATGATTCAACAGTAACCGTACTGTTTCTCCCCCCGTGTACCCCGCCCCGCCAATGATACCAGCTTTTATCGAGTTGCTCATTTTTTTGTATTCTATCAAAGAATAGAGAGATAGGATTGTCTTTAATCTTTAATCTTTAATCTTTAATCTTTAATCTTTAATCTTTAATCTTTAATCTTTAATCTTTAATCTTTAATCTTTAATCTTTGGTCTTTAATCTTTAATCTTTAATCTTTCATCTTTCATCTTTCATCTTTCCTCTTTCCTCTTCCATCTTCCATCTTTCATCTTTCATCTTCCATCTTTAATCTTTCCTCTTTCCTCTTTCATCTTTCATCTCCTTCCTCCGCTTCCCCCTTCACCTGATGATAAATCCCCACCTGGTTCCCAAATATCTTTGTGAATCCTTTTACATCGTCGCCCGTCCATCCAAGATTCATCTCGCCGTATTTTCCAAACTTGGCTGACATCAGATCGTACGCCGATTGGATGCCATTCACTACGAAGCGATACGGATACAAGGTAACAGAAACTTCACCGGTTACATGTTGCTGGGAACTGGTAAGGAAGGCTTCCATATCACGCATGATCGGATCAAGGTATTGACCTTCATGAAGCCAGTTCCCGTAAAACTGCGCAAGCTGATCTTTCCAGCTTAGCTGCCATTTTGTAAGCACATGTTTTTCCAGAGCGTGATGTGCCTTAATAATAAGAACAGGGGCGGCAGCTTCAAATCCGACCCTTCCTTTGATCCCGATGATCGTATCGCCCACGTGTATGTCACGACCTATTCCATACGGCCCCGCGATGGTCTGCAAGTTCTGGATAGCCTCGGAAGGATGCTCAAATCTTTTTCCATTAATGGTGAATAGCTCACCTTTTTCAAACCCAAGGGAAACGGTTTCACTTTCATTTTTAGTCATGGGCGTTGGCCAGGCCTCTTCCGGCAGCATGCCCATCGAATTTAGCGTTTCCTTTCCACCGACCGAGGTTCCCCAAAGACCCTTATTAATAGAGTACCTCGCTTTTTCAAAGTTATAGACAACCCCTTTTGATTTCAGGTAGTCAATTTCCGCCTCGCGACTGAGTTTTTTATCACGAATGGGTGTAATTATCTCCAATCCAGGGCCGAGAATCTGGATCACCATATCAAATCTTACCTGATCGTTTCCGGCACCGGTACTTCCGTGGGCTACCGCATCGGCGCCAATCGCCACGGCGTAGTTAGCAGCGGCCAGTGCCTGCGACATACGCTCGGCGCTCACGCTTAATGGATAGGTTCCGTTTTTCAGGACGTTTCCAAAAACAAGGAACCTGATAACCTTCTCGTAATAGTTTTTTGTTTCTTCAACAGCCTTATGCGAAGCGACACCGAGGCTTAGAGCACGTTTTTCTATGTCAGCAAGTTCTTCTTTTGAAAATCCTCCCGTATTCACAGTAAGCGTATGCACTTCATACCCGAGGTCTTTTGATAGATAAATGGCACAGTAGGAGGTATCCAGTCCACCACTAAAGGCCAAAACGACTTTCTTTTTCATAACGTATTAATTCCGATTTATCCCATTCCTTTTACAGAAGGGCTGTATTTGGTTGTTGGTTGTCTGGTGGAATCCTGGTGCGAAGTTTACCAAAAAAACAGAAAACTCATGATTGAATTTTTCTTGTCCAACGATTCCTCTCCGGCGTCCTTCTTGCGCCAACCTTTGAGCATGACAAACTGCTTTAACCTCATAAAGCGCTCATAGATCTTGGAGTTTTGGGCAAACTCCTTGCTTTCCCTGGCAACTGGTATCGGTACCTGAGCAGCGATTCTGGCAGCCTCTTCGGCAGCTTTTTCAGCCGGATCATACAACATAGCAGTGCACATGCAGTTCTTGCGGTCCTTACTCATGAGAATTTCGAAGTTCACGCAGCTTCTGCAGCCTTTCCAGAATTCTTCGTCGGTGGTGAGCTCGGAATAGGTCACGGGTTCGTAGCCGAGATCGGAGTTGATCTTCATCACAGCAAGCCCGGTGGTAAGACCGAATATTTTAGCGTCTGGAAATTTCTCTCGCGAAAGCGCAAACACCTTATTCTTAATCTGTTTGGCAACACCTGATTTTCTGAAAGCAGGTGATACAATGAGACCGGAGTTGGCTACGTACTTCTCGTGCTCCCATGCTTCAATATAGCAGAAGCCAACCCAGACGCCTTCCGTAGTGACGGCGATGACGGCTTTGCCTTCATCCATTTTCATTTGAATGTATTCGGGAGAGCGTTTGGCTATGCCTGTGCCGCGCGCTTTGGCCGATTCCGCCATTTCGGTGGTGATTATCTCGGCATATTGTTTATCGTCCGGAGTTGCCTCACGAACTATAATGTTCTGATCCACTAGGGTAATTGTTGAAATTGATTAAATAAAAAAAACAGTAGAAAGTACAGACACGCGGTTCCACCGCGGCGGAATCGCTTGATCAGTCTGGAAGCTGAAGTATCAAATACGGATCTGCCTTCGGAAACTTCGAATCACCATGGGGAGTGAAATAAACCAGCTGCGGAGCAGGCTATCGAAAGAGCCTGAGAACGCTGCAAAGGTGAAGTTGTTTTTCAATTTCGTTGTTACAAGTTTATTGGAAGACGTTTGTGAGCGACTACCAAAAGTGCATACAAAAATAACAGATAAATAAGTTACTATACTAATAAACCTTCAACGATTTTTTAACGAAAAAGATTTCGCACAAAATAAATCTTGAAGTGATACCTTGTGCGTACTTACAATTATGGAAGAATTTCTTCAGAACTACGGGTACTTTGCTCTCTCTGTCGGAACTTTTTTTGAAGGAGAGACTGCAATCCTTGTAGCTTCATCGCTGGTTAGCAGCGGCTTCTTTAAATGGCCCTACGCGGTTGCATTTGGCTTTTTTGGATCTTTCATTAGTGACTGGCTTTACTTCGGTATTGGTCGGCTCAATGGAAAATACTTCATAGACAAGCGCCCTAACCTCAAGGCAAAAATTCAACCGGCTCAGAATTTTTTCAAGACAAACCGGCTTCAAATTCTTTTCAGCTACCGATTTCTGTACGGCTTTCGGGTGATTTTGCCGTTGATGATCGGGATGAGCGATATCAAGGCAATCCACTATTTGGGGTACAGCGTTGCGGCCGGACTTCTTTGGGCAACGACCGTTAGCTCGGTTGGATACTTTGCCGGGCTATTTTTTGGTCTCACTCCAAAATCTTTCGAGGAGAACGTACTCTTCATTATTCTTGGCTTCTCGCTGTTCGGACTCTGTGTTGGGTATTTTGTAAAGCGATATGCCGACAGGAAGATGGGAACAGCCACTTAACTTTCTCGTCACACAAGCTTGATCTTATTCATAATGCAGTGTATTCGCCGGGTTGCTCATCGCTGCCTTAATTGTCTGGATACTTACTGTGATCAAGGCAACAACAATCGCCAATACAGCGGTGCCGGCATATACAAACACGTTCATATCGATATGGTAAGCAAAGCTGTTAAGCCATCGCCCCATCACGATCCAAGCTAACGGCCAGGCAAAGAGATTGGCTATAAGAATCAGAATCACGATCTCTTTTGAGAGTAACGTCAGGATGTTTGGCACCGTTGCACCAAGTACTTTCCGGATTCCAATCTCTTTGATTCGTTGCATCGTGTTGAATGTGGCCAAGCCAAAGAGTCCGAGACATGCTATGAAAATTGCCAGACCGGAGAAGATTGAAAAAAGTTGACTTTGCTTTTGTTCATCATTGTACAGCCGATCATACCGAGCGTTAAGAAACTGATATTCAAACGGGCGGTTGGGCAAAAACTCTTTCCACACTTTTTCGAGGTGAGCAACGCCTTCCTGAAAATTATCACCAGCTATTTTCACCGAGAGGTCGCTGTAATTCCCGCCTTTTACAGGGAAGAACACAATCGGTACTATGCGCTGGTGGAGTGATTCGAAGTGAAAATCTTTCACTACGCCGATCAATTTTCCGGTAGTCCCCGAATACCGGAAATCTTTATTAATTCCTTCTTCCGGGCTCTTCCAACCATATTCGCGCGCCGCGGTTTCATTAACAACAAAGGCCAATGAGTCGTCAGTCTTGATTGACTTATCAAAATCGCGACCGGCCACGAAATCCATTCCATAGGTCTTGAAGAATTCCGGGTCAACATATACCATCTTTGTTGTCGTGTTGGTGTTCACGAGGCTGTCGCCTTTCATGATGGAGGGAGGGCCTGAACTATTGAGCAGCCTGTTGGTTGGGACCAGCGTGGACCGTCCGACGTTCTTAATGATTGACGATTTTGTGAGCTCATTATAGAAAGAGTCATAGGTATCTGAAAGCTCCCGGTAATATCGCAGGGTAACGACCCGCTCTTTTTCATACCCCAGATCACTTGAGTTGATGAAGCCGAGCTGCTCGAAGATAACGGCGGTTGAAATGATCAGGAACGCAGAGATTGCGAACTGCGCAACGACAAGTACTTTGCGGATGCCGCCTTTTCCTTTTGAAATTCCCTGTTGTCCTTTCAGAACGAGTGCGGGTTTGTAAGCAGAAATCACGAAAGCAGGGTAGATGCCGGCCAGCAATCCAACGAACAGAGCGAATCCCACGAGTCCTGCCAGGATTTGCCAATGAGCAAATAAATTGACAGAAAGTTGTTTCGAGGTAAAGTTATTGAGCCAACCGATGCTGAGCGTTGACAACCCATAGGAAAGGATCATTGCCAGGAAGGCTATTAAAATCGATTCGCTGAGGTATTGAACAATGAGTTGATTCTTAAATGCGCCAACAGCTTTGCGCAGGCCGACTTCCTTTGCTCGTTTTGTGGCGCGTGCAGTGGACAGGTTCACAAAGTTGAAGCAGGCAATGAGTACGATGAAAACTCCTATGATGCCCATTATATAAACGTTTGTCATACTTCCGTTCGCTTCCAGTTCATCATCGAGATGCGAGTAGAGGTGTATATCGGTTACCTTCTCAACATTAAGCCGGGTATTCTTTGAGGCAATGAAATCAGGTGGCGCGCCGAAGACCTTGATGGCATACGGACCGAAGTGCTTATCGAGGAATGCTGGCATCTGTGCTTCCAGCTTTTTTGGATCTGCGCCCTGATCCAGTATGATGTAGGTGCCGAACATGTTATTGCCCCAGGCGGTTTCCAGGTTTTTTCTGCCGTACAGAGTGCTGTCATTCATTGAGCTAAAGGAGAGGAGTAGCTCAGGGTGCCAGTGTGCCTGCTTGGGAAAATCTTTATATACACCGGTCACTTCAAGATCAAACTGGTTGTTGCCCCGAAGCTGCTTGCCGATGACATTTGTGCTGCCAAAATATTTTTCAGCGGCCGATTCCGAAAGCGCGATGGTGAAGGGCCGTTCTAGTGCCTGCGTCGGATTGCCTTCCGTGAATGTGAAATCAAAAATTTTCAGGATGTCAGGTTCGGCGATGAACAGGTGTTCTTCGCGGAATACTTTTTTTAGTTCTCCATTTTCTTCGAGACCGATCGCAAAGCCAAAGTTGACTGTTCTGGCCATGACTTCTATTTCTCCAAAATCATTTTTAGCAAGGGGACCGATAGGGGGGGCTACATTTCCGAGCCTCAGGTTGATGGTGCCATCGGTGGAAAGAAAATCGCGGGTGATGCGGTAGGTTCGACCCGAGTTTGCATTGTATTTATCGTATGAGAGTTCATCGGAGACATACAGGTAAATCATCAGTGCGCAGCTCATGGCCAGGGCAAGGCCGGAGATATTGATAAAGGCAGTAAGCTTGTTTCGGAAGATGCTCCTGAATGCGGTCTTGAGGTAGTTTCGGATCATGACATGGGGATTTTTACGAAAACTGACGAATGTTGAACTAGTTACAGAAAGACAACGATTATTTTGGTTAGATGCATCTGGATCGAAACGGGTTTCATCCTGACGCGTGTAATTTTTTGAATTTCACTCTAAAATAGCGCCAAACTCGATCATTAGAATTGACACGTGCTGAGTGGGCGGCTAAGTGCACTTCCAGTAAAAACGACAGGAGGTATATAGGTAAAATTACACACAGCGACTAGTTGCCAGCCATAGGGTCGGGACAAATTAGTTTTCAAACAAAATGGCTGACATTTTTTAATACAAATTCTCCACGTGGAGAAGTAATCGGTTACGGGACAACTTGGACTTTGAATAATTAACGTTAGACAAATGAGAAATGAAAAGGCCAGCCCTTTGCATTTTTAATTAAAGATTCTCCCACGATTTCCACGCGCATTTGGCATATGCCATTGCCCCACATTCTCCCCGCAACACCAAAGCTATGGCAAGAGCCAAACCCCACCCGCCCAGTGAAGCCGTTCGAAATAGTATAACGGACAAAAAAGTTTAAATACGCTAAAACGTCAAAATAAGGCGCTTTTTGGACTATATGATATTTTTGTAGAGTTAATACTTGGATTTATTTGACCATAATTTGGATATTTCAACTATAAGGCTCAGTTTTGTAGGACGATTACAAGAATTTAAATTTGAAAACAACGCTACAACAGATCGCCAGCATACAGACGGGAATCTTCGCAAAGACGATTTCGAAGGGTGAAATCGTGTATCTACAAGCTAAGCATTTTGATGAACACGGACGACTAAGTTCCACGCTCCATCCAGACCTGAAACAGGACAACGTAACTGCAAAACACCTGCTAAGATCAGGTGATGTTTTGTTTGCTGCAAAAGGCACAAAGAATTTTGCAACTTGGTATGAGAATAAGAATCTGCCTGCAGTTGCTTCCACCTCCTTCTTTGTAATTCGACTTCAGGATAATTATAGTAATGAAATCCTTCCGGAGTTCTTAGCTTGGTTTGTTAATCACCCAACCTCGCAAAAATTCTTGAAAGGACGCGCAATAGGAACATCCATTGTGTCCATTTCAAAATCTGTATTAGAAGAACTGGAAATATCAATACCTGACTTACCAACACAAAAAACCATACTAAAAATAGCACAGCTTCGAAACAGTGAAAAAAAAATGAAACTGCAAATCGAAGCACTTAGAGAAAAGCAAATTCAACAAGAAATAATCAACGCCTTAAAATAAGTTATAATGGGAAATAAGATTAACAGCAGCGAAGTAAAACAGATTGTCTGGAAAGCATGCGATACATTTCGTGGACTAATCAATCCTGATCAATACAAGGATTACATACTCACTATGCTTTTCATTAAGTACGTGAGTGACGTGCATAAGGAAAAGAAGAAAGACTATTTGAAAAAATACAATAATGACGAAGCTCGTGCTGAGCGCGCTATGAAACAGGAACGCTTTGTTGTGCCTGACAATTCAAGCTTTGATTTTCTTTATGAACATAGAAATGAGGTTAACCTTGGAGAACTCATCAATATTGCACTGACAGACTTTGAAGAAGCCAACCGCCAGAAATTAAGCAGCGAAGATGGCAGCGGAGTTTTTAGAAATATTGATTTCAATAGCAGCAACCTTGGTGATGTTAAAGAAAAGAACCAACGTCTTAAAAGCTTGCTTATTGATTTCAGTAATGACAAACTGGATTTAAGTCCCGGGCATTTGGAAGGTGCAGATATTATTGGAGATGCTTACGAATTTCTCATTGCAAACTTTGCGAGTGATGCCGGAAAGAAAGCAGGAGAATTTTTTACGCCAAGTGAAGTCTCTACGCTATTGGCTAAGCTCACAAAATCCAAACCCGGAGCCAGAATCAGTGACCCTACGTGTGGTTCAGGTTCACTACTTATTAAAGCGGGACGAGAAGTTGGCTCACCGGATTTCTCTTTGTTCGGACAAGAAGCTAATGGAAGCACTTGGGCTTTGGCTATTATGAATATGTTCCTTCATGGTTTTGACAACGCCACTATTCGCTGGGGCGATACAATTCGTAATCCAAAACTCAGGGAAGGCGATGCGTTGATGAAGTTTGATACTGTTGTTGCAAATCCGCCTTTCAGTTTAGATAAGTGGGGCAAGGTTGAAGACAAAGAAGAAAACAAGGCCGCAAAAAGTTATGATCCTGAACATGATCCATACAATCGCTTTTGGAGAGGCATACCACCAAAGAGTAAAGGCGATTGGGCTTTTATCTCTCACATGATTGAAACTACTTATGAAGGCAGAGGAAAAGTAGGCGTAGTTGTTCCGCATGGTGTTTTATTTCGTGGAAGTAGTGAAGGGAAAATAAGACAGAAAACAATTGAAGAGAACATTTTGGAAGCCGTAATTGGTTTACCTGCTAATCTGTTTTTTGGCACTGGTATTCCGGCTGCCATCCTGATTTTCAACAAAGGCAAGGGTGACAATAAAAATGTATTATTTATCGACAGCAGCCAGCATTACGAATCGGTTAAAAACCAGAACAAAATTCGCGATACTGATATTGAGCATATTGTTTCTACCTACAGGAATTTCTCAGCAGGGAAATTGAAAGCAGGAATTATTGAAGAAAAATTTAGCTATGTAGCCACTCCAGAAGAAATTCTGGAAAACGAATTCAACTTAAACATTCCTCGGTATGTTGACACATTTGAGGAAGAAGCCGAAGTAGATATTGCCAAAGTTCAAGGCGAAATTGAAACATTGGAAAAAGAATTGGTTGTAGTTCAAAATGAGATGAAAAAATATTTAAAGGAACTTAACATTAAGTAACATGAGCTACTTAGACAAACAAACTAAAATTGATGAACTGCAACAAAAGATTCAAGCTCATGGAAAGCTAAATGCTGATGTGCAGAAGAAAATCAATTACAAATTCCGACTGGATTGGAACTACTACTCCAATAGAATGGAGGGTGGGACTTTAACGCGCGAAGAAACGAGAAGCGTGATGGTCGGTAATATTGATGTTCAAGGCAAGCCATTAAAAGACGTGATGGAAATGAACGGCCATGATAAGGTGGTGCTTGAAATCTTGAAGATAGGTAAAGGCGAATTGCGTATTGCTGAAAAGCGAATCAAAGACATTCACAAAGCCATTATGCACGAAGAAGATGCCGGTACGGTATCTCAAATAGGAAATTGGAAATCCCAAGCCAATGAGATTATCAACTATAATGATGAAAAGATTTCATTCACTCCACCTTCTGAAGTTGCCGAGGCTATGCATGCTTTATTAGATAAGACAAACGCAGAGCTTGATGCTTTCTTTGCGAATAAGAAATCACCGCATCCCTTAGTGATTGCCTCTCAATTTCATATTGGGTATGTAAGCATCCATCCTTTTTATGATGGGAACGGGAGAACAGCGCGCATCCTAAACAATTTATTGCTCATTTCTTGTGGTTTGCCTCCCATTATAATTAAGGACAAACATAAGAAAGCGTACTACCAACTTCTGGCAGACATTCAGGCGTACGGTGGTAATGCAGAATTGTTTTACGCGTTCATTGGCGATAGAATAATAGAAAGCCAACAATTGGTATTGGATGCCATTGAAGGAAAAGATATTTCTGAAGTAGATGATCTTGAGAAAGAATTGCAACAGATTGAGATAAAATTAAAGAGCCAAGAGGAAAAAGTAGTGAAACGCTCTTCTGAATTAGTGGATCGGTTATTTGAACAATCTATAAAACCGCTTTCAGACTCTCTTTATGAAAAGCTGATCAAGTTTAACAAATTCTTTGCAGAGTTCACCATGCACACACTTATGGACGGGCAGGGAAATAGTGGAAATAAAGAATTGGTTGATACGGTTTTACCCGAGTACTTTAAAAAGGAAAATGTGCGCGAGATTACGATAAACTATCAATGGGGTGGCTTTAACCGTGCAGGTGCTAATACGTTTTGGCTATCCAGTTCGCTCAAGATAAGCTTGAGTGAATTTGGCTATGTAATTAATGAAGAGCAAATGCCTGAGCATAAACCTGGCTTCAAAAAATTATACTCTCAACAACTTACCCAACAGGAAATAGACAAGATTGTTGAAGATACAAGCAGTAAAGCTTTAGCCAGCATGAAGCAAAGTTATAAACAGATTACTGGCAAAGATTTATGAGTAAGGTTAAAATAGGTACTGGATACAAAGATTGTTCAGTCGGCCAAATACCAAGTGATTGGGAGGTGAAGAAATTTAGCGCATTTGCGAAATTCTATTCTGGCGGAACGCCTCTAACATCCCAACCGGGGTATTATGCTGGCGATATACCTTTTATTAAATCAGGTGAGATCTATTTTGACAGAACGGAGCAATTTATTTCCAAGGAGGGTTTAAAAAACTCGTCAGCTAAAATGGTAGCTAAAGGAGATTTACTATATGCACTTTACGGGGCTAATAGTGGAGAGGTTGCGATTTCTAAAATTGAAGGAGCGATTAATCAGGCAATTCTTTGCATTAAACTTAATTCAGACCATGACATAGTATTTATCTATAATTTCCTTTTAAATAAAAAAGAAAGCATTATAAAAAGTTACCTTCAGGGAGGCCAAGGAAATTTATCTGCTGAAATAGTAAAATCTCTGCAAATTCCTCTGCCCACTTTCACCGAACAAACCGCCATAGCTTAATTACTTTCTACATGGGACAATGCCATTACCAAAACACAAGCACTCATTGCTCAAAAAGAATTGCGTAAAAAATGGTTGATGCAAAATTTATTAACTGGCAAGAAAAGGTTGAAGGGGTTTGAGAAGGAAAAGTGGAAAGAAACTTTAATTTCAAATGTGTTTGATAGAGTAACAAGAAAAAATACTGAAGGCAATACAACCGTTGTTACAATCTCAGCGCAAAGAGGATTTGTTAGACAAACAGATTTTTTCAACAAGAACATTGCAAGTGAAATTACTGACAATTATTTTTTAGTTGAAAAAGGTGAATTCTGCTACAACAAAAGCTATTCAAATGGTTATCCTTGGGGAGCAACGAAGCGATTGAAGGATTTTGACAAAGCGGTTGTTACAACCTTATATATCTGTTTTGGATTAAAGAATTCAAAAAATAACTCCGGTGATTTCTTTGAACAGTTTTTCGAAGCCAACTTTTTAGATAGGGGCCTTACAAAAATTGCTCATGAAGGTGGTAGGGCACATGGTTTATTAAATGTAACACCTTCTGATTTCTTCGCATTAAAAATTACGCTTCCATCAAAAGAAGAACAAACTGCCATCGCCAAAGTTCTTCAAACTGTCGATGCCGAAATACAAATTCTAAAATCTAAACTTGAAAAATTGAAAGAGCAGAAGAAGGGATTGATGCAACAGCTATTAACGGGGAAGAAGAGACTATTAACTAAAAGTAAGTAAATGAAAGTTATTGGAATACAAATCGAGGGTAACGAGGTAATCCTTGTCGTTTTAGAGAAAATGGATGATAGCTCAATCGTTCAAACGGATGATTGCGTTCGCTTTGATATTGCAGACCATTCTAATGCCTCACAGGTTCGGCAGTTTCGCGACCAAGTCAATTCAACCTTTAAATCAATTGATGCCAGCAAAATTGGAGTAAGAGCAAGAAACGCAAATGCCAAACCATCCAAAACTGTTCGGCCTCCTTCCCCTGTGTCGTTTAAACTGGAAGGCATTATTCAACTCTGCGATAATGTCAACATCGAGTTTATCTGGCCGCAAACCATTACTGCCTATAAAAAGAAGAATACCATAACCACAACTCCCAAGCACAAATACCAGCAAGAGGCATATGATGTAGCCTATTACCTGATAAATCAATAAAGATGGCCGAGTTAAACGATGATGATGTAGTACCTGCAATTCGGGCTTTTGTCCGAAGCAATACGAATATCGATGTGCATGAACATATCGTGCGTGGGTGCAACGGAGACGTTTACTTTGGAAAGCGAAAAAAATTAGGCGATGAAGTTGTTTTAAAATTCTATTGGTCGCATCCACATTATGATGATGCAGAAGAAGCTGTTATTTTACAAAACATCAAGCACGACAATATTCTTAAAATACATCATTTAGAATTTGTACCACCTCACTATGCTTACTTTCTGACACCGAAAATTGATGGTGGTGATTTGCAAGGACTTGTTGAAGCCGGGAGTATCTCAACAAAAGAAGCACTTAAAATACTTGCCGGAATTTTGCTCGGTTTGACCGAGTTGCATTCAAAGCATAAACTTGTTCACAGAGATTTAAAGCCGGGTAACATTCTTATTAATCTGGCAGACATGCGACCAATTATTGCTGACTTGGGAGCTGTTAGGAAAATTGAAGATGCAACCGGTCATGTTACTGCTTCAAAGTCAACATTCTATTATTTGCCACCAGAAATAATCTTGCACAATCAATATTACTTTCAATCAGATATTTATCAGGTTGGCATTATCATGTTTCAAATATTAGGCGGGTACTTTCCGATTGATGAACCCTATCAATGGCTTACAGCGAAGGAGCGCTCAAAACTTGATGCACTTCGAAACGGAACAGATAAACAAAAACAATTTGACAACTTCATTGGAAAGAGGATCACGAAGGGAACTATTGCAAATACTGATACACTGCCATTCTATATTGATAACTCATTTAAGCGTGTACTAAACAAGGCTTTACAGAGTGATTACAAAAAGCGGTTTAAAGATTCATCACAATTCCTGACAGATATTCATCAATTAATTCGGTCAAACCCAGATTATATAAATCAACCCGATTTGCTCACTATCAAACATGAGGGTGAACGGTAAGCATCCGATGAAGTACATATTCCTTTAGCAGGGTTTAGGCAGTAGTTTTGGGTTGATTAAAACTACATCATGAAGACCGAAAATTCAATTTCCAGGTATGCAGAGAAGGTTTCGATGATCGAAAACTGGAAAGCAAG
>JBBRON010000013.1:0-110075 GCA_038229375.1 Cytophagales bacterium | reverse complement strand
ATGGGTGGGTCAAATCAATTCCGGAATCTTTACTTTTAGGTGGGTCAAATGATTCCCGGAATCGGTGGGTCAAACCATTTCCGGAATACCTGGGTCACACGATTCCCGGAAAGGTGGGTCAGACCATACCGGAATATTCAAGTAGGCTCCGGATTCGTATGGTGATGGGTGAACCACCAAGTCACCAGGGATAAGGACCTTCTCCTTTGGCAAATAAAGCACTGCATCCCCGGCTGTATTTCCTATGCCTAGGAAATGAAATTGAAACTCTCTCTCACCACATCTTAAAATCATCTTATCAGTAAATGTTAAATTGGGAAAGTGGGATTTATCCTTTTAATTCCCTCCAAATCTTGCTTTACCTGCTCAAGTCCTTCCTTAAGAATCTTCATATCGGCTTCGCTTACTGGCTTTCCATCCTCAGTAGAGCCTCTCTTTACGGTTGCTTCATAGCTATCAATCATATACTGCTGAATGTATTTTGGGTAAAATGTATTCACCCACATCACCCCGTTTCGTCTTATTCCTTTATAACCACCTTCGGCAGCAATAATTTGCATACCTGGATATTCCTGGCAAACGCTTCATTGCCTTGCCAATGGTCTCCATGCCAATGGGTATTCAATAAATATCGCACGGGCTTCGATGATATTTTTTTAATTTCCTTAATTGCCTCAGCTGCTGCAGCAGGAAGTAATCCGCTATCAACAACCAAAATGTCATCTGCATTGACAATGACAACAATATTTGCCGTTACCCACCGGTATCGATTGATCTTGGGCTTAAGTAAGTAGACGTCTTCAACAATTTTTTCCACTTCATAATTATATACCGACTGAGCAGACACAAGGTTAATGGCTGCCAACAAAAATATCACAATAAGCTTTTTAGATTTCTCATATATCAGGATTAAATTGTTCAGAATTGGAGTGGCAACTATGTACACAAATCAAAACAAATAGACTAAAAGATGAATGGGTTATTGTAAAAATACACCCGTTGGGTAGAGAGCAAAAGTTGGGGTTTAATTTAATTTGTTTGCACGATTTTGTTCAATTCTCTTTCAATAACTTCACCGTATTTAGTCTGGACAGTCGTACCAACTGAATGCCCAATGAAAGAAATAAAATCACAAACGCTACAGTGGCCGAAACGACATATGATTGTACCGACCAAGGTTCGCGATAAGCAAAGGACCTTAGCCATTCTTCCATGAGCCAATATGAAATTATGAATCCCGAAAACGTTGAGTAAATTGTCATCCAAACAAAAGGCTTTGAAAAAACAAAAGCAATATGAGCGTTGGCTGCACCCAGCACTCTTCGAATGGCCATTTCTCTTAACCGCTGCTGCGCTAAATAAGAAGTAAGGCCCATTAATCCAATGGATGAAAGTGCAATGGCCAAAAAGGTAAAAATGTTGAATATCCTGGTCGTTGAAAGGTCTGATTTATATAGCTCGGCAATGTCGTTTTCAAGAAACGAATAGTTAAATGGATTGGAGCTAAGCGTTTTCCATATATCGTTTATGTTCTTCATGGCCTGCATCGTTTGGCCCGGTTCAATCTTCACAGCAACAATTTGTAAAGCACTGCCTTGTTGACTCCGGAATATAACAAGTGGAGAAATAGATGAATGCAAGGAAAAAAAATGATAGTCCGCCACTACGCCAACAACAGTCAGTTCATTATTGTCTTCGCTGTTGTTTAACAATCTAATTTTTGCACCGATTGGCTCCTTTAAATCAAAAGCTTTTACAGCCGAAGCATTGAGGATTACAGAAGATGAGTCGTTAAATTCATCCGAGAAACTTCTACCATCAATAAGCTTAAAATCAAGTGTCTCAAAAAACTCTTTATCAAAAATATTTGTATTAGCCCTTACATCTTGAGCATCAGAATGTACAACAGACTCGAATACAGCTCCTCCTAAAAAACTACCCGGTGCAGCAGTCGCAGCCCCTCCCCCAGCATACTTCACGGTCGATAACTTTTTCACCTGATTTACGAATGTCATGTACCTGTTGCCTAGGGTTTGCGTCTGTTTAATAATGATAACACCATCCGTTGAGAAGCCTAAGTCTTTTGATCGGATATAGCGCAATTGTTGCAGAATCCCCAATGAACTAGTAATCATCACAATGGCAATGGAGAACTGCGTGATCATCAAAATATTTCTAATCATAATGTTCTTCTTACCTGTGCTAAATTCATTTTTTAAAATCTTGGATGTTTGCAGTCTACCAAATATAAAGGCGGGATAGACCCCAGCAGCCACGCTTAGAATGGCTAGGAACAAAAGAATAAACCCTAAAAACCTGAAGGAGAACACCGAAGAGAAGGGAATATTTTTGTCAACTATTTCGAGGAACGAAGACCAGGCAGCTACAACAACAATACAACTTACCGCCATACTGACAAGGCACATGAGAATGGATTCACCAAAAATTTGAAATCGGATGGATCGATCATCAGCACCAAGCGTTTTGCGAATACCCACTTCCTTTGCCTTTTCTCCAAATTTTGAAATTGTCAAATTCACATAATTAATTAGCGTTATTAATAAAATGACAAAGGCCACTGCAATCAAAGAATAAATGTAAGCAATGCTGCTGCTGGGAGTCACCTCAGCTTCAAGGTCAGAATGCAAATGAATTTTATCTATCGCTTGAAGGAAATAATTGAACTTATGTCCTTCAGATTTGAAATTGGTACCCAAACTCAAAGCGATACTAGCTTCACTTGCACGATTCACCGCTTCCTGAATTCTCGCGTTTAACGATTCAGCTGACTGGTCCGATTTTAGTTTTATATAAGTGTAGACCCACGCGCGAGTCCAATTATTTGTAGATACATCGTACTTTATATGCTCAAGTAATTCAATGGATCCCAGCAGATCAAACTGAATATGTGAGGTAACAGGAGGATCGGCTATTACTCCTGTTACCTGCAACAAGGCGGTGTCCGCTTTAAGAAACTCACCTACCACATTTGACTTACCAAAATACCTTTTCGCTGTTGACTCGGTCAGCACTATGGAAGATGGATGGTTTAGCGATGTACCTGGATCTCCATGGAGAAAAGCATAGTTAAATACTTTAAAGAAATTTGAATCCGCAAACAAAAATCTGGTTTCGTTGAAACTTTGATCTTTAATTTCTATGCGAACTTCATTTTGAAAAAACAACCGGTGAAGTCGCGTAGAAACCTCGACACTAGAAATTTGTTCTTTCAATGTTGGAGCCAGCAAAACCGGACTGGAAGCAAACTTTTTTACCCTGTCTGGATAAATCCTTTCCAATGCGACCCGGTAAATCCGACCGTAGTCCTTAAAATGCTTTTCATAAGAGAGCTCATTCGAGGTGTACACCGATATGAATAAACTACAACTTATACCAAGAGAAAGCCCAACAATATTAATAATAGCAAAACCCTTATTTCGGATTAGGCTTCTGTGGAAAACGTTTAGTAAACTTTTGAACATGAATCTATATTCTTATTGTAAATAATACAGACGCGAAACGTGACAGTATGGATAAAGAGAATCAATGTTGAATTAAAATTCCACAGGGTCCGAGCAAAAGAATAAATGACGATTGAAGTAATAGAGACATGCCACCCAATTACCTGCTGTTCTAAAAAGCAAAATATATCATTTGCGTTCAACTTTGCTTGCCATTACTTCTTATTAAAATGTTCAATGCCAAATATGTCATTTTGACTTGATTTGATATTTTGATCTTTAAGAAATGAAAGAATCATTTTATGTGTTTTAAAAAATATTTTGTTGACCATATCTCGCGCGTCACCTCTGCGATCAACTGCTCTCCTTAAGAATAATCCAAATGAAGTGAGATCGTGATGCTTAAATTCTCCTGGTTTAATTATTACCCGCGTGACTGGATTTTTAAGAGCATTAAATTGACTTCTCTCTTCTTGCTTGTGTAAATCATCTGTAACAATATGCAAGAGCGGAATTGTCAGTTTATCCGGATGGTAGTCAAAGGACAATGTTGATTTTGATCGCGGCCCGAAAAAAGCACCGTCTAAATTTACAACTCTTTTTATCTCTACACTTCGCATAGCCAAATACATGGCAGGCTGTATTCCACCTCCATGACCAAAAACCGAAATATTTGATTGATCGATGGATGGGAAGGTGCTCATCATTACCATCAATTCTCCCATCATATCAGTATTTTGTACAAAAAATTGTGGACTATCATCTGTTAGCTTGTTTTCAGGAAAGGCTCCATCGTATGACGCAACGATAAACCCATGACTCGCAAAAAATTCAAAGCTGGCCGCATAATGTATTGGGCGAGCCGTGGCAATGATCAATGGGAATTTTCCGGCCACCTCAGGAGCATTTCTAAAGGAATTACTAAACTTTCGCAATGCTGAAAAATAATCTATGTCTGAAATTTGAAAGTTAAAAACCCACTTAAGTGCAATTATCTTTCTAAGGTAGTTGAGCTGAAGTGAGTCGCTCCCTTCACTAATCGCTCCCCCTAGTTTTACAAAATCTTCCCACCTCATTTTTGCACCACCTTTGCTAGCTGGATACCAAACGCTAATCAACATTGGAAAGCCTGCTTTACTTTTTTGTCTTATTGTTTTAAAGCCGACCTTGTATTCTCCATTTGCAAGGCCGCTCCATGTTTTAGGCTGGCTTATACAGTGTGCCGCAGTTAGAACGAAAACTAGCAGCAATCCAATCGATTTACTTTTCATAACACGCGAAATGTAATGTTCTGAATTGAGAGAATCAATGGCGTAATAAAAATCAACACGTTGTGGGTAGCAAAATAAACCTCACCATAAATAAATATTGGAAATGCTCAATTGATATAAAAATATGATTTCAGGATATCTTTTAGGTAATCATATCAATTATTTTATTCGGCTAATCATATGTATTTGAATCAACCTTCAAGCTTTCGAATGATGAATCACTCCAGGTAGATCCGGACAATAGGGTTATGACTTTTTGCGATGCAACTACACTCGGTAAGTGGTTTTTATAAAGAAGACAAACTCCATCCAACTCCGCTTACTTCATATATAATAGCATTGCTGATTCACCAAATCATATATGATAAACCCGCTTCCACTAAAGAATTGATTTTTAAAGGTAATCCGATTGAAGAAGCTGAAGGAAAAGTTTATAACGACTCGTCAGTACTTTTAGCAAGTATAAGGCGCGAAGATGCCCTAGAGTTTTCAGAAAAAGTTAGATCGTTTTGTAAGACACTGGATGAAAATGGAGGATATTTTGAGATGGAAAAACCTCAATCGCCAATTCTCCCCCGGGTTACAGGGAGGGATGCAATCTCCAATGAGAGCTTGATTGGGAAATGGAAAGGATTTTCAAAACTATATCCTGATTATTTAACGTGGCCTTCCAAACTCGACTTTGATTTTAGTGTATCAAGTGATTCACTTAGCGTAATTACCAAAATAAGTTTTGGCGGTAAGCCCAATGACGTTATATCTGAGAAGAATCCCGTTATGATCTACGGAAGTAAATTGATCTTTACAACCAAAGGCGGTCCCAACGGTAGTGCAATTCGATATACAGCCGCGCTCAAGGAGAATTCGCTGTCAGGCATCGCAGAATTTATACATCCAACTAATAAATATTTTTATGGAGTAGGTGAATTCGAACTAACTAAAGAAGACAAATAACAAAGCGTCCGCTATCAAAAAGATACCAACAAAAACATTCAAAACGGTCTTAAATTGCTTTATTGGCTACTGTTAGCTAACCAAAGTTCTGCAAATGGTAGAAAGCTCCATTAAGTAATTGAGGCGTCATCTATCTCACAATTAAGCATTGCTTAGAAGAGTAGGAAACGCCCTTTTTAGTGATTTGCAAAAAAGCAATAGGATGATCAACTTTTTCATTTTTTCGCCATTTCATCAATTTTCAAATTTATATCGCTTCAAAAAATTGAATCAAATTTCCATCTGGATCATTGATTAAGAAATTTCTTTTCTTTGTTGTCTGATCAGTCCAAACTTGCGGCACATCTATTTTCAGATTGGAAAGATGCTTTAACCAATCATCCATATTGGAAACGTTGAAGCCGATTTTAAAATGACCTTGAATTTCTGTGCCTTCTGATTTTCCTTCCACTAAGGCTTTCCTGACCAATGAACCCCTAAGCTCAAGAAGTTCAAGCAACATAGCTGATGATTCTAAAATCATCAGCTTATATCCTGCGTTCTCATCGTTCATTTGGTTTTTTGCCTTCAAATCAAAAACAGATTGGTACCATTTAGTTGATACTTCAATATTAGAAACAACCACTGCTGAAAAATATGGAGTAACAATACTGCTTTGACCATAGCATTCAGTCATACCTATTATTAAACCTATCATCATCTTAATTTTTCTTGTCATATCAATTATTTTTCTGGTTAAGTTTCCGTCTATTCCGTCCCACTCCCAAAAAGTCATAATCTTAAGTTCTAAAATAAATTTCAAGCTATTGTCCCTGATATTGGCAAAACATCTCATAAATGGAATTCATTCGAGAAACAAGTGAACTAACAATTACTCTTGGAAGTGTTGTGATTTCTCAATTCCTATCAGACTAAGCAAAAATATGAGTGCTGGCCTGCAGAAAAATTATCGTAAGTAGCATTTTCATAATTTAAATTATTTCAAATTCTCTAATAACAATTTCCATCTTGAATCAGATTTTAATGACTTGAGATCAGCATCAGTTTCAAATTGCTGTTTTGAAGTAAACCCCTTGGAGACGGCTTTATTGAGATTCTCAAACGCCTTATCATTTTCACCCAGTTTAGAATAGCCGCAAGCAAGGTTATAGAGGTTCAAACCAGTTGGATCCACTTCAATAACTTTTTCAAAAAATCTTACTCCCTCCTTGTACTTGCTTGCAGCATACATTGTGTTGGCCATACCTAAGTAAATGAACTTATCGATACGACCGGTTTTTTCAGCTTTAGCCAAAAAAGCTTGAGCTTCTTTTGGTCGGTCAAGAATATTCAAAATTAAATACAAGTAGGTTAGCGCATGAACATGATCTGGTTCTAGTTTTAGCAATCGCTTATAAGCAATTTGCGATTCCTCATAGCGCTTTGCGTTCTTGAGAGCTGACGCATATTGAAAAAGTCCTTCAACATCATTAGGAGTTTCATCCGTCCATTTTTTCAATAACAAAATTACTTTTGCATCATCACGCCAATATTGCGCAGCCAAAGCTTCTCTTGGTATTGAATGCGGCCAAGAAGGATTTGGCAATTCCTCCAATTGATTTTTCCAAAATGAAATGGTTTCATTCACTACTTTTCTGGATATCTCGGTATCGTCAAATGCATCAAATGCATGAGGTAATCCAGTTCCCATCTTTACAGTCCAAGGAGCATTATTCTTTAAAACTTCATTCCAAAGTGTGTTATATCCACTTCTACTCACATCGCCTTCAGCAACCACAAAAAATACGGGAAGATTTTTTCTGTATGGTCCCGGGGGTGTTCCTCCATAATACAATACTGCAGCTTTTATTCCAGGGAAAGCGTCCTCTTTCATCAAGTAGGTAGATGACTCGCTTACATTGGCTGATGCGGCATAAACTCCAAGCTCATCAGCGTTCACATTATATTTATCTCCCTTATCTCTTAGAAAATTAAAAAGAGATTGAAAGTTTTCCTGAATTCGGCCTCGATCGCTCTCCATCGAAATGCCAATGAAGCCGTGTGCAGCCATAAGCTTTGGCCATGTACTATAAATTTCCCAGTCTTTCACCTTTATTTGACCTGGTTGTTCGCCTATACCATTTAGAAAAATAATTGCTGGCCGTCTCTCACCAATTTTCAAATTTGGTGGCGAATAAATATCTATACTTAAAGTTCCCTTTTCATCTCTCAAATAAGTGACATCTTTATTGACAATCACATTTTTCGTATCCGGATGTTCCAGCACTACTCCCCAACTTCTTCCATCAAAGGGAGAGAGAGTGGCAGAATTTTGTGCCACTGCTTGTGAAATCAGTACTAATAAAATAGGCACTACTAATAATATTCCATTTATTCTATTTGTCATAAGCAACGTAAAATTCGAATCTCAAACGAAAATACTTTCCGGATAATTGCTACGCAATCTGCGCACTCAAAATCACACAAATGGGTTATATCCAAACTTCCAGATAATCGTTTCCATTTAGTTACCCTAAGCTCGAAGGCGCAGCCAAATTGATAATCGAATGAAAACAAATTTTCAAGTTCTATTGTTGATATTAGTCTTCTGCTCTGCCTTTGGGTAAACGGCTGCATCCAGGAATTTGGTTTTGATCGTTGATCGTTACTCATTCTTCAATGACTCAACTGGGTTTCTCGAAGCGGCCTCATACGATTTATATCCAACGGTAACAACTGCAATCAGAATTCCCGAAGCACAAGCTATTAGCACAAGATTGAAATCGAAATTTGTTCTGTATGCAAAGCTTTGAAGCCATTGACTCATTCCATACCAGCTTATGGGAATAGCGATAATAAACGAAACTGCTACCAATCGAATGAGATTTCCTGATAGCATCATCATGATCTGTACACTCGAAGCACCTAGCAGTTTGCGAATGCCAATTTCTTTTTCTCTCTGTGTTGCCGTATAAGTGATGAGTCCAAACAACCCCAATAAAGCGATGAAAACGGCCATTAAAGTAAACACCCGGAAAATGTTTCCCATTTGCTGTTCAGACTGAGCCAGATTATTCAACTCATCCTCCAGAAACGAATATTGAAAAGGCAAACCCTCAGTATGTCTTTTCCAGACCGACTCTGCAAGGGCCAATTTCTCCGGTATATTCCCTGGCGTTAGCCGAAGAGCGAGATTATTGGGCTCGAACCTGCGGACAAATACCAGCGGCTGAATCTCTTCACGAAGGCTTGCAAAATTGAAATCTTTCATGATACCTATTACATTGGCTGTGGTTCCATCGTCTCCGGTGACTGTCTTTCCCTCAGAAGTCTGATAACCAAGAATCTTAGCACATGTTTCGTTGATGACTATCGCACTCGAATCAGAAGGAAAGTCTTTAGAGAAAAAACGCCCGTCTTTCATTTCGAAGCCCATCGTCTGCAAATGATCGTCATCTGCCAGCACCTGGTAGCATGAAACCATTCGGTCAGACCCCTGCGCCTTTAGAAAGAATGTAGTCCCGATATTAGGCGGAAGTGTGTTAGCATAACTCGCGTTAATAAACTCAGAATGCCTAAGCAATTCTTCCTTGAATACTTTTGCATTATTCCTAAGTGCACTTGTTTGAGAAATGCGCAGCACATTTTCCTTTTGATAACCTAAGTTTTGATTCCAGATGAAATGAAGCTGCTTGAAAACAATCAGTGTGCAAATGATTAACCCTGTTGATATGGCAAATTGAAAAACTACGAGACCATTGCGAAAGATAGACCGGTAAGATCCTTTGGACTTATTTCGTAGCACCTCCACTGGCTTGAATGCTGTGAGATAAAAAGCAGGATAGGCTCCAGCCATAAGCCCAACTACAAGTATTAATACACCAAGGGTAAGCAGCACCTGTGGATTCCCGAATACATCTAGCGTCAAATTCTTTTCTGCAAGGAGATTAAAAGGATGGATTAAAATAGAAACAAAAACACCAGCCAGTGCGGCAGCTACCATTACATAAAGAATCGATTCCAACAAAAACTGCAGAACAAGTCCGCCCTTAATAGCGCCAATTGCTTTTCGTATTCCAACTTCTTTGGCACGGCTAAATGCCCTGGCAGTGGTAAGATTGATAAAATTGACACACGCCAGGATAATGATTAAGATGGCAGTTATACCAAACAAATAAACATATTGCACATCCCCGTTAGGCTCAAATTCTCCATTATGATGGGAGTTGAGGTGGATTGATAATAAGGGCTGAACAAAAAAGAATACGCGATTTCCACTTTTTGTGAACTGATCATGGGGCACATTCAAATATTGTTCAATTCTGGGCAGCACTTTTTCTTTTACGTAGTAATCAAGTTTCCGCTCCACTGCTGGAAGCGTTGATGCGTCATTTAACTTGAAATAGGTTTTTAATCCGTAGCAAGCCCAGCAATCGTCAGTTCCATATTCCCATGATTCCATTGACTGTATCATGTCCGCTTTCATGTGGGTATTTGAAGGCATGTCTGCAAAAACAGCAGTTACCTCTGTTGCCACACCTTTAGGTCCAATCATCAATTGTTGCCCCAACGGTGAAGTATCCCCTGCACCTTTGTAGCCAAAATATTTCTTTGCGGTCGACTCTGATATGGCCACTTTATTTTTTCCACGCAAACACTCTTTAGTATTACCCATTAGTAAAGAATATCCGAAAAAATTAAAGAAATTTGAATCAGCTAGGATGAATTTCTTTTCTATAAAAGACTTATCCGATAACCTAATAATAGCATTGCCCCGGTTGGCAATACGCACGGCAGCGGCAACTTCGGGAAGGTCTTTCATCATGGCTTCGGCTACAGGGGCGGCCACATCGGTGTACCAAATTTCTTTCCCTTGAAAAATTTCGGTTATCCCTAAACGGAAGATATTGTCTACCTCTTTAATATTCCTGTCATAACTAATTTCATCCAGAATGTAAATTCCGATCAGCATAGCTGAAGCTAAACCCACCGACAAACCAATAATGTTGATAAAAGAATTGGATTTTTGTTTTTTAAAAACACGAAAGGCTGTAAGTAGGTAGTTCGTTATCATATATCGGCAATAATGGAGGATAAATCAAGAATATGAACCAATTAAATGGACTTTGTTTCGGGTAATAATCGGGATATAAACGGGTAGTCTGCTAAGTGACATCTTCAGTTTATGTCCACACCATTTTCCAGTTTTGCGATCATCGCTTCCAATTGTCTCTTTGTTCCCTCGTCAGGTGCTTTCGCTAATGTTATCTTTGCGAATTGCAACGCTTTTTTGTAATCGCCCATAGCAGAGTAGCCACGCGCAAGGCCAGAATAGGTATACCATTGATCTGGATTTTTCTCATTGTTCATTTTAAAAACCTTCATAGCCTCTGGTATCCGCTTCTCGGTTAAAAGGCCACGTGCATAAAAGTGCATATCTAGCACGGAGGCAAACGGAAGTGCTTCTGACATAATTTTATCCGCCTCCTCCTTACGATTCATTTTGGACAACACTGCCGCTTTGGAGCTTAGCGTATGGAAATTCTTTTCGCCCATTATGCGCATCGAGACTGCACGGTCTGCCCATTCCAGTGCTTGCTCTAGTTCATAATTATTTGCTACGCACCAATTCACACCAGATAGAATTTCATAGTATGCGCGTGTTGTCCGATAACTATTTCTGAATTCCTCCATCTGCAATATCTTAGTCTCTGCCTCTACCTTGAATGAAATCGCCCGCTTTTCCCACATCATGGCAATGGTTGCCGAGTTATCTGTTTGGTTAACAAATTCATACTTCAGCCACTCTACACTATTATCAAGGGCTTCATTTTTTACCGCAATCCGAAGCGCATCTGCTTTATCATCATAGTAAAAACTGCCCCATGAATTGTTGATCTTAGAAAAGATTAAAGTGCTTTCGGTTTCTCCCAGCGCAATAAAAAAACCGTATTTGCCTGCCGGTAATTCCTTGCCTTCAATTTTTACCGCATGTGAAAATGCAATTGTCGTATTATCATTAGCACCGGCTCTCCATGGAGCCGCGTGGGTAGTGCCGTGACCTAGGTCCACAAAACCGTAGTGTGCCACTGTTGTGCCATATATTTTACCCTCACGGCCCTTCACACCTGGCCGATTGTATGTAATGTCTATCTTAACTACACCAATGTTTTCAGAAACGGTCGCTCGCTTATTGCCGCCATCAGGCTCCAATGTTACAGGTTGGATTTGGGCAAAGCCGCTTACTAATGTCCAGGCCAAGAGATAAGTAGTTAGTATTAATTTTCTCATGTTGCTTACTTTTTAGTTGAAGTGTGTTATAAGATTTTAGGATTGATTCTATACTAATATTAAATTGCGCTATGGCAACAAACGGAAAAATAATTCTTATGGCTTATATTCCACCAAATCAAATTAAAAAATACACACAATGTGGTGACCTCGAGTGATCACAACTGACAGGCGTTATATTCTAATCATTCATTAGCGGCAACTCTTGCTGTCAACCGTACACCCGATCTTACCGAGAACTTCTGCTTATGAATATCACTCTTGCCTTAATGATTTGACTGGATTGGCAAGAGCGGCACGAATCACATGATACCCTACCGTTATAAGAGTAATCATAAAAGCCAATATTCCGCAAACAATAAATGTGAGCCATTCATCTTTCAATTCAATTCGAAATGCAAAATGTTCAAGCCAGTTGTCAGTAAAAAACCAGGCAGCTGGAAAGGCTAACACCAACCCCATCATTACCAACAAGAAAAATTCGGTAGAGACCAAAACAACTAAGTTGTTCACGCTGGCTCCCATCACCTTTCTCACACCTACCTCTTTTGTTCGCTGCGCAGTGGTGAAAGCAGACAATCCCAACAAACCCAAACAGGCGATCATTATTGTTAGTATAGAAAAGGTAGTGAATATCTGGCTACGCTTCTGGTCTGCCCTGTATTGCGAATCAAAGTCCTCATCTAAAAAACTATACTGAAACGTTTGTCCCGGAAAAACTTCTTTCCATGATTTTTCTACTGCAGCAATAGACTCTTGTACATCTCCTGAAGTGGTTCTTACAAAAACAAAATTATTATTGCGGGTACCTAACAGAATAATCAGCGGTTCGATTGGGTCATACAACGAATTTTGATGATAGTCTTTTACCACCCCTACCACCCGTTTTTCAAAGTTGTCTCCGCCAGTAAATCGCTTGCCAATTGGATCCTTCCACCCCATTCTCTTTACCATACTTTCGTTGGCCAACACAGCATAGGTGGTATCACTTGCAACATCTTTCGAGAAATCACGACCCTGCACGATTTTCATCCCCATCGTTTTCACAAAATCAAAATCAGACTCAAATAAGTCCACCCCTCGTTGAACCATCTTGCCTTCACCATCTTCCACCTGAAACAGAGCCTTTCCAATTCCCTGGCCAGGAGAAGAGTTGGCCATTCCAACAGATTCTACTTTTGACGATCGCTTGATCTGATCTACTAACAACTGACTCTTTTGAAATTGCCCTCGTCCGCTCAGCCTCACGCGGAGCACCTGTTCTTTATCAAAACCCAGATCTTTATTTCTTAAAAACCGAAGTTGATCAAAAACAATTAAGGTGGAGACCAACATAAAAATACTGAGTGCAAATTGAGTAACTACTAATGACTTTCTGAAAAATACACTTCCACCACGTGCCGCCAGCTTTCCTTTTAAAACATTTACAGGATTGAACCCAGAAAGATAAAAAGCCGGATAGCTTCCTGCGACAATACCCGTAAACAACATAATCCCTATCAGACTTGTCATCACTGGCCATTGAAGTAAAAAGGAAAATGAAATTTGCTTATTGGCCAATATATTAAATCCGGGAAGCAACAAATAAATAAGTGCCAGACTGATCACTGCTGCGACAATCGTCACCACCACAGACTCTGTTAGGAATTGAGCAATTAGTTGAATGCGCTGGCCACCCATCACTTTGCGAATACCCACTTCGCGTGCACGGTTGGAAGAACGCGCGGTTGACAGATTGATATAATTGATGCAGGCGATGATCAGCATGAAAGCAGCTACTGCTCCAAAAATATAAATGTAGGCGATATCTCCTCCCGCCTCGGCTTCGTCCTGAATTTTAGAGTACAAATGGATATCAGTGATACGTTGTAGATCATACTGAACCGTTACCCCCTCTTGTTCAAAAACAGGATTTACTTTTTCCTTCACTATCTTATCTAAGCTAGTTTTTATCTTTTTTAAATCGTAACCAGCTGGCAATTGAATATACGTGAACACACCAAATGCACCCCAAGCTCCCTGAAACAACGGACGCGTATTTCTTGAAACCAACGCATTAAACCGAAAGTGTGAATTGATGGGAACATCTTTGATTACAGCTGTTATCTTAAACTCCTCCCCCTGCTGATTCTGTATGGATTGTTCCAATGCATCCGTCGCACTTTTAAAATATTTTTTTGCGATGGACTCTGTAAGGACCATGTTAAAAGGATTGTCCAACGCGGTCGCGGGATTGCCCACTAAAAATTCATATGTGAAGGAGCGAAAAACGGTAGAGTCGGTCAGATAAAAATCCTCTTCGGCAAATTGAACATCTCCTTTCTTGTAAATATTATCGTTCATCTGAATGAACCGAACGGCATTCTCTACTTCTGGATAATTATCGCGCAATTCCTCCGCCAAAGGAATTTGTGTAGACGACCAGGTAAAGGCATCGTCTGGTTCTTTGACATGAGAGATGATGCGATAGATGTTTTCACCGTTAGTATGATACCGATCATAACTAAGTTCATCAAGTATATATACCAACAACAATAGACTGCAGGTAATTCCAATAGTTAGACCTAATACATTGATTGCGCTATATGCCTTATCTTTCAGAAGACTTCGGATGGAGATTGTAAATAGATTTCTTAACATATTGTTATGATTTAAGTATGAAGCGTAATACGTTACTTCTACACAGAGTGCTAAACTTTGATGTTAATAATTGTTAAAAAGTTGGGCTTTAACTTAAATTATCCTGTAAGATCTTCTAGATGTGCCAAGATTTTGCCTTACAGTATAATTTGATCAACACAATGGGTGTATTTGCCCAGGGAAACTAAATTCCTGAACTTCTAAGCTGAAACTGTGAAAGATACAGCGCGGATAAACGTTAGGTGCTGGCGCTTACCTGGCTGCTAGATGCAATTCGAAAAAAATAAAGCCTATATATACAGAAATGGGAATTACTTCTATTTTCCCACACTTAATGACAATTGTTTTTCCAGGTAAGGGTTTTTTTCATTTTATGTTGCCTACTGCATTATATAAATTCCCGACCCAACCGATCAGGCCTTTGATATCGAATACTAAAGGGAACTCAACATTTTGTGCTTAGTCTATTACTCACCGCTCCTTAACGACTTTATAGGATTAGCCCCCGCAGCTAAAAACGATTGAACACTTACGGAAACCAAAACAAGAGAAATGATGCCAATTAATGGCATAACAATAAAGAAGACCCCAAGCGAAGTCCTGAATGCATAACTCTGAAGCCAGTTAGCTGCCAGGTAATAAGAAAATGGACTTGCAATCGCAAAGGCGACTATGGCCAAAATAAGATATTCTTTAACAATCAAATTCACCACTTGCATCACCGAAGCTCCCAACACTTTGCGGATGCTAATTTCTTTTGTGCGTCTGGCTATGGTGAAAAGCGATAGTCCCGCAAGACCTAACGCAGCAATCACGATACCAATGCCGGTACATATATTGAGCAATATGCTAAACATCTTCTCGGCTTTATATTGGGCATTATAAAATTCATCGAGAAAGAAATAATCAAACGGGCTTTCAGGAAAAAATTGTTTCCACAACTTCTCAATGTCAGCTACACTATTTCCCATTTCAGAACTTGCAAGTTTAATTGAATAGTAACCCCAGTTGTAGTCGTCCAAATAAAATACAATAGGGTTAAATTCATTCTGTAAAGATTTTTGATGAAAATCCTGCAGGACCCCAATTATGGATAGGGTGTCCTGGCCGTTGGTGATTTTAGTATTGACGGCCGCATCTGGTGTTTTAAACCCTAAGACATTTGCTGCCGTCTGATTAATTACCACCAACTTCTGGTTTTGATCCGATTTTTCAAACGAACGACCAGCCAGAAACTTCAATTCATAATCACCGAAAAAATTCAGGTCAACTTCATAATCCCTGCATCGCTTCGGGTTCTCCATATTAAGTTGTTTGTAATCCTTCGATCCGCCCACCTCTTGACCTGGAACATCGGCAGAGGCGGCTGCTGATTTAACAAATGATAGTTTCTCTAGCTCATGAATAAATGTTTCGTCCACTAATACATAAGTACTGTCATGATAAGCCCGATCGCGAAGTACTAAAGTTTGGTTGATGTTTATACCAAGGCTTTCTTGTTGCATGAACCGAATTTGCGAAACCAGCGCCCATGTGCCTGATAACAATAGAACGGCAAGAGAGACTTGCACTACAACAAGAACCTTCCGCAGATAAATGGTGCCTCCGTTTGATGATACAAATTTGCCTTTCAATGCCGCTACCGGCTTAAAGCCGGATAAAATAAAGGCAGGATAAAAGCCCGATAGAAAAGAACAAATAAACAGTGCACAAATGATGGCTCCCCAGAATACAAAGTTGGTAAGGGGAGGAATGCTTAGCGATTTTCCGATAACTACAGCCAAGTAGGGATTGACGATAACAAAAATCATAATACCTGCAATCACTGCGATCATGTTAACGACCAATGCGTCAATAAGAAATTGCAAGACCAACTCCACTCTATGTGCCCCAGCTGCT
Organism: Cytophagales bacterium; assembly: GCA_038229375.1. Classification (GTDB taxonomy): domain Bacteria; phylum Bacteroidota; class Bacteroidia; order Cytophagales; family Cyclobacteriaceae; genus ELB16-189. The sequence continues at coordinate 93,580 of JBBRON010000013.1, read as the reverse complement.
TTTCTTACGCCCACTTCCTTTGCCCGTTGCATAGATTTGGCAGTAGTAAGGTTAATGTAATTAAACCAAGCCATCAACAAAATGAACAATGCCGCATACAACAGGTAGGATAAGTAGGTAAAATTGCCGTTTCCTAAAAATTCATAGTCATAATGGGACTTTGTATGAATAGCGCCTAAGGGCTGTAGTTGAAACTGTGCAGAATACCCCCTTTCCTTCATACTCTCGCCTTTATAGCGCTCGACAAAATCAGGAAATTTTCTTTGCACTTGTTCAGGATCTTGTCCTGGCTTTAATAATACATAAGTATAATAATCTGACCAGTCCCAGCTTGTTTCGGCATCTGCCCCGAGTGCCCTTAGTGATTCGGAATACCGCTTATAGGGTAGCAGAAAATCAAACTGGATGTGAGAATTCTCGGGAAGGTTTTTGATTACGGTACTGACTTTGAATTCCTTATCAAGAAAAAACCGGAATGTTTTCCCACGGGCATCCGCCACTCCAAATAACTTCATTGCCAGCGCCTCAGTAATCACAGCGTTGTTTAGCTCATTCAACGCATTCGCATCTCCATACAAAATGGGGAAAGTAAAAACATCAAATACCCTCTCATCGGCAAAGAACATTTTCACATCAGCGAATGCCTTATCCTCAACATTTACTAAGCCGCCAAGACGCCTTAATCGAATAGCCTCTTCCACTTCAGGGAAGTCACTTTTCATGGCACCGGCTACTGCTGGATAGGTAAAGGCAAAGGTTTGAACAGGCCCATTCTTTTCCTGGATTTTCATCGGAACTCGATACATCCGGTCGAACTTGGTGTGAAATTTATCGTAACCAGCTTCATATTGAAGATAGTTTATAATGAGTAAGGCGGAACCAATTCCAATAGAAAGGCCAAGGATATTGATTAAGCTGAAGAGCTTATTTCGTAGAAGGTTTCGGAATGAAATCAATATGTAGCTTCTTAGCATGGCGCTTGCGTTTAGATAGTTATCCTTTAAATTGAAGGTTAGAATTTCTAGGTGGTGACTTAATAACTCCTGTAATTTCAAGCCGCTCGCCTTCCAGCCCGTTTACACTTTTGCCAATTGGGTTCACCTCGCCAAATAAAGCTCTTGGCCCCGTAACGAATTTGTTGATTCGATAAATGTGGTTGCCTTTTCTGTTAAAGCGATCAAATGAAAATTCATCGACCACAAACAGAATTGCCAGCATTGCACCTGCAAGACCGAGTCCGAAGATATTTATGAGGCTTGTCGCCCTTCGATTTTTTTTAGGCGAAAAGATGCACGGATGTAAAGTGTAAGCATACTGACGGTCCATATTTAGGTAACTTAGCGTAGAGAAATAGGTTACTAAAATTTGTAAGATTCTTTTATTCTATTAGATAGGCGATCACTTCTACCGTCATTTTCTTGTTAACTCAAATACTTCAGGATTGTTGATAATATATTCATGGAATTGTTTCCCCCAGTCGTCCATTTTAGCGGGAATATTAAAGCCTTCAAGCCTTGTATTACCTTCAAGGTTTCCTTTTTTATTGAGACGGGTCTTTGAGATGATAACACCGCCACCTCTGTTGTGATAGCCAAAAACCAACTCACCATCTTTGGTAAGGTAAAAAACTTCCATTTCTACTTTTTTGCCCTGAGCCCACGGAGGATCTATTCGGGTCAGAATTGCTTTTCCGTTTTCTATAGAAATCTCAATGCTTAGGGTTCCTTCTTCACGCGGCATTTTTACAGGTGGCGGTTGAATTCTGTGTGCTTTCCCTGTCCATATGCCCAGGTATGGTTTTATGTCCTTGTCAGTAGGCCGGGCTGAATTAATGTATTTGTCAAGTAGCACTGCACCATCTTGCGTCATAGTTGAAGCAGCATTTTTTAGATTTTCAATAGTAGTGGATGAACCGTACTTGTCTTCCATATATCCGGCCAAATCGATTAATTCCTGTTTCCTGTTTTCTATTTTTTTACGGCCGGCGCTTAACATCAAAATACGGAATGGTATTTCATAGTGATAACCATACTTTTCAAAAATCATTTTATAATAATCTTGCAACTGTGTAAGGCTAAAGTCCTTTTGCGGAGGAGTAAAGTCACTAAACAAAAAGTGAAGACCATCATACGCGGCTTTGAAAGCTACCGACTCATGCGTTTCACCTTCTATCTTTATTTGCCGGGCTTCGTCCTGATCTGAGAAGTACTTTTTCCATTCACTTTCCCATCCGTATGTTGCCTCCAGCGACGCATAGCGTACCTTGTATTTCCTGGTTTTCATATTTTTTCCAATCTGGTCTTTTAGGGCAATCGAACAGACATCAACGTTCATGGGAGCATCAATCGCTATTGGCCAGGAGAAAATTTCAGGGTATCTGGCCAACAGATACGAAACAAAGTACGCGCCTTGTGAATGCCCGACCGTGATTACATGACCGTTAAACTTGAAATTTTTACTGACCCAGGGCATCAATTCATCTTTAATAAATCGCCCAAAGTTTTCTTCTCCTGTTCTCTTTCCATAGTCTTGAGGCCTGGGCATGTCCCGATTACGATCGGTGTTCACAATTCCCACAATAATTGCTTCAGACATTTGCGGCATTTGCGAATACGTAGTCATAAATCGCTGTGCGGATGCTACCGGTTCAAAAAGACCTTCGCCATCAAATACAATAATAAGTGGAATAGGATGTTGCATTTTAGCAGGTGTTCGGATAAGAAGCTCGCGCTCTTCGCCAAGAATAGACGACTTGATAGTCTGAACAGGCATATCATGCAGTTGAGAAAAACTTTCAAATGCTGAAATAGAAATCAAAAGGAATACTGCTAAATATCTTATCATTGAATGATTTGACAGGGTTTTATTTTGCTTTAAGAAACAAATCGTATTAAGAAAGTTTCACCAATTCCACATTCAAAATAAATATCAACACAACGGGGGGATTATTTTATCAAGTCAATTTATTGAACTAGCCAAGTAATTCAATCTAAACAATATGAAACATTCAATTATCATAGTTGCACTGCTATTTAGTTCGTTTTCCATATTCAGTCAAAGCCCAATCAAATGGTCACGCGATGGTGACTCCTTTTACATGCTAGAGGGAGGAGAAATTGTAAACGTTGCATTACCTCAGAATACAAAAAAGACAGTAGTAACCAAGTCAATGGTAACACCAAATTCACAAGTTGGCCCTTTGACTATTAGTAATTATGAATTCTCCGCAGACTATTCAAAAGTTCTAATCTTCACCAATACCAAAAAAGTATGGAGGTTTATAATGACGAGGGGCTAAGCAAATTACCAAGCTGTGAAAGCTTTCCCGAAGTAATATCCAATAGCCAGTAATCTCCTCGGGTGTTAATGTTTGCCAAGTTTTCACCTGATGCATCTCATGTTGCCTACGTGAGCAAGCAGAATTTGTACGTTGAAAATATTGTGTCGCACACTATTAAGTCACTTACCACTGGAGGTGGCAGAAGAAATATATTTGGAACATTTGATTGGGCCTATGAAGAAGAGTTTGGTGCAAGAGATGGATTTAGATGGAGCCCAGACGGGACAAAGATTGCTTTCTGGCATGTGGATGCAACCAAAATAAGAGATATACCATTAATTAATAACACAGACTCAATCGCCCCTTTTGTAGTCCCGGTTGAGTATCCCTTAGTTGGTGAATCACCATCACCAACGCAGATTGGTGTTGTAACGATAGCCACTGGGGAAATTAAGTGGATGAAAATTCCAGGAGATCCACAACAAAATTATTTGCCGAGAATGGAATGGGCAGACAACTCAAAGGAATTGATCGTCCAGCAGGTGAATCGTAAACAGAATGAAACAAATATTTTTATATGCAGCACAACTAGTGCCGATGTACAGTTGGTTTACCATGAAATGGACGATGCCTTCATCGAATGCAGAGGGCCATTTCTGGGCGACGACATTATGGGTTGGACGTGGGTAAATAAAGGCAATGAATTTATTTGGACCAGCGAAAAAGACGGATGGATGCACGCCTACCTTCTATCGAAAGATGGAAAGAAAGAAAAACTACTAACTCCAGGCAACTATGATATTGCTGAGATCAATTTTATTGATGAGAAAAATAACGCCATTTATTTTACAGCATCGCCAGGCAATTCCTTACAAAAAGAACTTTATAAGACAACCCTTGACGGAAACGGAAAATTGGTGCGCATAACTCCGGTAGATCAATCAGGTACCCATGGTTATGATATCTCGCCTTCTGGTTCATTCGCAAAACATACCTTCAGTAACAATTACACGCAACCCACAGCAGAATATATTCAGCTAAAAAGTCATGTTACTATAAAAGGAACCGGCTCCGTAGCAGACGCCTTGAGAAAATCAGCTGTCAACAAAAAGGTGGAGTTCTTTAAAGTAACCACAAGTGATGGAATTGTGCTAGACGGATGGATGATGAAACCAACCAATTTTGATCCGAATAAAAAATATCCTGTTGTATTTTTTGTATATGGAGAGCCTGCTAATACCACTGTACTTGATACCTATGGAGTTTCTAATAACTTCCTTTACAAAGGCAATATGGCGGATGACGGATATATTGCCATGTCTTTAGACAATCGCGGCACTCCATCACTCAAAGGTCGGGCATGGAGAAAATCGATTTACAGAAACATAGGCAATATAAATATCCGTGATCAGGCTTTGGGTGTTAAAGAAGTGTTGAAGTGGCCTTTTGTAGATTCAAATCGTACAGCAGTTTGGGGATGGAGCGGTGGAGCAAATACTACACTTCATTTGCTAGGTCAGTATCCCGATCTATTTAAAGCGGGTTTTGCGGGAGCATCAGTAGCCAACCAACTTACCTACGATAATATTTACACAGAACGGTATATGGGATTGCCACAGGAGAACATGGAAGGCTACGTTAAAGGGTCTCCTATAACCTATGTCAAGAATATTAAGGCACCACTTTTATATGTTCATGGCACCGGTGACGACAATGTTCATTATCAAAATGCAGAACTCCTATTGAACGAGTTTATCAAGTATAATAAACAAGTACGGTTTATGGCTTACCCCAATCGTACTCATGGAGCCGCATCTGAGGGAGCAGAAACGCACCTTCATATGTCTACGCTATACACGAATTTTCTTAAAGAGTTTTGCCCACCGGGAGGAAGATAACCGCTAAACTAGCGAAGACCTAACAAAATACTTGAAATCTTCAACCCGTGAGGTAGTAGCTTAACTGCGAGAATCTGTCTATTCATTTCTTAAAATACTGCTAGGATTTACGCGACTTGCCCGTATCAGATGAAAAGCCAATGTTGACCAAGAGATAAGGATCACAATTAAAACGGAAATAATAAAGAATATAGGTCTAAGGTCAATTCTAAAAGCAAATGTTGAAAGCCATTTTTCGAAAACAATTATGGAAATTGGAGCGGCTATTGTAAAAGCAATACTAATAAGCACAAAAAACTCTTTATAAATAAGTATTACTATGCCAGAAGAGGAAGCTCCTAAAATCTTTCTCACTCCAATTTCCTTCATTCGCTTTTGAATAGTAAAAGAGGCTAAGGCAAACAAACCCATGCTCGCCAGCAAAAGTGAAATCAAACAGAACAATGTATAAATTTTGCTGACTCGCCTTTCTGCCGCATAAGCTGATTTTAAGCCTTCATCTAAAAGATACGAATTAAATGGTATGCCTGGATAAATTGATTTCCAAATTGCTTCTATTTCATTGAGTGTTTCTTTGCTATTACCGTTCATTTTTATGGCAATGTTTCCGAAGGCATTGCTAAAAGTTATTGCTAAAGGACCAATGTTAGATTTTAATGGATTGAAATTAAAATCCCTAACCACTCCGATAACTCTGCTTGAATCGATGCCTTGAAACCCAGCTTTCAACTTTCTGCCCACAGGATCCGTCCAACCAAAAGTCTTGGCAGCCGTCTCGTTTATCACATATGCTAACGTACTATCCGAACGAAAATCAGAGTTAAAGAAGCGACCTGAGACCATTGAAATGTTAAACGTTTCCAGAAAATCATATCCTACATTCATCACAGGTATCATTTGTTCTTCATTTTTTCCTTCTGCGATAAGGGGAAAATAGGCAAGATTTGACTGACCTAAATTATGGGAAATATTAGTAATTGATTTGATGTTGGAAAGCCGGGCTACTTCATTTTTAAAGGTTGGGTACTGCTGAAAAATAGGAACTCCAGGAACAGATATTATTAAGACCTTGTCTCGATCAAATCCCATATTTCTATTTTCTAGAAATGCCAATTGCTGATAGACAACAAATGTTCCGATGAGTAAACCCATTGAAACGGAAAACTGAATAACAATTAGTGCCTTTCGCAGTGTAAATTTATTTCCTGGCTTTTCGGTTATACCTTTTAGAACAAGGGTTGGGTTATAGCCTGATAAAACAAACGCAGGGTAAATTCCGGAAAGCAACCCGACCAGAATACAAATCATGAACCCTTGACCCATAGTTGCCAGGTTTAACATTTCTGACAATGTCAGTGTGGCGTTTGCTAGGTTGTTAAAAATAGGGATCGTATAAATGATTACTATAATTGCAATCAAACCAGCAAGCAATGTGATTAAGATTGCCTCGCTGATAAATTGATACATCAATTGTGTTCGTTGGGCACCAACAGCCTTTCTTAATCCAACTTCTTTTGCCCGCTTCATGTACCTTGCCGAAGATAGATTCACAAAATTGATAGCTGAAACGATCAGAATTAACGAACCTATAATTGAAAGAATATAGATGTATTCAACACTGCCATTGACCGAAATATCGCCACCGGAGAAATTTGATCTTAAATGAATGTCTTTAACATTTTGCAATGTTAAAGCTCCTTGATTATCCGTATAGCGAGGTGGGTAATGTCGCTTAACAAAGTCAGGTAAATGTTGAGTAAGATTTGCAGGAGATGTCCCTGGGGCAAGCAGGATATAAGAATAATACCACAATCCAATATACGAATCATGCAATTTTATATTCCTTCCGATGTAAGATTGGAGAAGACTATTAGCATATACTAAAGCATCGAATTTAAGATGTGTATTAAATAACACAGGCGCCAATACACCAGTTACTTTTAATGAAACTGAATCGTTCAAAATAACAATTCTATCAATAGGGTCAACGTCTCCAAAAAGTTTCGTTGATGTTTCGTGCGTTAGCACCAAAGAATTTGGTTCTTTGAATGCAGTGCTGATTTCTCCGTATTCCAATGGGAAATCGAAAAAACTGAAAAACGAAGAATCAGTAAAGAACAGATTTCTTTCTGAAAATATATTTTCTTCATACTTGAGTTTCGGTATTATACCTTGAAACGGAATAGGACTGTACAATGTCAAGGCTTGACGAACTTCAGGATACTCCTTAGTCAGGTCGTATGCTGCAGGATAGTGGGCTGCCGAATAAGTGTTTTGAATACCATTAACATCTACCCATGTATTGATTCTATAAATGTGATCACTTTTAGTAAAGTGTGTATCGTAGCTCAACTCTTTTCGAACATATAGACCGATTACAATAAAACTTGCCAGACCAATTGACAAACCCAATATTGTAATAAAAGAGGTAACCTTGTTCCTATATAGATTTCTGAAGGCTAGTACTATATAACTATAAATCATTTTTGAAAGTGAGCTTTGCGCATTTAATTAGCCGGTGATCCCTGTGAATCACCAATTGTTCTATACCTTTTTCATAAGCCTGGAGATTCGAAAGCGATATTAAATAAGGGTTTTCAAAGAATGGGATTAATGAGCCAATTTCAAAAAAACAGGGCGAAAACCAGGTTGCATTAAGAATAAATCAACACAACGGGTGTAGAGTTAAGAAATTACTTAAAACACATTCGCCATTTAACTCATACATCAAAACAACTAGAAGACTAAAATTAAAGGAATTGACTTCCTTTAAAGCCAATTGAATGATCACTCGGCTCGTAAACTCTCCACAGGGTTTTCCAGCAACGCTTTGACCGTTTGAAAACTAACTGTGACCAATGCAATTATCATAGCAGAGCCACCAGCCAATGTGAACATCCACCAGGATAGTTCAATCCTATAAGCATAGTCCTTTAACCAGTTTTCCATTATGTACCATGCCAAAGGCGAGGCAATCAGTAAGGAAATTGTAACAAGCACGATTAGCTCTTTTGACAGCAAACCAAAAAGTGAATGCAGGCTAGCACCCAACACTTTTCGAACACCAATTTCTTTGGTGCGTTGCTCGGCAGTAAACATAGCAAGTCCCAACAGGCCAAGACAAGAAATAAATATTCCAAGAAATGCAAAAGCGTTAGACAGTTTGCTTACAATTTGTTCGCTCTTGTACAATTTCTGATACTCATCATCTGAGAATTGATAGGTGAAGGGAAATTGCGGATTTAATTGTTTGCATATTTTTTCCAGGCTGGCAAGTGCCTCTTTTGTTTTGCTCCCGTCAACGCGAATAAGGGCTGTGCCATACTCCAGGTTTTCGCCCAAACGAATGACGATCGCATCAATAGGAGTATGCAATGAATTAAAATGGACGTCTTTCATTACGCCAACAATGGCTCCTTTCTTGTCCCAAAAAGTGAGTGGCATTCCAACTGGATCCTTATAGCCGATAATATTTGCCGCCTTCTCGTTTATAATATAGCCAATGGAATCAGAGGCGAAATCTTTAGAGAAATCGCGGCCTTGAACCATTTGTCCATTCAAGGTCTTCAAAAAATCATAGCCGGTTGCCACAAACGAAAATTGAAGTTTTGAATTTGGATCTTTCCCCTCCCAAATTACACCATCCGTACTGGGTTGAATATTAGAAGGTGCAGCACTCATACGGGTTACTGACTTTACTCCTGATTCCAAAAGTGCTTGTTCTTTAAACAATTGATACTTATCAATAAGGCTTCCTTCCAACGGAACATAAATCAGGTCTTGACGATCATACCCCAGGTTGATTGATTGCACGTAATCGACCTGCATTGAAATAACGATCGTTCCAACAATAAGAACAATAGAAAGCACAAACTGAAAGACCACCAGCCCTTTTCTAAATTGCAAAGTACCACCACTGAATCTTGTTGATCCCTTGAGCACGCTTACTGGTTTGAAAGATGAGAGATAAAGTGCGGGATAACTTCCTGAAACCAGGCCAGTCAGCAAGGCCAAGCCGCCAAAGCTTAACCAGAAGTAAAATGAATTGACTGGGAAAACTATCTGTTTTTGCGTGATCATATTAAACAAAGGAAGCAGGAACATTACGAACATTATTGAAAGCGCAAAAGCAAAAGCTACCGTAAGAAAAGCTTCTCCAATAAATTGCCAAATCAATGAACCTCGGACTGCCCCTACGACTTTTCGGATACCAATTTCTTTAGCTCTCTTTATAGACCTTGCTGTGGAAAGGTTCATGAAATTGACGCATGCAATAACGAGAATAAAAATAGCAACAATGCTAAATAAAATTACATATTGAATTCGCCCCCCAGTGGCTTCACCATTGGTAAAGTTCGAATGCAGATAGATATCACTGTATTTTTGAATATCCAATTCAACGCGAAAGTTTTCATCTTTTTTACGATATAAGTCTAAAAAATCTTTGAGCCTATTTCTGAAATCAGTTACGTCTACATTGCCTTGAAGCACTACATATGCCAAGGGCCCATTGTTGTTCCAATCCCTGGCCCAGCTATTCTTCTCCAAAAAAACCTCCCAGTTAAGTAAGTAGTCAAACCTCATTGAACTTTTGTTTGTGATGTTCTCAAATACGGCAGTGACCTTCAGGTCTTTCGTATTATCAAACCTTATGCTTTGGCCAATTGCTTTTTCAGGCGAACCAAAAAAATCTTCCGCCATCTTCCTGGATATAGCAATGTCGGAAAGGGATTTCAAAGCAGAAGATGCACTACCCTCAATCAAGGGGAAAGTGAACACATTAAAAAAGTCTGCTCCCCCGTAGTTTCCTCGTTCCTTTAAAATCTTACCATTGGCCTCAAAAGTATTCACATCGTTCCACGCGTGATGTGTAGCATACTTAACTTCGGGGAATTTATTTTTCAGTTCTTCAACAAGAACGCCTGGAGCCTGATGTCCCGCGTCTATTATGCCATCGTGATACTGGCGCTCGTAGATAGAATATAAGTTAGCGTCATTCTCATGGAATCCATCGATAGATTTTTCATCGTGAACCCACAGCATTATTAGCAAACTGCAGGTCATGCCTAAAGCAAGTCCCAGTATGTTAATCAGTGAAAACGCCTTGTTCCTAAAAAGATTTCTCCACGCAATAATGATGTAGTTTTTGATCATAAGGAAACCGTTTAGTTAGTTCTAGCTATTACTGAAAACTACTTTTATGGTTACACCAAAACCATCACCCGCTTGTGTTGATTTTTCCGGTTGATCATAATATTGACCAACGATCTATTTTAATTGAAAAATGACTTGGGCTTAGTACAAGAATCCGTTCGCAATCCCAAAATCAAAAATAGCAGGGTTTGATTTTTTTCTTATCCATGCATATCAAGAGAATCCCCCGATTGTGTTGATTTCCTTAAATGGAGTTAAGGAAACTTTAAAATCTTTGTAGACTTACAAACTATGAAATTTTTAATTACGTTGGCGTTCTGCATAATTTGCTTACCTACGCTCGAGGCATTCGCTCAAACGATTTCATTGGAGCCGGGCAATTTAAATATTGGTAAAGCAAATATAGAAACAGTCTCTTATCATGGAAAGAAAGGGACACGCATATGGAGCAAAAATACAGGGAGCAACGAAAAATTAGGTGATGACGAAGTTGTAACGGTCAAAAATGCAAATTTCTTAAATGGAACGATTGAAGTAGAACTGGCAGGCGCGGTCCTTCATGGCGCTGCCACTGACGCCCGAGGATTTATTGGTATTGCATTTCGGGTTGAGGATAGCAAGCCTCAATTTTTTGAGTATTTTTTTATCAGACCAACCAACGGGCGAGCTGAAGATCAGTTGCGCAGAAACCATTGCACCCAGTATGCTTCAAGCCCTGATTTTCCGTGGAATAGATTAAGAAAGGAAAACCCCGGTGTCTATGAATCTTATGTGGACTTAAAAGCCGCTGAGTGGACAAAACTCAAAATTGTTGTGAAAGACAAATCAGCTCGTCTCTACATCAACAATAGCGATCAGCCGTGCCTGATCGTAAATGACTTAAAACTAGAACCGAAAGAAGGCGGGGTTGCCTTATGGACTGGCGATGGAACAGATGGATACTTCAGAAATCTTAAAATAACCCGTTAGGTGGCCATGATGCACAGAATAGTAGCTTCCCTGATTGTTATACTTACCAGCCAGTTCGAAGCATTCAGTCAGCATCGCTGGCCGGATAAAATCTGGCAAGTCTCAACACCTCACTCAGAGGGAATGAATGGCGACTTATTGAAGGCGTTTGATAATGAAATCAGTAATGGCAATTTTGGAAACGTGGACGAAATCTTTGTAACCAGACATGGAGCTGTGGTATATCAAAAAAAATTCAAAAATGACTACGATAAACTACATGGCGACCTCTCCAGAAAACAAAGCGGCCTAAATCCATTCGCTTTCGGAGGTCCTTACAATTATTACAGCCCATGGTGGCATCCTTACTATCATCAAGGTGAATTGCACAGTTTGCAATCCGCAACAAAATCAGTTGTCTCTGTAATTATTGGCATTGCCGTGTTGCGAAAAGAGTTTCCTGATTTATCAACACCAGTACTCAGTTTTTTTGACACAACACTCGTAAAAAATATAGATGACCGTAAAAGGAGAATGACCATTCGCCATCTCCTCACCATGACTGGTGGATTTGAATGGGAAGAATGGGTTTCTTTTGATGATCCAAAAAATGATTGTGCAGGAATGGAAGCAAGTTGTGATTGGGTGCAATACTCGATTGATAAACCTATGGTAGCTGAACCCGGCCAGCGGTTTAAGTACAGCAGTGGGAGCTCACAAATACTTTCGTACATTTTTAGAAAGGTTACTGGAAAAGATATCGAAGAATATGCAGCAGAAAATTTATTCAAACCACTTGGCATTGAAGAGTATTTTTGGAAGCGAACGCCTAGTGGGCTTGCAGATACGGAGGGAGGCTTATATTTAAAAGCCTCGGATCTGGCTAAAATATGTTACCTCTATTTAAAAGACGGTAACTGGAACGGCAAGAGAATTGTATCTGGTGATTGGGTAAAGGCATCCGTCACTCCCTCGGCTTCAATAAATGCCTCAATCAAATATGGATACAAATGGTGGCTTATGCCTTATGGAACCGATAAAACAAAATACGCATGGGTATGCAGAGGATTTGGCGATCAGTCAGCAATTATTATTCCCGAGTATGATATTGTCGCTGTTTTCACGGGATGGAATATTATTGACGGAAGTCCAAACTTAGATACTTCAGAAGTGATCAGGCAGCTAGTTAAGTCTGTAAAAAGATAAATAATAACCTTTAATGATAACATCTCAATACTCTATTTGTGTTTTAATTACTCATACGAACTTTCGTAGAGTCAACTGCCTAAGCATAGAATTAAATTTAAATAAGAATTTGGTCGTCCCTCAATTCCTAATAATTCTAAATTAACAGATTCGTTTGAAAGTTAAAACAACAATTGCATGAAGCTTCATTTATCTATTCTCTTTATCTCTTGGACGCTCATAGGAGTCGCGCAAGTTGACACTATTACCACAAGTAACGGTAAGTTATCAAAGCCAAAATATGAAATGTTAAAACATTCTTACCTAGTCTATTCAGTTGACGGTGCAGGCAATCACAAATCCACCTCAGTTTGGGATCGAGAACTTAGGATTAGCAATACTCAGGAAGGACCTCCAATTTATAATTTCGGATGGAAGGTGTATAGTTCAGATTCCCTTATTCATGAAGCAACTGGTATTTGCAAATACCCATCACTTGCGCCTACCGAATATGTATCCTTTGATAAGAAAAGACAAAAAAGGACAGTGAAATATAACAACGAAATGGTAACAATAGATGGAAAAAGTAGAAAGACTCAACATGATACAACTACTCATGTTCAAATTGAATTGCGTGCATTTGCCTTTCCTATGGACTTGGAAATACTAGGGCTCCTTCCAATAAAAAAAGTAAATCAGGTGTTTGCAATCCCCTTCTACGAACCAGGAAGTACACGAGCTTCCTATTATACGTGCACAATAACTGGTAAAGAAAACATAACCATAACAGAGGGCACCAGAATAAAGTGCTGGGTTCTCAGATTAGACTATTCCAAAACGAGCTATGCCAATTTTTGGATTGCTGAAACATCCAGAGAAATCGTAAAAATGATTCAGCCTAACACAGATGGATTTCGATATAAAATAAAACTCTATTAGTTTAATGATACCTTGAAATATATTTCCTCATGTTTAGAAACTATCTAGTCTCCAGCATTCGTTCGCTACTTCGAAATCGCCTTCAACTAGTTCTAAATCTTTTAGGCCTATCCATAGGCATCGCTTCGTTCATTATCATTTTCAGGTATGTCTCCGTTGAAGAAAAGTACGATACACATCATGTAAATGTTGATCACATCTATCGAATACTAACGCAGACTAATATGAATGGTCAGCAAAATAGAATTGCACAATGTGGGTTTGGTGTTGGCCCCTTGTTGAAACAAGATTACCCGATTATAAAGGATTACGTAAGAATATTTAATGCAAATAAGCAGACCATCTGGTATGAAGATAAAATGTTTGCTGAGCAAACTGTAGCGTATACTGATTCGAGCCTCTTGGATGTACTCAATTATGATTTAATTGAAGGTGATAAAAATGCCTTGCAGCATCCAAATGCCATTATTATCTCCGAGCCGATGGCAATTAAATATTTCGGCAGCGCTAAGGGCGCGATTGGTAAGGAATTAAAATTTACAACATTCTCTGTTTCTGTTTTGGGCGTATTTCGTAAACCCCATCACACACATCTGCCTTATAATTTCTTTATTTCTGTTGCAACGCTACCTAAAACTTTTGCCGAGGAAAGAAATAAGGATTACATGTGGATGACCGGTGGCCTTTATATCAAATTAACCAATGAGGCTACTGAAAGCGATTTAAAAAATGCATTAGAAATATTTTGTCAGAAGGTTATTGACCCATTCACAAAGGCCAATGACATTGGCAGGATGCGATATGAAGTGCAGCCTATAAAGTCAATTCACCTAGACAATAGCCTTTCATTTGATTTGCCGCAAGCAAATCCAACTTACATAAAAATATTTAAAGTGGTTGGCTTCTTCATTCTTTTGATTGCTTGTGTTAACTATATGAATCTAACCACGGCTCGTTCATCAAGAAGAACAACTGAAGTGGGGATAAGAAAGGTAGTTGGCGCATCGAGAAGTCAACTTACGTATCAGTTCATGCTCGAATCATTCTTGATGATGGCAGCGAGCTTCTTATTTTCAATGGCACTTATTAAAGCCTCATTAACCGCTTTCAACGAAATTACTAGTCAAGAATTAACCATGAAGGATTTCTTGCAAGTAGAGTTTCTAAGCAAAGTTGCAGTTGTGATTCTTTCAATGGCTTTGCTATCCAGCATTTATCCATCATTGTACCTGTCAGGTTTCAAGCCAGTAGATATTTTAAAAATGAAGAAGTCTTCCCATTTAACTGGTCAGAGTCTTCTTCAAAAATTAATAAGTCCTACTTCATTACGGAAGGTTCTTGTTCTTCTTCAATTCTCGATTTCCATTATGTTGGTTATTGGAACACTTGTCGTTTCTGACCAACTGACATTTTTAAAAATGAAAGATATTGGTTTTAATAAGGACCAACTATTTGCCATCGATATTCCCAATGACACAACTGTCTCCAACCGTCTTGAAGTTGTTAAAAACGAATTGAATAAAATCCCCAATGTGAAATCGGTAGCCACGGGATCAAGTTTACCGGGTACGAATTTTGGTGCACTTACTTTTAACACTGATCAAGGCTCAGGAAATGTAATTAAGATTATAAAATTTGCTTTTGTGGATGAAGATTATGTTGGTACGCTTGGAGTAAAAATGAAAGAAGGGAGAAATTTTTCTAAAGATATTTCTTCAGATGCTACCGAGTCATTCATTGTAAACGAAGCGGCCATTAAGATGCTAGATGTAAAGAATGCACTTGACGCCAAGTTGGAAAGTGGCCTTGGACAAAAAGGTCATGTGATTGGCGTGGTGAAGAATTTTAATTTTGTTTCCCTCCACAATCCATTGGAACCACTAGTATTTATGTTTACAAAAAAGACACAGGGCTTTTTGATAATAAAATTAGAAACATCTGATGTAGCACGTACTATAAAGTCAATTGAACGGGCGTGGAAAGAATTTGATCCTAACCACCCTTTCGAATCATTTTTTCTTGACGATAATTTCAATACATCTTACCAAAAAGAAGGAAGGCTTCTTCGAATATTTATCTTCTTCTCTATGCTTTCTATATTCATTTGCTGTCTAGGGCTGTTGGGGCTAAGTTTATTTGCCTCTGAAATGAGGGTGAGGGAAATTGGCATTCGGAAAGTATTGGGAGCAACAACAACAAATATTAGCGCGTTGTTGCTTAAGGACTTTTTAATCCTTGTAATACTCGCCAACGTTGTTGCATGGCCAGTAGCCTATTACTACTTAAGCGACTGGCTAAAAAGTTTTGCTTATCAGTTAGAGTTAGGGATAATTCCTTTTATAGCGGGCTCTTGCCTAGCCATTCTGATTGCCATAGGTACAATGACATATACGATCATGAAATCTGTGTCAGGAAGTATGGTGAAGGCGTTGAAGTATGAATGATATATAACATTCAAACAACGGCTTAGGTATGAAATTTCTTCAATTTGTTCTATCTAGATCGGTGTTCCGATCAATAGACATCGGTTGTCAACCTGAAGAGGAACATAGAAACAAACTATCCGATCAGATGATGCTTTGATACCTCATGCAATCGCACAAAGAAGTAATCCTTTCGGAAAAGGTCATCCTTATCTTCCGAATACAACTTGCTGCACGCGGATTTTCTGTTTACGGAAAAACAAGGGCAAATGAGTTAGGGAATGCAATACATTGACAAATAGGTGCGCCGGCACTACACTACACTTTAGATATATGAATAAGGATTGACTTTTCTTAACCCTGTTGTGTGGATTTTTATTAAACTCAGTCAAATTGACAACACTTTAATTTCCTTCTTTCGTTCAAAGAATTATTTTCAACCCTGTGATACCAACTGAATCAAACATGACCTCCAAAACTCTTACCCCAATCCTAACAATTAACATTTTACTGCTGTTGTCTCTTGCGGCTTGTTCACAAGTAATTACATCAATAAATATTCAAAAGGAAGTTCAAAATAAAAATGTAGAAGTTTTTAATCGGGAGGTCACGCTAATAGAAGAACAAGCTCATCCGGGCATTCGACTAAACGCTGCCCTGGAAGATGGAGTAATTTGGTTGAAGGACGTTCAGTTTACAAATGGCACCATCGAGTTTGATACAAGAGGCAAAAACATAAAAAGTCATAGTTTTGTTGGGGTCGCATTTCATGGACTGGACAATATCACCTATGAGGCAATCTATTTCCGTCCTTTTCGCTTTCAAGAAACAGAAGAGAGTTTGAGAAGTCACGCTGTACAGTATATCGCTTTACCGACCTACAGCTGGCAGGCCTTAAGAGAGAAATTCCCTAACAAATTCGAAAGCAGCCTTGACCCAATTCCCGATCCAGATGACTGGTTTCATGTTAAAGTGGTAGTCACTGAATCGAAGATATCCACATACGTAAACGGAAACAGTAAGCCTTGCTTGGTAGTCGATAAAATGGGTAAAAATAAAACAGGATCTATAGGATTTTATGTGGCCGATACCTCCGGTGGAGATTTTGCAAACCTCAAGATCACTAAGGACTAACAGTCGATTTATAAGATACCACAGCTCAAAAATGCTGTAACCTAGTTTCAAACAGCTAGTTCGCTGCTACACTCCTGAAGGCATGAAAAACTGTATTCCATTTTTATACACTATTTATTTTCTGTTCGGAATCTGCTTCTATGCCACAAGTCAACAAGAAGTTGGTTATCAATACTCCGTAGATTTGACTCGAGCAAAAAACGGGAAATTGTCCGTTGATCTACTGGTTCCAAAAATTAAGGAAAATGCCACAACATTTCATTTACCAAGAATCCTTCCTGGAATCTATTCCATTGTCGATTATGGCAGGTTCATATCGGATTTTAATGCATTTGATATCAATGGAAATCAATTGATTACCGAAAGAAAAAGCACGAACAGTTGGGAAATAAAAGGCGCAAACAGGCTCTATAAAGTCTCATATTTGGTTGAGGGCAGCTTTAATTCAAATTTAGCGGAGCCTAACATCTTTGCCCCCGCAGGCACAAATATTGAAGCAAATAAAAACTTCACCATCAATCCAGCCGGCCTTTTTGGCTATTTTGAAAGAAGGAAGGACCTCCCATTTGAAATAGCGTTTACTCATACAAAAGATATGTATGGTTCGACAGGTTTAATTGCGTTATCAAAGAATTCCAAAAGAAAAACCAATAACGAAGCCCCGATTGATTCTTACTTGGCAGATGGCTATGACAAACTTGTCGATTCACCCTTTATGTATTCGAAACCCGATACGGCCATAATTAACCTTGGAACTACAGAAGTTCTAGTTAGCTCCTACTCTCCAAACCATAAGATTTCCGCAAAAGAGATTGCCGCTTCAATCAGAGATGTTCTGATTGCTCAGCAAAATTATATCAAAGGGAAACTGCCAATCAAAAAGTTTGCCTTCATTTTCTACTTTAGCAATGATCAGCTTTCGATCAATTCATTTGGATCCCTGGAGCATGGCAACAGCTCTTTGTACTACTTACAAGAGTCGGGCATTGAGGAAATTAGGCAACAATTGCGTGACTTAGTATCTCACGATTTTTTTCACAGCGTTATTCCACGAACAATCCATTCCGAAAAGATCAATCACTTCGATTTCGAAAATCCAAAAATGTCGATGCACCTCTGGCTCTACGAAGGTGTAAATGAATATCTAGCGGGAAATATGCAAGTAAAGAATGGGTTTATCTCTGTTGAAGAATATCTAAATATGCTAAGACAAAAAATGCAATATCTTGATCGTTTCAAAGACACAGTATCAATCACCAACATCAGTAAATTCGTAATAGACAAATACCCTGAGTTTTATAATCAAGTGTATCAAAAAGGCGCGTTAATAGGATTATGTTTGGACTTACAATTGTATCGCCTCTCCGAGGGGAAATATGGGATTCGAGAATTAATCCAAGACCTGGCGACTAGATATGGCCCATCAAAGTCATTTATTGACGAAGAGCTTTTTGAGGTGATTGAAAAAATAACATATCCTCAAATCGGGACGTTCTTGAAAACCTATGTTGGCGGGACAAAAAAGCTTCCATTAAAAGAAATATTTATGTTGGCAGGCGTCAATTATCATGAAATAGATACAACGTATGAATACTCCATAGGCCTCACAGATCGGGCTTTGAAAAGTATACCTGTGAACGGAACGTCAAAAATGTGCATCAAAGAAATTAATTACCTAGATGATCAAGGAAAAAGGTTAGGGTTTTTGAATGGGGACGTTATCCTGAAATTGAATGGACAGGAATTTCCCTCTTTAAGATCAGAACTACCAGCCTATTTTGAAAAACACAAAAAGAAACTAAATACGACTACATCCCTTGAATATTCAGTGGTCAGAAGGAATGACCAAGGTAAGCTAGTAAACGTGGATTTAGCATCACAAGCTATTAAGATTCAAACAATTCAAAGACATGCTCTCGTGTTCGAAGAGAAGACCGATAAAATGACGGCTAAGATTCGAATTTTATGGCTAAAGTAGCGCCGGGGTTTGGAAACGCACAACTATTGCTGCGCAAAAAAAGAAGTACCTTACCTGAGGACGCTGCGCGAAATGAGATGGTCAGTTTGAGCGGAATTTCCGGTTAAGTAAGAGAATTTAGCTATTTTTATTAACCCTATGCCCCAATATGTCTGAAATCAAAAGCGAAATATGGCTAGTAGAGGATGATAAATATCTAAGAGAGAGTTATGTTACCATTGTCAATACTTCTCCAAGTTTTGAAATCACGCAAACGTTCGATCGAGGAGAAGAGATACTGAAAGCGCTCAGCAAAGGTAGCCCCAAATTGGTATTGATGGATATTGAGCTTCCAGGCATTGATGGCGTTAATTGCACGGAACGCATAAAAGAGAAATATCCGGAAATAATCGTCATTATAGTTTCTGTCTATGATGATAGTGAGATGGTTTTTAATTCACTTAAAGCTGGTGCATCAGGATACATTACCAAGAGTTCTAACTACGAACAACTATTAAATGCAATAAATGAAATTGCTTCAGGCGGTGCGCCCATGAGTAGCAAAATTGCTAAAATGGTAATTGAAAGCTTCCATAAGAATCACAATTCACCTCTTAGTAAAAGGGAATCACAAATTTTGCAGTTGGTTGCATCTGGCAAAACCTTTACCCAGATATCTGATCAATTGTTCATTGCTCGTGAAACAACTAAAACCCATGTTCGCAACATCTATAGAAAATTAGAGGTCAATTGCAAAGCCGATGCGATTGCCCGTGCAACAAAAGATCACCTCTTCTAGTATAAATAGATTTTTATCTTTTCAACCCATAGACCGTTCCATCCGTGGTTGTAACGATCATCATGTCATTTGAAATGGCCGGCGTGGAAAAAATCCCACCCATTCTATACTCTGCCGCAATCCACTCTGGGGCTGATTTTAGTATGCTTCCAATATCGTCACGATAGCTGTCATCTGATTTGAAATACTTATCATGATATTTTGCGTTTCCTTCTGTGGCAAATTTCCAGCGAATGATACCCGTTTTGGCATCAATACCATAGAGCTTGCCCCAGATTGTTCCAACATAAACCATCGATTTTGTAAAGACACTTTCTCCAAAAATATTATGCTTTACATCAGTTTTCCAATACTGCCTGCCTGTCCTTGCTTCATAGGCAATCAACACTCGATTGTCTGACGTGCCCACATATAATACTGAATCATTTACCGTATGAGAAACAGCCCAGGCATCAAAAACTTTATTCCAGTTGTTTCTACCAGTATTCGCATCCAATGCATAAATATTATAGTCCCGACTACCAACATGAATCAATCCCGTTTTAGAGACGGCCAATGATCCATGTACCTCGCCAGCAGGAAAAATATCGCGGCCAATAGTTTTAAACTTCCAAATCAATGAACCAGTCTTGTGGTCTAATGCATATACGTATCCGTCAAATGAACCAAAGAAAATCTTGTCTTTATAAATAACCGGCGACGTGTGGACGATATTTCCCACATGATAACTCCAGATAACTTCGCCATCAGACGCGTTCAGCGCCCTAAAATAACCGTTGCCAGACCCAAAATAAATAATGTTTTCGCGCAAAAGTGGAGCAGATGCATAGTAGTCAGCAAAGTCATACTTTCTTTCTGCGAGGTAAAGCGCATTCATATCGAATGGTTTTCGCCAAATCGGTTTCCCGGTGTCCTTATCTATACAAGATAACACTCCGTTGCCTCCGACTAAGTAGAGTTTGTTTTCATTTATTATCATTGTTGATCTAATCTCACCATTTGTTTTAAGGGTCCACTTTGTGGCGCCTGTCGCAATATCCAAGGCATAAACAACGCTATCCAGCCCTCCAAAGTAAGCCACATTTTCGCTTATCGCCGGAGAAGAGAAAATCGGAGCCCTCGTTTTAAACTTCCATTTTATAGTTGGCGCATTTTCAAAATCTGCCTGTTGAGCCTGAACGAACAACAAATTGAATATCAAAAATGCAAGCATTATAATTTTCATATGAGATATATTTCTAAATAACCTTCGCACAAATGATCTCAACAAATTTATGCCATCAGTAGGTAATAATTAAAGAAAAAGAAACAGTGAGTATTAAAATCCACACATAAGGGGTAGCGCCAGGTGAAGATCAGTAGTCACAAATTTTTTTTAGTTAAATACCTCTGCTGTGTGGATTTTGTGATACCGTGCTGGAATCTACTTTTATGCGACTATCAAGTTACAAATCTCTATTGCAGGATAGCTTTCTGGATTCATTGTTGAAAGAGATTGATCACCAAAATAGGTCTCATAAAAATAATTGCTAATGAAAATCGGAATTATTGGTGCCGGACTTAGTGGGCTTGTCACCGCAAAAACTTTAAAAGAATATGGACACGAGGTATTAATATTTGAGAAGGAGAATGAGCTTGGCGGTGTGTGGGCTTCCTCACGACACTATCCGGGTATGACTACACAAAACACCAGAGACACGTATGCTTTTAGCGATTTTCCGATGCCGAAAAGTCTTCCAGAGTTTCCAACAGGCAGTCAGGTGCTTGAGTACCTAAAATCATACGCCAAAACATTTAATGTATTGCAACTAATCAAATTCAATCACCAAATAACTGAGACAATTTTAATTGACAACTCCGAACTCCACTACTGGAAAATCAAAGGCAAATCAAATGATACAACAATTCAATACACTGTTGATTTCATGATTATTTGTTCAGGGACGTTCTCTGAACCGAATATTCCAGAGTTTCATGGCATGACCGATTTCGCAAATGCGGGTGGTCAGGTGATTCATTCCACCCAGGTTAAGAATGTCGAGGCATTTGTAAATAAGTGTGTGGCTGTGATTGGCTATGGCAAATCTGCATGCGACATTGCCTCAGCCTTACCCAACTATGCACAGAAGACGTACATCATCTTTAGAGAGCCAAAGTGGAAAGTACCGAAAAGAATTTTAGGCATTAATTACAAATATTTTATCCTAAGCAGATTTGGAGAAGCTTTAACAAAATTAAAATATAGGAATTCAATTGAGTTGGCTATTCACTTTTTGGGTATTTCAAAAATGTTGCTGCTATTATTCCAAAAAATATTCAGCCATCAACAATTGCTTAAGGATGTGAACCTGCAACCCAATATAGGTTTAGGAGATATGGTCTTCGGAGAATTGAGCATTGAATCTGAATCCTTTTTCAAATACATAAGGGAACATAAAATAATTCGGGTGAAAGCCCAAGTAGAAGGGTTTACTCATTCAGAAATTGTGCTGGATGGTGGAACTCCACTGAAGGTAGACGTCGTAATCTTTGGTACAGGCTTTATACAGAAATTATCGTTTTTACCTGACCATGTGTTGAGGAGTTTGTTAAATAAAAATGAAGATTATGAGCTCTATAGAAATATACTTCCGGTTCATGTGCCTCAATTAGCTTTTAATGGTTATAATACTTCTTTTTTTTGTAACCTATCTTCTGAAATAGCGGCGCTTTGGATTGCAGAATACTTAAAGGGAAAAATTTCAACTCCCTCATCGGGTGAAATGCAAAATCAGATAGTAGCACATCATAAATGGAGACGCAACTATCGCTTAAATAGCTGGTTTCATGGCACCAGTGTTTATCCCTTCAATATAACCTACGTTGATCAGCTTTTGAAAGATATGAATGCAAAATTGCCTTGGTATCATTTGCTTTCAGAGTGGCTATTGGTAGTTGAGCCTAATCATTATAAAAGAGTTAAAGAAACGATAAAAAGAAGAAAATGATTTGCCAAATTTGTGATTTGGTGATCGAGAAGTCTAATATGTCCTTCAATCTGTTAAATGCTCTAATCCTGATAATAATGTATCAGGCGCTACTATTCGCTATCTTATTGTGGCTGTTCAAAAACGGAAAAGGGTTGTCAAATATAATCTTATCAGTTTTTACTTTTTTCATTGCTTTCCATTCTGTAACCACTCTGTTAGTGGATTTGAAAATCATCGCCAATTTTACTTACGGAGTAGTTCCAAGTTTGCTCTATGGGCCTTTACTTTTATTATATTCCAAATCGCTCATATTCAATAGCTATTCAATTGTTAAACAGGAAATCAAACATTTTATATTCCCTCTATTAGCATTCATTCTACTATGTAATTGGGATTATAAACGCGAAGCATACTGGCGCTGAAAGCGCGTCGTATGGCGTAAAGACTAAAATACCATTCCTTGTTTCTGGTTAATTTTTGGCATTATAAAGTCTGATATGTAGGCACTGTCTAGTAGTCTATCTTTGGAACTTGTGAAATTTTCTTTGCTCTCTTTCAAATTATAATCGGAAAAATTCCGCGATTCGAGCATTTCTGGCTGTTCAAATCGGAAAAAATACTTGACTTATCTATTATAATATGTTTTTTTCTCCAAAAATTAATATTTAATCGGAAATATTCTCCAATTTTGAAGAAAACATGCCAGTTAATGGGAAAAATTCCTTCCAGAGTTCAGGAAATGATATTTGGCTCTTCCGACAAAACTGAGTCAAAAAAAATTGCCTCTCTTTTGAAGGAGGAAAAGATCCGAAAAATCGCACCTCGGATTTATACCTCCAATTTGGAAGACGAACCAGCTGCAATTATAAAAAGGAACTGGTATCACATCCTAGGCAACCAATACCCCAATGCAATACTCAGCCATCGAAGTGCATTGGAATATAAGCCAACAAAAAATGGTCATGTGTTCCTTACTTATACCTATACCGAAAACGTTGAACTTCCAGGGCTTACAATTCATCTGCTGAAAGGTCTGCCTAAGATAGAAGGCGACACACCCTTTTTTGACAATCTCTATGTCTCACAGGAAGCCCGTGCGCTTCTTGAAAACATGCAACCAACACGCAAGCAAGGTGAGGAATCAAAAGCTATATCACTAAAGGAACTTGAAGAACGACTGGAAAGCATCATTCGGGCGCGTGGCGAACGCAGTCTTAACACTATCAGAGACCAGGCGAAAGCAATAGCGGAACACCTGGGTTTTCAGAAAGAATTTAAAAAATTAAATCAGCTCATCAGCGACCTACTCGCTACCGGTGAAAGTAAAAATTTCACCTCCACCGCAGCAATTGCACGTGCTATGGGTGAACCATTAGATCCGGATCGAATCAACTTGTTTGAAACACTTTATGGAGAGCTGGCTCGTAAAGTATTTCCTGAACGGCCCGACCGGAACACAAGTAATGGTTCGTATAAAACCTTTGCGTTTTTTGAAGGGTATTTTTCCAACTACATAGAAGGCACCGAGTTCACAATAGATGAAGCAAAGGAGATCATTAATACACAAACTCCTTTACCCGCACGTGATGAAGACTCCCACGATATACTGGGCACTTATCAAATTGTGTCGGACAGGAAAGAAATGAGTATTTGCCCCGCAACGCCGGAAGAGTTTCTGGACATCCTTAGAGGACGTCATGAGATTTTATTAAGGGCACGAGTTTCAAAAAAACCCGGAGCATTCAAGGATAAAAACAACCGTGCCGGGAACACAGAATTTGTGGACCATCATCTTGTTAGTGGAACATTGAAGAAAGCTTTTGAATTGTATACCTTATTGAAAGAACCTTTTGCGAAGGCAGCCTATATGATGTTCATAGTAAGTGAAGTTCACCCGTTTCTTGACGGGAATGGGCGTATTGCGCGCGTCATGATGAATGCTGAACTTTCTTCTAAAGGGCAATCCAAAATAATCATTCCAACAGTTTACAGAGAAGACTATATGGGCGCATTAAGGAAACTAACGCGACAACGACTTCCTGGCGCCTATGTGAGAATGTTGTTGAGAGCTTACGAGTTCAGTGCAACATTTCATCATGAAAGCATTAATGAAATGGAAAAGCACTTAATAAAGAGCGACGCCTTCAAAGAACCGAAGGAAGGTCAATTAAAAATCATTGCATAAAGAATAGATTTCAGTTAAGAAATAACATCATTTAGAATGATTCGCTGGCGACGCTTCGCACGCTTGATTGATTTGATATTTATGTCCTCAATTTCTGACTGAATTATTTTACTTACTCCAAACAAACTCTTTTTCTTAGAGTTCTTGCCTGTCTGGCGATCCTTCTGATAACCGAGGTGAGTTTGAATCCGAGCATGACCAGTTCTTCTCATGTTCTCCCTCATTCCAACTTCGCTTGTTTCTTCATTTAGGTTCGTAATGAATGTTCGACGACCTGTCATAGCCTCTGCAAACAAACCCTTGTGCTGAATCAGCAGAAACTCTTCATCACCTTTGGATTTCCTTTGAGTATAGACAAGCTGATACTCTTCATCATACTTATCTTCAAAATAAGGTCGATACAGCTCGAAGGCAGTAATAAGTATTTTTTTAATCGCTTCATTAATTTTCTGATACGAGAATTTCAAATCATATGAATAGCTCTTGAGTATTAGCTCTGCCACTGGATCAAGTTCAACTTTAAAGCCATTTCTGGTTTTCCTTCTGTCACCCACCAGCTTTCCTCTCACGATATCGGTCTCTCTTATTTTCTGCGTGTCTATCGGTGCTGTACCCTGCAAACACATAAAGATTAGCATCCAGATATTTCTTCTGCATACGGGACAGCGAACAAAAGAATTGTGGTTCAAAATAATCCAAATTTATGATGAACTGTAATTCCTCTGTTGTTAACGTAAGCTCCCATTTCGTAGAGTCACATTGTTTCACCACACCAAATTTGAACTTGGAAATCTTGATGTATTCCAGCTTTTCTTCCAAGTCAATGTCAACATTCTTTCTCCGTTTGCAATAACCCAGATACTCAAACAAATCAGTAAGTCTTTTAATGATCGTCTCATTACTCAAACCGACCTCAGGAATCTCAATAGTGCTTGATTCCGATTTGGTTGAACGGAAGTACTCATGCTCCTTGATCATGTAGCAAAGAAGATCGTTGAAGAGGGCCTGATTCAATGAATTCAATCCAACTTTTCCGTATCCTTTGTCTCTGCACTTTTCTTTGAACTTTCGAATGGTTACAATAAGGTTATTGTATCGCTTTATCGTTCCCTCGGTACGGGTTGTTTGTCTTTTTACTTCAATAAAATCTTCCCAGTAAAAGAATAGATCATCATTGATACTACCCATGGAAGCCTCTGTTAATTCACAGTCAATGGTTTCCATTAACTCTTCAACTTTGATAGGTGGTTGATCTGACTTAGTTGTTGTAAGCTCCTTCGTTTTCGCTTTATCAACTTGGATCCTAAGCCATTGAACCGGCGGCTTCTCATCATACTGACGTACATAATTCAGAATTAGCTCTTCAACCAGTCCATGAACCTTAAGAATATTCTCATGATTCTCTGGCTTTGTAAGAATCCCTTCAAAGTCTACGACACCTGAGTCGAATATTTTGACTTTTGTAGACTCTCTGAACTTTGCACCATGTCGAGAATAGTATACAAATACTTCCTTATATCTGCCGCGCTTTTGTAATATGATTTTCGAGAAAGGCTGCATTTGATTGAAGTTGTGGAAACCTTGTCAAAACGTACCTGGAACAACCGATCAAATTGTGGAAATCGGTGACAAACCAGCTACTCTCAATGCGTAGGGGAAAGGCATTTGCTAAGTAGCTGCCGCTGAATGAGTTTTCGAGAAATCATTTTTGCCACAAATTGCCACAAGTAAAATTTGTGGCAGGAAATCCCGAATGCTCTATACCAATATAATCATCTGAGCATCAATAAAAAAGGGAGCAACAGTATGACTGTGCTCCCTTTGTTGATTAGTGACCCCGCTGGGACTCGAACCCAGGACCCATACATTAAAAGTGTATTGCTCTACCAGCTGAGCTACGAGATCCGACTACGCTGAGACAGCTACGTCGGACAAAGTCCGATTTCGTTGTTCCAAACGTCACTATTTTCAATTTTCAACCGCCGAAGCTCTAGTGAAGGTGGTGTCCTTCATTCAAGTAGCTTCTGCCGACTCAGTCCATTCGTTTATGAACCGCTCAACGGACAAAAAATGGCTTTTAAAGGCCCTTTTCCTTAATTGAGCCCGCAAAGGTAGCAGGAAGGGTAAAATATGCAAAGGGCCGGCGAAATCCTTTAGCATTGATTTTATTGAGCGCTCACTTCTGTCAAAAACTCTAAGGCGTAAACCTGGCCAATACGTTCCCTGCACCAGCGTCAATCACCTCCACATCGTTGCGTAGCACCACCAATACGATTCTCCCTGATTTGTCCAGAAATGAATCATATACGTCGGTGATTGCTTTCGTAAACTTAAGCGTCACCACCAAATTGTTTGTATCCACCTCATACACGTGAATTCCTTTCTCGTTCCACAACAAAAACGTTTTTTGCTGGTAGTCATAACTGTGCCAGCCTTCGAGATGCTTCACCTTAAAAAATGACTGCCCAAACTCCGCATTAAAAAAATGGATCTCAGAAGAAGCGTCATAGAATAACAAATCGCGACTTACAAATTTTACCGTACCCCCAGCCCCTACCAATGCATCAGGTTTTGGAAGGTCTTGCAACGATTCAAGATTCACAAGATTGAGAATTCTTATGAATTGAGTTTCGTTTGCTGCCACCAGCCCATCCACCGCGCTGAATGCCAAGTCTCCGGAGAACTCTTTAATGAGACTGCTATCATCTGTTTTGCATAGAAAATACCGACTCCCATAATTGTAAACTGAATAAAATTTTCCATCAGGACTAAACTCCCTCACCCCAAGTTTTAGCTTCGGCGTCTTCCAGATGCCTCGATCGTTAAGCACAGTTGGATTTGATCGGGGTTTAAAATAGCGTGTAACAGAGTCATTGTCCGATCCTGCATCCACATCCACGAGAACCTTTTTATCGGACCACCTCCAAACCACCGTCCTGTTCGGAAGATACTTGTTATTTCTTTCGCGGTCCGGCCAGAAATAACGAATGAGCACCGTCGTGCCATCATCCGATATAAGGGTTTCACGAATAGGTGAAGGTTTGGAATCAAGAAACTGTTCGCTACCCTGACTCATTGCGGGAATCATAGCGAAGTTAACGATTACCCAGGTTGCGAATAATGAAGTCAATATTGATGTTCTCATTGCGTGTGCTGGGCTTCTGCACCCCTTTAGAAAATTGTAATACGTAGCTCTCAACATAGTGCCTCAATTCTCCAACGGAAATCTGGCGATCACCGTTTGCATCGGTAACCGTTGACCGCAGTCCTTCCATAATTGCTTTGGTGAACAACCCATTCTTAAGTGAGTCCAATTCGTATGCTTTCCCCGCCCTCGATGTGGCGGCCAGTACGAAATTGCCAGAGTTGCTCATCGACATTGAATAATATTCCTCCACTGATGCTTGAAAGACATCTACCACGTCATAACCCATACCCTTTGCCCCGGCTGATAAATTCTTTTGCGTGAGTTTATCTTGCTCCGCACCGGAATGACATGCGTCAAGCAGGATCAACCGATGCTGTGGTGCTACTGAGTCGAGTAGATTTTCAAAATGACGATAGTCAAGACTGCTTCGCGCAGGATCCGTGAAATCAGTGCCTGAAGTGGATAAATAGAAATTACGCTGCTCATCAAGCATCCCATGTCCTGAATAATGAAGTATTACAATATCTTGCTGTTTTAGGGATTTGATTTTTTTCTTCAGCCTAACGAGACTGGCTTCGGTTACGTTGCTTTCAAACAGAGTGTCCGCTTCGAATGATCGTCCCGCTAACACGGACACTCTTCGCAATACTGAAACAAGGTCTTTCACATCCTTAACCGGATACTGAAGATTCATCTTCGAATCCCTAAAACGCGACACAGCGAAGCCTGCAAAATAAATTTTGCCCTCCGGTGCCGTTTGATTCAAAACAATTTCTGTTAAATCAAGATTGCTTGAACCGCCGGTCGACGAACGGCAGAAACATTTGATGCGGTTCACTCCCGGATAAAGATTGAGATTCGACTTAACACTTGAACTGTTTATCGGAAGTCCGCCCTCTCCATACGCTGGAACGCCATTGATGACAACATGCAGCGTCGTTGCCGGCCCTGTGCAATTCACATCAAGCACCATTACAGGCTCCGTCGTCTCGAATGGAAATTGGTTAAGGTTGGTTGAAAGGTTTAACGATTCAGTTGTAACGGAACGCGAATCGTACATGCGCTTGTAAAGGTCACGGATCCAGCTATCCGAAAATCCAGACGCCTCCATTACCTTATCTGGACGTTCGTAAAGATTTGTCGCTTCTCCCGTCAGCAATTTATCGTCATGACGAATGGAAATCCCCCTTTTCATGCCGGGTGATGCCTTGTAAAATCCCTCGGGAGTGTTAACACAATACGAACGCTCATTCACGGCATTCAAAACGATATGATGACTTTCATCCTTGATATCGATCACATGAATACTGCCTGAAGGAGTGCAGGCAATCAACCTTTTGATGTTACGGGCATAATGAAGAGAAGTGGCTCCTTCGGGCAACCGCATCGTCCACCGCTGTGCAGCTGTGAGCGTGTTGAACGCGGAAAGGGTACCGTTAGAATAGATGAACAATTCGTTATTGTTGCCGAAAGCAAAGGCAATGCCGGCCGGATCGTCAAATGCCTTTGTAAAAACTTTCTTGCCTGTTGGGCGGTCAAATAAAGTAATCGTCTTCAGGTCCTCAATCCAGCCGATCTGTTTTCTATCAGGCGAAGATTTAAGCGATGTCAAGAATTCTACGGACGTTTTATGCAACGTCGTGACCGAACCTTTAACTGCGTCAATTAAAAGTATCGGAATTTCCTGCTTCCCTTCCATTAAATTATTCACCACGGCCACACCTTCCCTTTCTGTAACCCAGATAACGAGTCCAATGTGATCGTAAATTCCTTTCTCAGTGTAAAATGGGACGGCTGGGATGTCTGGGGGACCAAAAGAAATCTGGTTATCCCGCCGCCCAAGCAATTCGCCATCTTCTTTGATGGCAAGTGCATCCTTAAACTGAATAGGACGCGAGCTCAGCAAACGACCGGTTGAAAGTTCTAGGGTCTGCAGCACGAGTTGTTCGTTGATTTTCCTTCTCACCAGCAATTTATTGCCAACTGAATCAATTCCGAAATTGGTATTTTCCTCATCACCCTCCACCGAAACAGAATAGAGGGGCCGGAGTTTTACAAGATCCCAAACAATAAGGTTGCCCGCGAACTGATGGCAGAGAATATTACCTGTAGCCCCAACAACGGAACCACCAGAATGACCACTCCATCCCACAGACTTAATCACGTGATGATCTCGAAGTGACCTTAATAACAATATCGTGCCAGCGCCAGCAAGCTCAATGTAAATTTCGCGACTTGGATCAAAGTCGAATTTGTTTCGTTGAATATCATAGGGATCGCGCGTCTCCATTGCTTCACGCTCATCCACAAACTTCCTGGTCGTCTCGAGTGATCCATTGAAGAGAAAGGCTTCGGGATAGGCATCAAGCCCGGGCAGGGCACCCAACATTTTGAATTTTCCCGCGATCAGATCAAGACTAAATGCCATGCTTTTATTGTTATACTGAGGAAGGAGGTTAAGATCAGAATAGAATGCTACCTCCTGAGAATTAGGTAATCGGACGAACCGACAAACCAGTTGAATGGATTGATCTTTAATTTTCTTTTGCACATTCCCAAAAAAATCCATGATCGTAACTGACCTTTCTCCGCCCACCACAATCCGCCCCCCCGACTCGATACAAGCGTAGGAATCAAAGTCCAGTTTTTTTTCAAATACGCTTTTAAAGTTTGTCAGGTTTAAAGCATGAAAAACATTACAGCGAGCTTCCTCGCCATAACAGGTGTTGTAAAAAAGTAATCTGGAGTCGCGGGAGAATTCGATTAATCGAACCTGTGCAAGGGTTGGCTGCACGAAGAGCGGCACCATCTCTGGCACTTTCCATATTTCAATACCTCGCTTGGACGCAAAGGCGATCATGTCACCCTTTTCATTAACCGAGAAAGCATAGTCAGCCGTAAATTCTTTAAGCGCTACGTTCTTTCGAAAATCCCAGACAACCAGGTTGTCGTCGCCGAGCACGCACACCAAATCGCTCTGCGGGACAAATTTTACTTTGTGAACCATGTTCCAGGTTGGTGTGGTTTGGCCGCCCGCGAGAGAAAATTTCTCAACCGGCTGTGAAATCGCCGCTAAATAAGAAAGAAAAAGAACAGCGGAAAGGGGGAATCTCATAGAGGAATAGTAAATATAGCAAAGTGTCCACGATCCGCTTTAACCACCTTCTTCGAAGAGAATTCCTTTGCCATTTCCTCCTACCTTTGCGTTATTTGAAAGTTCAGCGACTGCACTATGCGAAAATCTCTTCTACCGGCCCTGTTATTCTTCCTTATGCTCCCTGCCATCGGGCAAACCGCCACATCACCCGTTCTTTCCCGCGCAGACTCCCTCTACAACACCAAGCAATACACTCAGGCCCTCGACCTTTACAAAACACTTTTCGCTCAAAGTCGCTACTCTCCTGCCATGCTTCTTCGCATGGCCTACATCGAAGAAGGTCTCAGCCGCCTCGGTGAATCATTATATTATCTCAATCTGTATTACCTCGCGTCTGATGATGCCGGTGCTCTGAGAAAAATGGAAGAGCTCGCAGAAAAAAATAATCTCGAAGGCTACAAAACGGATGACGCCACACACGCAATGGCGTTGATACAAAAGCACTATTCCACCATCGCGTGGATTATCGCCTCTGTATGCGTGCTGCTAATGGCGCTCGTCTACTACCAACTCAGGAAAATGCACGTCAAACCAACGCTCACCAGCCTCGCGCTTATCTTCTGCCTGGTTGTTTTGTTCCTGCATATCAATTTCAGTCTCCAGTCCGAGCGCGGTATCGTTGCCAACTCCTCCACGTATCTCATGAGCGGCCCATCCGCCGCGTCATCCGTTATCGCTATCATCGGAGAAGGACACCAGCTGGAGATCAATGGAAAAAAAGATGTGTGGCTTCGGGTGCAGTGGAAGGATAGGGAGGTTTATGTGAAGGAGTTTCTGGTGAGGGAAATCAGGCTTTGACGATCGGGAACGGTAAGGGGTAATCGGTGATCGGTGATCGGTCAGAGGTGATCGGTAAGAGGTAATCGGTGATCGGTAATCGGTAGATTGTCCAAAAATTAATAGCGCGGTTCCAAGTTCAATGATACGGTCACAACCAACGGAAGGTTTAATCATTGCCGTTAATAACGAGGTTCCAAGTTCAATGATACCGTAACAACCAACGGAAGGTTTAATCATTGCAGTTAATAGTGCGGTTCCAAGTTCAAGATGGTAACAACCTCCAACGGAAGGTTCAATCATTGCCGTTTGTGTGACCACCGATTACCTTTTTTACCGATTACCTTTTTCACCGATTCCCTCTTTTACCGATTACCTTTTTCACCGATCACCGTTTACCGATCACCGTTTACCGATTACCGATCACCATTTTGCTACCGTAACAAACAACAGAAAGTGTATTCCTTCGCTTTGGGCAATCCCTCCTGGCTACTCACTCCTCACTCCTCCCTCCTCAGTCTAATACCTCAGCGACACCGATCCCCTATAATCCTTCCCTGTGTACTTCAAAAAATAAAAATAAACGCCCGCATCCTTCCCTTTCGCATCCCACTTAAAGTTACGTTCAGCACTTTGAAAAACCTGATTGCCCCAGCGATCATAGATTCGAACGGACTCAAATTTTGAAGAACAATTATCGGTAGGTAAAATATTTTTCAATTCACCGGTGACTTCATCCTTAAGCTCCATGGCGAAGTAATCATTGATATTGTCGCCGTTGGGAGAAAAGAAATTCGGCGGAATAAATTGCGTGTCCGAGCCATCCAGGTCTTTGATCTTGAGTTTGATGGTTACAGAATCCAGTTTAGGAACCAGGCAATGATCATCGGTAAGCAAAAACGTAAACGAATACTCATTTTCATAAACTCCCCCCACAAAAATTGAGCAGTCGGGTTTCCAGCTGAATTGTGTCTGAATGGGACTCGTACCACTCACCGGCGCAAATGAAAATCCTTCCGGCTCAACGGTCCCTGTTTGCTTTATCAACTGAATCTTAAGATTGTCTTTCGCAGGAACAACATCACCATCCGTTCCCGTGAGCAGCAGTTGTACTGAATTTCCTAGCAACGATGACATTATATTATTGCTTAACACGGTGGATGGCGTATTCTGATTGGTGATGGTCAGCTGCGGTGCCAGGTTTAACGGCGGTAACACTTTCATCTGAACATCAACCGTATCAGCCTGATAAACCCTGCAGATGTTGCCTTTGTCCACCACAATAAACTGAAAATCAAATGTGTCTTTTTTACTGAGATCCACAGTCGTACAGGCTATATTCCAGCTAAAATCTTCCATGACATTCCCGTTGCCACTGACGGGTACTGGTGCGATGGAAATGCCATAATTGGAAAGTGTAAAATCTTTTGCCTTGCCTGTCATTACAATAAGATCATTGTCTGCGTCCTTACCGGTTACTTTGAAATTAATGGACTCATTGATCCGGCGGGTGATGCCAACGACTTTTCTCTCATTTGGATCAGATGTAAGATCAGTGTCAATGACGGGCTTGTTATTGATGGGCAAATGAAAGTTCAAATTAAAAATCTCTTTTGCCGGACCAGGTAAAAGACATTGATCCTGGTCTTCTACCTGTACGGTGACTTGAAAGGAATTTCTTTTCGTAAAATCATACAAATCACAAAACGCGTTCCACGTAAGCGTGCCATCGGCTGCACCATTGGTCTGGTGGAGTGTGGTGAATGTCATGCCAGCATTAGCGAGTGCAAATCCGTTCGTCAGCACGGAAATAATCAATGGATCTCCATCGTCGTCCACGACTTGATAGGGCCACGTTTTTATATCCCCTTGATTAAGTGTCTCTGTAACAGGACTTGCTGCGGGTACCACAAACCTTGGCTTGTTGTTCGGCGGTGGATCAATGTGAATGGAAACTTTGAGCGTATCGGTAAGTGGCAAACTACACGCGTCATCCATCGCAACGATCCCAATGACAGGGTCTCCGCCAATAAAATAAGGGCATTTTGGAAAGCAGATTGTGAACTCAACCGTGCTCTCATTAATCAATGTCGCATTTGTCACACTCGGTAATACGCCGGAAACATCCTTATTGAAATTCAATGCAATCGCTTTGATACTCACTTTTTCACTTCCATCCAGGCTCAGCTTCGAATCCTCATCCGATACCTGAACTTTGATGCAACGCTGTCCATCCGCAACCGTGTTATCAAATGTTACATTCATGGTATTGTCGTAGGTGTAAGCAGCATCAGCCAGTTTTTTTCCAAGGATCTTCGGGGCTATGGCTCTTGGGCAACCATCAATCACCAGCATCTGGAAATCGCGGCGGGTCTCTCCTATTTTTACATTGGCTCTGTATTCTTCGACCTTGACAGCAAATACAAACAGCCCCTGGAAAGATGGCTTCACGGTGAGGAATCCGTTCTGTGTGATCGTCAGGTCAGGCACACCACCAATAACATTCGAAAGACTAAACGGCGGTCGCCACTTCACCTCCGGATAGGGTGCCGGCAATATAGGCGGATACGCTAGCGAGCTATGAGTGCTATAGGGGGTTGTCAATGAGTAAACCAGTGAATCACCGTCATCATCGGTACCGCGGAAATCTGTATAATATAGTCTGTCAGGACAACCATAGTCGCTCAGGGGAGGAAACAAGCGTGGTGATGAATTCACAAAAGGACTTCCGTTTTTGGTTACTGGCGGAAACGCAAGGTAAAATGTCTGTCCTGCAGCAAAAGGATTGTTAGCTTCCAACGCCGGGTTAACACTGTAGATATTCAATAGCCCACTGTCATTATAATTCCTGCAACAGCGTTCCCACGCGATGTAATAACCCTGAGGATCACCATACAGCTCAGGTGCCAACGTGATCGTTGTCGAATAAAATTGACGACTGGTTTTCAGCCCACCATATGTACACGAGGGCTGGGTGTAGTTCACCAGTGTCTGAGAAACGAATGGCATCGGCACGTTGATCATCGTTGCGCCATCGGACGTTCTGAAGATCCGGGCATTGATAATAGCGTCCTGAGTCTTGTTAGCCTGATCACCATTGATCTCATCAAAGTACATGATGAAGTTGACCTTGTATCGGTAGTTACCCAGGTACAGGATTTCAAATTCCCCACCAACAATGTGAGAGGCTGTCCCCAGAAAGGGCACAGCGAGCAGAAAAAGAAAAAGAATGCCTTTTTTCATCACCAATCTTCGAAAGATAAATAATGCCCTGCAGGTACTGAAATGTCTTTAGGTAAATTGCGACCATAAAAACGAATCCTCGGACGAATCGATGAAAACGATATTTAACCCCTGATAATGGCCCAACTCAAAAAGGGGGATATTCTCTCAGACATCTTAGTAGACACAATGGCAGCTGAGGGCAAGTGCATTGCGAAGCGCGATGGCCTGGTGATCTTTATTTCCGGCGGCGCGCCCGGCGACGTGGTCGACATTGAACTGACGAAAATAAAAAGTTCTTTTCTTGAAGGGCGAGTAACAACAATCAAGCAACTTTCTCCAAATCGCACCACACCTTTCTGTTCACATTTCGGAATGTGTGGCGGTTGCTCATGGCAACACATTAACTATCCGACGCAACTTATCTACAAACAGCAGCAGGTCGTTGATAACCTTGAGCGCATTGGTGGCCTTACCCTTCCTGCCATACAGCCGATTCTAGGTTCATCAAGGGAGAAATATTATCGCAACAAACTTGATTATACTTTCTCCGCGAACCGCTGGCTAACACGCGAAGAGATGGCAGAAGGAAAAACATTTGGCAATGCTGGTCTCGGTTATCACCTGCCAAGGATGTACGATAAAGTGTTTGATGTTGCCGAATGTTATCTGCAACCTTCACCCTCCAATGAAATACGCCTTACGGTGAAAGAAGTTGCTGTGCGCGAAGACATTCCTTTTTTCGATCTACGAAAACAAATTGGATTTCTTAGAACGATCACCCTACGCACTGCCAATACTGGCGAGGTGATGGTCATCCTTCAGGTGACGTATGATAAGATGGAGTGGACGGAAAAAATCCTGACAGCCCTCTCTGAAAAATTTCCGCAGATCAGTTCGCTTAACTATATAATCAACGGGAAGAAGAACGACACCTTTGCAGATCTGGATGTCATTTGCTGGAAGGGCAATCCGTGGATTACCGAACGTATGCAAAAGCCTGATGGAAGCGGTGTACTTCAATTCCGGGTTGGACCAAAGTCATTTTATCAGACCAACTCCGAACAGGCATTTGAGCTTTATAAGATTGCGTGGCAAATGGCGGATCTGAAAGGCAATGAATTGGTATATGATCTGTACACGGGCACCGGCACCATTGCAAATTTTGTGGCGGGGCAAGCAAAGAAAGTTGTTGGGCTTGAATACGTGGCAGCGGCCATTGATGATGCGAAGGTAAATTCAAAGATTAACAACATTCACAATACTGATTTCTTTGCCGGTGACATCAAGGATCTCCTCGATGAGTCTTTTCTCAACACCCATGGCCGTCCTGATACAATCATAACGGATCCTCCGCGAAATGGCATGCATGAAGATGTTTGCCATATGCTTTTAAAAGCGAATTCTCACCGTATAGTTTATGTAAGTTGCAATCCTGCCACCCAGGCACGTGATCTTAAACTCTTGTCAGAGCAATATGAAATCACCGCTGTGCAGCCGGTAGATATGTTTCCACATACAGTACATGTGGAGAATGTTGTAGTGATGGATAGGCGATAGTCATCCCGTGAGGGATGAAATCTTTGTAGAGAATATGGATGTAATGTGTTGGTCGCCCTGTACGGGCGAAACCTGACAATTCAGATAGCTCCACCTAAATCTAATTTGCTGGAATGTTGCGGCCCTACGGGACGCATGCAACACATTCGTGATCTTTTCTACAAAGATTGAGTCCCAACGGGACTACAATGCACCGATGGCAGTTCGTAGGATAAAGAATCAAGCTTCACAATTCACCTGAATGGGTGTTTCATTTCCTTAATTTAATGACATGGCCAAAGCGACGAGATTTACCTGCGCCTCGCAAAGCGCTGCGCTAAGGGGCTCTTCACTTGAAAAAAACTTATACTATTGATAAATTTTTATAAATTAGACTGCCTTATCTAATCCAATGAAGCCACTCAAACTGATTTCAATAGTATTGCTACTGGCAGCTCTTCTCGAGTTCTCTGCTTGTTCGAAGAAAAATGAAGAAGTCACTCTTACCAAATCCGAATTGCTTGAAACCCACAGCTGGAAGCTAACTAAAATGAAAGTTAGTGGAGTAGAATCAGCGCCCGATGCGTGTTCACTGGATGATACTTACGTCTTCCTGGCTAGTGGCGTTTACACCCAGGATGAGGGGCCGACCAAATGCGAACCTTCCGATCCTCAAACAACCGCAGGAACATGGGAATTCACAAACAACGAAACAAAGATAAAAGTGTCGTATGGAGGGGGAGCTTTTATCATATTTGAAAAAGAAATTGTGGAGCTCACCTCTACTACAATGCAATTGAAATATAATTTCTTTGTTGATATTGAGGAGACGTATACGCATTAGGATTGGCGCCTTCAGCGCAAGATCCTATGAAAAAGTCAGCCGCGCCTCGAAATCCGAGTTTTAGAATTCGTGGATAAAAAAACTGTGTACATATCGACCCAAGTGGCCACCGGCAAGCCATCAAAAAAATGAAGTGTTTTAAGATTTTTTTGGTAAATTTATTGGGCTAACAAAATTGACTTATGAAGTCGTTCAAGTTTACTCCATCAATCTTTGTTTTTGCGTTCCTCGCAGCACTTCACTCTTGTAAAACAGATGATTTGGTTGTTACCAAGATCGAGTTGATTGGTAGAAATTCATGGAAATTGTTAAAAGTCAAAGTCGGCACGACTGAATCAAACACTACCGCCTGCCAAGCTGATGATACCTATTCTTTTGAGATCAATGGAACCTACTCTGTAGATCAGGGTGCTACAAAATGTGACCCCGGTCAGGATCAGAGTATCGTTGGAAAGTGGGTCTTCTCCAGCGATGAAACAAAGGTCAGGCTTTTAATTACTGGAATTTCAGTTCAGGAAAAAGAGATTTTGGAATTGACATCCACTTCCATGAGACTGAAATATTTTTCAGTGAACGATATAGAAGAAACGTATTCGCACTAGGCGCAACTGAAGTCAGACACCTACTTCCTCGGTGACCACTTCCAACCCAGCTCCAACCATCGCACTAAAACCTCCGTAAACATTAATAAGGTTTTTAAAACCTTCACGGTTCATCAATGAGATTGCTGTCATTGAGCGGTAACCACCTCCACAGTGCACCACGTAAGAAGAGTTCTTATCAAGGTCTTTTAAATTCTCTGTCATGTTGGCAAGCGGTACAAACTGAGCTTCTCTTAAGTGACTGACGTTCCATTCCCCAGGTTTACGAACATCCAACACATGAACACCTTTTTGCACATACGTCAGAAGTTCTCCGGCAGTGATCGACTTAACAGTGTCTTTCTTCCCATTCCATGCGTCAATGCCACCATCGAGGTATCCTACAATCTTCTCGTACCCTACTCTCGCGAGGCGTAAAATTGTTTCCTGCTCTGTTCCTTTTTCAGTAATCAGCACCAGTGGCTGCTGAATTTTCAGCAGCGTACCAACCCACACAGCGAACTGTCCATTGAGACCGATGTTAACAGATCCAGTGATGAATCCTTTTTCAAATTCATCGGCTGTGCGAACATCAAGAATAATAGCTCCTTTTTTTACTTCCGATTTGAAATCATCAAGTGAAAGTGGTCTATTGTTTTCCGCTATCACCCTTTCGATCGAATCATACCCGTTCTTATTAATGCGTGCATCTTCAAAGAAATAAGCTGGAGGTGGAAGTATCCCGTCGGTCAACTGTTCAATGAAGGCATCACGTGACTGATCTTTCATCGCGTAGTTAAATTTCTTTTGCTCTCCGATTGTAGAGAATGTCTCTTTACCAATGTTTTTTCCACATGCTGAACCGGGGCCGTGTGCCGGATAGACAATTGTTTCATCAGGAAGCGTCTTGATCTTGTTGTTCAGTGAATCATAAAGCATGCCTGCCAATTCATACTGACTCATCACACCATCCAACAAGTCGGGTCGGCCAACATCTCCGACAAAAAGCGTATCACCAGTAAAGACAGCATGTTCTTTTCCTTTTTCATCCATCAACAGATAACACGACGACTCCGGCGTATGACCAGGTGTATGCAACACACGCAAAGTCACTTTACCCAGTTTGAACTCCTGACCATCTTTTGAATTGATGACTTTATACTTCGGATCGGCCATGGGGCCGAAAATAATAGGTGCATTTACGATTCTGGCAAGGTCAATGTGGCCGGAGACAAAATCCGCATGAAAGTGAGTCTCAAAAACAAACTTAATGACAGCGCCCCTTTTCTTCGCCAGTGAAATATACGGCTCGGTTTCACGCAAAGGGTCGATAATAGCCGCTTCTCCTTCTGATTCAATATAATAGGCCGCTTCGGCGAGGCAATTGGTATACAGCTGTTCGATATACATTTTCAGTGTTTTTGAGCCCTTATAACTGCGCTAAGGTCTGAAAAATTCCTTTGAATGAGAAGAATGGGGGGAGGAGACAGGAGTGAGGAGTGAGCAGACAGGAGACAGGAGCCAGAAGTCAGGAGCAGAAACTCGGAAAAGGTGCTTTAAACAGATCCAGCAATTTTTCGACCTTTTGCCACATCACACAATTACGTGATCGCCTTTTTCTATCAATGAACTAAGTCTCCTTGATTTCCAGCTCCTGCCTACTACTACTCCCTCCTGTCTCCTGTCTCCTTTCCCTATTTAATCAAGAACACATAACTTTGAAAGATCATGTGCCGCGGTGTCATCATTCTGTTGTTTACAGCTATCTCCCTTCATTCCTGGGCTGGTGATTTTCAACGTTTTGAGGAAAATGGAAAGGTGGGCCTTAAAGATGGAAGTGGAACTATAGTACTCCCCGCTGCTTTCGATGCACTTGGATGGTCGGACGGAAATTTCTCGGTTATTGGTCAGATTACAGGATATCGCCAGAACAGCAAATGGGGCCTCCTCAATCTTAAAAAAGAATTCATAACGAAAGCTGAGTATTCAAGTCTCACGTGGCCCGGCGGCGATCGCGTAATTGTTAGCAAGGCGATCAGTCCGTACTCATTAAAATTTGGCTGCCTTGATCTCGAGGGTAAACTGATAGTTCCTTTCTCGTATGATGCCATTGACTTGTATGGTCTGAGAGCAATCGTGATGGTGAAGAACGGCGCTCGCTATGAATATGGACTCATTGACCTTAATGACCGTTCGGTACTTGCAGTACGATATAAAAAAATTACCCCGATAGGCACCTTGCGCTACGCTGTGCAGAATTTCTCGGATAAAACCGCCCTTTGCAGCGAAGAAGGAAAATGGATCACCGACTTCACTATTGACAGGATTTCAGAATTTCATCACGATCTCGCTATCATTCATCAAGATTGGAAAGAAGGCGTTATCGACAGAAATGGTGAAATAAAAATTCAACCGCTCTACCGCTCCATTCATATTATTTCTCCTTACCAATTGACTGCCCGCAAGGCAGATGAATGGAAATTGCTTGACACGAGCTTTCATGACCTTCAGCGAGCCGAAGCAGATGAACTCATTTTCAATAACAACGGCGTTTTTCGCATCACCCTGAATGGCAAAAGCGGTCTCCTTGATGAAAAATTAATTCCAACGTGGCCGATGGAATATGACAACATCGAACTCATTCCCGACCGTCAGGCGATTGTAAAAAAAGATGGCAAATACGGACTTCTTCAGCAGGATAGAAAGGTTATTCTCCCCATTGAATTCGACTCACTTCTGGCGCAGGGGATTTTTATTCGCGCGATGACGCGCCTATCAGGGAAATCAATGTGGAGTGTTTACGACACCTTTGGAATAAAAAAGACCAATGCCCCGTATGAATTGATTGGCCAGTACAATGGAAAATTCTTCCCTGTAAAAAACCGGGGATATTGGGGAGCAGTAGATCGTTATGGAAAAGAAAAAATTGCCTGTGTCTATGATTCGATATTGGGATCAAACGACTCACTGGTCTCAGTGAAGTTTAAAGGGCAGTACGGAATCATTACACTTGAAGATCATTGGCGGATTGCTCCACAGAAAAATCCACTTATTCTGCTGTCCGATAACCATTACCTGGAAAAAAAGGATACGATGGTCTTCCTCAAAGACAATGGTGGAAACATTCTGTATTTTACTGAACACCCAATCAAAATATCTGAAAATTCATTGCTTGAAACCCTTCCGGATGGCACGGAGAAAGAGATAAATCTTCAAGGTCAGATCTTGACGCGCAAGGAACCTGTGATCATCCGTGCAGAACGGACTTTCCAGCCCAGTGAAGGTTTTATCGGAATAAAGCGCGACGGCAAGTTCGGATTCGTCGACACCCGCGGAAGACTTCGCATAGCGAACCGTTACGAAGGTATTGGAGAATTTCACGATGGCCTCGCGCCAATAAAGCTGCTGGGCAAATGGGGATACGTCAACACTTCCGATGAGATTGTAATTCAACCCACTTTTGAGGCAACTGAGAATTTTGATCAACACCTGGCGCTTGCATCCCGCAAGGGAAAATGGGGCATGATTAACACAGAAGGAAAAGAAATATTGGAGCTGCGTTATGATTCAATAAAGAAATTACCCAATCAGCTTTTCCTGTTGACTCAAAATTCATTGAAGGGATTGGCGGACGCAAAAGGGCGGATTTTGATTGAACCCCGATTCGAATCCCTCCAGGTGCTCGAAAACAACCAAGTGATTGTTTTTCACAACAACCGGTTCGGAGTAATCTCCACCGATGGAATGAGCTTGCTTCCATTTAACTATACAAGCCTGATCTACCTGTCGGAAAGGAAAAAATTTCTTGTACAGCAGAAAGCGCTCTGGGAGACTATTAACTTGAAATAAAAATTACGATTCCATCAGGCAAAGAAAACAGGTCACCCCTACGGGGCTAATCGCCTTTGATCATCATTCATGTTCTATAAACAGATCGCACCTAGGGAGCTATTCTTCGGAGTAAACTCTCGGTCATTTAAACGAATTTATTCATGTAGTAATGAAGCCCCAACTTAGGCAACCAGCTTGTAGAAAAACAAGCATTGAGTAAGGGGAAAGCATGCTGATCGCAATTCATGTTCTATAAACAAATTCGTGCCTACGGAGCTATTCGACGTAGTAAACTCTCGGCCATATAAACGAATTTATTAACCTGCTTATGAAGCCCCTCGGGGCAACCTGTCTGTAGGACAAGACAAAGCTTTGAGAGAGTGCAAGCCCCGTAAGGATGACCTGTCATTAATTGCTACAAACAGATCGCGGCAATGGAACTATCCTTGGAATAGACGCTCGGTTATTTAAACGAATTTATTAACCTGCTTA
Source organism: Cytophagales bacterium (assembly GCA_038229375.1). GTDB lineage: Bacteria > Bacteroidota > Bacteroidia > Cytophagales > Cyclobacteriaceae > ELB16-189. The sequence goes on along the minus strand of JBBRON010000013.1, from coordinate 51,118 downwards.
TGAAGCCCTCGGGGCAACCTGTCTATAGGACAAGACAAAACTTTGAGAGAGTGCAAGCCCCGTAGGGGTGTCCTGTCATTCAGTTCTACAAACAGATCGAGTCCATGGAACTATTCTTTGGTATAGACGCTCGGCCATTTGAACGAATTTATTTACGTAGTCATAAAGCCTCTCGGGGCAACCTGTCTGTACGACAAGACAAAACTTTGAGAGAGGTGCAAGCCCCGTAAGGGTGACCTGTCATTCAGTTCTACAAACAGATCGCGTCCATGGAACTATTCTTTGGAATAGATGCTAGGCTATTTAAATGAATCTATTTCACATCAAAAAAAAGCCTGTCACTGCTACCAGTGACAGGCTCATATTGCGATCGCCTAACCTACTTATTCGTCGTATTTGGATTCTGCCCCGACTTACCGGATCCCGAAATTGATTGTCTCATATCTGTATCAGCCTGCACATTCTGCATCTTGTAATAATCCATCACACCAAGATTGCCATTAACAAATGCCTGTGCAATCGCCTTTGGAATTTCAGCCTCGGCCTGAATCACATTCGCACGGGCCTCCTGTGCCTTGGCAATCATTTCCTGCTCAAGCGCTACCGCCATCGCACGACGTTCTTCCGCACGGGCTTCAGCAACTTTTAAATCCGCAGCCGCCTGGTCGGTCTGAAGTTTTGCTCCAATGTTTGCGCCTACATCAACATCCGCGATATCAATGGACAATATTTCGAATGCCGTTCCCGCATCCAGACCGCGTGATAAAACAAGTTTGGAAATCTTATCAGGATTCGCCAATACTTCTTTATGTGATTGAGCTTGTCCAATCGATGTGACGATACCCTCACCAACACGGGCAAGGATAGTGTCTTCACCAGCACCACCCACTAATTGAGCAATGCTTGCTCGCACTGTTACCCGCGCAACAGCGATCAGCTGGATACCATCTGCTGCCACTGCCGCTACTTTAGGAGTTGTAATAACTTTCGGATTAACGGAGATCTGAACCGCTTCAAATACATCGCGACCCGCTAGATTAATAGCAGTGGCTTGCTTGAAGGTCAATACAATATTTGCTTTTTCCGCTGAGATCAAAGCGCGGATTACATTAGGAACATTACCACCTGCCATGTAATGGGTTTCAAGTTCGCTGGTGGATAAATGCAATCCTGCCTTCGTTGCTGTAATAGCTGAATTAATAATAATGCTCGGTGGCACTTTGCGTATTCTCATCAATATCAGATCGAATATTGAAACCTTTACTCCTGATATGATCGCCGTGAACCAAAGTCCCACCGGCACATAATACATGAGAATAAAAAAGAAGACGAATCCTAATAGTACAATGACTAATAATGAGATTTCCATAGTTTAATTTATTTGCTCTACTGTTATTTGATTTGAAAGAATCTCAAGAACCTTGATTCGTTTGCCGCTTTCAAGATAACTTCCGATTGTTTTTACTTCATAAACTTTTCCATTCAATTCTGCTTTCCCGAACGGACGTAGCGCGGACAGCGCAATACCCTCAGCTCCCACCGGTAAGCCGTTCAACTCGCCCTCATTCACCTTGCCATCGATACTGGACCTGGATGCAAACCGACTCCACACATTCGACTTAAAGCAATAGTAGAGAATGATTGCTGATGCAGCTGCTGAACCCGACCCGGTAACCCAACCGATTGTAGTGCCGAAATACCGGAAACTCAGTATCACACCTGTGGCCAAAAGCAAAAAACCGATCACGCCGACCAAGGTGGTGCCTGGGATAACTATTATTTCTATCACCAAAAGGGCAATTCCAAATAGAATGAGGGATAATACAGTGAGCCAGTCAGACATAGGTATCAAATTTAGTCAATACAACTCAATACGCTCGGGCAAATAAAACTCTTTGCCCCGACGGCTTTCCTGAATAAATACACTTACCCTCCTCCAGTTTTGCATCCAAAGGGATACATCGAATGGTCGCCTTTGTTTCCTCTTTGATCTTAGCTTCTGTCTCAGGCGTTCCATCCCAGTGTGCCAGAATAAATCCACCTTTCCCATCCAGCACTTCCTTGAATTCCTCGAAAGAATCAACGGTAGTTGTTCTTTCTTCCCGGAACGCCAGCGCGCGGTTGTAAATGTTTTTCTGAATCTCTTCCAGAAGTTTTGTAATCTCCGTTACCACATCCGCCGTCTTCATCACTCGCTTCTCTTTCGTATCCCGTCTCGCCACTTCTACAGTGCCACTCTCAAGGTCACGTGGACCGATCGCTATCCTGACGGGAACTCCCTTCATTTCATACTCGGCAAACTTAAAGCCTGGCTTCTGTGTATCGCGATTGTCGAACTTCACTGACAATCCCGCACTCCTCAATGCTTTTGCCAATGGCTCAACCGCTTCGGAAATCCTTGTCAACTCATCCGCACTTTTGAAAATCGGAACAATCACAACATGTATCGGCGCTAATCGTGGAGGAAGAATCAGTCCGTCGTCATCGGAGTGTGCCATAATAAGCCCACCGATGAGACGCGTACTCACACCCCATGAAGTTCCCCACACAAGTTCAAGTTTCCCCTCCTTGTTCGAATATTTTACATCAAACGCTTTCGCAAAATTTTGTCCCAGGAAATGGGACGTGCCAGCTTGCAGTGCTTTGCCATCCTGCATCAGCGCTTCGATACAATAGGTATCCACAGCCCCTGGAAATTTTTCTCCTTCACTTTTCTTTCCCTTGATGACTGGCACTGCCATGAAGTTTTCAACAAAATCAGCATATACATCCAGCATCTGACGTGTTTCTGTTACCGCTTCCGCGGAGGTCGCATGCGCTGTGTGGCCTTCCTGCCAGAGAAACTCAGCTGTGCGTAAAAAAAGTCGCGTGCGCATTTCCCAACGAACAACGTTGGCCCATTGATTAATCAGAATAGGAAGATCACGATACGATTGTATCCACTTCTTGTACGTACTCCAGATAATTGCCTCGCTTGTTGGACGAACTACCAGTTCTTCTTCCAGCTTCGCCTCCGGATCAACTATTAATTTTCCCTTGTTATTAGGGTCGGTCTTCAAACGATAATGAGTAACGATCGCGCATTCTTTCGCAAAACCCTCTGCATTTTTTTCTTCTGCCTCAAACATGGTCTTCGGTACGAAAAGAGGAAAATAGGCATTCACGTGGCCAGTGTCCTTAAACATCTTGTCCAGCCCCTGTTGCATTTTCTCCCATATAGCATAGCCATACGGCTTGATCACCATGCAACCCCTCACATCCGAATTTTCTGCCAAATCGGCCCGCTTCACCAATTCAACATACCACTGTGAGTAATCTGCTGCACGGGTAGGTATCTGTTTCGACATCGTATTATCAATTTTGAGGCGCAAATATAAGGCAGGGGATGCGGAATGGCCGTTTTCTTCGTTATTAACTTTGAATGAGAGAATTACCTAGTTTTTACCCCCAAAAATCAGTGAAATGACTACTCAGAAATCGTTGTTAAACGGCACCATTGTTGCTAACTTTACGTTAATAGGTGTATAGAACTAAATCCTAAATGACTATGAAAACGAAATACGCAATGGTGCTTCTGGCAATGGGTGTGTCGGCAGCCGCGGTAGGTCAGGAAAATGATGACATGTATTTCAACTCAAAGGACCGTTTGAAATCAAATCAGGCCATCGAAGTGGTGGCAGCAAAACGTTATCAACAGGAAGATGTGAATGCAGTTCGCACCAATCCTATCAATGCGTCCGATAGCTATTCAGGTCGCGGCGTCAATCCGGAATATAATTCACAAATCAAAAGTGGAACATCTGTTATACAGAATCAGCCCGACTATTTCGTGGCCAACTATCAGCCGGTAAATGTAAACAGTAATCTTTATAACGGAGGAAATACCGGTTATTCTAACTATTACGGAAACAACAGCGCTTATAGCAATCCATATTATAACAACATGGGCTATGGTGGTTTTGGAAGCCCTTACGGTTACAACAATATGTATTCTTCGATGTACTCGCCTTACAGCAGCATGTATGGCGGCATGTACTCTCCTTATAGCAGCTTTGGAAATTCATTCGGATTGAGGTTTGGTATGGGCAGTTATTATGGTTCCGGTTTGTATGGTGGAATGGGTTATGGAAATATGTTCGGCATGTATAATCCGTATAGCATGTACGGGTATGGTGGTTATTACGGCGGAGGTTACGGTTATAGCGGATATCCAGTTATCATCAATGGCGGCGGAGACTATGTGAATAACAACGTCATTGGAAAACACGGCTCGCGCTCAAGCGGATTGAATAATGACTATGTTTCAACTACTTCACGTGGAGGAAATTCAGCTGCAGGAAGATCCGGCGGAACAAACTCGGGAAGCAGAACAAGTTCAGGAACGCAAGCGGGCACAAACTACTATGACCGAAGCTGGAGAAACAATTCAAGCAACATGACCCGGTCTAATGGCGGAGTGGATAATTCTGCTGGCACAGGCCGCACATCAACCTGGGGCAATACCAACAGAGGAAGTTTTGACAATGGCAACGGTGGAAGAAGTAACAGCAACTGGAGTAACGGTGGCGGAAGCAGGACTTCTTCGTTCGGGAATGGAAATTCTGGGTTCAGCAATGGCTCATCCTCCTTCGGTGGATCACGTGGTGGTGGTGGATTCGGCGGAGGCGGTGGCGGAAGCAGTTCAGGTGGCGGTGGTGGACACTCACGCGGCAGGAACTAATCAAAAAACAATTTTCTCATGAAATTTAAGATCGTATTTGCGATCATGGGCTTGGTGTTGCTTGGTGCGAACGAACTGTTCGCACAGAGTTACGTCGAAGAAGCACTAATCATCAGTCGCACAAGGGGTGGTGGAAGTGCCCGGATACAAGGAATGGGTGGAGTGCAGAATGCGCTTGGCGGTGATGTAAGTTCTGCCTACTATAACCCAGCGGGCCTTGGAATGTACAATCGGTCCGATTTCTCAATCACTCCCGGTTATACGATGGTAGATAATTCCTCTACCTACCTTAACAACACTACTTCTGCCACTAAGAACTCATTGATCGTTCCGAACTTTGGCATTGCGTTCCATACTAATAAAGATGGAAGTAAGGGACTTTGGGGAGGAACCTTTGCTATCAATTTTAACCGAATCAACGACTTTAACACCACGTTCACCTATACAGGGACAAACAAGGATAATTCAGTCATTGACTATTTTTTGAACAATGCAAAAGGATCTGACACACTGCAGTTTGAAAACAATGCGTTCAATTATAACACGCCGACAGGGTTAGCGTACTATAATTATATCATTGGACCAAAATCCATTTTGGGACCTGGCCAATCGAATACAGATTATTTTACCGATGTAGCACTTCCAGGGACAGCTATTCCCGGAAAACCTGGAGAAGTTACCACCGCCATCCAAACGGAAACGGTTAAGACATCCGGTGCACAAAATCAGTGGAGTTTTTCTTATGGGGCAAACTTCAATGACAAGATCTTTATTGGAGGTGGTATAGGATTCACCACGCTCCGGTACAAATCTGAAAAGACCTATTCAGAAACATTTCCAGATGCGTCTGTTCAACCGCTCACAAGCCTGACGTTAAATGAGGCCCTCAGTATTTCAGGCAGTGGGATCAACGCAACCATTGGAGCGATCTACAGGCCACTGGATATTTTTCAGGTTGGACTTTCAGTAGCATCTCCCACCGCCTACCAGATTTCCGATACCTACGTGGCGAGCATGACATCGATCTGGAAGAATTTTGAATATTATCCTGGAAAATTTCTGAATAATGTCGACTGGAAAACCAATAATGTCAGCCTCGATTACAATTTAAACACTCCCTGGCGGATCAGTGGAGGAGGAACCTTCTTCATCGCAAAAAAAGGACTCATCAGCGCTGACCTTGAATGGCTTAACTATAGCTCGAGCAAGTATTCCACCACCACTGGAGGAGTTTCATTTTCCGAGGACAATAACACTATCAAAGGTTTGTATACGTCCGTATTAAACATCCGCGTTGGCGGGGAGTACCGTTGGAATAATTACAGGTTCAGAGCTGGGTATAATAGAATGGCTGATCCGTATAAATCATTACAAAATGATATCGATCAGACATACACAACCTATTCTGCTGGCTTGGGTTATCGTATTTCAACCTTCTACATAGATCTGGCAGGAATATTTGGACAAGGGACTACACCCTACAGTCCATATCCTGGCGCTTCTGTAGTGTCTGTCCAAAAGAACTCGTCGTCTTTCCTTGTTACTATAGGTTTCCCTTTCTAATAACCATTAATACCTCGGCTGAAGTAGTATCATTTCCCGAAACGATATGGTGTGCCTTTCTGTAAAACGGAAGTCGATGAGATCGCATAAATTCAACGTGATCTTTTATACTCTCCGGGTGAGCCTTGGCAAACAATGGTCTTTCTGAAAGCTTTGTATTAATGATCCGTCTGGCGATTTCGCTGGCAGCAACGTCCAGAAAAATACTGGTGCCGGATTGATTGATCACCTCAATATTATCAAAGTAAATGGGAGTACCGCCTCCGGTAGACATTACGAAATCATCCACACTGGCACACCATTTTTTAAGTTCACTTGATTCGACTTGTCGGAAATAATCTTCTTTCTTTTGTTCAAAGATTGTCGGAATGGAAGCACCTTCCGTTTTTTCGATTTCAAGGTCAAGATCAATAAAAGGGAGCTTGAGGGCCGTAGCTAGTTCTTTCCCGAGGGTTGACTTACCGGAACCAGGAAGACCCAGCAAGAAGATTTTCATAGTGCTTAATTGTTGAAATATCTTACTTAAGAAGTTTCAGAATCATTTCCGACGAAGGTGTGTCATTATGATGCCAGTTGCCCAGCACCGTTCCGTCCTGCCAAAGAGTAATTCCCGGGTTAGAACGTATGATCGTTTTTAATACAGTTGCATCTGAAAACCCGTAGGGAACTGCCAATTGATGCTCATGCCTGAAAGTCTCCATCAGTTCGGCTGATGATGATGTCAATACAAGACATTCTACCTTTGCCTCCAGGCCAGTCGTAAGTTTTCGGATGGCTTCAATATTTGCTGTGGATGCCTTTTTCACATCATACATAATAATCAACAGTCGAGGTCCTGTGAACGTGGCCTGGGTGAGATCCTCTCCTTCTGGTCCACTCACGGTGTAGTCGGTAATCTTTGCCTTGATCTTATCCTCGTTCAGAATTTTGGCTGCTTTGTATTTATAACCCTGTTCTTCAGATAGAAATTTCTCAGACCTGACCTCTTCTCCGTTCTTCTCAAATATATATTGAATCAGTGGGGCTTCGCCCGGCAGCATCTGCTGCGGAATGTTGTTGCCTACGCGATAAGCGCGGAAATCTATAAAGGGAAGGTGATTGATTGCGTATATCCCAATAAAAAAACTGACCAGGGCTGTGACGATTATCACACTATGACCTTCCCAGGTCCTCAATACGGCCTGATATCTTTTTCGGTACCAGAACAGGTGGGCTACAAATACCATTAAGACAATATCTTTTGTAAATGATTCCCAGGGAGTGAGCTTAATCGCATCACCAAAGCAACCACAATCGGTGACTTTATTAAAGTAGGCCGAGTAAAATGTGAGGAATGTAAAAAAGACCATCAATGCCAGGAGAACCCATGTGGTCAGGGACATGCGATAAAACAGAAGGATTGCGATGCCAAGAACAAGTTCCAGTACGATCATCAGCATTCCAATCTCCAACGACCATGGAATAAAATAATGAAAGAACGATCCAAAGTCTTGGGCAAAGACCTCGAAATATTCTTCCAATTTTATTTCAGTCCCGATAGGGTCGTTGATTTTTATCAAGCCAGAGAAGATGAATAAACCTCCGACAAAAAATCTTGAAAACTGATCAATAAACTTTTGCATATAGTTAAAACGTCGACTATTGGATGTCAGACGCCGATTTTAATCAAACAAAAAACAGCGTAATTAATCATATCCTGATAATTCGCCTTTACACCCTCACTCACGATAGTTATACCTCCGTTATCTTCAATTTGTTTCACTCTTAACAATTTCATAAGAATAATGTCGGTGATAGAACTCACGCGCATTTCACGCCAGGCCTCCCCGTAGTCATGATTTTTGTTCTCAAGGAGTTCATAGGTCTCTTTTACTGCGTCTTCATATAAAGGCACCACCTCTGCTGCCGTCAGCTCCAGCGCAGCGGAATTTTCAAGCTTCATCTGAATCAATGCCATCACACAGTAATTAACAATGGCTATAAACTCCTCCCGAATGCTATCCTCAACCTTCTGTTGACCTTTTTCCTGAATACTTCGAATGCGCTGTGCCTTGATATAAATCTGGTCAGTGATACTTGATAATCGCAATACGCGCCAGGCTGTGCCATAGTCCCGCGTCTTCTTTGCGAACAATTCTTGGCAGGCGGAGATTACCTCTTTATATTGTGTGGAAGTCTTCGAAATCATACAGCGGGTGCAAAATAACGTATTTTATACCAACAAAACATTGAACATTCGCGGCAAACTCATTGATCTGAGCACGCCCCGGGTAATGGGGATTCTGAACATCACGCCCGATAGCTTTTACGATGGTGGAAAATTTGTCTCCAACGATTTCATCCTTGCTCAGGTGAAAAAGATGCTGGACGAAGGAGCTGACTTTATCGACGTGGGTGGATATTCCTCCCGCCCCGGAGCAGACGACTTATCCGTTGATGAAGAAATCTCCAGAGTTGTTCCCGTGATAGACCTGATTACCCGTGAATATCCGGGCGCTGTTCTGTCAATAGACACTTTCCGCGCAAGCGTGGCCAAAGAGGCGATCGATGCTGGAGCATGCATTGTCAATGACATATCCGGTGGCGAACTGGATCTTAAGATGTTCGAAACGGTTGCCTCCCTTAAAGTGCCTTATATTTTAATGCACATGCGAGGCACCCCTCAGACTATGTCGAAGCTGGCTCAATATGATGATTTGATAAAAGATGTAGTCGATTATTTTCAGATAAAAATCCGCAAACTCCGTGAATTGGAAGTAAAAGATATTATTATCGATCCCGGGTTTGGCTTTGCAAAAACAATCGATCAGAATTTTGAATTACTTAGTCACCTTGATTATCTGAAAATTCTCGGACAACCCATACTGGCAGGACTTTCAAGAAAATCCATGATTTGGAAAAGTCTGGGAACCGACGCCGAGGGTGCCCTTAACGGTACGACGGCACTTAATGCTGTTGCGTTAACAAAGGGGGCAAGCATCTTACGCGTTCACGATGTAAAAGAGGCCGTCGAATGCCAGCGCCTGATTGGAAAATTATAATTATTACTCTATGAAAAAGCTATTCCTCTTCACGACTCTCCTCATCCTATCTGTGTCCGCAGACGCACAGAACGCAAAACGAAAACTGCGGCCAGGCGATCTGTATCGTCTGCAAACCATTAGCGATGCACAGATTTCTCCGGACGGAGCATGGGTTTCGTATGTTCTTACCTCCACTGATTCCGCAAAGGACAAGCGCAACAGTGACGTGTGGATGGCAAGCTGGGACGGGCAGCAGTCGATCCAACTTACCAACAGTCAGGATGGCGAATCATCGCCGCGCTGGAGTCCGGATGGAAAATATATTTCATTCGTTTCATCGCGCCAGGGAAAAGCAAGTCAGGTGTGGCTGATGGATCGCCGCGGTGGAGAGGGGAAAAAGATCACTGAATTAAAAAATGATCTTGCCGATTACCAATGGTCGCCTGATTCCAAAAAATTATTGCTTGCCATACAGGACGCACCCGACACGTCCAAAACGAAAACAACTAAGCCCATCGTCATCGACCGATATCAGTTCAAGCAGGATGTTCAGGGATATAGAATGAAAAGGTATACGCATCTTTATCTGTTTGACATTGCCACAAAAAAACTGGATACCCTCACTCGTGGTAATTTCAACGAGGGTTCCGCAGTATGGAGTCCGGACGGATCACAGATCGCATTTGTCAGCAACCGGACGGCAGATCCCGATAAGAACCGGAACACCGACATCTGGATAATTGATGCGAAGAAAGGAACGACGCCAAAACAAGTCACTACCTGGAAAGGATACGATGGTGATCCAAAATGGAGCACTGACGGAAAACAAATCGCCTACCTCCGATCTTCTGATCAGGATAATTATACAATGTATGATCAATCTGTTTTGTCGGTAGTATCCAAAGACGGAGGAGAGCCCATTCTTCTTACTAAAACTCTTGACCGCCCTGTCAGCAATCATGTATGGTCAAAAGATGGACTATCCATTACGGTGTTGGTTACCGACGATCGTCAGCGATACATCGCACGGATCAACGCCGGCAACGGACAATCAACAAAAATTGCCGGCGGAAACAGAAGTTTCTATTCCCTTGACAAGACTCCAGAGGGAAATTATGTTTCCATGATGAGCGAGCCGCAACTTCCAACGGAAATTTATGCTGTGGAAAATGGCGCCATCCGCAGACTGACAAAGCATCAAGATGAATTTGTTGCGCCATTGTCGTTAGCAACTGTGGAGGGATTTACTTCTAAAAGTAAAGATGGCACTCTCGTTTCAAGTTTATTATTCAAACCAGCAGATGCTCCCCCGAATCAAAAGCTAGCTACAGTATTCTTTATTCATGGTGGTCCCGTTTCCCAGGATGAATATGGATTTGATTTGTCACGGCAAATGCTGGCCGCTAATGGCTATGCTGTTGTTGGTGTAAATTACCGGGGCAGCAACGGGAGAGGACTTGCCTTCAGTAAAGCCATTTTTGCTGATTGGGGGAATAAAGAAGTCATTGATATTCACGGCGCCGTTGACCATCTCGTTAAAGAAGGAATAGCCGATCCCGACAAGCTTGGAATTGGTGGCTGGAGTTATGGAGGCATGCTTACTGACTATTGCATCGCCACAGACACACGGTTCAAAGCGGCAGCCAGCGGAGCTGGAAGCGCATTACAGCTATCGGTTTATGGATCTGATCAATATGTTTTACAATATGAAACCGAATTAGGCGTGCCGTGGAAAAATCTGGATAAGTATATGAAATTGTCCTATCCATTCTTAAAAGCTGACAGGATAAAAACCCCCACTCTATTTATGGTAGGTGAAAAAGATTTCAACGTGCCAGCCATTGGAAGTGAGCAAATGTATCAGGCACTCCGCTCTCAGGATATACCAACCGGCCTGGTCATTTATCCGGGGCAGTTTCATGGAATTACAACTCCGAGCTATCAGAAAGACAGGTTCGATCGATATAAGGAATGGTTTGACAAGTATCTGAAGGGAATCACACCGGTAAAAATCGACAAAGAGATTCATTAACATTTAAAAACATTAACTTTGTTAAGTGATTCTTGTATTCAAAATAGCATTTCTTGAGATCAGCTGGGTCGACATTGTAGACATCGGCCTGGTATCCATTCTGCTTTACCAGATTTACAAGATGATTCGTGGGAGTCTGGCAGTTAACATCTTTCTTGGAATCCTCTCATTATATCTGGTATATCTTGTGGTAAGAGCAGCCCAGATGGAATTGCTGGCAAAGATCCTTGGCCAGTTCATGGGGGTAGGCGTTCTCGCGATGATCATTCTCTTTCAGCCGGAACTTAGAAAGTTCTTGTTGGTGATCGGCCGAAGCACCGACCTCAATCGCGATTTTTTTAAATCGCTGGCACATTGGCGCACACGGTTCCACGACGATTTTGATGTGCACCAGTTGATAGAAGCCGTAAAAACGCTGAAGGCAACCCGGACCGGGGCGTTGATTGTTTTTTCCAGAGATACTGAACTGAAATTTTATAATGAGACGGGTGATTTTCTTGACGCTGAAGTAACGAAGCGATTGCTCATTTCCATTTTCAATAAGAACAGTCCACTGCATGATGGCGCTGTTATCATTTTTAAAGGCCGGATTAAGGCTGCACGATGTGTGTTACCGGTAAGCGAAAATGATCACCTTCCTACGCATTTTGGTTTACGGCATCGTTCGGCGATTGGTATGAGTGAAACAACCGACACCCTGGTACTTACGATTTCCGAAGAAACCGGCCGCCTTATCCTTGCCCGCAATGGCAAATACCTAAAGGGCCTTAAGCTTAAACAGGTTGAGCAAAAAATTCTTGAATACCTCCACAACGAAGAGCCTAAGAAATGGGATGAAGTGCCGGTCGATCCGGAACCTGCGGAGCCACAGGAAGTAAAAGCGCAGTAGTCATGAAGTGTTTACTATCTGTACTGTTTTCCCTCCCATTTCTTTCCGTCGCGCAAAACCTCGAAACCGTCATCCAAAAAGGACACGAGCTTGCAGTGGTATCTGTTGCTATGAGCCCTGATAGCAATTATGTCGCGACGGGTAGCCGCGATAAATCAGCTAAACTCTGGGAACTCCAAACCGGCAGGGAAGTGAGAAGCTTTCTCGGCCATGAGCTTGGCGTTAATGCAATTGACTTCAGCAAGGACGGAAGGTTCCTTATTAGCAGCAGTGCAGACAAGACTGCGAGAATCTGGGAGGTTTCCACCGGGAAAGAGATTTTTGCGACAGAGCCCGAAGAGATTCTGACCGATGTTGCCTTTGATCCCAATGGCAAATATTTTATAACTGCCGGATATGCTGATTCCGCCTGTGTGTTCGACTTTAAAACCCGAAAAATTCTGAAGAAGATTCTCGTAGACCCCTCCAAGGGTACGGGAATGGGTGTCAATGTTGCCATCAGCCCTGATGGCAAATGGGCGGCGTTTGGCCAGGATAACAGAAAAGCAACACTTTACACCACGTCCGACTGGAAAGAAGTATTCAAATTTGAAGCTTCGGAAGGATTTTGCGGCGGCTGTGGTACACACGTTGTGTTCTCTCACGACAGTAAACATTTTTTTATGGCCTCGCACAATGGAGAGGTAAAAAAATATGAACTCGCCCGTGGAAAAATTGAGAAGCAATATCTCGAAAAGGCTGAAGACCCAACCTCTATTGACGTCAGTGCTGACAACAAGAAATTGTTAATGTCAACGATCAAAGAAATTGTAATCTGGGATGCCGAATCCGGCAAAGAACTGGATAAAATTAATCCACAACTTAGCGAAGAAATCAATGAGACCGCCTTCACCCTTGATGGCAAAAAAATCATCATCACGAGCAATGATAATACGGCCGTTGTTTGGGATTTATCGAAAAAGAAACCTGCAATACTTCTTACAGGATTTCTCAATGCCCGTGACAAAGGCGGATTATTATACGACCAGGATGATTATTGGAATTCCAATATTGCCCGTTATGTGCGACTAAAGAATAATCTGTTACTAAGTCAGGATGGAAAAGAATTGATAAAAGGAAAATTCGGCACAAAGGTCAAACGATGGGACATTGCTACAGGCAAAAGTGTGATGGAATATGACGGGCATAAAAAAGCTGTGCTATCCTATGATCTCTCAAAAGACGGAAAGACAATGCTTACCGGAGGAGGCGATGGAAAAATTATCCTGTGGAACGCGAAGACTGGCGACTCAATTCAAACAATACAATCTTATCAGCATCCGATCTTCGCGATTCATTTTAACGAAGATGAAACTCAGGCAGTTTCCTCGAGTTGGGATGGAACGATGAAAATTCACGACCTGAAAAATGGTAAACGACTCCAACTTTTTGATTTTCAAAAAGAAGGATCCGCTTATAATATACTTTGGGCCAAGAATGATCTTTATCTGATTACTTCTCATGGCAACGCTCTGAAAATGTGGGAAGTTGATACGCAGACTCCTGTACGCGATTTTATAGGCCATCAGGAATTGATTACTTCGCTCCATTTAAATAATGATCAGAATACTATTCTTAGCAGCAGTGAAGATGGAAGCATTCGTCTTTGGGATATCAATACAGGCCTTCTTAAGAACAAATTCAAAACACCGGGTGGTGTGCATATGGCTATTTTCAGCAATGATGGAAGATTCGTTTATTCGGGCGGATCCGACCGCATCATTCGGGTTTGGGATCTTGTCACCTCCTCAGTAGCCAGAACGTTTGAAGGCCATAAGGGAGAGGTAACTTCTTTGGTCCTGAGTCCTGACGGAAAAATGCTGATCAGTCTTAGTCTTGATGGCGCTACCAAATTTTGGGATCTCACCTCCGGCAAAGAGTTTTTTGAACATATTCATTTCGGAGAAAACGAGTGGATGGTCAAAAATCCCGATGGATATTTTAACGGCACTCAGGATGCACGTCAGTACATCCACTTTGTCGATGGGATGAAAACCTATTCAGCGGACCAGTTCTTCGAAGAGTTCTATAGGCCGGAATTGCTGCCAAAAATCTTTCAGAATCGGGGCGGAAATGATGATCCAAAGAAGGGTATTCAGGGAATGTTACAGAAATCACCCCCGCCTTCGGTCAAGGTAGCGGTCGTGCCGACCAGTGAGCCAGGTACGGCTGACGTGTATGTTAAAATCACCGACAACGGCGCGGGTGTGAATAACCTGAAGCTATTCCACAATGGGAAGTCAATTCCCATTAACTCTTCAGAGTTGAAACTTCCGAACGGGAAAAATCAGACCGCTACCTACCGTCATGTAATCAACCTTATCGGAGGCAATAATACGATTGCTGCTTCTGCTATCAATAAAGACAGGATTGAATCAGATGCGCATTCCGTTGAACTTTTCTCTGAGCATTCAGGCAAAACCAGCACTTGTTATGTTCTTGCTGTGGGGATCAATCAATACAAAAATCCAAAGATGGTATTGAATTATGCCAAGCCGGATGCTGAGTCTTTCGGAAAAATGATGGAGGATCATGGCAGTCAACTGTACAAGAATCTAGAATTGCACAATCTGTTTGATGCTGACGCCACGCGCGAGAACATCCTTAAGGTGCTGGATGAACTTGCTTCAAAAATCCGGCAGGAGGATGTCTTCATCTTCTATTATGCTGGTCATGGAAGTATGGTAGATGATCAGTTCTTTTTCATACCGACCGGAAGTTCACGTTTGTATGATTTCAGTTCTCTTCAAAAAGATGCCATTGAAGCCAGTCTGATTCAGGAAAAATTCAAAAATATATCAGCCTTGAAACAACTCATCGTGATGGACGCTTGTCAGAGTGGCGGTTCAGTGGAATTGCTGGCAAACCGCGGAGCGGCAGAAGAAAAAGCGATCGCTCAACTTTCACGAAGTGCGGGCATTCACGTAATGGCATCGGCCGGAAGCGAGCAATTTGCAGCCGAGTTTGCTGAACTTGGACATGGTCTTTTTACCTACTTATTAATTAAAGCACTACAGGGTGATGCCGATGGAGCTCCAAAAGATGGAAAAGTAACGATCTACGAATTGAAAGGCTATCTCGATGATCAGGTTCCTGAAATGACCAAGAAACTTAAAGGAAAGCCTCAGTATCCTTACACCTTTTCGCGCGGACAGGATTTTCCGATTGTTATTGAAAATTGATGTTTAAATAAATTGGCAATTGACAAAGAGTCTTGTCCGCTTTGTCAACAGTTTATTTGTCAACTTTCAACTGTGCCTCCATCGAATGTCGGATAACCATAGGTTCAAGGCGTTCAGTCGTAACAAAATCTAAAAAAAATCGTTATATTAGTTATTGAAAACCAATGTTTTATGTGAAATGAAAGAAGCCAGTCCTATGAAGTTCTACTTCGCTAAGTATTTTTTTCTGGCATTTGGATTATTACAATGGTTATGTGGAATGCTCATTTTCCTTCGAGGTGGTTCAGAGAAAGATGCAACGATCGCATTCATTTTTTTTCTCATTGGACTCATCTTTGTCTCGTTGTATTTTCTGATTGCGGCCAAACTAAAACGGGTGGCGATCGGCAAAAAAAGAATCGTTGTGATGAACCACAACAAACCAGAGCATTACGAATGGCCAGAAGTGAAATACATTAAAATGGTGCCGTACTTCAACCTCTACAAACTCAAACTGCGAGGGAAAAAAGACCGCATTTATTTTTTGCTGGACCAAACGTTCGAACCAATCTTCGGACTATTTCCAGCCGAGCCTGAATTTATTCAGGGATCCAGAAAGAAAGGAAAGTAATTCCTATTTCAACACTCCCAGTTCCTTCCCCACTTCGGTGAAGGCTTTAATTGCTTTGTCCAGATGTTGACGCTCGTGGGCTGCAGACAATTGTACACGTATCCGCGCCTGACCCTTTGCCACCACCGGGAAGAAAAATCCAATGACGTAAATCCCTTTCTCAAGCAAGCGATCTGCAAACTGCTGAGCAAGGGGCGCTTCATACAACATGATAGGCACAATCGGGTGTTCACCAGGTTTTATGTTGAACCCGGCCTTTGTCATTTCTTCGCGAAAATATTTAGTGTTGCTTTCGAGCTTATCACGAAGAGCGGTGGTTTCCGAAAGCATATTGAATACTTCAATTGATGCCCCTGTTATGGAAGGCGCAAGAGTATTAGAAAATAAATAAGGTCTTGACCTCTGACGAAGTAATTCAATAATCTCTTTACGTCCGGATGTGAATCCACCAGAAGCGCCGCCAAGTGCCTTACCCAATGTTCCTGTGATAATATCAACTCGTCCTGTCACGCCGTGGTGCTCCGGCACACCTCTCCCAGTCTTCCCAAGAAATCCTGTAGAATGACATTCATCCGTCATCACAAGGGCCTCATACTTGTCGGCAAGATCACATATCTTATCTAGCTGCGCGATCGTACCATCCATGGAAAAAGCCCCATCTGTTACAATCATAATTTGTTTTGCGCCGGCTTTTCTGATCTCTTCAAGCTGCTTTTGAAGATCATCCATATCATTATGCTTGTACCGATGCCGCATAGCTTTACAGAGCCTTACACCATCAATAATAGAAGCGTGATTTAATTCATCTGAAATGATCGCATCCTCTGCTCCAAGCAATGGTTCAAAAACGCCTCCATTCGCATCAAAAGCAGCAGCGTATAATATGGTATCCTCCATACTTAGAAAATCAGAGATCTTTTTTTCAAGCTCTTTATGAATATCCTGTGTGCCACAAATAAATCGAACGCTTGACATTCCAAATCCGTGCGTATCAATGGCGAGTTTGGCCGCGGCTAGCACACGAGGGTGAGAGGATAGCCCCAGATAGTTATTAGCGCAGAAATTAACTACTTCTTTGCCATCGATCGTTTTAATATCAGCTCCCTGCGGAGTAGTGATTATCCGCTCCTTTTTATAGAGCCCGGCGTCACGAATGGTCTGAAGTTCTTTTTGCAAAATCGGTTGCAGGGTCTTATACATGGCATGCTGATTTTCAGTGTAATTTTATTGAGGCGAACTATGCGATTTCGGGACAAATCTAACCGGGTCAGGGGTAAATCTGAAATTTTGATAACTTTCGATTTACTCATGAAGAAAACTACGATTCTACTCATTGGGGCTGGCGGCCAGCTCGGAAGCGAACTTACCCAGGGACTTTGGAAAATTTACGGTCAGGACAACGTAATCTCTTCGGATATTAAAGATCCGGTTGGAATTTTAAAGGAAGGTCGGTATGAGAAGTTTGATGTAATGCAACGCGACAAGCTGTTTGATATTCTCAAGAAAAATCGAGTCACACAAGTCTATCACCTTGCCGCCCTCCTTTCGGCAACAGGGGAAAAAGATCCACGCTGGGCATGGAAGTTGAATATGGATAGCCTTCTGTTCGTTCTCGAAGCCGCGCTCGAACTCAAGCTAGACAAAGTATATTGGCCAAGCTCAATTGCAGCCTTTGGCCCGACAACTCCAAAACAGAACACGCCACAGGATACGATCATGGATCCCACCACGGTATATGGCATTACAAAACTGGCAGGAGAATTATGGTGTGAATATTATTTCAGAAGATATGGCGTAGATGTTCGCAGTTTGCGATATCCTGGTCTTATCGGATGGAAGACAGCTCCGGGGGGCGGCACAACTGATTACGCGGTGGATATTTACTTCAAAGCGCTTCGTGAGAAGAAATACGAATGCTTCCTTGCTGCTGATTCATACTTGCCAATGATGTACATGGAAGATGCCGTTAAAGCAACCATTGACCTTATGGAAGCACCCGCCGAGAAAGTTAAAGTAAGAACAAGCTACAATGTGTCTTCAATGAGTTTTTGTCCGGCACAAGTTGCTGCCACTATTAAAAAACACATTCCTGATTTTTCAATTACTTACAAACCGGATTTTCGCCAGGCAATTGCTGACTCATGGCCAAAGAGCATAGATGATTCAGCCGCAAGGACCGACTGGGGTTGGAAACATCAATTCGGTCTTGAGGCAATGACCGAAGATATTTTAACAAATCTGAAAAAAGAACTAACAGCCACGGTGCAGTAAGATTAAGAACAGCCTATTCATGGAAGCCAATCAACTATTCATTCCGTGCCATGAATAAAATCAAGACGCTCGCCGGAGAGGCAGCATTATACGGATTGGGAAGCATCATTCCCCGTATGCTTAATTTCTTTCTGGTAGTACTCCATACAAGAATTTTCCTTCCTGAAGCCTACGGAACATACATCAATCTTTATGCCTGGGTCGCTATTCTGAATGTTATTTATCTCTTTGGGATGGAGACAGCGTATTTCAGGTTTGCCACCAAAGCAGGCGCTGACGAACAGAAAGTATTCCGGATTACCCAAACTTTCGTCTTAGCGATCAGTCTTTCAATATCACTGCTCATTTTTTTGTTTTCTATTCCGCTGTCCAACGAGCTTAATGTACCCGGACATGCCGACTTTATTGCCTGGCTGTCTATACTGATGTTTGTGGATGCTGCGGTATCAATTCCGTTCGCCCGGCTCCGTCTTCGGAAGAAAGCCGCATTGTTTGCTTCGGCTAAACTTATAAACGTGGCAATCCAGGTTGGGCTTAACCTTTATTTTCTACTAGTCATCTATCAACCTTCCATCGGTATTGGCTACTTACTCCTCGCCAACCTGATCGCGAATCTTTTTTACCTCTTTTTTTTCGCCAAGACACTTATCACCTGGCGACCGGCATATGATAAAGAACTTTTTTCCTCCATGTTTAAATATGCCTACCCGATCATGCTGACTGGTCTGGCGGGCATGACCAACGAAACATTTTCGAGAATTATGCTAGTTTCCTGGCTGCCGGAAAATTTCTATCCGGGGAAAAGTGCAGACTATGCCCTTGGAATATTCGGCGCATGTTATCGGTTTTCGGTGATAATGAATCTAGCCGTGCAGGCCTTCCGTTTTGCCGCAGAACCTTTCTTCTTTTCAAACGCTTCGCATAAAGACTCACCATGGCTCTTTGCAAAGGTCAATCACTATTTTACAATCCTGTGCTGTTTTATTGTTCTGAGTGTGGTGATCAACCTGGATATTCTGAAATATCTGTTGGATGAGAAATACTGGGAAGGATTGGGAATTGTTCCCATTTTATTAACAGGAGTAATGTTTCTCGGCATTTATTATAACTTCTCCGTCTGGTTTAAGCTGACTGATCGTACCCATTATGGCACACTTATTACAGTGGGTGGAGTTGTGTTAACCGTTGTACTAAATTATTTTTTGATTCCAATGTTCGGCTATCTCGGCAGCAGCTGGGCAACCCTTACATGTTACTTTGCCATGGCGATATCTTGCTACGTCCTCGGTCAGAAATACTACCCTATTCCTTATAAACTTGTTGATGAACTAGGATACCTGTTTTTTGCCCTTATCCTGATCCAGGTATCCAAACTGGTATCAATAGAAAATCAACTCCTTTCCTCAGGGTTTCACATTATAATTATGGTCTTTTTTCTGGCCATTACTTTCTGGCGGGAGCGCAACTACTGGCAGTCTTCTGTCAGCTGAAATTTTGTAAATTAATTAAAGAATATGAACATCATTATTCCGATGGCTGGACTTGGCAAGCGCCTTCGTCCGCACACACTCACCACCGCGAAACCTTTGTTGCCCATCGCGGGCAAGCCAATAGTTCACAGGCTCGTAGAGGATATCGCGAAAGTATGCCCTGAGAAAATTGAAAATATTGGATTTATTGTCCATCCTTCGTTTGGCAAGCAAGTAGAAGAAGACCTGAAAGCCGTTGCCAAGGCAGTGGGTGCAGAAGGAAGAATTTTCTATCAGGAACAGGCGATGGGGATTTCACATGCCCTACTTTTTGCAAAGGAAATTCTGAAGGGAAAGATTATAGTTGCTTTTGCCGATACCCTTTTTAAAGCCGACTTTAAAATGGACACCACTCAGGATGGAATCATCTGGGTGCAAAAAGTAAGAGACCCGTCTCAGTTCGGAGTGGTAAAACTTGACGCCGTTGGCACGATCACTGAGCTGGTTGAAAAACCTTCCGTATTCGTCTCTAATCTGGCAATCATTGGCATCTATTTCTTCAGAGATGGTGAATTTTTGATGAATGAGATGCAATACTTATTAGATAACGACATTAAGGAAAAAGGGGAATATCAGTTTACGACTGCGCTTGAAAACATGAAACGGAAAGGATCAAGATTCATTCCTGGTGAAGTAACCGAATGGCTTGATTGCGGAAACAAGGACAACATGGTTCAAACCAACCAGCGTTACCTGGATTTTATAAAAAACCAGAGTTTGATTTCACAGTCCGCAAACGTCATTAACTCAACTATTATCCCTCCTGTGTTCCTCGGCGATCATGTAATTATTGAAAACTCTACGGTAGGACCGTTTGTTTCCGTTGGTGAATCTACCCGGATTACGGATTCAACCATCGTAAACTCAATTATTCAGAAAAATTGCCTGCTTTCAAAGGCTCGGCTGGACAACTCGATGTTGGGAAATTTCGTTAATTTTGAAGGACAATCTTCAGATGCAAGCCTTGGTGATTATAGTGTAGTTCGGTGAAAAAATACTTCCACCATATTTTCCGTTCGGTCTTTTTGCTACTTCTGGCAGCAGCATCCTTTACTGGGTACGCGCAACGCGACAAGCGCAAGGTAACTGATGTTCCTCCCAATGAAATGCGTTCACGGGAGGCAGAATACTTCTTTTCAGAAGGCGAAAAGTATTTTATCCTTGAAGATTATTCAAAGGCTCTCAAAACCTTTCAGCGAGTTATTGAATTAAATCCTGAGAACGGAACGGTTCATTACAAGATTGCCGAGATCCTTTCAAAAAGCAATAAGGAAGATGACCTGCAACGCGCCGGTATTAGCATTGAAACCGCTATTCGTGCGGATAAAAAGAATAAATACTTCTACCTGCTTGCTGCCAACATTTTTACAGCTCTAAATAACTTTGCCAAAGCAGAGCAAGTACTTGAAGCACTGATGAAGGAAGTAAAAGGCACCGAAGAGTATCTCTATGAACTAGCCGCAATTTATCAGTACGATAAAAAACCCGATGAGGCCATTAAAATTTATGACCGCGCTGAAAGCCTGATGGGAATTAACGAAGTCTCGTCTTTGCAAAAACAAAAAATATACCTCGACAAAGGAAAAATAAATGAAGCCATCGTTGAGGGTAAAAAATTATTGACAGCCTATCCGGATGAAGAGCGATTTGTGATCGGTTTTGCTGAGACACTGGCTCAAAAAGGGCAGCAGAAAAAAGCAATCGAAGCCCTTGAAGAGTTTATCAGCGGTCATCAGGATACAGGTTCTTCCAAAATATTATTGGCAGACCTGTATCGCACAACGGGCCAGGAAAAGAGAGCAAGAGAAATTTTAAAGCAAGCTTTTCAGGATCCATCCGTTGATGTAAGCTCAAAAGTCATTGTGGTGGGAACCTATACCAATCAGATCCGTCAAAATCGCGAAAAAAATATCACCGATACCGAGATGGAGTCTTTCACAATTGATCTGTTTGAGGAACTCAAAAGAAATTATTCTGACGAACCCAACGTTCATATCGCCGGAGGAGATCTTTTTCTGACATTGAAAAGGAGTTTCGATGCCGAACATGAATATCTTGAAGCAATTCAACGCGGATCAGCAAGTTTCGAAGCATGGCAGAATCTCCTGTCGCTTGAGTCAGAAGCAAATAAATTTGACAGCCTTATCTTTCATTCTGAGCAAGGACTCGAGATATTTCCGAATCAGGCCATTCTTCATTACTTCAATGGCTATGGTCACATACGTCTAGGTCATTATAGAGAGGCAACTTATTCGTTGGAACAGGCCAAAAGACTTTCGGCCAAAAATCCTGCTTTTGTGAATGATATTAACAGTATGCTGGGTGATGCCTACAATGGCACAAAGGAATATGCCAAGTCAGATAAAGTCTATGAAGAAGCCCTGGTATTCAATCCCAACAATGACTTCGTGCTGAATAATTATAGCTACTACCTCGCCCTGAGAAAAGAAAATCTCGAAAAAGCGGAAAAAATGGCAGCACAGGCAGCCAAGCTAAAGCCGAACAGTTCCTCCTTCCTTGACACCTACGCCTGGGTTCTGTATGCTCGGGAAAAGTACAAAGACGCAAAGAAAATAATGGAACGGGCTCTTAGCCAGCCAAACGTATCTTCCACATTACTTGAGCACTACGGGGATATTTTGTTTCAGCTGGGGGACGTGGATGGTGCCGTGGTTCAATGGGAAAAAGCCAGATCCCTGACCTCCCAACACGACCTTATTGACAAGAAAATAGCCAATCGCAGACTTTATTAATCCTCATCCCGAAGGCTATTTTTTTTTACTTCCAAACATTACCTTTGGCCACCCGATGAAATACCTGGCTTTTGTCCTTTTCGCACTAACCTTGCTGACCTCCTGCAGTAAGAAAATTATACCCGTCATTCCGCCTCCTCCAGCCACGTTGGAAATTCAGGAAATTGATTTTGAATATTTTCATGGAAAAGCCCGAATGGTTTTTAGGGATGATAAAAAAGAACGGGAAGTAAAAGCCCACATTCGTATCCGTAAAGACAGTGTGATCTGGATGACATTTACCGTTATCGGTGTACAGGGGGGCAAAGCCCTCATCAACCACGATTCCGTAACGATCGTTAGCACCGTTGAGAAAGAGTATTATGTTTTCAATTACGCGGAATTGTCATCCCGATTTAATTTTGACGTAAATTTTTATACCATTCAATCAGCCATTTTGGGCAACCTCATAACAACGCGCGCTGATTTGGATAAAATTACACCGGGACCAAGTTTCAATCTTCTTGAGCAACAACGTGGGAGTGTCAACGTTATCAATTATATCAATGCCGCCAGCCGGAAGTTGGAGAAAGTTGAGATGAAAGAGCAGAACACAGATAATTCAATTTCTTTGAACTATTCAAATTTTCAACCGGTGGGTGATAAGATTTTTCCTTTCAATGGAGCGGTGAATATTATTTATAAAACATTAAAAGGTGTTGTTACCACATCGATTACATTGGAATACAACAAAGCCGAAGTCGGCGATAAAGAATTGAAGTTTCCGTTCAATATCCCACGGAAATATGACCGCAGGTAATCGCCATATTCTTCTACTGATCTTCCTGTTCTCCTGTACGGTTGCGGCGCATGCCCAGCGAAACAAAGTACAGCTTCAAAAAGAAAAACAACAGAATCTTGACAAGATCAAGGAAACTGAAAAAATTCTAAAAGAAACGGAGCAACAAAAAAGCAGTTCGCTGGGTGAATTAGCAGCGCTTACACAGCGTATTCGCCAGCAGGAAGCTCTCATCCTGTCCGTTCAATCGGAGATGGAGCTAATGGACATGGACATTGGTGAAAACAATGAGATTCTGAAAGCTCTTAATACGGACATCGGAAGGCTAAAAAAAGAATATGCTTCAATGGTGTTCGCTGCACAAAAAACCAGCGGAGGAATTTCTAAGCTGATGTTTGTGTTTTCAGCTTCCACATTTGATCAGCTCGCCATGCGTTTGAAATATATGGAGCAATATGGCACTACCCGAAAGGAACAGGCGGCTGTTATCAAACGTGTTCAAGAACAACTGGCTGAACAAGTATTGATTATTGAGGGGAAGAAAGACGATAAGAACAAATTGCTCAATGAAGAAGTCTCGGAGAAAAATAATCTGGACGGCCTGAAGCAAAAACAGAATGTGATTGTTAAGTCACTCACAAAAGAAGAGAAACGACTGAAGCTTGACCTTGATGATACCAGAAAAGCAGTTGCCAAACTGGATAAAGTGATCAGCGATATTATTCGTGAAGAAATGGAGCGGGCTGCCCGTGAAGCAAGGGAAGCAGCAGCAAAGAATAAAACGAAAAATGTTGCCAAGGTTGACGAAACGAATGTGGCGCTTTCTAATTCATTCGAAGAGAATAAAAGCAAGTTCTCCTGGCCTGCAGCAGGATTTGTCTCACAAAAATTCGGACGTCAGAATCATCCAGTCCTAAAAGGAATTATTGTTCAGAATGATGGTATCAACATTCAAACAGCCCAGGGTGAAAAAGTAAAGTCCATTTTTTCGGGTGAAGTAAGGGCAGTGGCTTTTATACCTCCGCTGGGAACCTCCGTCATCATCAGTCATGGCGAATACCTCACAGCCTACTCAGGGCTAAAAGAGGTAAGTGTCAAAAAAGGCCAGAAAGTGGCTACCAACCAGGAGATAGGAAAGTTGCTTGTAAACAGTGAAGGCATCTCCGAGCTTCGGTTTCAGATCCGCAAGAATACGGTGACCCTGGATCCCCAAACCTGGCTAAAAGATTGATTTTAAGCCGTTTCCTGGGCTCTTGCCCGGTTCCACGAATGGTGGAAGAAATTCAAAATTTTAACCTAATTTTGATCTATCATTAAAGATAAAATTTATGGAAGCGATCCTTTTGTTCTTAGGTGGAGTTGGTTTCAACGAAATGTTGTTGATCGGAATAGTTGTGTTAGTGTTTTTCGGTGCAAAGAAAATCCCTGAATTCATGAAGGGTCTTGGCAAAGGAGTGCGCGAATTTAAAGATGCCGTGAGCGATGTTAAGAAAGAAGTTGAAGATGCTGGCAACAAGACTGGCCGGCTCGATGACGGTAAGTAAAATTGAAACCCCATTCTAGCTTTATAAAAATTCAGAGCAACCTTCGCACTGGCACTGTCTCCTGCGTCGACCGAGTCCTGTTCCACCTTTCAAATATCCGTGAACAGTCCCACCTGAATGCTTTTCTAAGCGTGTATGAAGAAGAAGCTCTCACAAGGGCTTCTGAAATAGATAAGAAAATCAAGGCCGGCACTGCTGGGAAACTGGCAGGCTTGGTCGTTGGTATTAAAGATGTTCTCTGTTACAAAGATCATCCCCTTCAGGCCGGTAGTAAAATCCTCGATGGCTTTGTTTCCCAATTCACCGCCACGGCAGTTCAGCGCCTACTTGACGAAGATGCAATAATCATAGGAAGGCAAAACTGCGATGAATTCGCAATGGGATCTTCCAATGAAAATTCAGCATTCGGTCCTGTCTTAAATCCCATCGACACTACACGTGTTCCCGGAGGATCTTCAGGTGGCTCAGCCGTCGCCGTTGCCGCCGACATGTGCCAGGTCTCCCTGGGATCTGATACAGGTGGATCTGTTCGGCAACCTGCGGCATTTTGCGGTGTAATTGGATTAAAGCCGACCTATTCAAGAATATCACGCTACGGCCTTGTTGCCTACGGATCATCATTTGACTGCATAGGAATTTTTTCAAAAAGCATAGAGGATATTGCGCTTGTTCTGGGTGTCATCGCCGGGCCAGATGATTTTGACAGCACCGTTTCCAGAACAGCAGTGCCTGAATATATTCATGATCTTGATAGTCAACGAAAATTCAAAGTAGCCTACCTGAAGGATACGATAACGTCAGATGCTATTCAGGTGGAGATAAGGGATTCCATGCAGGAAGCAATAGCTCAACTACAAGCCGAGGGGCATACCGTAGAGTCAATTGATTTTCCTCTGATGAAATATGTACTACCTACCTACTACATACTTGCTACAGCAGAAGCAAGCTCAAACCTTTCGCGATTTGACGGAGTACGGTATGGGTATAGAAGTCCTGAAACAAATGACTTATCTTCGCTCTACAAAAAAACCAGAAGTCAGGGTTTCGGTAAAGAAGTGCAGCGCAGGATATTGTTAGGAACATTCGTATTGAGCTCAAGTTATTACGATGCCTACTATACCAAGGCGCAAAAAGTAAGGAGAGTAATCAGAAATAAGACACGGGATATTTTTAAGCAGTATGATTTCATAATAATGCCGACCGCCCCCACAACGGCATTTAAATTAGGAGAACATACTAGCAGTCCCTTAGAAATGTATTTGGCGGATCTTTTTTCCGTGCAGGCTAATGTGGCAGGTGTTCCGGGCATTTCTTTTCCGTATGGAAAGGATAACAACGGACTACCCATTGGACTGCAGGTAATCGCTAATGATTTTGAGGAGTCGAAGCTTTTGCAAATAGCAAAACAGCTAACGAAAGAGTAAATAAGAGCCATTTGGCTCTATATAATTTTTAGAAAAAGGCGACGTTACTTTATTATGAAAAACTGGATCATATACTTTCTATTCGTTTTTTTCATCGGAGAAGCGGCCGCACAGGTTCCTGTTCCTCTGCCAGTCCTTGATCTAACCGATACGATTGCGGAAGAGGTTGAATCGGAAATGCTTGCGATCGACACATTAGAGGCGCCGGAGATGTATGTAATGCCAATGGACTATGAATACATACCTGCAGAAGAAACACCTGAACTCGTAGCGGACCGCCTCGCATGCATCCAGCAAACCATACGCCTTCCTTATAATAGTAATATTCATGGCTTTATTAATTATTTCACCATTCGTAACCGTGAATACACACGCCTGATGTTGCGAAGAAAAGATTTGTATTTTCCGTTGTTTGAAAAGTATCTTGCCAAATACAACCTTCCTAAAGAGTTAAAATATTTATCGATTATTGAATCAGGCCTTAACCCGCGGGCTGTTTCACGGGCAAGTGCAGCCGGACTGTGGCAATTCATGTCTTTCACCGGCAAATACTTTGACCTTCATAATGACTGGTATTTCGACGAGCGGATGGATCCTGAAAAATCGACGGAAGCAGCGTGTCGTTATTTAAGTCAGCTGTATTCCATGTTCAAAGATTGGGACCTTGCATTAGCAGCCTACAACTCCGGACCTGGCACCGTGAAACGTGCCATCAGACGATCTGACTATAAAAGAACCTTCTGGGAAATCTATAAATACCTACCGCGGGAGACGCGCTCCTATGTGCCCCAGTTTGTTGCAATCATCTATGCGATGAACTATGCAGAAGAACATAATATGATCGAAACGGCGATCGAGCAACCCATTCCACACGATACTCTTTGGGTAAAGAAGTTCCTTCACATCGACACATTTGCAAAACTTACTGGCACCTGCACAGAGGATATGCTGATGCTGAATCCGTCGATACGACACAATGCCATTCCTGAAACTGGAAAAACATATATGATCCGATTGCCGCTTGCAGCCAAGATCGAGCTCGAAAAAAATCGCGCCCATATTCTGGACTCTGCTTCCAAAGTAGGACGCAAGGAAATTGAAGTGATAGCAAAAAGTGCTGTTGGAAATATTGCGGGCCGCGAGCTCGTTGTGTATCGTGTAAAATATGGAGACGTGCTTGGAAGTATTGCCACCCGTCACCGTATTCGTGTCGATGATCTGCGCAAGTGGAATAACCTGCGTGGTAATATGATCCGCACTGGTCAACGACTGAATATCTGGGTATCTCCCGGAAGGAAAATTCTGCAGGTCACACCCCCGGCTGATACATCAGCCACCTCACCAACGGTTTTGACCATGCCTGACAGTAAAACCTATACGGTTCAGCCAGGTGATACCCTTTGGGATATTTCGCGGAAGTTTCAAGGAGTTACCATTGAACGGATAAAATCCCTGAATAAGTTGAAAAGTAACAAGCTTGAACCCGGAATGAAACTAATCATTGGCTGATTATTCAGATCTCAGAGACTCAACAGGATTAGTGATTGCTGCCTTGATGGAGCGATACCCAACAGTCAGCATCGCTATCAATACCGTCAATCCAATTCCAGTAAGGAATATCATTGGCCCAATCTCTATCTTATAAGCAAAGTCACTCAGCCACTGATTCATCACATACCATGCGATCGGTGATGCCAGCAAAAATCCAATGACTATTAACTTTATGTACTCTTTGGAGAACATTAACACAATGCTCTCGACGGAAGCACCGAGAACTTTGCGAACACCGATCTCTTTTGTTTTTTGATTTGCCATAAATGATGCAAGTCCAAATAGCCCCAGACATCCTATAAAAATGGCCATCGAGGTAAAGAGGGTTAACAAAACAGAGGTCCGTTTCTCATTTTCATAAAACTGTTTAATAGAGTCATCCAAAAATTCATAAGAGAAAATAAATTCTGGGTACGCCGCGTCCCAGTTTGCTTGCACCTGCTTAATCGTCGCCTGCATATCAACCGGGTTTATTCTGACAGAAATCCGTCGATAATCCCTGATGCGGTTAAGGAGTACGGTCGGCTCAATAGACTGGTGCAGGGAAACTGTATGAAAATCTTTTAATACCCCCACAATCTGAAGTTCCTTACCCCACATTTTGATTCTTTTTCCAATAATTTGAGTTGGATCCTTGTAGCCGGCGATCGATGCGAGTTTTTCATTTACCAAAAATCCCTGGGCGGTATCAGCATCAGCAATATTCTTACCGGCAGCCATTTTCAATCCAAAAAGGTCGACATAATTTCCATCCACCGTTTTCACCTGAGTTGCAAAATCCTCTTCCTTACCTTCTATTTTAAAGTTGGTTCCGCTCACGGAGTTAGAAGATGGAGCCGTATTACATAAGCTCGCTATCTGTACGCCATTGATCCGCGATAGCTGATCACGCAGGGTCTTCATCTTGCTTGAGCCATCGTCGGATGGAGTTTCCCGGACAGGAATCGGTATTGTAAGAATTGCCTCCCTATCAAAGCCGAGCTCTTTGCTTTGAAAATAATTCATCTGCGTAATCAGGACAATCGTTCCAATGATAAAAAACTGAGATATCGAAAATTGAATTACCACCAATATTCTCCTCAGATTAAATCCGGACGAGTTCCTATTTCCCATCGTGTTTTTCAAAGCCGCTACAGGATTAAACCCTGAAACAATAAACGACGGATATAAGCCTGACAGACCGGCCACTACAAGGGCAACTCCAACAATAAAAAACCACAGCACCTTATCTGAAAGAAAATTCATCGAAAGGTGTAGATCCAAAAACGGATTTAAGAAAGTAAGTCCCACGTACGCCAGCAACAATGCGATCACTAATGCCAAGAGCGTGACCAGACCTGATTCTCCTAAAAACTGTGCGATTAATTGGCCGCGGGTGCTTCCAAGTGATTTTCGTATGCCCACTTCTTTAGATCGTTTGATTGCCTCTGCTGTGGAAAGGTTTATAAAGTTGATGGAGGCCGTTACGATAAGAAAAATTGCTATCACAGCAAGAATGGAAAGCATACCTCTGCTTACTGTGTTGTAGTTATAGTTTCCAAAGCGATCATCATAATGTATCTCTTTGAAGGGCTGAATGGTGAAGGCCTGATGTGCAGCATCCTCACCCATGTATTTTTTGGTAAAATCCGGCAGGCGCATTTCAAGTTTTTCAATCGACTCACCCTCTTTTTGCAAGAAATAGCAATTCTCATCGCTCCAGATACTATGCCAGCCATTCTCCTCCCTCTCTTTCTGAATTGTTACATACGACAGCATGAGATCAAATGGAAAATCGGTGTTGTTCGGAAAATCCTCCATTATCGCTGAAACCTTAAAGTCTTTATTCGCGAATTTTATTACCTCGCCAAGGGCATCTTTATCACCAAAATATTTCGACGCCAGACGCTGAGATAATACAGCTGCATTGGGTTCATCCAATGCCTTTGCGGCATCACCTCTCAAAATTTTTCTATCAAAGATTTTAAAGAAATTCTGTTGGGCATAAACTATTCCATGATTCTCCTGGTATTTTTTTGGCTCACCAACAGGTTGTGGAAGAGTGACTAGTCCTCCATTTTCGTAAGACGTAAACGTCACCTCTTCCGCTTCCGGAAAATCATTTCTAAACGCCCCCTGGAAAATAGCAGGAACACCCGCTGTATAATCTTTCCCGTTATTGCCGTCGGACTCTGTTACCACACGATAAATTCTATCCCCCTTTGAATGATAGGTGTCATAGCTTGACATATGACGGATCATCAGAAAAAGAATTAGACTTGAGGCAATCCCAAGGGTAAGACCCTCCAGGTTGATGGTTGTATTTCCCTTTTGTCGCCACAAGTTGCGAAAGGCCGTTTTGAGGTAATTTCTTAGCATGACAGTACGATGTCTTTTGTTACGAAAAAGTTTCGACCACCATCGCCAATAACAAGGCCATAAAACTTTTCTTTCAAAAAGGCCTTTTTTGACTGATTTCGCAATAAGGTATTGTCCGGAAATGCAATTCTTTGTTCAATGTTGAACATTGAATCATTTGCGCCGGATAGTTGTTTTGAAGCCGTAGTATTATCTTTACATCATGATTCAGCAGATTGTCATCGGCCTTATCTTTATCACAGCACTCGCCTACATAGGAAACCTTATCTACAAGAGCTTCCAGGCTAAAAATGCCTGCTCATCCGGTTGTGGCAAATGCGGAGCGATCGATCTGGAAAAAATTGAAAAGGCCATTCAAGGCAAGTAGCTTCCATTTTTGATTGACACTATCAAATTCGTTTTGCAGGAGTAAGCGGTCAAAGAATACTCTCGGCCTGATTGCCGAAACTAAGCATTAAAATTCTAAGCCCATACCTTCGTCCCCTCTGTACAGTTCTTGCACATCTCAATCTCGCTTCTGGACCGGAGGAGAGAACTCCTGAACTCATTATACTGTTTGCTATTCCATACCTCCTCAAATGACTGCGTTGATAAATCACCCATGACATAATGAGCATCCTTGTCAAAACAGCACGGAACCACCTTTCCATCCCATGTAATCACACAACTGTGCCACATCTTCCAGCAGTGGTTCATCAATTCATTTTTGATGGAGAATAATCCATTTTCTTCCCGTTGGTATCGCGAGTATTTGTCCTGGGTAGGAATAAGATCTGAGCCGTTTTTATAATCGTAGATCTGTGCTGTCTTTAATGCCACGCGATCAACTCCCAATTCCTTCGCCAATGCATGCACTTCCGGCACCTGATGTTCATTCGGTCGCACCACCAGAAACTGAAATACAACATGAGGGGTCTTTGATTTCATTTCTTTCCTCAATCGGAGAATATTTTTTGTCCCCTCAATGACTTTCTCAAGCTTACCCCCTACCCGGTACGACTGATAAGTCTCTTGTTCTGTACCATCAATGGAAATAATCAATCGGTCAAGACCGGATGCAATGGTCTTTTTGGCATTCTCTTCGTCGAGATAATGAGCATTGGTAGAAGTAGCCGTATAAATTCCTTTTGAAGAAGCATACTGCACCATATCCAGAAACTTTGGATTCAGATAAGGCTCGCCTTGAAAATAAAAGGTCAGGTAAGAAAGGGTTGGTGAAAGCTGATCAATCACCTTTTTGAAAAGATCATCTTTTAACATTCCGGTTGGACGTGTGAACGAACGCAATCCGCTGGGGCATTCCGGACACCGAAGATTACAAGAAGTAGTTGGCTCAATGGAAATACTGATCGGAAGGCCTTTGTGCGAAGCCACTCCGGACGAGCGCGAAGTCCAATAACTTGACCACACCCGAACGGCATTCCAGGTACGTTTTGGAGTGAACCCTGAAAGAATATTTAATTGATCCTCAATCGAACTAGTCATTCATTCAAAAGTACGCGAAGGTCAGGAATTGTCTTTATATTTCAGGGATAATTAATGACCAAGAACCTTGACTGAATGAAAAACATAGTGCTGGTGCTGATTGTGTTTGTAAGCATTGGGGCAAACTGCCAGAATCGTCAACTTTCATCACTATCTCAAATTTCGATTATTACATGCGGCCCCTATCAGGGAGAGTTATATTCAGCCTTCGGTCATACTGCTATTCGTGTTTTTGACGGCAATGATGGATTAAATGTTGTTTATAACTACGGGGTCTTTGACTTCGATCAACCTAATTTCTACCTGAACTATACGCGAGGCCTCCTCTATTTCAAATTAGGAGTAATGTCGTATATCGACTTCCGGAACTACTACATGTACTATAACCGATCAGTGGTGGAGCAGGTATTAGATCTCACACCTTCTCAAAAGCAAACCATTTTCGATTATCTTGAATGGAATGCTAAACCTGAAAATGACACGTACCGATACGATTATTTTTTTAACAACTGCTCAAGCAAAGTACGCGATGTCTTTGCCCAGGTGCTGGGTGATTCCATCAAGTTTGACGATTCTCATATAACCACCGACTATACCATCCGGCAGATTACTGATCTCTGCCTGAAACAACAGCCGTGGGGAGATTTGGGTATAGATATCTGTCTTGGATTGCCAATGGATAAGAAAGCAACTCCTAATGAATACATGTTCCTGCCTGAATACCTCGAAGCGGGTTTCGATCATGCCTCAATAAATAAAAATGGAGAAATGGTCCCAATCGTGCAATTCAAAAAACCGGTTTACGTGCCAGTGCCACAGGTAGAGCCGAAAAGCTTCATCCATCCGTGGATTGCGTTTGGAATATTCTTTACGCTCGCTATTGGCCTATGCGTTTATGACCTTCGAAGAAAAAAAATTTCGAAATGGTTTGACCTTCTTGTATTTGGCATCACAGGACTCGTGGGACTATTACTAGTAGTGTTGTGGACAGCTACCGACCATCAGGCCGCAGCTAAGAACTTTAACATCCTGTGGGCCTTGCCCACAAATCTCTTCGTTGTGGTAATCTACCGCGAACGATCAGCCAACTTCCTAAGGAAATATTTTTCTGTTGCTGCAATTATTTGGACACTTCTACTAATAAGCTGGTTTTTCCTGCCACAGCAACTGCATATCTTTCTTCTACCCTTCGTAGCGGCACTGTTATTCAGAGCATTTACCCTCACGCGCTTATTGTAACCATCAAAAAACAGTTTGTTTTTGATCGCCTCATTAGTTCCTTTATAAAAATTCGACCCATGTCAGAAAAAAGAAAGTTTGGTTTTGAAACGCGCATGCTTCATGCTGGCCATATTCCTGATTCTTATGCCGGAGCGAGAGCTGTACCGATCTTTCAGACTGCTGGATACGTATTCGACAGCCCTGAACATGCCGCGGCTCTGTTTGAGCTGAAGCAGTATGGAAACATTTATTCCCGTATCAGCAATCCCACAACGGCTGTTTTTGAAGAGCGAATCGCATCACTGGAAGGTGGCACAGGAGCATTGGCTACTGCCAGCGGGCAGGCTGCACAATTAATTACAATGATGACATTAATGAATCCCGGAGATGAATTTGTTGCATCGTCACACTTATATGGAGGCACGTACACACAGTTCGAACATACTTTCAAAAAACTCTCTATCAAGGTTCATTTTGTAGATCCTTCCGACATAAGGAATTGGGAAGAGGCCATTACATCGAAAACACGATTGCTGTACGGTGAAACGATCGGTAATCCGCAAGGAAGTATTTTTGACTTTGAAGGGGTTTCAGCGTTAGCGAAAGCTCATAACATCCCCCTTGTAATTGACAATACCCTTGCCACTCCGTATTTATGCAGACCACTTGAGTGGGGTGCTGATATCGTTTTGCATTCAGCCACCAAATTCCTCAATGGCCACGGAACATCCATCGCAGGAGTAATTATTGATTCAGGGAAATTTGATTTCAGTAATTATCCTGCAATCTCATCACCTTCGATTCCATATCACAATCTGAATTTCTATGAAACGTTTGGACATTATGGATTTTTGATGAAGGCCCGTTGCGAAACATTGCGCGACACAGGGGCTTCCATTTCTCCATTTAACTCCTTTTTGCTTGTACAGGGAATTGAGACGCTGTCACTTCGTATGGATCGGCACGTTACAAATGCCTTAGCTATTGCCGAATTCTTAAAAAGCCATCCAATGGTAGATTGGGTAAATTATTCAGGATTACCCGACCATCCGCACAACGAACGGGCTAAAAAATATTTACCTAAGGGAGCCGGTGCTGTCTTTGCGTTCGGACTCAAAGCCAAAAATAATGACGGCAGGGAGACAGGCAAGAAATTTCTAGAGAACCTCGAACTCTTTTCTCATGTCGCCAATCTTGGCGATTGCAAGAGTATGGTGATTCATCCTGCCTCCACCACGCATCAGCAACTTTCAGATGAAGAATTAAAACGGGCCGATATCAAACCCGGACTTATACGACTTTCAATAGGATTAGAAACCACAGAAGATTTAATATGGGACTTGGAACAAGCCTTTCATGCGATATCTCGATGAACACGCGCTTAAGCGCTGACGAGAGACATAAATTTCAAAACACAGAGATAATCCGAAAGATCCTGAATGGGTCGAAGACGATTGCTATTGTAGGTCTTTCAGATAAGAAAGAGCGTGCCAGCAATTTTGTAGGATCTTATCTTAAGTCAGAACGATACACGATCATACCCGTGAATCCGCTCAAACAGGAAATACTCGGTGAAAAATGCTATCCCGATCTGGCATCTATACCCGTGCCTGTGGATGTTGTGGATATTTTCCGGCGACCGGATGAATGCGTAAATATTGTTAAAGAAGCAATTGCCATCAAAGCGAAAGCGGTATGGATGCAATTGGGAATCGTTAATCGCGACGCTGCTGAGCTGGCGCTTGCAAACGGCCTTCTGGTGGTGATGGATCGCTGTATAAAAATGGAGCATGGCCGCTATAACGGAAATCTACACTGGGCAGGAATGAATACGGAGATTATTACAGCGAAGAAGGTGAGTCGGTTTATTTGAGAATGAGTTTGGCAGTTGGCTCGCCAAAAGCCAACATACAATAGCCAACCTCAAATATGTATCGGCCTATTCGCTGTCGCTGCTAAACACGCTTCCCTCACCGCTTCCATATACGTTGGATGTGCATGTGACATTCTTGAAACATCCTCCGCCGACGCCCTGAATTCCATTGCCACAACACCCGCAGCAATCATGTCTGCAGCACGTGCACCAATGATGTGAACTCCAAGTATCTCATCAGTATTTTTATCCGCCAGGATTTTTACAAGCCCATCAAGATCCATGCTCGCCCGTGCACGTCCAAGCGCCTTGTAGGGGAAAGTACCAACTTTATAGGTTTTTCCATCCGCCTTCAATTGTTCTTCTGTATAACCCACACTCGCCACTTCCGGCCAGGTATAAACAACACCCGGTATCAACAGATAATTAATATGTGGTTTTTGCCCGGCCAATTGTTCTGCAACTAACGTTCCTTCTTCCTCAGCCTTATGAGCAAGCATTGCTCCGCGGATCACATCTCCAATCGCATAGATGTTCGGCACTTTTGTTTGCAAATGATCATTAACAGGAATTTGTCCCTTTACCGTTTCGATACCAATTTTATCCAATCCAAGCCCATCCGTATAAGGTCTTCTCCCCACACTCACCAGACAATAATCACCTTTCAATTCAATCGCTGCGCCACCTGATTTGGCCTCTGCCTTCAGGATAACTTCTGTTCCTTTGTTCTCAATCGCTGTCACTTTGTGCCCGAGATAGAATTCCATTCCCAGCTTTTTGGTTGATTTGAGAAGCTCTTTACCCAATGTGGCATCCATGGTTGGAATAAGGCTATCCAAATACTCCACAACCGATACTTTAGCACCAATGCGGGCGTATACCGAGCCTAGCTCCATGCCAATAACACCTCCGCCAACGATGATAAGGTGCTTTGGGATTTCTTTTAATTCCAGCGCTTCTGTACTGGAAATAATTCTTTTCTTGTCGAATGCTGCAAACGGAAGCGCTGTCGGCTTCGAACCAGTTGCAATAATTACGTTGTCAGTAGTAATGTTTGTTTCCTTTCCATCCGTTGCCGTAATCTTAATGGTGTTCCTATCTACAAACGAGCCCACACCGGTATGCACTTCTATCTTATTTTTCTTCATTAGAAATGCAATACCATCTACGTTGGATTTTACCACATCTCCCTTGCGTTTGATCATCTGAGTAAGGTTTGCCTTTGGCTCCGAGATGTCAATGCCGTGTTCTTTGAACGTGTGTGCCGCATTGTGAAAGTGCTCGCTTGAGTCAAGTAGTGCCTTTGAAGGGATGCAACCCACATTGAGACATGTGCCTCCGAGTGTAGCATACTTTTCAATGATGGCTGTTTTAAAACCAAGTTGAGCACAGCGAATTGCTGCTACATAACCGCCAGGACCTGAGCCAATGACTGTGACGTTGTATTGCATGATTGAATGTATTGAGTTCTTTTCAAAGTTAATCGAACGAAGGCACGAAGACCCCAAGTTAGTTCCAAGAACACCACTTGATTCCTTTGTGCCTCAGTGGCAAAAAAAATCTTCTTCCCTTATACTCCTAAGATCAAACGACCCGGATCTTCCAACATCTCTTTCACTCTCACCAGGAAGCTCACCGACTCTCGTCCGTCAATAACACGATGATCGTATGACAAGGCGACGTACATGATTGGGCGGACAACCACCTGACCATTCTTTACAACCGGGCGCTCAACTATATTATGCATTCCAAGGATTGCCGACTGAGGTGGATTAATAATCGGCGTCGACATCATTGAGCCAAATACACCCCCGTTGGTAATCGAAAATGTTCCTCCCGTCATTTCCTCGATTGAAAGCTTTCCGTCACGGCCTTTGGTAGCGAGACGAACTACTTCACTTTCAATTTGCGCCATGGTAAGGGCTTCTGCATTCCGGATTACCGGAACTACCAGTCCACGAGGAGTAGATACGGCTATCGACACATCACAATAATCATGAAATACGATTTCATCTTTATCGATTGAGGCGTTTACCGCAGGGAATTCTTTAAGAGCAACACAGATTGCTTTTGTAAAGAATGACATGAATCCAAGACCCACGCCGAATTTTTCTTTAAACTTATCTTTATACGCACTTCTCAAATCCATCACCGGCTTCATGTCAACTTCATTGAAGGTTGTAAGCATGGCCGTCTCATTCTTTACTGCTACCAACCGCTTCGCGATGGTTTTGCGCAAAGAAGTCATTTTCTCCCTTCTCTCATTTCTTGAAACACCTGACGCGATCACCGGGGCAGTCAATGCTGGTGCTGGCTTGCTTTCCTTTACTGGAGTTGCTTGAGCCTTGGACGCATCTTCTTTGGTAATCCTTCCCCCTACTCCTGATCCGGCAACATTGGATGCGGCAATTTCCTTTTCATCAAGAATTTTAGCAGCAGCCGGTGATGGATGACCAGTGGCATATCCGGTGGTTGACGTGACAGGAGCCTGATTGGAAGCAGCCTGAGTTGTGGACTTTGTTTCGCTGGTGGCGCCACCTTCCGTGATTTCAATGCGGCAGATCAACCCTCCGATAGGAAGTGTTGTCTTTTCTTTTGCCACAATTCTTAATATTCCGTTTGCCTCTGCAGGCAATTCAAAAGTTGCTTTGTCAGACTCAACCTCGGCAATGATATCGTCAAGCTTTACAAGATCGCCGTCTTTCTTCAACCAGGTTGAGATTGTGACTTCAGTGATGGATTCTCCAACAGCAGGGACTTTCATCTCTTTTACACCACCTGTTGCAGCAGGTTTTGTTGCAGCAGTCGTTGGAGCTGCATTTTGCTTTGTTTCTGCTTTTGTTTCAGCTTTCGGTGCAGGTGATGTAGCGCCTCCACCATCAGCAATTTCACAAATCACGGCGCCAATGGGAACCACTTCGCCGGTTTGCTTGGAAATTTTCAACACCCCGGCTTGGGGTGCCGTCAGTTCGAAGGTTGCCTTGTCTGATTCCAGTTCAGCAATCACTTCGTCCATCTTCACAGTATCCCCATCTTTCTTAAGCCAGTTAGCAATCGTCACTTCTGTGATCGACTCGCCTACGGTAGGTACTTTTACTTGTTGAGCCATTAGGATTTTAAGATTTTAGAAGTTGTTAGATTTCAAAAGCTTGCTGAGTGATCTTTTCTTGTTCGGCCTTGTGTACTTTGGAATAACCAGTCGCCGGCGAAGCACTTGCCTTGCGTGAAATAAATTCCATTTCCTGTTTCGGCATCATGCGTTGGATAAATGAAAGGGGTCCCATATTGGCAGGTTCTTCCTGAACCCAGACTACTTTCGCTCCTTTGTATTTCTTAAAAATATTCTTCAGCTGGGCATCCGGGAAAGGATATAACTGCTCAAGTCTTACAAGAGCGGTATCCTTTGTTTTCTTTTTGGATTGAACCTCCAGTAAGTCATAATAGATCTTTCCTGAGCAAAGAACAATGCGCTTTACATCTTTCGCCGTTACATTAACATCGTCAAGCACTTCTTTGAATGATCCGCTGGTGAATTCTTTTACCGGTGAAATTACGGCAGGATGTCGTAACAAAGACTTTGGAGAGAATACAATACAAGGTTTACGAAACTGCCATGCCACCTGCCTTCTTAACAGGTGAAAAATATTGGCCGGCGTGGTTGGATTTGTTACAATGATATTGTACTCAGCAGCCAATTGTAAAAATCTTTCCGGGCGGCAGCTGGAGTGCTCAGGGCCCTGACCTTCATAACCGTGTGGCAACAACATCACCAATCCGTTCATTCGTTGCCATTTGGATTCGGCGCTGGATATGAACTGATCAATCATGACCTGAGCTCCGTTTACGAAGTCGCCAAATTGCGCCTCCCAGATTACCAATGCATGCGGGTTTGACATGGCATACCCATATTCAAATCCCAGCACACCAAATTCCGAAAGCAATGAATTATAAATATGAAATGGCTGCTGATCAGGTTGAATGTGATCCAGTCCGCAGTAAGGGTCATTTGTATTCGCATCAAAAAAATATGCGTGACGATGTGAGAACGTACCTCGTTTTACATCCTGGCCAGACATCCGTACAGGGGTTCCTTCAGAAAGAAGTGAGCCATAGGCAAGTAACTCTGCCTCAGCCCAGCCCAACACTTTGGTATCAAAAAATGCGGCCTTTCGGTCTTTCAGCAACTTTTCAATTTGCTTAAGTGCCTTGAAACCATCTGGAATAACGGTAAGGGCCTTGCCAACTTTATCAACAACAGCCTGTTTGATACTCGTATCCGGTGATGAATCAAAATCCTCCGGCTTGGCGCGCGTCATCTTCTCCCACTCCTCTTCAATTTTCTGAGGCTTGTAGGGAAGTGGCTTTTGTTTTACCTCATTGAGTCTGTCCTGAAGCTGATTGCGGAAGTTCTTATCCATCTCATCGGCCAGTGCGGCATCAACATCGCCTCGCTCAATTAATTTCTTAACATACACTTCACGTGGATTCGGATGCTTCGCGATAATGTTATAAAGTTTTGGCTGTGTGAATTTTGGTTCATCACTCTCATTATGTCCATGTCGGCGATAGCAAAGCATGTCGATAAAAATGTCTTTGCCAAATTTTTGACGATACTCTACTGCAAGTTTGGAGCAGAAAGTAACGGCTTCGGCGTCGTCACCATTTACGTGTAATACCGGCGCGTCAATTATCTTCGCAACATCTGTGCAATAGATCGCCGTCCTGGCATCCTCATAGTCAGTAGTAAAACCAACCTGGTTATTAATTACAAAATGAATCGTTCCTCCTGTTGTATAACCTTCGAGGCCGGACATCTGAACTAGTTCATATACGATACCCTGACCTGCCACCGCTGCATCGCCATGAATAAGAATGGCCATGGCAGTATTCTGTCCTTTATATTCGTCATCAATTTGTCCACGGGTATAACCGAGGACAAGTGAATCAACCACTTCAAGGTGAGATGGGTTCGGTGTAAGCTTCACATAGATTTTATTGCCGGAAGGTGTATTGATGTGGCTGGCGTAACCAAGGTGATATTTCACGTCACCATCTCCCATGGTAAGGTCCGGGTTGATATTCCCTTCGAATTCAGTAAAAATCTGTTCGTACGTTTTACCCAGAATATTTGAAAGCACATTAAGCCGTCCGCGATGAGCCATACCAATCACAACCTCTTTCACACCCATTTCAGCTGTCTTATTTATTATTGTCTGCAACGCCGGAATGGTTGTTTCTCCGCCTTCCAATGAAAAGCGCTTTTGACCCAGGAATTTCGTATGAAGAAAATTTTCAAATACCACTGCTTCATTCAGCTTGGAAAGAATGCTCTTCTTCTCGTCTGATGATGGGTTATAGGTATAATACTCTTTTTCGCATTTCTGGATGAACCAGTCGAAAACTTCCTGATTTCGGATGTAGCTATATTCAAAGCCTATCGTACCTACATAAACCTTGTCGAGTTTCTCGATAATTCTTTTGAGGGTAGTTCTTCCCAATCCAATTTCAACACCTACATCAAATTCAACATCCAGATCAGCATCGGTAAGACCATAAAATTTATGATCAAGCGCCACGTGATGGTCTCGACGCTCGCGAACCGGGTTGGTGTTTGATTTCAGATGCCCTCTAGAGCGGTAGGCATGAATCAGCGTGCGGACCAGGGTCTCTTTAATCGCGACACCGGCATCACCAGCCAAAACGACACCGCCATGACCGTTGCCGTTCTCCCCGAACTTCTGCTGGGAAAACTCATACCCGTCGAAAAACTTTTGCCACGTGGCATCAACTGACGTCGGGTCGGTTTTGTAATTTTGGTAAAGCTGATCGAGATAACCCAGATCAGCGTTTGAGATGTAGGAATATTTATCCATAACCGCGAAATTAATAAGGGGTACCAAATGTATATAGAGCCCTTTTGATTAAAAAACCTAATAATCGATTATACAATTATTATAGTTTCGGGCTCATTCCTGGGGATGATATTCAGACCCTGTATTGCCAAAAAGCCAAAATCCATTAGCTTTGCAGTCCTTTAATAAACGGACGAGTTCCAACCTTTAAAAACGACGAAAAATGGCAGTAAAAATCAGATTGGCCCGCAGAGGCCGCAAGAAATTGGCGAGATATGATGTTGTCGTAGCAGACGCACGCTCACCACGGGACGGAAAGTTCATCGAGAAAATCGGTACGTACGACCCACTCACCATCCCAGCAACAGTGATACTTGACGACGATAAGGCATTTAAATGGCTTATGAACGGTGCGTTGCCTTCAGATACCGTAAAAGCAATGCTCTCTCACCATGGTATCATGTTGAAAAGACACCTTCAGATTGGAGTTGTAAAAGGTGCTATCACTCAGGAACAAGCAGATCAGAAGCTTGCTGACTGGAAGAAGACAAAAGAAGAAAAGAATCAAACAAAGAAGGAGTCTCTTTCCAAGACCAAACAAGATGCCGCTAAGCTCCGCAGGGATGCTGAGGTTAAAATAAAAGAAGCACGTGCTGAAGCTATTCGAAAGAAAGCTGCAGCGGCGGCAGCAGTACCTGTTGCAGTCGTTGAAACTCCTGCTGTCACTGAAGGAGAAGCTCCTGTAGCAGAAGAACAAGCTTAATTCATTTCAGAAACTTGAAAATGCCAGCGCGACTATCGTGTTGGCATTTTTTATTTATCACCAATGGAGATCAAAGACTATTATAAAATTGGTTATGTAGCCAAAAGCCATGGGCTCAAGGGTGAGGTGACCCTGGTGCTGGGACCTGATTGCCCGGATCTGGAAGATTTGAAGTCCGTCTTCGTTGCAACCGGAAATCAAATCATTCCCCATTTCATTCAGGCTGTTTCCATAAAAGGTATCAAGGCTTACATAAAATTTGAAGACGTAAACACTCCGGAGCAGGCTTACGCGTTGAAAGGATCAAGCATCTATCTTTTGAAGACCGATCGGCCGAGGCTAAATCGCGGAGAATTTTATAATGATGAAGTTCTCGGATTCGAAGTCACGGACGCTGACGAAGGCCCCCTGGGCTATGTAGTTGATGTTCAGGAAGCTGGCCCCAATCGGTACCTGATTGTAAAGTATCTCAACAAAGACGTGATGATTCCCTTGAATGGGCCTTTCATAAAAAGCGTCAATAAAAGTAAAAAGAAAATATTGGTAGAGCTGCCAGTTGGGTTTCTGCAAATCTAAGTATTGGGCACCAGGCATTGGGAGATTTCCCCATCGATTGAACCAGGTGTCTAGTGCATAAATCATTTTGTATTTTAGACCATGCGCATCGACATAATAACTTGCCTTCCGCGTTTACTCGAAAGTCCTTTCAACGACTCCATACTAAAACGGGCACAAGAGAAAGGCCTTGTTACCGTTAAAGTACATGATCTCCGCGATCACGCGCCGGATGCTCACCGCACGACCGATGACTATGCTTTTGGCGGCGGAGCTGGAATGGTGATGATGATTGAGCCAATCCATCGGTGTATCTCTTCTCTTCAAGCTGAGCGCACCTATGATGATATCATCTATATGAGTCCTGACGGTGAATTGCTTACGCAATCAATCGCGAATCAACTGAGCATGAAACACAATCTGATTTTGTTATGCGGCCACTACAAGGGCATTGATGAGCGGGTTCGCAAGCACCTCATTACACGCGAGATCAGCATCGGAGATTATGTATTGTCGGGAGGAGAACTTGCTGCAGCGGTTGTTTCCGACTCGATCATCCGCCTGCTGCCTGGTGTGCTCAACGATGAATCGTCAGCTCTTACCGACTCGTTTCAGGATGGACTTGTAGCGCCGGAGATTTATACCCGTCCTGCGGATTACCAAGGTTGGAAAGTTCCCGAAGTCCTGTTGTCAGGGCATCCAGCTAAAATTGAAGAATGGAAGCATGAAAACGCCCTTGAGAGGACCAGAAAGCGCAGACCGGGCCTTTTAGAGGGAAATTGACCTAATTCATGTGATTTCCCATTCTACGCTTGCCGACTGACCTCTCTTTCCTATATTTGCAGTCCATTTTCAAAACGATACCGATATGGCCGATTTAATTAAGATAGCCGAGCAAGAACTAGCCGGAAAACGTGCAAATCATCCTGCTTTCCAGCCTGGAGACACTATTAACGTTCACGTAAAAATTAGTGAAGGCAATAAAGAGCGTATTCAGCAGTTTCAGGGTGTTGTATTGTACAGACGCGGAACTGGCACGAATGGCGAGTCTTTCTCAGTAAGAAAGGTATCAAATGGAGTAGGAGTTGAGCGTATATTCCCTGTAGTAAGCCCTAGCATTGATAAAATTGAGTTTGTGAAGGCTGGTAAGGTTCGCAGGGCTAAATTATATTATCTGAGAGGCCGTCAGGGCAAATCAGCGCGGATCAAGGAAAAATTGACCGTTATCCAGGGAAAATCTTCGAAGGCATAGAGATATTTCAATCCTTATAAAAAAAGCCTGTTCTAACTCAGAACGGGCTTTTTTTATGCCTTGGCGCAACGAGTTGCGCTATTGGAAAGCATACAGGAGGGGTCTATATTTGCCATCCTATTTCCAAACCAATTATGGCAAAAAGTAACATTGCAGAACTATTAGGTACCGATGCAGACTACCTACTTAATTATAAAAGCAAGACCGTTCCCAAAGAACAACTTCATCTTCCTGGCCCTAACTTTATAGACGACATCTTTGGACCTTCAAACCGCACACCTCAGGTGTTGCGCAGTCTCGGTTCATTGTTTGGGACAGGCCGGCTCGCTAATTCAGGATTTCTTTCAATCCTTCCCATCGACCAGGGTATTGAACACAGTGCAGGTGCTTCCTTTGCTAAGAATCCTATCTATTTTGATCCTGAAAATATTGTAAAGCTTGCTATTGAAGGAGGTTGCAATGCAGTAGCGACTACTTTCGGAGCATTGGCTTTTACTTCGAGAAAATATGCTCACAAGATCCCATTTATTGTAAAGATTAATCATAACGAACTTCTTACGTATCCGAACAAAGCGGACCAGATCATGTTTGGTTCCGTTCGCGATGCCTGGAATCTTGGAGCAGCAGCCGTCGGTGCTACTATTTATTTTGGATCAGACAATTCAACAAGACAGATTGTTGAGGTAGCAAAAGCCTTTGAAGAAGCTCATCAGCTTGGAATGTCAACGATCCTCTGGTGCTATACACGTAACAACGCGTTTAAGAAAGATGGTGTTGACTATCATACATCTGCTGACCTTACTGGTCAGGCAAATCATCTCGG
Organism: Cytophagales bacterium; assembly: GCA_038229375.1. Taxonomy (GTDB): domain Bacteria; phylum Bacteroidota; class Bacteroidia; order Cytophagales; family Cyclobacteriaceae; genus ELB16-189. Next base: position 7,028 of record JBBRON010000013.1, on the reverse strand, counting down.
TGTGACGATCCAGGCTGATATTATCAAGCAAAAACTTGCAACCAACAATGGCGGTTTCAAGGCGTTGAACACTGGTGGCAGCAGCTACGGAAAACTGGATGAAAAATTTTATACAGAACTCACCAGCGACCACCCAATTGATTTGTGTCGTTACCAGGTATTAAATTGTTATAGCGGGCGCGCAGGGTTGATTAACTCCGGTGGTGAATCGAAAGGAGCAAGTGATTTGGCGGATGCTGTGAAGACCGCTGTTATAAACAAGCGCGCAGGCGGAATGGGATTAATTTCCGGCCGCAAGTGTTTCCAACGCCCAATGAAAGAGGGTGTTGAAATATTGAATGCTATTCAGGACATCTATCTTGATAAGTCTATAACGGTAGCTTAATCGAAACTTAGCACAACAAAAGAATGCCTTGGTTTAAACGTACAGATAAAGGAATTCTCACCCCCACCGAAGCCAAGCGGGAAGTACCCGATGGCTTGTGGTTCAAGTCTCCAAGCGGTAAGATCGTGCATACGCGCGAGCTGAAGAACAACTCTTACGTTGTACCTGAAGAGGAGTACCACGTAAAAATCGGATCGCGGGAATATTTTGAGATCCTGTTCGATAACAATGAATTTACCGAGCTTGATGAGAACATGGAGTCAGGTGATCCACTTAAGTTCGTGGACACTAAGCCATACCCAAAGCGCATCAAGGAATCTCAGTCAAAGACAGATTTGAAAGACGCCGTTCGCACTGGTTACGGAAAAATGAATGGTCTGGATATCACCATCGCGTGTATGGATTTTATTTTCATCGGAGGATCCATGGGTTCTGTAGTTGGCGAAAAAATTGCACGAGCGATGGATTACAGTTTACAAAACAAGATCCCGTTTCTCATGATTTCGCGCTCCGGTGGAGCACGCATGATGGAGGCAGGGTTGTCGCTTATGCAAATGGCGAAGACTTCTGCAAAGATTGCCTTGCTTGATGAGGCCAAAATACCTTATATCTCTTTACTGACCGATCCAACTACGGGCGGTGTCACTGCATCATACGCCATGCTTGGCGATTTCAATATTGCAGAACCTGGATCCTTGATTGGATTTGCGGGACCACGTGTTATCCGTGAGACTATCGGCAAAGATCTGCCCGAAGGCTTTCAAAGCGCTGAGTTTGTTTTGGAACATGGATTTCTGGATTTCATTGTTGACAGAAGAAATCTAAAGCAACGTCTTACGATCTTGCTAAAAATGTTGAAATAACATTGATTTTAAAACGTTGCATAAAAACACCCCGTTAGTAGCGGGGTGTTTTTATTTCAGCTTTGTTATAGCACCGATTAGAAAACTCTTCTGAAAAACAAAAGCACCTGGAAACAAATCCAGGTGCTTTCAATTTGGATCAAGTACCAGTTATGGCAACAGTGTTGCTATAAAAATTCTACTTGAAATAACAGCTCCATCGGCGCCAGTGGCGATGAATTCAAATTGATACGCTGTTCCTGAGGCACCAATTGTCAAATTAACTCCCTTTAACTGAAGCGCTGCGATCGGCTGGGTCCATGTTATTGCGCCCGAACCCGTCAAAGTCGCCTTCGTTTCTCTATAAACTCCGCCCGGATTCTGATCTGCAGGAAGGCTGGTTGAATTCAGAGTAAGAAGGTTAATTGTCAAACCTGTAACGTTCGGTGAAAGGTTTGTAGTAATGACGAGATTTCCACCCGCATAGTTTGCTGACGCCACATTCGCCTTTGCGAATCGGCCGGCCGCTACAGCCATGCTAGGTTGAACCACTCCATTAGTGGCTGCTCCTATCAATTGAGCGTCCGCAACCTGAAACTGAATTTGCCCTGGTGACGCGATCTTGGGAGCGTATTTTTCATCGTCCTTACAAGAGAACAAAACGGCTACCGCAAGAACCAGCATGCTATATGTTAATATTCTGTTTTTCATATTCGTTTCTTTTATTATTTATCCCAGAACACACCCTTTACAATAAGAGAAGCACGGGCAGGTAAGTTTGCTAGGTTTGTTTGTTGCTCACTGAGCGGATATACCAGAATACGTGGAATCACATTGTTTCCATTGGCAGCACCAGCAGCAGATGCCGAGATTGTAGGAAAAGTTGTTCTTCTCCAATCTGACCATGGTTCCATAACCACACCATAATTTGCAACATACTTTTCTTCAATGATTTGCTGAAGGGCTGTAGCTGGTGCAGGGTCAAGAGTTCCGTTTGCAGCAATATAGGTAGCGATGCTGCCCGCTGAGATAGAACCAGCGATGGCAGTGTTCGAATTTCCCATAGATGAAGAAATACCTTCCTGATACCATGCTTCTGCGCTTGCAAGCGGAGCCGCAGTAGCACCATAAACAAGGGCTGCTTCAGCACGAATGAAACAATATTCAGAATACAATAACATTCTTGAAGGCGCGATACCATCGTACGTAACGGCTGTTGCGGTAGGTGCACCTGCACCGTTCACTCCAGAAGTTCCTGTAACACGTGCCCCAGTATCGCCAGTAACTGAACCTCGCAGATAGGTGTGGATACGTGAGCTAGGGTTAGTTTGAACCGATGAATTGGAAGGTGTCGCTACCCATGGACCTGCAGAAACGTTCGTTACTGTACCTGCACCGGTTGGAGCTGGGTATGCAACAAAATAAGTTCCTCTTCTTGGATCAACTTTAGTATTCATCATGTTAACCAGAGTACCACCGGGAGCGTAATAGTCCTGACGGCTAAGCTCAAACTGGTGAATCGGATTCTGCCTGTTGGTAACATTTTCAAACACCATCTGGAAATTATCAGCATTCGAAGTCATGAACGGAGCACCTGAAGCAACCAAAGCAACAAGTTTCGCGCCATTGTCATCTTTTGCATAGTGCAATGCCAATCTCAACTTTAGTGTGTTGGAAAATTTCTCCCAACGTCCCATGTTTCCACCGTAGATCAAGTCGTCTGTTGAAATTGCCCGCACATTCACCAATTTGGTTTGAGCAACACCCGCATCAAGAAGCACAAACAAAGAATCGTAAATTTCTTTGCTGGCATCATACTTAGGTTGCACATTAGCAACACCCTTTAATGCTTCTTTATAAGGAACGTCACCCCAGGCATCAACCAAAGTACTGAATGTATACGCCTGCAGAATCTTGGCAACGCCAGTGTACTGTGGGTTCCCAGTGGAAGTACCTAACTTCTTTACGTAGTCAAGGTCAGCCAATGTACCAGCAAAGTAGTTTGTGTACGCGTTGTTAACATCGTTATTGGTAACAATGTAACTATCGTAGAAACGTGTCTGGCTACCGGTTACTCCGGTTCCTGCTGCTTGCTGAACGAAAAGCGAGGAGTACAGGAATAAATCTGCACCCTGATAAAAAGCGAGACTGGCTTGTGCTGCTACAAGGGCCTGGTTGATCTGTGCGGTCTTAAGGCGCGTAGGATCGGTGTTTACATCCAGGAAATTGTCACAGCCAGAAATGAATAGTGTTAGCATTAACACTGAGACACCTAGGTATATTTTCTTTTTCATGTATTTCATTTTTTAAAGGGTGAATCGCACCAATACTCCATAAGAGCGTGTTTGCGGCAACGTGTTGTACTCAAACCCCTGTGAGTTGCTTACGCCCTGACTATTAACTTCCGGATCAAGGTGTGGATAGTTAGGAGCATACAAAAGAAGATTTCTTCCGGTCAAAACGATAGCCGCTGAGCCAAAAGGTGTCTTACTTAACATTGATTTAGGGAAGCTATAGCTAAGAGACATTTCTCTCAGACGAACCCATGACGCATCAAATACAATGGCTTCACCTTGTGTATTATAAAGGCTGGTCCAGTACGTCTGGGCATTTACAGAAATTGTATTCTTGATTGGTTGTCCGTCACCACCAAGCAGTGCTCTTGCTGCACCTGTCGTTGGGTCGTTAACAGGATCCCTCAACACACCTTCAATGAGGTAAGTTTTATCGCGATCGCCGGTTTCAGAAGCAACACCTCTGAAACGCAAGTCACGAATGTTTCGCGAAATAACATCACCTCCAACACGAACGTCAATCAGGAACGACAGACTGAAATTCTTGTAGTTCAATGTATTGGTCAAACCACCTGTCCAATCTGGGTTAGGATTTCCAATGAACGTGTTAAGCGCTGAATTGGGAGTTGGTTGTCCTGCACCAGTACCGGTCGCTGTGATCAAAAGAGCACCCGTAGCGGCATCACGGTTGAATGGATTACCAACGATCACGCCGTAAGGCTGACCAGCTGCAAGCTGTGTTTGTGGTGTTGTAAAACCACCCAAAGGAATAGAATTTACCAGCGGATCGATTGCTATGACATTGTTGCGTATTCTTGTCCAGTTTGCATTGATATTCCATGAGAAATTATCTGTCTTTACCGGCGTAATTCCAATAGTTAATTCAAATCCGTTGGTCTTCAACTCACCAGCATTTCTGGTTTGTTGGGCGAACCCGGAAGTTACTGAGGTGGGAGCATCAACAAGGATGTCGGTTGAATGAGTCTCAAAATAACCGAAATCCAATGATATTTTATCCTTCCAAAGTTTAAGTTCCGTACCGACTTCACTCGAGGTAGTGAATTCAGGAGTAAGATTAGGATTACCAGCGGTATTGCTGAGAGTATATCCCATCTGACCTCTGAACGTATACAAAATATTAGGACCAAAACCGCTGGAAGGATTTGCCTTACCAAAATAGGTGTCAGTAGAATAAATCGGAGCCTCACGACCCACCTTCACGAAGGCAGCGCGCAACTTACCGAATGTCAGGAAGTTACTATTCTTGAGGGAAGGAAATGCATCTGTGAATACGAAGCTAACGGTTGCTGAAGGGTAGAAATAGCTATTTTTATTCTTGGCAAAAGTTGAAGACCAATCATTTCTTCCAGTTAATGTCAGGTAGAGATAATCTTTGTATCCAACAGTAGCCTGACCATAAACGCCTATCAGTCTTCTTCTGTCATCGACGTTAAAAGGAGAATACGTTGTATAGCTTGAGATTTGTGAGAACCCACCAACGGTAGCACCCGTTCCGAACGTACCTTGATCGCGTAAATAGTTCTGGTTAACCTCGTTACCAAGTAGGAATGAAGTGCTGAAGTCTCCAAAAGTCTTCTTCGCGGTGATGTTCAAATAAGAACTTGTTGTTGATCTGAAAATGTTCTCATCCCTTATACCACCCGTCTGCGCTGCAGCTGCTCCTGATGCATTACCTATTGATCCGATTCCGTCAATCTGACGAATGTTCTGAACATAGGTATCTGTTCCGAGGCGATAATTAACGCTCAGCCAATCTGTGAAGTCATAATTGATATTGAAGTTCGCCAGCATACGATCAACACGGTCTTTGTATGTGTTATTCTGAATTGACCACAGAGGATTGTCGGTGGAAGTATCGTAGTAACTCTGTGAACCGTTGGCATTCTGATAAGGATAATTGTTTACGCTGTAAGAACGCGGAATGATATACCCTCTGAATAATGGGTTTCCCTGTGTATTTCCTTGAGGAGTTCTCTGGGAAATCGAGTTGATGTAGTTTGCTGATGCCCCCATGCTCAATTTTGGAGTAAGCTGAGTGTTGGCAGCGATCTTGAAGGTATTCCGTACCAGATTGTTGTTATCGATAATACCATCTTCGTTCACGTTTGAATATGAGAAGATGTAGTTCGACTTGTCGTTACCACCTTTAAGGCTAAGTGAATTCTGAACGTTTGATCCCGTTTTGAACAGATCTCGCACGTTACGTGAATACGACTTCAACACTTCAGGGCTTCCAAGATAGTTGGTCACTGTCTGACCGGTGATCTTTGGGCCCCATGAGTCAAGTGAACCTGAGGCATAAATGCCGTTGGATCCTTGAGCATAGGTGTTTTGATAATCCGGTAGTCTGTTTGGCTCAACAGTATTGTAGTTGGAAGTGAACTCAATTGTGTTTTTGAGCTTGTTAGAACCTTTCTTGGTAGTGATGATGATCGCACCGCTAACAGCACGTGAACCATACAACACCGCCGCAGCAGGTCCTTTCAGTACCGACATTGACTCGATATCATCGGGGTTGATGTCAATAGCACGATTTGAGTTGGATACGCCATTCTGCAGCGCATTTCCACCACCTGAGTTATCAATAGGAATTCCATCAACAACAAACAGCGGCTGATTGCTCTGACTGAAAGTAGTCATCCCCCGAATAAAAATTGAGGATGAAGCACCCACCATACCGTTCGTGCTTTGAATACGAACACCTGCTACTTTGGCGGTAAGAGCGTTAACGAAGTTGGTCTGCCTCGTATCCGCAATTTTGTCGGAGTTAACCTGAGTAATTGAAGTACCAAGGGTCCTTCTTTCAGATTCAATACCAAGGGCCGTTACTACAACTTCTGAAAGTTGCTCTGAATCGAAACCCATGGTAATGTCCACCACTGAACGATCACCGACGGCAACTTCCTGCGTTGCCATACCGATAAACGAGAAAATCAAAGTGCCGCCTGCTGAGGGGACACTTAGTTTGTAGGCACCGGCTGCATCTGTAACCGTACCATTGGTAGTGCCCTTCAGCACCACATTCACACCAGGTAGAGTGGATCCGTCATCGGCTGACGCAACCTTACCTGAGACTACTCGTTCCTGCGCCCAGGCTGAGCCCAGAGAAAACAGGAGCGAGAAGCTTACTAGTAAAAGCTTCTTCATAGGTTATGTTTAGGTTAATAAAGTGTCAAAATTAGGTTGAAAATTAATAATCAGAAAACCTGAATTGGGTGAATTCCATAACCCCCGTAGAGCCTTCCGGTTGAAGATTTACCAAAATCCCTGAAATATTTCCCCAATGGGGCTTTCTGTTCCTAAAAGCTGGTAAATGCCTTGTCAAAACTTTAAGGAAAATTTAATAAATACCGACATTTTGGGGAATAAAAAATCCTCCAAAACGGAGTTTTGAAGGATTTCAATCGAATGTGATAACGTATTTCCTATCAGGCTTCTGTCACGACGGATACGAAGGATTTGTCTGCTTTTCCCTTCTTAAAAAGT
>JBBRON010000012.1:0-120862 GCA_038229375.1 Cytophagales bacterium | reverse complement strand
ATTACAAACGGAAATAATGCAGGGTTTTGAACGGCTGCATACGTAACGAATAAACCACCCTGAGAATGGCCTGCCAATATATTTAAACCACTCGTAGGAAAACTTTTATCGATATAGGGTACTAACTCTTGCGATAGGAACTGATAGAAATTTTCAATGCTTTTACTATTCTCCACTTCCTGTGGCACCGGCATATCTCTGTCTCTTTTTGAATTCACAATTCCAACAATAAATGCTTCTGGCATTTGAGGCATATAACTGTTATAATTTAAAAACTTCACAGCACTAACAGTTGTTGAGAAAAGGGATTCCGCATCAAAAATATAAATAACAGGATACTTTTGCTTTGCTGATATATTCCTTGGGCTATAAATAAATAACTCTCTGGATTCACTGAGTAATTTGGATAGTATCTTTCTGCTGATGCCTATTTCTATTTTATTGGTATTGTTACTTTGTCCAAAACTCACATTTATAATTGCAGTAAAAATTAAAAAAAATATTGCTCTATATTTCATGTAATTAATTATTTTGTGATTTATATCACACTTAGCTGCCAGCTTGGACCATTGCCTTTTGACATTCTCTCTGCGAATGCAAGTAAATGCTAAAATAACTTTGACGATACTATTTTTTAGAATCTTCATGCTTAATCCATTCTTTTTTACTAAACGGGGCTAACTGCGTTTTTTGTAACTAAAAGAGCAACGGGGCCATCAGATACGGTAGAAAATAAGATAACAAGTACAATTGTTAGATTTTGACAGCCAGACTTTGCGTACTATTTTAAATGTCATTTGCAAAGCCGCAACCGGAAGAATGAGTACCAGGTAAACTTGAATTAGGCTTCTCTTTTGCTTCCTGACCAGGTAAACACCCAGTAGGATGCCTTGTAAAAGGCCAAATGCCGGAAGAAATTTGTATAACTGGTTAGTCATGATCAAATACATTGAATTAAATATACAAAGCAACGGATTAAGTACTTCTCAGTTTCACGACACTCTTCTATTAATCGTGTCGTTCGTCTAGAATTCTACAGGTTCGAACTCAATTAAAATTCAAATTCTGATATTTATTCACTTTTGAATTTGATTAGTGTGTTACTTTGGTGTTTGCTAATAAACTTGAACTCCATAAACGAAACATTACTCCGATGAAATAGATCACGATGACTTTGGCTGCTCTTATCGTTTTCGGATTACTGCTACTACTCATTGGTTACTTGTTACCCCTAAAGCATACAGCTCGGTGAGTAAAGAATTCACAATGAAGCCCTATCTTTATCAGATTGATAAAAAGCGTTGAAATGTTTGATACTGTACCTTCTCAATCATCTTTTGACACAATCTTTTGTTGAACCACATAAATACTTTAAATCTTATCGATGCCGATGGATTTAATCAAAACAAATTACACCCTATTTAATCGATATGAAAATTATTAAGGTTACTTCTCTCATCATTGTTGCGTTCGCGTTGCAAAGCCTGGTTGTACGTCACGATGTACCAGATGAAAAGTTCATTGAACTTGCAAAACACTATCCTCAAATTTGTCATTTTGAAATGGGAGAAGGAACGCTCATTGCCAGTCAGTGGATTTTAACAGCCGGACATATTGGCAATGATTTGCAGCGGGATATGGAAAGTGGAAAAAATCCATTCGTTACTTGCAACGGTCAACCTCACTCCATTGAAGGCGTATTCGTCCATCCTGACTTTAAAAGCATGAGCGAAGGGCTGAATAATGATATTTGCCTGGTAAAAATAAAGACAGCCGTTACCCACGTGACACCTGTAAAAGTCTATTCAAAAAAAGATGAAAGCGGCAAACATATTACGCTGGTCGGAAGCGGTGATGTGGGCACTGGTAAAGTAGGTCCTCAAAAATGGGATAAGATAACCCGTGCTGCTACCAACGTCATCGATGGTGTGGATCCCCATTGGATCTTTTTTTTGTTTGACCCTCCTGAATCAAAGCAAGCAACCGCGTATGAAGGTATAAGCGGTCCTGGTGATAGCGGCGGGCCGGCGCTCGCTGAGTTTGGCAACGATGTCTATATCGTTGGCGTAAGCTCCTTTCAAAAAGGTCAGGAACAATTTGGCAAGGGACGATATGGTGTTACCGAGTATTATGCCAGGGTGAGCGCCTATAGCAAGTGGATTGATCTTACGATGATGGCTCAGACCAAAGCATTGCCAAAAGTAAATCATACTGAAGAGAATAAGGATGACAAGCTAAATGAATACGTTGGGGACTATGGGTTCCGGAAAATAGTGGTAAAGAATAATGCCTTGCATTTTCAAAGAGATGAAGAACCACTTATCCTGATGAAGGAAATTGGCAAGGATCTTTTCTTATGGGAAGACGGAAATACCAAACTTCAGTTTGTAAGAAATGCTGATAGGTTGATCAATGGATTTGAGATCCGAAGAATGAACGGAGAAGTTGTGAAAGTGAACAAAAATAGATAAAGAAATTGCACTTAAACTTATGGCTTCGTGGGCTTCGGCTCCCCTTATCCTCAAAAGAACAGTTGAATTCATTTCACTTTAAGTAATTCCTTAAGGCATCGCCGGCCGAAGTTCTTAGTGTCAGCACAGTGGGGTCCTATAGATCCTGATTTCTTATTTAACTACCACGAGTCTACCACCACCCGTGGACATTGTGATTTTTTGCATCTGCGTTCCCAATTTGTGTCCGGCTGGTAAGTATGTCAGGACCATAGGACTTCTCAACGTGTTCTTCCTTGAATTCAAAGGGCGCAACAATGGTCCCGGAGTGATAGAAAGATTTAACTTCAAACGTTCCATTGATTGGAAAGCCTGAAAAGTCGAGCACGGCTTTACCTGAGCCGCTGGCTACATGAATCCGATCGCTGAACGCTGACTCAAATTTCACTTCGACATTCCCTGATTCGCTTTCAAATTTGCAGGGTCCCTGGCAAGTGACATTACTTGAAATCATGATCCTCTTTGATATGAAGTATTCACATTGAGAGTCGAAATCTTTGGAGAAAGTGCCTAATTATTGGTTATGATTCAATAGAGCCTTGCAACTAAATTTTGACTTGGCCAGCGCTAAACTGGCCTTGAGAATTTCGATAGTGAAGAGATCGGTCCCATCGAAAGAAATCTGATAGCAAATATGAAGCAATCTTAGAAGTGCGTATCGACTCTAACGTAATATGGCGTATAAGTTCACATCGGCTGTCTATGATCCTCTACTTTCAGGGTAGTTAATCTATTAACACTTGAATTAGATGAATTTCAACCTACTATTGATAAGAAATTATTAAGAAGATCACAATGTGCAGAATGAAAGCAACAATGATAATAGTGGTGGGCGCCCTACTGGCATGTACTTGGTCATGTAAAGATAATTCGTCATTTCACTTACCTGATAACCTGTTTAAAATAAGCAAGGCGCTTGATATCGGCAACAGCAACAACGCCACCGATCTTCGGTTTGATTTGGAATTTCTGGCGCCTGGAAGCATCAACGATATCCAGGAGGTACGTCTCCTGATGGTCAAATCCCCAAACTCTTTTACACTTGCCCAAATCGATGGACTTAAAACCGGCAACTTTTTAGTTATCGCACCATCCAGCGTTTCCAAACAGGTAATCAAGCCCGGCGCAGCAGACCTGAAAGATGCAGATGGCGGAACAATTTCTAATGGAGCCTACACGGTCTATGTAGCTGTTTTGGGGAAAGAGAATTCCCGTCAACTTTCTGCCGCAAAGGATATTACGTTATCAGACAAGCCTATTTACGCTGGCGACTACATCGGGACGTGGCAAGATCTTGGCCCCCCAGGACCTGCAGTATTTCCGATGTCTCTACGAATTGCTGACAACTACACCGGTCAAATGTTTTATGCTAATCCAAACTTCACGCCTTTCGGAACTGGGGCTCAAGATGCACTTACCACAATGACCTTGAATGGAACAATGATTGCATCCTTTGAACTTGATCAATTCATCCCTGGATACAAAGGCGGCTGCAAGGCTAAAAAAACTTTAACAGGTCATTTTGAAGACGATATCAATCTTGTACTCGATACCTTCGATTGGCCCGATTGTGACGGAACACGCGAAGTTAAATTACGATTCGAAAGAAAGTAAATTTGGGTTTATTGGAGTTCGGGGGCTACATCGCAGTAGCCCCTTTTTAAATTTTACAAACAGACCAACGATGAGAGCTTTTTTCGTTTTATTAACATCGATCGCCATTGGCACCTCGTCTGCCCAAATCCCATCGATGCAAACTGCGGACTCATTGTTCAAAGCCCAGAATTGGAATTCCGCGTCGATTGCCTACGAAAAAATAACCAAAGCAAATCCTAATCCAAAAGTAGGCCTAACATTCTACCGATTAGGTTTTTCATTATATGCCCTTGGTAACTATGCGAAATCCATTCCTGCTTTTTCAAAAGCAATAAATATCAGCGGTAACCCACAAGTTATGTTTTCGCTCTCATGTGCCTACAACAAAATTGACAAAAAAGACAGCAGCCTGTTATGGCTTGATGCCGCAGCCACAAAGGGTTTCAATCAGTATCAGACCATAGTGGAAGAGGAAGCGCTACGAAATCTCAAAGACAATGGAAAATTCAAAACGGTACTTCAAAAAATAAAAGTAAATGCAATGCCATGTCTTGCGCTTCCCGAATACAGGAGTTTGGATTTTTGGCTCGGGAAGTGGAAAGTAACTGATACTAAGTCAGGGAATCCTGCCGGTACTTCATCGATTGAACTCATCCTGGATGAATGTGTAATTTTCGAGAACTGGTATCCCATCACTGGTTTTGCCGGAAAAAGCTTTAGCCTATACAACCTTCAGGAAAAGAAGTGGAAACAGACTTACGTGTCGGCCGATGGTACGCTTGCCGAGTATACCGGAGAACAGAAAAACAACTCCTTGGTGCTTACGCTTAAATCGACCGATAACCAAATGCACAGAATGGTGCTCTACAAAGACACTGAAAATCGCGTCCGTCAAATTGGCGACCAGTCGTCGGACAACGGAAAAACATGGATAACCGAATTTGACCTCACCTATAGCAAAAATTAAGAAGGCTTATTTAGCCTCACAAGCCTTTTGTTGCACAACTAAAAAACGTAGCAAAATGAAAAAAACCATATCAGTTTTGCTTTTGAGCCTGATTGTTTTAACTATTTCCGCACAACGTTATACGATCGATCCCAGCCATACAGCAGTAACATCTAAAGTGTTGAGATTCGGGGTAGTAAAAGTAGTCGGGAGATTCACGGCAGTTTCGGGTATAATTAATTTTAATGTTGGGAATCCAGCCATCACTACCGCTGACATCGTCATTAGAACCGATAGCTACATCGCCAACAATGCCGGTGGAGAAGATGCCGTGAAAAGCCCAACTTTCCTGGACGCCAAAAGCTTTCCCGAAATAAAAATGACAGTGAAGCGCCTAACCAAAAATGGCCAACAATTTATCGTGTTGGCTTCATTAACCATTCATGGTGTCACGAAAGACGTTTTATTTCCTGCGTCAATCAATGGCCCCCTTCTGGACTTGCCGACACAGAAGCAATCCATTGGTATTTCGGGAACACTTGTCATTAATCGCGATGACTTTGGCATTAAGATGAGTGGAAGACTCCCTTCAGGGAATGACGTAATCGGCAAGGAAGTTGAAATTGAAATCAATGCCCTGGCTATAGCGGGTTAGATCGTTTTACATATCCGCAAGGTTGCAGTTATGAATTTACGCTAAGTGAATTCATTGATAATAACAAGCCATTTAATCTATCCAATCCTTTGTCCGCAAGCCAATAAAGAATCAGGCTGTATTCACTTCCCTAAGTGGGGAAATTGGTGCCAGGGGCATTGTTCTTAGCGAAAGCACCTTTTGAATTATTGAGGTTCTTTTGAATTGTCGACCATGCGCTTCTCTGCTTGTCCGCCCCAAGTGCAAGTTTGTAGCATCCAGATGCGTTGTAATTTAGGTCAATAATGGGCCGGACTTAATAATTGAAACTCGCCACCTTTTATCAATGGCCGTAAGAATATTGCTTTTCCGCCAAGTTGGAATATCGGAACAAAAACGTTCGCTGATTAATCGTTCGTAAACCGAGCCTTCGCTATCGGCAGCCCTTATCCGTGCTGATTGAATTCTTTCATGACATCTTCTTTGAAAACTCTGCCAACTGGTATGGTGTAGCCGTTCAAATCGATTTTATTTTTATTGATATTGGTCAGGTGTGTCCTGGCAACAATAAATGATTTGTGGACCCGAATGAAGTTGTCCTGCGTAAAAATCTTTTCGATAAGTTTAAGATAGCCTTTGATCACATACTTTCGATTGTCTGAGATGTTGATAATCGAATAATCTTTTAGGGCCTGGATAAAAGCAATATCTTTCAAGGGGAGCATCAACGTTTTTGTCCCTGTCTTGATCGTAATAGTCTTTATTTCCTGATCAGCTATTAGCTCAGACTCAATTTTCCGCAAATTCAAGAATTCAATCATACGGTCAACTGCACTTTTGAAGCGAACATACTTTATCGGCTTTAATAAATAATCGATCACGCCAAGTTCGAACCCCTCCAAGGCAAAATTGCGATGTGCGGTAGTGATGATGGTCAAGGGCTTTTCGTGAAGAGAACTAAGAAAATCAAGTCCGTTCATTTCCGGCATTTGAATGTCCAGAAAAATAAAATCCACATCATTAGAAATCAGAAACTCACCTGCTTCACGCACGTTGTAAAATCTCTCCAAAAGAGTTAGTGTTCCTATTTGATCAACGTACTTTTTTAAAACATCATGGGCCAGCGGCTCATCATCAATTATTATGCATGTATAATTCATATGAGATCAATAGTTAGTTGGGCGATAAACATATCTGACTCCTCTTTTAATTGAAGAATATGTTTTTGAGGGTAAAATAGATCCAGGCGTTTCCTTAGGTTGATTATTCCAAGCCCTTGCCTATCTTCTCTTTTCTTATTAGTTAATATGTTGTTTTCTACTTTTAATTTTAGCTTTTGACCGTTCAATTCTATTTCTACCCTTAAGAAAGCGCCAAGGGTAGTCATATTTATTCCATGTTTTACCCCATTTTCGACTAAAGGTAATAGAAGCAGTGGTACGATGCATTCGTTTTTATACTCTCCTAAAAACGAAAAATCAATACGGGCATTGTTGCCTTGCCTCAACTTTTCCATCTCAACATAGTTGATTAGGTTATTGATCTCCTTTTCCAGAGGCACCTTTACTTCGACACTTTCATAGAGCATATACTCCATCATATCTGATAATCGCATTACTACTTCCGGCGTTCGATCTGATTTCTTTATGGAAAGACTATAAATACTATTGAGCGTGTTAAAGAGAAAGTGTGGATTTATCTGAGCTCTCAGATAATTTAGCTCACTTCCAATTTTGTCAATCTCCATTTTCGATATTCTTTTTTCCTGACTAAACCATTTCATCCGCCAATAGATTATAGCCATTAGAAATGCAATTACCATAATTACAGCAGAAATTATGAACCATGCTTTTTGATAGACTGGGGGTAGAATCGTAAATGAATATGTCAAAGGCTTTTCACTCCAGGATCCTACATTGCTTATTGCCCTTACGTTAAACTCGTATTGACCCGGAGGAAGGTTGCTATAGGAGGCCTGACGAATAGTGGATGGTTGCGACCAGGATTTGTCAAAGTTCTTAAGATAATACTGAAACCTTACGTTCTGTGGGTAGCGATGATCAATCTTATTGAAATGAAAAGTTATGTGGTTCTTTTCCGGAGGAAATTCAGGATGTATTGGTATGTTAAAAAAGCCTTGGAAATTAGAAGAATATCTTCTTGCCAGGCTATCATCAAAAAAAATGTCTACACCCGTGAAATGAACTTTGTTATCCAACCTTTGATCCTGATGTACGGCATTGTATTCATAGAATCCATCCAACAATCCAAAATATTTTTTATTGCCCAGGAAGAACGCGTTATGATTTGTTTCCAATCCCAACAACCCACTGTTTTGATTAAAATTGATATTTTCAACAATTTCCAGGTTTGCATCGAACTTAATCTTATTGATCCCCCTTTCTGTTCCAACCCAAACATTACCTTCTTGATCAGATGAAATAAAATATACTAAGTCTGATGGTAATCCACTATGCGAATTAACAGATTTATGTTTCCCGTGTTTTGGACTATAGATTATGGCTCCTGCTCCATTCGACCCCATTAACACCAAAGAATCGCGGAATGATTGAATAGATAAAATAGTTGTGTTTGTAAAATCAGGAATCTCAATTTTTCCCACCTTACCATTTCTAATAATATTGATCCCCGATTCGGTGCCTGCATAAACGGTATTTTCTTTAGAACTGTAATAAATTGAGAATATGCGATTGCTATTCAATCCATCTTCAACCAAATATTTTTTCTCAACCTTTCCATCTTTAAAATAGGCGACACCGTTTCGCGTTCCAACCCATATCCCCCCCTCCAAATCAAAATCAAAACATCGTACCCGATCTGACGGCAGTCCATCTTGTTGACTAAATACCTGAAATTTATTAAGTGTTCTATCAAATCGAGCCAGCCCATCGTAGGAACTTACCCAAATATCTCCGTTTACAGCTTGTTTGATTTGACTAATTGCACGCCCCAAATTTGCTTTACCAATAGGATAGTAATTGAGCGCTCCATCCTTCATTCTCCAAAGGCCATTATCGATGGTGCCAATCCAAACGTTTTCACTCTGGTCTTGCATAATCGCCATTACAGACTGAAGGGATGCGGGACCGCGTCGACTAAAATCTTTTGGAAAATATTTGTAGACTCCCTTACCATTTGTAGCTATCCAAATATTACCCTCTCGTCCCTTCATGACTTGATTCACCGTAATTCCGTTCAATACCGTATCGACTTGAACCCCATTACCGTAGGCTGGCTCTTTAATCAACGCCATACTAGGCAATGTCCAAACAACGTTCGCAGCAGAGTCGTAAAAGATAATATTGTTTTTAGAAGATATCGGCGACCGTCTTATCGTCAACGCCGTTAGGTCAAGTTCAAAATATCCCTTATCTGTATTTAAAACAACGCTATTTAGGTAGGTAAACGAACTTCTTACAAAACTAAATTGATCTTCGTACGAAATCTGGCTTGTTTTTGCTCCATTTTTTATGATCGCAGTTTGATCCGCTGTAAAAAACACTACTTGATTTTGATCTATTGTGGAAATAAATCTAATCTCGCTTCTTGTTGGCCACTTTAATTCCGTATTTATCCGGTTATTTATAATTGATCCCAACTTGCCCCCTTGAGTTAATACGAAAAGAGTATCGCAGTGCTCAAAAATGAATTGTATTCCAGTGTTATCATTGGTTAGCTCAAGT
Source organism: Cytophagales bacterium (assembly GCA_038229375.1). Lineage (GTDB taxonomy): Bacteria > Bacteroidota > Bacteroidia > Cytophagales > Cyclobacteriaceae > ELB16-189. The sequence continues at coordinate 111,472 of JBBRON010000012.1, read as the reverse complement.
TTCTCAAAACGAGTTCCATTAAACTTACTTACACCCCTCTGATGGAGTACCCATAGTTGATTTTTACTATCCAAAATTATTCCAAGTATAGTGTTGCTTAATAGGCCATCAAATGTATTGTAAACTTTAAATTCATTACCATCGAAGCGAGCTAATCCACCGCCCTGCGTGCCCGCCCATAGATACCCATTTTGATCCTCCAAGAGAGCACTTACCTGAGATTGAGGTAGACCATCAGCAAGAGTATATTGCCGTAAAGAATATTGTTGTCCAAAGGATTGACTGAAAGCCATACAAACCACTATTATAACATTGAACAAAAGCCACGAATGCGCTCTCCTCTCATTTAGGCCGGTTATAGATTTCGCCATAAGACGTGAATTTCAGGTTTAATAACCGAACCTAAAAATTAAGGACTGTAGTAATTAGAGTGAAGCCGTTTGTCGATATTGTTTGTTGTTTGTCTACGACAAAAAAGGTCCTGCCAACGTGTAACTGACGACGGTAATCAGGTGATTGTTCAATTGAAAGAAGAAAGCATGCTCTTCCATCATGGTACATCTTGATCCCACGACTGCCTATAGCGCGGCGGACACACAGCCATTATCCATCTTTACAAATATTCGCCCCAATTTTCCCCAGATCCAACGGCCCGAGATTTTTCCACACTTAATTTACTTCATTTTCTTATCAACAAACTCCAATAACGCAGAGTATGTGCCACCCCCCCGACAGAACGATTGCATCAACCGATCAAGATTTTAAAACTCCAACTCCGCCAGTATCTCCTGCCCTGCCACATTTTCAAGGTCGCCGAGTTTGATCTGCTGGCCGCTGATAGAATTCTTAAATGCCTCCAGCGCTTTCTTCTTGTCGCCCGCTTGTAAAAAGCGATGCGCCTCTTGCAACGCTGCTTCGTAGTTCATAGGATTGCGTACTGCCGGGACATTGTTGTTAATATTTCTGGTCGTAAGGAGTTTTGAAACGGTATACGCCCGCATATCGGGATCTTTGGAAGGCTGGCAAAGGTTGAGTACGTCGTCTTTGCTAAGGTCCTTATTCAACCAGTCTTTCTCGTTCTCTTTGCCAATAAATACAGGCATCCTCATTTTGTTATTGTGTACGTACTCAAGAATCGTATTTGCCCGTGTGGTAAGGACTGTATACGTATAATGATAATGATCAGTGGTCTTGTCTTTCCAGCGACTATACAGGCCGGCCATGGATCGCACTTTCTGATCGCGGAAAGTTACATAGTAAGGAATCTTGACGGTACCTTTTTCATCCAGCCAGCGCCATTCATAAAATCCTGATACCGGTATCAGACATCGTTGTGCATTCTTTGCAGCTTCGCGATAGGAAGGCGTGTTATACATCTCTTCCGACACACAATTAAGCGTCGACGTGCGCAGTTGCATCGCCTTTTCTCGATCAGACATAAAAAAAGGAATCAGCCCCCACGTGAACAGCTTGAATTCTTCCGGAGCACCAACAGTAATGATTGGCGTTGGTAAATAATCAAATCCATTTTCATAGTAACGTCGGACCCCATCGGCATCAAAGCCGGTCAGAGTTTTAAAGCACCATTTTAATTCGGATAGCTCTGGTTTTGTCAGGGTTGCCGGCAACGCATCCTTTTGAGAATATTGAATAAGCCTCTCCCCGATTGGGTTTGCTTCATTGAGGCTACTGGTGGAAAGCCATTCATCTTTTAGCGAAAGCAAGGTGAAGCGCTCCCGTATAGGATCAAGTTCTGCGGTGATGGAATTAAAAGAAGCGGAATAATGATCCAGCAGTTCACTGATATCGACGACGAAGGATTTATGGTAGCACATACTGTCAGCGTTTCTTCCACTAATTTAAGAAGTAGGAGCGAAGAATTCACGATCGGTTGCCGAATAACAATTAACGAGATCTCCTCATCAATAATATGCCCGCAAAAGCTGCACCCGTCAATGCTATTGCCACACCCACAAGTGCAGGCGACCGATATTCAAACTGATCATTTAAAGTTCGGATCAAATCTCCCCCTGTTGCTAGGGAAGAAAAATAATTGCATTTATATCAACATACAAGGGACAATGTCATTAGTTTACAATTGGAAAATAGCTCGTGTAAACATCCCGTTAGGGATGAAATCTTTGTAGAAAATGTTGATGTAATGTGTTAGTCGTCCCGCAGGGACGAAACCTATCGATTGAGATGGCTCCGCCTGAACCCAATTTGCTAGAAGGTTGCGGCCCTACGGAATGGCTCGCAATCACAATTGGCGCTTTTGAGGCAAATATCCACTCCCTCTTTGTGGCGTTATGCTTACCTTCAACCAACATTATGGAAAAACGAATTGACTATTCTCAACTATTCCTCCGCATCGCACTCGGCCTCGGATTCATATTCCCTGTTATGGACCGACTGGGAATTCTGGGAGAAGCCGGCACGAACGGAAATGCATGGGGCAACTGGTCTAATTTCGTGAGCTACACAGGCACCCTCATGCCGTACATGAATGCCTCACTTACGAATGTGATGGCCGCACTGGCAACAGGAGCCGAACTTATTTTTGGCGTCGCACTTATCGTCGGTTACCAAACCAGATATGCGGCTCTTGGCAGTTGCCTCCTAACACTGGCCTTTGCATTAAGTATGTTTTTCTTTTCGAATTTCCGGGAGCCGTTTACGTATTCGGTATTTGTCGCTAGCGCTGCGTCGCTTTTATTGTCAACGATTCCTCGTTACCGATGGAGCATTGATGGACGATTGAGGTGAACGCCATTAAAATCTATTTGTCGATGTAGTTCCAAGGCGCAGTGTCATTACGTTACAATGGGGAAATAGGTATCATCAGTTACAATGTCCGACTTGTCGGTCATCTATTTCTTTATTTAGAGATAAAGTGTGGTAATCCGTGGCTAAAAAAAACGCGTCCGCGCAGCGCAGCGGCACCTTGCCCGGCATTGTGATTATTCGTAGATTGGTCTATCTCAATAGTAAAATCTATGAAACTCATCAAATTCTATTTCGTCGTATCGTTTGTTATTTTTTCAATCGTTCCGTCATTTTCGCAACAGAAAAGTGCTTCAGGAATTTCCGTAGAACGATTAAAAAAATACGAAACCCTTATCAAATCGAAAATCGATCAACAAAAAATTCCTGGCGCGGTCGTACTGATCGCGCGCAATGGGGAGATTGCTTATAGCGGTGCGTTTGGAGCCAATGATGTTGGCGCGAAAACCCCTATGAAAACCGACGATCTATTTTTTATACAGTCGATGACCAAACCTATCATCACCGTAGCGTTCATGATGCTTTACGAAGAAGGTCATTTTCAGCTTACCGATCCCGTATCCAACTATCTTCCCGAATTCAAAAACCTGAGAGTAAGTAAAAATGTGGAAACGGGAATGGGCGGAGAAACAGTACCCATGGAAAAAGAAATCACCATTGCCCAATTGTTAAGCCATACCTCAGGCCTGACCCATGGCCTTGGATCAAGTCGACTGGACAAAGATTTCATGAAAGAATATTTTATGCAAACCTGGCCGAACATTCAAAGTCGGGCGGGCAGCATCACCAAAATACCTTTGCTGGGGCAACCTGGACACCAATGGGCATACAGCGCTGCTCCTGATATTCTCTCAGCATTGATCGAAAAATTCTCGGGCATGAGCACGGATAAGTTTCTCAATGAAAAGATATTTAAGCCCCTCGGGATGAAGGACACCGGATACAATCTAACAAAAGCGCAGCAAGCCCGTGTTGTGAAAGTGCATTCATCTTCTGATGGCGTCTTAACTCTTGCCAAAAACCAACCACCGATGGAGGGCAATGTCATTTGGAGCGGAGTAAACGGATTGTTTTCTACTGCGGCTGATTATATGAAATTTTGCCAGATGTTATTAAATCAAGGACGATCGGGCGACCGGCAATATCTTAGCAGAAAAACTGTTGAGCTGATGACCTACAATCATTCGGGAAAATTATTCAATCGTCCGGGTGAAGGATTTGGACTTGGCTTTGCGGTGGTCACCGATGTTGCTGATACGAAGTTGCCGGGTTCAGTCGGAATCTTCTATTGGGCCGGTGCCTTCAACACTCATTTCTTTATTGATCCAAAGGAAAATATGATCTCCATCTTCATGACCCACGAGGAACATTTCAATCAATATTACCACGACATTATGCGGCAGATGGTTTATCAGTCTATTACGGATTGAACCGCAGGGTGAGTGTTCGCACCGGACACAGCACGTAATCAAGAACCATCTCAAAGGCGAGGTCACTTGGACCAACGCTGGTCACCATTTACCGGGGGTCAGCGTCCAACCCGTTGTAAATTTTTTCAATTCCTTACGATTCTCACCGTACCCACTACTCTCTCCCCACTCAACAAACGACAGTTATAAATTCCCGGCGCAAACTGCCGGCCGTCGATAGCAATTTCATTTTTACCTTTGACTTCATAGGATTCTATTTTTAAAACGATTTTTCCCGACGTATCATAGACATATATCTGAGCCATTCCTGGGTTGTCATTGTAATATTGAAGCAACACATCCTTGTCAAATGGATTTGGAAATGCAAGAAGTCCGGTTTCGGTTGAAATGATACCTGTCACTGTCTCCCTTACTAAGACGCTGAATGTGGTTGTTGCAGATAGATCATAAGGATCTGTTGCTTTTGCCGTTATGTTAGTCGTTCCTAACGCCAGCGTAGTTATAATGAGGTCGGTGCCAGAAACACTTACCGATGCTATTGCGGGATTGGCGGAGGAGGCGGAAAAAACCAGCACGTCGTTATCCGGATCGCCGATGCTAACATCCAACGCAAGCCGAATCTGCGAAAGTCCTACAGATAAGTTTTGTATGGGAGAACTGACAACTGGAGCGCGATTTGTAAAAATGGTATAGTTGAGTTTCGTGGAGACTTTCGGATAAAAAATATCGTTCGAATTAAAGTCAAGCGTGTAGTCAAACAGATTAAGCGCAACATTTTTTGGATTAAAAGTTATGGTGATGTCTGCAAAATCTCCGGCAGCGACAGTACCAGACGTCGTGCTGGTCGTCAATGTCCCTGGAAGCGTATTCGCTATACTCCACTGCAACTGCGCAAGGCCCTTGTTTTTAATCCTCAAAGTCGTATTGGAAGTATGCAATTTTTCAGCTTTGCCAGAGACTTTTACAGGCACTTCTATTACCGGACCTGAATTCGTAACATTAAATGTGATAGGAATAGTCAGAATGGGGTGAGATGGATCATTCGAGTTTATGGTGATGTTCCCTTTGAAGACGCCGGTGTTTAATCTGAACGCATTAAAGTTTACACTGATAGATTGACTACCCGACGAATTCAATTCACCAATGAACGGTGAAATTCTTAGCCAGTTCAGCGAAGAAAGCGGCTCGTATCGGGCGAAACCATTTCCTAGTATGCCCTGCAAAAAATAAACTCCCTCGAATCCCGCAGTTGGTAAATATGATAGACCTCCATTACCTGTTTCGAATAGTGTATTAACGAGAAGGTTCCATGAGTCGCTTGCTATATCATACTCATAAAGACTGTTTTTTCCACAGGCGTAATACCTTTTCCGAACTGGATCAATGGCACTTCCTAACAGTCCCGGATCGGGCAGAGACACAAGTTTCTCCCAGTTTTGGGTTGCAATCACATATCTGGCGAAACCAATTCCATTACCTTCATGTGCGTAAATCGCGCCCTCAAAATAACTTAGCCCCCCGTTACCATTTAGGTCAATTGTCGGCAATGGTAGTTCGTTCCATATTTTGGTTTTTGGATTGTAGCTTTTAAAACTTCCCCCGCCGGCCAGGTACAACAAAGTGCCATCGCTCGCAATGTTATTCGTTCCACTCCCTAATTTGTTCGGGATAGATGTCCAGTCTTTCAAATCCTTATCATACACACCGATCGTTGAACTATTAGTTGAATAAACAGAATACATCTTCGAATTCAAAAAAACGGATCCACCTGTTTGATATTTTGAAACGTCGGGAATTGTAACGTAATCCTCAAGCTTCCAGCTTGAAGAGCCTGGATTATAGATTTGCAACCTCTGCTCGTAGGGGCTCTGAGCATACAATCTTCCGGTTAGCGGGTCTACGACAGGGGAGATAATTATAGTTGCCGTGGGATTTAGGAGTGTAAAATTACCAGCAGATAACGGTTCCTCTAAGGACTCAATTCGATCAATCGATGATGGACGAGGACTGGACTGACCAACGATGTTCCATTTCAATACACTACCTCCAGGATTCGACAATGTAAAGGTTTGCGTTTGCACCTCATTAGTACCTGCGGACACGGTGAGTTGAAGAGCACTGGAAACAATCACAGGGACACCAACGCCATTACCGAACAAAGGTATTATATAAGTGCCATCGGTAGGATCGTTACTTCGTATCGTCAAGTTTCCGGTTTGGGCACTGATTGACGTAGGGCTAAATCGCACTAAAACATTAATGAAATACCCTGGCTGAATTATTATTGACCCACTGACAGCCGGGACAAATACCGAATTATCCGAATCAACGTTTGTGATCACAAGTGGCAGTACCCCGTTGTTTCTTATTTGGATTGTGCTATCATACGTTTTACCAATATATCGATCACCGTAATTCAGGCTCTTTCGATCGATATTGATGCCAGGAGCGCTGTTAACATTCATCGTCACAGGGATGCCAATCATCTTGTATCCGTGATGATAGCATTCAATTGTAGCGCTATAGATGCCAGCGGATTTTCCACTTGCATCAAACATACAACCCAATGTTTTGCTTTGTCCACCGGGAACTTCAAGGTAGCTCAGCCCTTTTACCCAGATGTCAAATCGATTGTCCCCATTGAACCAAAAACTGCCTTCGAGAGATCCCTGACCCGCATTGTTTATCGTAAGGGCTTGATTCAAAACATCTCCGGATGAAATGCTTATTGATATAGAAGAAGGGTCAGAAGTTACAACGGGAGGTGTAACGCCATTGCCCTTCATTGTAAATTGAACGGTAGCTGCATCAGGATCATTGGTATGAAATGTAAAAGTTCCTGTTTGCTGGCCCGACGTCCTCGGATTAAAATATGCGTACAGAAAGATTTCTTCCCCAACCGGAAGAGTAAATGCCCCCGTTGAAAGGTAAAAATCGAGTCTATCCACATCCGATGAAATCACAAGAGCGTCAGTACCTTTGTTTCTTATCGATAAACCAGCACTGCTACCTCTTCCAATTTCCACATCGCCTAAGTCGGCTTGGAATTTGTCAATTGAAATGTCTGGCGCACCAATTACTGTTAAGGTGACGGGAACGGTCCCATTTAAGGGTGGCCTGGAATTCGAAATTCTTAGATCTCTTTTATAAATGCCTGCATCAAGCCCCGTGGCATCTAGATTGACTGTTAACATTTGACTATCACCGGGAGTTATGTTTCCTCGAGTCGGAGTCACCGAAATCCAATTCGCAGATGCATTTGTCTCCAACCGCGCAAATCCCGTTCCCTCGCTCTGATTAAAATATATGCCGCTCACTCCGGCCTTTCCAACTAAAATCAGGTCACCAAAAAATCCTCCTGAAAATGGAACTACCTTTCTCTCCCAAACACCTTCAATAATATCAAGAATCGATAACTGAATATATTGTTCAGGCTGCGCATAAGGAGAACCTGCTACATAATATTTTTTTTCCGCAGGATCGATAGCACTCCCACGATTCGTTTTGCCGGAAATATTTGCCGTTCTAAGCCATGTATTGGAAGCGACGTAATACTTAAAGAAGGACGTGTTTCCATCCTGCTGCCCTTCACTACTTTCATGTGCGTACACAACCCCGCTTTGAAAACTTAGCCCGGTATAGTTCCGCTCACGAGGAATATCAGCAAGATGCAACCATAAATTCAGATTTGGCTCATATCGATAAAAGATTGCCCCAAACGTGAGGTACAAATATTGACCATCAGTAGTCAGAGAACCAGTTTGATCACTTAATGGAACTGGAAATGGAACCGAACTCCACGAATTAGTTTGAATCGAATAAATATTCAGTAGACTAATTCCATAGAAATATAATTTTCCGTTTAAATAAGCAGATTGTCCAATTACATCACTCGGCGCTTGTCCCACAGTATTCCAGCTATCAGCAACTGGATCGTATTTGTAAAAATCAAAATTGTTTGACACTGCATAAATAAGCGCCGACTGTGGATCATACCCGAGGCTTCTGAGAGGCTTCGGACTAGGACTTTTTAGAGTGAAATCACCAAGACTCGATGATGTACCAGGAGAAGTTGAAACAACTGCCTCGGCTGTAAAATTTCCGTCCCAACCCAAATCTGACCCGCCTGTATTTTCGATGGCAAAATTTAAAATTGCTTTTCCACCTGTTGACAAAGTCTTTGTCAACGAAGCAGGACTAAATTGAATGGCAGGCGCAAGTTGCGTTTCGGCTTTTATCGGCAGGGACACTAACAATTCGTCAGGGTCATTTGAGGCAAAATCAATCGTGGTATTAATGATCCCTGCCCCAGCAGGCATTACTGAGATCTTCATTGAAACTTGTTCGCCCGCAGCGAGGGTAGCAGTTGACAATGAAGTAGTGACCCTCCCATCATTCGAATGGATATCACTTATATTAAGCACACTAAACCCGCGGTTTTGTACAAAAATGACCGTGTCAATAGGAAATCCAATGAAACGCTTTCCAAAGTCAATTTTTGAATTTGTTTCAATATCAGGTGCAGACGTTACCAGCAGCGTGGCAGACACAATAATTGGAGCAGTGTTTGAATTAATCGCGATTACCCGAATATTTCCCGCAAACTGTCCTTTTGGGAGTTCTGTTGCTACAAATGTAACCGAGGCGTCGGCGGAAGCGCCGGGCGGTATGGTAATCACTTGTTCATCAATTGACAGCCAACCAGGTTTATATTCATCGGCAGCCAGTGCGGTTGTCGCTGAATTAGGGATCGTATATAATAGAGCTCCGGTTCCCGGATCAATTGCTTTAATGGTTGCCGAACCATCTGAAACGTACAATACGTTCTCGACGCTGGAGTATGCCAGTTCCTTTATGTCACTGTTAATGGCTAATTCCAACGTATTTACTATAGCCTTTGTCTCGACATCTATTTCGTAGAGGATGCTCCGATCGCTGATATACAAGGTTCCCCTTTTTCCTGAAAACGTTATCCCTCTACCGCCTCCCGGTATCGCCTGTTGAACAACGCCATTGTCTGAATCTATTTCAAATAAGGAATTAGCACCACTTGCGTAGAGATATCGACCCGACCAGGCTAACCCGGAAAAACTAGCAACGCCGCCCACAAGAAATGATCTCACTATCTGACCGGTTTGCGCATTCAGTTTATAGATCCTCGCTGACCTGCTGTTAGCATAGTATAAATTAACGCCGTCGAAGGCCAGTCCCTCTGAAATTTTTGATGATGATTCAGGCATTGGAATGGAATTGATCACTGCCCCAGTCCTGGTATTAAGTTCTTCAATAGTATTAAGCAAAGTGTTTACAGCAAAAAGTCGGGCTCGCGCTCCGGTCGGCAATCCTACAGCCGTCGGCAAGATGTCAGGCACACCCAATCGAATCTTTAAATCGTCTCCTCCCAGATTCTTAACAACAATTTTGCGCGTAGCTATGCCACCAGTGAATAACTCTTCCGCCAGGGATGTTGTTATTACCTGGGGAGCAGGAGGAGGCGCGGTTGTAACAGAAAATACATTTGATATTAAGGATGTGTTGAAGAAGTCTTTGCTTTTTATCGCGAAATAATAAAGAGAACTCCCCACCAGGTTTGATATATTGAATTCAACTTGTTGTCCCGACAAAGGAGGATCAGGCAGATTCTTAATTTTGGTGGCTTGGTCAAAATTTTGATCACTAATAGGGTTTGTTGAATAACGGAGATCATAACTCGCAGCGATGCCCACATTTCCATCATTGCCAGAAGCAGTCCATTGAAGGATAATTGAAGACGAATGCACTTCCTTAGCATGTAGATCAACGATCGGACCCGGTAGCACAAATTCGGGGGCCTGAAGAGCGATCAATGCATCCAATCGTCCAGCCCCCATAAGTCCAATCAAATCAGGGTTTTCGGCATTGATGGAAACTGCTCCCAGTCTCAATCGATCCCACACATCGCGTGGCTTGAGTCCAACACTCTGAAGGTTTGAAACTACAAGAGCAGCTACGCCAGATACATGAGGACAAGCCATTGATGTACCAGACAAATATCTGTAAGCATTTCCTGCGTAGGTACTAAATATGTTGGATCCTGGAGCTGAAATATCCACCCAGCTTCCAAAATTGGAGAAGTTCGATCTAACATCCCGGCTGTCGGTGGAAGCAACAGCGTATGCTCCCGAATAGGAACCCGGGTATCCTTTATTTGGATCCAACGAACCATCATTACCAGCAGCAAAGATCACCAATCCTCCTGCCATCGGGCCGGTCTGAATATTTCGGTCAAAATTCACTTCTGAGTTGTCGTATCCAGCGCGCTGGACAAAGTAATCGATGGCCGCTTCAATGGCAGTTGAACCTCCACCCCAGCTATTCTGTGAAATAACGGCTCCATTGTCAGCCGCATAGACCATTGCGGCTTCGAATCCCCCTATTCCAAATCTACCAAAGCTCGCGCATGACATCAGTCGAACACCATCAGCGTTACCAGATCCACCAGCAATTCCCGAAACGCCAATCCCATTATTAGACACTGCACCAATCACGCCTGCAACATGAGTCGCGTGACCATCTGGAGAAATACTCCCGGTCCGGTCTCCGAATCCGTATCCATTCACATCATCAACATAGCCGTTGTGATCATCATCAATATTGTTATTTGGAATCTCGTCGGCATTTACCCAAATCGCATCTTTTAAGTCAGGGTGATAGATATCAATACCTTCGTCAATCACTGCAACAATTACGTTTGGAGAACCTGTTTCTTTTTTCCAGGCATTGAGAAGATTTATATCCGCACCAGAAGTTCCCTGCGTCTGCCCTGTATTATTATAGTGCCATTGGTTTGAAAAAAGTGGATCGTTCGTGCCGGATGGCAACGTTGGTAGCAGAGCATCTTCGTTCCAGGTCGATGAATATTCCTTGCACTCTTCTACCTGATAAAAATATGAAAGGTTGCGATATGCTGTTACCACTTTATCCAATGCCACACCTTTTTCGAATTTTATTTCATACCAAAGATGAAGTCCATACGCCTCATGAGCGGCTTCGAAAACTCCTGCGTCAGGAAAAATTCTCCTGATTGTTAATGCATTGTGTTTTCTACTAACATTGTCAACCTTTGAAATGCCAGAATAAATCGATATACCTGAAAGTCTGGCGGCAGGCTTAAACTGTTCTTTAAACTTTACGTGGATCGTTTGGAATTCGCGAGAACCAATCTGCGAATAGACTGCCGGTGAAAATAAAAAATTGGCTATTAGAAAGACCAGGAGCAGTCCGCCCGGCTTTCTACATAGTATTCCAACGGGGGGTTTCACTGAGACAGTTTTCATTCGAGGATATATATACTTCTGATTTAGAATAGGTTACCATCAACCTTTGTTTCAGGTGCGGCACCACTCATGGATTAATCAAATATGACTAAAATCGTAGAAACCTGGAAGTTTAATTTCAAAATTTCTATCATGAAGACTTAAAGAATCAGGCCTACTGATAACCCAACGTTCGTAAAAATGAAATAATGCATAACCATTCCTGCACCTATATCAAGTGATGTACACCGTCGCTGAGCAAGGCTCATTTGTGGTCTCACATGTGAGCCCGCCTTCGCGAAAACTAGGCGGGAAAAACAGTCTTCCGACCGGTATGAACCGTACTCTTCGATACAACAATACCCAATATCTCTTTCAAAATCGAGAACTATCACAATAGTCGTGGTCACTTTTACCAGAGCTTCTCACCATTTTGCTATTGTCAGAGCCCTGCCTCGACGGAAAAACTAATGGGGCTTTACTGTAAAGAGTTATCATCGCTCGAGGCGGTCAGCCAGTCTGGATTTCGATTTGATTCTATTTCAATCTCTTCATAATTACAACTTCCACGATATCTCCAACACCTTTCTTAATGCGCGCTCTGATAGCGGCCTTAACGGGTAACTTATGCGTACCATCACCCATCGCCATAAAAGAACTTTGAAACCTAAATCCGTCGACGGTGCCAACAATTTTAACCAAACCTTTTGTCTTAAAAAACTCTGCCGACTTTGACCATTTGACAAAAGTCCATCCACCTTTCGCAGAGCTTTTTTGAAGCGGTCCAGAGAACGATATTAATTCTTTGTTCATAAAAAAGTCAGCTTTGATTTCATGATCCAAAGATCAATCCTTAGAAGCCATTTATACTGTGTTATCCACGACAATTTAGAAGTCAACTGCGACAAAAATCATATCAGATCACGATTCGCACGAACCAGCATAAAGGTTATTAACGACGTCTGCAAAGGCGCCTATTCCCCTGAAGGCTTATCCAGTTTAACACTAAGCGCCACCGGCTTTCCGAAATCAGGTAGGCCGTTGGCCTTCCAGGAAAATTCCTGCATTCGAATGGATCGTTGGTCTCCACAGCCCTGACCGGTCTGTGGATTACTATGATACAATATCCAATCTTCCTTGCCATCACGAGATTTGAAAAAACTGCAATGGCCCGGAGCGAAGGCCTGCCCTTCCGGATATTTTACAAAAACAGCTTGCGGTGATTTCGTCCATGACGCCGGATTCATTAGATCAGCACTCACATCAGCTGATAATAGTCCAAGGGTATAGTCATCCGTCCAACAACCACTTGCCGAGTACACCAGAAAAATTTTATCATTGTGTATCAAAATCTCCGGACCTTCGTTTACTGGCAATCCATTTTTCTCCCACGGTAATTCAGGAGTGGAAATGCGCACGCGCTCACTCTGAACAGTCCATGGATTGGACATGCGTGAAATATAAATATCCTGTCTGCCATCGATATCCTTTTCCCACCCCGACCAAATGGAATATAATTGATTGTTCTGAGAAAATACTGAACCATCGATAGCCCACTTATCGTCGGCCAACATCAGCTTTCCTTTATCGGTCCATGTCCCCTGAAAAGGATCAGGAGACGTATTCTCTAGTACCCACATTCGATGATTTTTGTTTTCTCCGTCGTCGGCGGCATAATAGAGATACCATGCATTATCTATATAATGAAGTTCTGGCGCCCAAATTTCCTTTGAGTTCATTCCATTGGCGGGAGGTGTCCACACAATCTTGCTGGCGGCCATCGAAAGTTTCGACATGTTTTCCGTTTTGTAAATCTTCAAACTATTCCCAGTGGTGTGAGTAACGTAGTAAATTCCGTCTTTTTGGATCACCCAAGGATCGGGTCCGTTAAATAGTAACGGATTCCCGAATTTGGTTTCGTCTGTTGGTGATTCTTTGTCTTTACACGATGTTGCTGAAATAGCCAGCAACATCATGCCATACACTTTTAGGAATTTAATAGTCGTCATCAAGTTGATTTCTATTACTTCTCGATAAAGACAATACCAGGATTCATCGGATAGCGTCCAAACTTGTCGCCATAGACCGCGAGTCCACCAGCAAGAGCGCTGTCTGCTTCCAACCGAATAACAATTTCACCTGTGGTCTTGGCCTTTTCGAGTGCTTCTTTCGGCAAATTCACTGCCACCCGATAACCGTAAGATCCCGCTTCATTTAATTTTCTGACTTTCGGCTGATAATGCCATGACAGCACACCCCGGTGATCACCAGGATCATCCGGAAGCTCCACTTTCTGCACAAATACACCGTTTACTTTCACTGATACCGCGCTTGGAAAAGTTGTTTCATCTGTCATCGGATATGAATTTGGACTCTGACTTGGTGAAGCTTTTGCACCCAGCATGAAGTTTTCATCTTGCTTTGTCTCCTTATTCATGTCTTTTACAAAAAGCTCCTTGGCGCCCAGTTCCGCAATAAAAGTGGCTGATTCAATATTTGTATTCGCTGGCACCTTGAACGTGTATTCAAAGTAACCGGCACCAGCTCCATTGACTTTCGATCCATTCATCACATCCCATTGCTTCAACGTCCAATTCGCAGATGAAAAACCCTTTGGCTCGACGCTTACGAACATTGCTTTCTTTCCATTGTTCAAAACAATTGAAGTTTGAGTTTGCGATTCAACAATCAAATGGAAGAAATTGTGATGCAATTCGTTGCCGGCATTATCCTCTAAAACCAACGCCACGGTGACGACTGCCTTTTCATTTGGAACTGTCAACTCCAAGGATTCAACTTCTTTATTCATGTATGGTTGGTAAGCGATTTGTTTGGAGAACTCGCCCCACTGCTTTTCCTGACCAATTGCGTCAACTCCTGATAGCTTCACACGAACTCTAAGTTCATTTCCCAAATCGGTGCGACCGGTCATCGAGGACAGGTAAAGCGGGATCTTTACTTTCTCACCTGGCTTCACCGACTTGCTGATATCATTGCCTGTAGACAGGTAAATCAGCGAATGAAAATCATTTAAGGTCATTCCCTTGACAATTTCTTCAACGCCTGTAAATTTTTTACTGCGGTCAAATCTCCAATAGCCATTCCACTCATTAATAACATCGTGGTGTTCGGTATATAACCAACCCGCCATCTTTGGATATTTTCTAAATGTATTCATCATGCGGTGATAGTCCCATGACCAATCCACATCGCCAGTGCTGCCATCATAGCCCCATACGCTGCCGCACTCTGAATTTATATTCGGCTGCTTGCCTTGCTTATATCCTGGTTCAAAATGATACGCGCTTCCCTCGTATGTATTGGCGTTAAGCTTACTCATATAATTTTCCCACTCCCAGCCGGGCAAATATTCGTGCCAGGAGTTGATGTCTGTAACTGTATGTCCTGCCCCGCAGCAAATCGAGTTATCTTCAACCAGGCGGGTGTTATCCAGCTTTTTTGCCGTCTCCACCATCGACACTACCCATTTCTGCGTTTCCGGAAGATAAACTTCTGTTTCTTTTCCGTCCGCCTTCACTTTACTTCTTAACCCCCACGTTTCATTGAAGATGATCCATGAAAAGATAGAAGGATGGTTAAAATCCCGTTTGATCATCTCGGGAAGAGTGGCTTCCGATTCCTTTCGTGCGCTGGCGTCGGGCTCACCCCAGAAATTAGGCAGGTCAGACATGACAAGAACACCTAATTTATCCGCCCAATACAACTTCCTCGGAACATCAATCTTTATGTGCGTGCGAATACCATTTAGTCCTATTTCGCGCGCCATCATGATTTCCTTCTTCATGACGTCATCCGTAGGAAACGTATAAAATCCTTCAGGATGGTAGGATTGATCGAGCGTTAGCTGCAAATAAATCGGCTTGTTGTTGAGTGAAATGTATGGAAAATCAGTATTTGGAAGATTCATTACCGAGATTTTTCTCATACCGAAATATGATTTTACAACATCAGCAGACACACCATCTCCTAGTTTCACCACCGCATCATATAAAAACGGATCCTCTAATGACCATAGCCTGGCATTGGGAATCGACACATCGAAAGAGACGGTCTTTTGGTTCAGCTTATCGATTGGCTTTGTAACCTCAATCGGAGTTGGATTTCCCAGAACGGAAAGGCTCAACGACAGTTTTTTAGTAGTAGGTTCAAGTAATCCAACCTCAACGTGCACGAGTTGATGATCAATATCAGGGCGGAAGTGTACATAGTCAACCGCATTTTTTCCCTTTGCCTCTAAATAGATCGTTTGCCAGATACCGCGCGCATCGCCGTATCCTTGCTTTCCATAAAGAGTAAACATCCTGCGCTTGTCATCAACACGAATTGTCACTTTTTGATCCTGACCATATTTTATCAGAGATGTTAACTCAAAAGCAAACGGAGTATAGCCACCCTGGTGCTTACCTATTTCCTTGCCCTCAAAATAAACCGTAGTCTCCCAGTCGGATGCCCCAATTGTAACGAACGTGCGCTTCTGATTCCATGACAATGGCACATTAATCGTGCGCTGATACCAGGCGATATCTGCTTCATTCTGCACCCCTGAAAGTGGTGAGCCCCAGGGAAATGGGACGCTGATTGTCCTGGTGAAATTTTTGTTTCCGTTTTGCCAATTCTCCCTAATGCCGGCGTCGCTTTTATCAAATTCAAATGACCAGGGGCCATTGAGGTTTTGCCATTCAGTCCTTTCAAAATCGGGTCGTGGATGTTCAGGCAAAGGGATTTGAGCTTGCGAAGTGGACGCAAAGAAAAAAGAAACAAAGACAATGGCTTTAATAGTAACACGCATAGGTGACTAGGTTAAAAGGTTTCATTAATTTTATCCAACTGAACTATTTCAATTTATAAAAGACATCAGCGTCTTTCGATAACCTCTTTCATTCCCTGAGCGAGGTTTACGCCATGCATGTTGCCTTGTGTAGCCAGCAAATCAGAATTGAGAACCATATCAGTATAGTCGTATGTCTGCTTGTGCAATATTTCCGCCAAGTCGATCAAAAACGCATCGCCCGTAATATTGTACAGCCAATACACAACCATACGATTATCACCACCTCGGTACCTCGCCCAAAAGGTCCAATTATCAAGTGGCGTCTTCGGTAAGGTCTTGAGTTGGTATTTGAAATAGTTCGTCATTAACGTGATCACCCGCTGATCATTCGTTGCAGAATAATACAACTGCAGAACTTTAAGAGTCACCATTTTAGGCCACCAATCTCTTGCGTTATCCCGCTGAAGCCCGGGTTCCGGACCATAATCCTTTAAGGGACCAAAATGACCTTCTGCATCCTGACTTTGAAGTGCATATTCAATCCATGGCTTTGCTTTTGCTATAAGATCTTTGTCGTCCAGAATGTAGGCAAGCGGCACAAGACCGTTAAGCCAGTAAGGACCCCGCTCCCATTGATCACCATCTCCGCCAACCCATCCATTTCTTTTTCCCATCAGGGCATACATTTCATCCAGGTGACCAGTCGATCCGTCTCTTTGAGTGAGCAACATCTCTTTTAACCAACCACCGGGTTTAACGGCACCAAGCGGAAGCGATGTGTATGGGTTTAGTTTTAACGGCAACCGGTTATGAACGTACAGTGACTTCGTCGTTTCAGTAGAGACTACAGGTTGTGCTGGCTTATTCTCACAAGCCAGCAGAACAGCGAGTAGCGTTACAGATAGATATTTCATGCGAAAATCATTTTAGAATTAAATGCTTCACTTCACAACCACGTCATCAAACTTGCGAGGCACCCACACTTGCATTTGTCCCTGGCCACGATTCGCCCAGGTAAAGTATGGAATAGCCTTTACGGTACCCTTTACTGTTTCAATAGAAGAACCGTCAGTGGAAGGTTTCAGAATGAACGCGTCAAATTGAATTGTTTCGACACCGCCCAACAAATTGGATTCAAACTTTGTTGTGCTGCTGGAATTGTCGGGGATAATAAAATTCATTGCCTTGCCACCATTATCGGGATGCTCTATACAGTATACCAGTGGTCCACGCTCAATGGCAATTCTGTCTTTATCATCTTTCACCTGACTGCTTGCAATAACTTTCTTTACGTCCATTGGTAACGTAAGTTTCACTACGTCATTCTTTTTCCACTCGCGATCCACCACTGCATATCCATTCTTCATTGTATAAGGCGATGGTTTACCATTTATCGTCAGTGTAAATGGAGTAGCACCTGGTGTCAAATATTTATATGTTTCACCTGGTGCAGGCACGCCTTGAGCCCATCCTGGTATCCTGACGTTCAGCTTATATTTCAATTTATTTGTCGGGGAAACGGTAATGGCAACATCTCCATTCCAGGGATAGTTGGTTTCCTGTGAAACTGTGACATTTTGATTTTTAACAACGAGAGTAGTATTGCTACCGACAAAAAGGTTCACCCAAATAGCGTCATCTGATTTTGCATAAATGTAATCACCAAGCGAGGCAATAAGTCTTGAAATATTTGATGGACAGCAGGCCACACCAAACCACTCACTCCTTCCATATCCTCCAGACGAGGCGAGCGGGTTACCATAAAAGAATCTGTCCCCGCTAAGCGACAGGCCATCGAGTGCGCCATTGTATAGGCTTCTCTCAAGTACATCAATATACTTTGATTCACCTGTTAGTAAATTCATCCGCTGATTCCAGAACACCATTCCTACTGAAGCGCAGGTCTCACAGTACGCAGTCTCGTTTGGGAGATCATAGTCAATGCTAAAACCCTCATTCTTTCCCGAAGAACCAATCCCGCCAGTGATATACATGTTGCGATATACGACATCTTCCCACACATTCTTCATTGCCTGCATATATTCAGGATCATTCTTGGATGCCGCTACATCAGCAGCACCAGTATATAAATACATCGCACGAACAGCATGTCCGGTGATTTCCTTCTGATCTTTAACAGGCGTTCTATCCTGGCAATAGTCTGGCGACTTCCACTGATCCCAGATTACTCCTTTTCCATAACCATGCCCTCTTTGCTGGAGGTACCAGTCAGATAATTCTAGGTACTTTTTATCCTTTGTAGCATGATAGAGTTTTACCAACGCCAGCTCAATCTCCTGGTGACCTGAAACCCAGTGTTTGTTCTGCTGACGAAAAGTTCTGTCAATGTGATCAGCAAACCGAATGCCCACATCGAGCAGTTTGCGTTTGCCTGTCGTGTTGTAGTAGGCAACTCCCGCTTCAATTAAATGTCCAGCACAATAGTCCTCATGCTTTTCCATGTCTGTCCAACGCTTATCCAATCCCGTTAGCGAATAATAGGTGTTCAGGTATCCGTCCGACTCCTGAGCGGCAGCAATTTTATCAATCCATTCATCCGCTCGTTTCTCAACCACGGCATCCGGAATACTCTTGAGTGAATAAGCAATTGCTTCCAATGCTTTGTAGACATCGGAGTCATCAAAGTAAATCCGCCCGTGCTTCTCACCTTTCTTACGGACAACCTTTTCGAAGTTGTCAATGCGAGGAGTTTTGATCTCTGTCTGATCCATACACACCGGAATCGTCACACGAGCAACCGTTTCCATTTTAGGTTTCCAAAATGAATCGGTGATTTTCACCTTCGAAAAGCTGACGGCTTCTATATTAGGAAACGTAGTCTGGGCCTGGCTGCCCAACGCAACGAATGTTAATACAATAAGCAAGCAACTTTTCTTTCTTATCATAACTCGGTTTTTGATTATACTCATAAACTTCTGGTTTAGAAATTGAATTTATTTTGGTTCACTATTATCCATTTTTACTTGAAATAATTTCGGAATTGCGTTGTTCCTGCTCACCAACACATACTTTGCATTTTCATCATCTTTCAGCACTTTTATATCGCGCGTTTCTCCAAATACAAAAAAGCCAGTTTCTTCCGGCGCCATTGCGACATAGTTATTGTTTCTTAAACCTTTCATGTACACGCCAAAAGACGCATCCGACCTCCCCATTCGCGGTGAGCTTCCATCAAAATTTCCGATTACCAGAATGTCTTTGATTTTATCTTCATCAAAGTCACCCGTCGCAAAACCATACACCCTTGAAAACTGAGCTTCCACTGGTAAGTAAACGCACTATTATCCCTCTTCACAACGTGCTTTAAACTGATCCATAATTTAAGGCTTTTACCCCTGAGGTCAATGTTTCTATCGACCTAATCCTCAATGTTCCTTCTTGAGTCAAATGTAAAAACGTGGTGATGAGCGAGGTCCTGAAATACCGCGTCATGCCTTCGAACGCATCGAAACACCTCAAAATGCCTCGATATTTTCCAGATGAAAAGGCGATCTTGGCGGCGAAGCCCCCTCGCCGGGTCAGTGACGGCAAAGCTAAAAGTATATACAGTAAACACATCGATCATCGACTGATTCCAAATCGATCATAAATAGCCGGTATAGAACGTCTAAAGAAGAAGTAACGAGAGTATGAGGAAAGTATAAGGAAAGTATATGGAAAGTATATAAAAAGCATATAAAAGAAGCCCGTTCTTCGCGCGAAGCGGTTAGTCTAACACCAAACCTCATTTGTTTTTCACTAACTCTCTGTATCTTTAATAGCGAACACATAATCCCGCCATCATGAAAACATTTCTACTTTCGATTATCATACTCCTACCATCGCTGGCTTTCTGCCAGTCTGGCAAAGTATTCGACAACCTCAGCCTTCCAAGCAAAATTCTTAAAGGCGAACGAAAATATGCTGTTTATCTCCCGCCCGATTATGAAACTTCACAGCGAAGCTATCCCGTACTGTACCTACTTCATGGCGGCGGCGACGATCAGACGGGTTGGGTTCAGTTTGGCGAGGTGCAGAATATCACTGACAAGGCAATCGCCAATGGTATAGCCACTGCCATGATCATCGTAATGCCGGATGCCAACACCGGCACACGCGGATATTTTAACGATCTTAAAAATGAATGGCGCTATGAAGACTTCTTCTTCGAAGAGTTCATGCCATTCATTGAAAAAACATATCGCATCAAAAAAGAGAAGCGCTCCCGCGCAGTAGCCGGACTGTCAATGGGCGGTGGCGGTTCTTTTATGTACGCACTGCATCACCCGGAATTATTTTCATCAGCCTGCCCGCTGAGTGCGTCTACAGGTCCTGTTACATTGGAAGCTACTAAAGCCTGGTTGAAAGAACGCAAGATGGAAGGTACTGATGAACAGATCAACGCCTACTATAAAAAATACACAGTACTTCCGTTGATCGAAGCTATGCCAGACGACCAGAAGAAATCCGTGCGATGGTATATTGATTGCGGCGACGACGATTTTCTTTTCGAAGGGAACTCACTCGCTCACATTGCTATGAGGAAGAAAGAGATTCCGCATGAGTTTCGTATTCGCAATGGTGGGCACACCTGGACGTACTGGAGGGAGGCGTTGCCAACGGTGCTGGCATTCGTGTCAGATGCTTTTCATCAGTATTGATTCCACCCAGGCATCGGTCCCCCCCCTGTGGTCGGTGTTTTCACCGACCTCTTCGACTGGCTAACAGCTACCTTATTGAAATTTAAAATAGAAATCGCCGATAATATTGGACTGATCCCAGGTGTACTGCTTTTCTTCCGATAGTTTCATTACATTATATCGTACGTCCTTAAAAACTTGTTCTATCGTGCGGGCCGGCTTTCGCATTGCCTTTAATAATTCTTGTGTATAAAGGCCATTTCGTCCCTCGCCATCTGAGGCTATAGCACCCGGTGCGGTTGCAAACGCTACAAATGATCCTTTGGCTCTATTTAATTGAACCAATCCAGCCCCGCCCGAACGATAAGCGGAAGGAAAGGGATTGTTTCGGCAGGCGTCAAGGATAATAATATTCATGCGAGAATTGGATCGTTCCATATTGGCTACTACTACCCGTTGTACGGCAAAGCAGGCTCGTGGAATGTCATCTTCGTATCTAATGTTGGCCTCCACCGGAACCAAATAATTTTCACCTTCATTTTGAAGCCCGTGACCAGCGTAATAAAACAAACCAATCGTTTGATCTTTAGGGCCATTGGTCAATTTCTCATGAAATTTTCTGTACGCTTCACGCATTTGTTCATAGCTCCCGTTGATTACCTTGATCACCTCAAAATTTGATTTTTCCAATTCGGCCGCCATGTCGGTCGCATCGTTCGCTGCATTCTTTAATGGGGCAACGTACTTATAATTGGAATTGCCTATGACAAGCGCGTACCTTTTCTCATCTTTAAAAAGATCAGCCAATGTCGGCTCCTTCGGCTCAACCACAACGGGTACAGTTACTTGTACGTTACTTTTACCTGACACGTCGGAAGAATTTTGAGCCACGGTTTGGTTTTCAATCACTTGCTTGTTCTTGCCGTCAGCTTTCTTCTCAGCCGGATTGTTCTTTACCTTTGACTGAGACGTAAGGACTACCTGCGAGTTTGAATCTTGTTTAACTTTGTTCTTATTGTCCAAAGTCAATTCCCCCTTCGACTTATTAGAATCTTTCTTAAGATCATTGCCTTTCGACCCCTTAGTTATACTACGATCACTGGGCGGAGAAGTGACTGTTACTTTTTGTTCACTCTTGGCAATGTCATTGTCCTTCTTGCTAAACAGAGCAAGGGCCTGCTTTGCATCACCGTTATCCTTATTCAATGTCAGTGCCTGATGAAGATCCTTTTGTGCACTTTCAACGTCACCCAACTTGACATACTGCTGTGATCTCTCAAACAAAATTTTAGATTGATTGGAATGCTCTGGAATGAGACCCAATGCCATCGAATACGATTCAATGGATTCTTTGGGGGCGCGTAGTTCCCCGTAGGCTTTAGCCATGAACCAATAAATATTGCCGGCATTTTTATGGCCGGACTGCACCGCATTGTCAAATTCACGGACCGAACTTGTAAAAGAGTTCGTTTTAAAATAGGAAAGACCTAAATAATAATGAACATCCACATCGAAGGATTTATCGCGGATAGAGTAGTCTAAATACCCATTTAAGTTTTCGATGGCCTTCGCATAATCCTGATTTTTATATGCATCGATCCCCTGCTCATAAAATTTAAATTGAGCAAAAGAACCGAAACCAGATAAGAGGAGAGCAATGAAAAACCCAGCCGTCTTCATAAACCTTCAAATTTTCTAATTGAGATTAAACGAGACTCCGGCCGCAAAGTTTATTGACGTAAAGCCCAAACTGCTAACCGGAAATTTGGGAGCCGTTAAACTTTCAATTTCATTAACGTAAGACCTGGTGCTTACAATATCGATAGGGAATGTATAGCCAAATGCGGCCTGAGCAAAAAAGGATAACTTTCTGCCTGGATATAGTTCTATTCCTGGTCCTAAAAGGATCCCTCCTGATATTTTCGAGTCACCCGCATAAGATCCGGTACTTTTGCCGTTCGGTTCCCAACTACTAGTAAATGTATTATAAATATAATCATCCGTTAACCCGGCAACATCCCCGCGTTTTACCGACGTTATAAAGGGCTTTACAAATCCATAGACCGAAATTATGGTATTATCTTTTATGGGAACAAAATTGACCTTCAAATTGAAAGCCAGAGAAACCAACGTCATGTCGCCCCCAGTTAGATACAGAAGAGAACCGATTTCATTATCATATTGATCCTTTCCATAATAGAAATTAACCGGGTCCTGATTTAGAGCAGGCACCTTTTGAAGAATGGAAGGGTCATAATTAAAATGCAGATAAGAAATCGAGCCACCGATGGAGACCACCCGGTTGAGCCTTCTTAAATATCCTCCTTCAAAATTGATCCCGGTTGAATAGTCGCCGAAATTATTTCCAAGCACATTGGAAATACCTCCACCAATAAAAATACTTTTATCCCTTGTAATGCGCTCCCTTTTTACCACTGCGCCTTCGTCTTGCGCTTGAATACACTGCATCGAAATCATAGTTACCAAAAGTACCTGTAAAATCTTCTTCATTGTGCACCGGTTTAGATGGCAAGTTAATGCTAAAAAAAACAGAGTCAAATGAGAGCGCAACAAATTTCAAATGGCGATACCATCATCAGTCCTAACCGTTTAGAAGCTATTCGGTTTATGAGCAGGTTCACCCTGCAGTGGCCTTAAAAGCTTTCCAAATCCCTTTTTTTGTGACATGGGGGTAATTTTCTGTCACCTGACTGGAATTGTGCGCAATGCCAGCATTTAGCGCAAATCAGTTATCATTGAATCGTTAAAAGCCTGACGAAATTAATGCGTCCAGATGTTGGTTCGTCAAAGAAGTATGCAGCGCGGGGAGTGGAGTCTCTTTTAAAAGAGTCAATAAATTCTCCCGTAGATTTTCACATACTCCAATCCCGTGGTTTGGCTTATGCGGGTGAATGTGAAAAAGCGATTGAAGCCGGTAAGAAGGCATTGCTGTTGGTGCCGGTTTCGCGCGATGTTTTCAAAGACGGCCCATTAAGTGAATTTTACCTTGGTAGAATTTATATGATTTGCGAACAGTATGATGAATGCCTGGATAAAATTGAATACCTGCTTACCATCCCCGCTGCGGACGAGGCTAATATTTCTGTTGAACTTCTAAATGTTGACGCTTTTCATGATAAGCTGCGCAAGCTGCCCCGGTTTCAAAAGATATTGAAGACAGAGTATAAGACGGTGTATTGACTTAGGCGATATGGCGATAACACTAACTCGACAAAATAGCCGCTGACGAACATCAGTGATTTAGAACTCTATGGAATCCATTTTCAATATTTGCAGGAACTATTAGGTCACCAGAGTTCTCGCACAGATGAAAGGCATGCCCATGTGACAAAAGGGCTTTTCACAGTTGGTAAGCCTTTTGGATAACCTATTTCAAAAATCTACCTTAGGAAAAGCAATAGAGGGATATATGCAACTTATGACATATATCCGGATGTGCGTAATGCAATTTTGAAGACATACAGCCGGTATGTGGAAAACCTTGTACGCTATTCGTGAAGGCAGAATGGATCGGACCTTCGAATCGATTCATAAAAATATGAGCATTGAAAGGATTATTGAAAAAACCTCGAAACCCAAAGAGCAGGTTCCTGCCGTGGCCGCCCCGCGCATGGGCGAGACCATGGCCTTTTGGCACTCTTCGTTAGCCAGCCTTCAGCAGGTGCTCGAAGCATTTGGCCTTGATTTGAAAGACGAAGAGTTGCGTTTGCAAGCGCATCCCCATGCAATTTCAGGAGCGATGGATTTTCAACAGCGGCTGGAATTTCTCCGGTTTCATATTCTCCGGCATTATCTTCAAGCAGAAGAAGTAATTAAAAAAAACTACCTGGTCAGAAAAATTTAACAATGAAACTCACACCCAAACTCAAAGCCGAAATCCTCTCCGCCTATCACACATTTTGGGATGCCAATCTCAATGGCGAAATCAAGATCTTTGCATCATTTCTCGATGAGAATGTCCATATCATTGGGTCCACATCTCACGAAGTATTTTTAAATAAAAAAGATGCCGTGAAATTTTATAGTGCCACGGCTGAGCAAACCCGAGGGAAGGCAGAAATTAGAAACCGGAAAATAAAAGTACTTCCAAGTGAAGATAACATCAGGGTGTACGAAGAATGCGATTTTTATTTTTTACACGGCAAAGAATGGAATTTATACGACCATGCCAGAATAGATGCCCTTTTTGCAAAAAAGGAAAATCATTGGAAAATCACTCACATGCACTGTTCACTGCCCGATGCCCGAACCGAACAAGGAGAACAATTTGCTGCTGACAAAATCGCCAAAGAAAACATCCAACTTAGAGAAGCGGTAAAAAGGCGCACAGTTGAGTTAGAACAAAAAAACCACGAACTAAAAATTGAAGCAGCCTTGGAAAAAGTGCGAGCGCAAGCAATGGCTTTGAAAAAGGCTGACGATCTGCCAGGTATATGCAAGGTTGTTTTTGAGAACCTGGAGGCGTTAGGGTTTAGTGAGCTTAGGAATACAATGATCAATATTCACAACGATGAGCAAAAGACATTTGTGAATTATGATTACTCAGATGAGATTGGTGAAAGCGCCAATCCTTTAACGTATGACATTCATCCGGTAATAGAAAAACAGATAAGGCAGATTCGCAAAGCGAAGGATGCTTTTTCAGAAACAGTTTTTAAAGGAAAGGACCTGACCAGTTGGAAACGGTTCAGAAAAAATGTCGGAGAAAAAGATGACGCCAGGATAAAAAAGTGCAAAGCGCTGCATTATTACTTTTATTCGATCGGAACGGGGGCCATCGGCATTTCAACTTTTAATGCAATAAGCCAGGAAAAACTTCAGTTGCTGAAACGTTTCAGGAACGTCTTCAATCTCGCCTACAAGCGCTATACAGATATTTCATTGGCTGAAGCGCAGGTAAGGGAAGCAGAAATTGAGCTGGCGTTAGAAAGAGTGCGTGCAAAAACAATGGCGATGCAAAAAAGTGAAGAGCTTTCCGAAACGGCTTATTTGCTTTTTCAACAGTTTACAGAGCTAGGCCACCATCCTGATCAATTTACGATCGGAATAATAAATGAGCAAGATTGGGTAATTGAATTCTGGCATACCTGGCAGGGAAGTAAAATGGATACCAAAGTGTGCCTGTCTATTGACGAAGCTCATGTTGCAAAAAAACTATATAAAGCGTGGAAAAAGAAACTCAAATCAGTTATAATAGATATTACGGGCAAGCAACTTAAAGCCTATAATAGACACAGAAAAGAAAGATTAACCGAAGCGCACGCTGCATTAGGTACTAAATTTCTGGATGTGGAAAAAAGACGCGTGATCAACGCTACCTGTTTTTCAAAAGGCATTATTTCCATTTCCACAGATAAACCGGTAGCCAAAGAAACTGTTCAGTTGTTGCAGCGTTTTACAAGCGTCTTTGAACAAACCTATACCCGTTTCCTCGATCTTCAAAAAGCAGAAGCACAGACAAGAGAAGCAAAAATAGAAGCGGCATTGGAAAAAGTTCGCAGCCGCTCGTTAGCAATGCATAAAGCCGAGGAATTAATAGAAGTTGCTAGTGTATTGCGAACCGAAATGGGCTTGCTAGGAGTGGAAGAATTAGAAACAAGTTCCATTTACATTCTTAATCAAGAAAACACTAATACCGAATGCTGGTATGCAATAAAGGATATTCGGGAAAGCAATGGCAAGTTGGTAACCGACCACATGACACTCGACTTGAACGAAACATGGGTTGGAAGAATGATGTGTTCATTTTATCACTCAGGTGAAAAAAAGATCTCCATACTGATGCGGGGAGAAAATCGAAAAGAGTGGATCAACTACTGTGCAACTAAATCAACTTTGCTTCAAGGTTATTATGGAGGGAAAATTCCTGAAAGAACCTACCATCTATTGAAGTTTTCAAATGGATACATGGGTGCCGCGTCCCCCGGTGCTATTTCCGCTGAAAGCTGGAGTTTACTTCAACGAGCCACTTCTGTTTTTTCATTTGCCTATACCCGCTTCCTCGATCTGCAAAAAGCAGAAGCGCAGGCAAGAGAAGCGCAGATACAATTAGCATTAGAAAGAGTTCGTGCAAGAACGATGGGCATGCATAAAAGCGAGGAGCTTCTCAGTATTATCACCGTAGTATCTGAACAATTGCAGCAACTCAGTATAAAATTTTCCAACGTAAGCTTTGGAATCAATAGCCCGGATTATGACTTGCAGCTTTGGATGGCTGTTAAAGGGTACCCAACAGCTTACAGAATTCAATGGACTTTTATAGATAATCCGGGAGTGACAAAATTAAAAGAAGCGCAAAAACAGCCAGATAAAGTCTACTCAGATGTTCTTACACAAGCTGACAACAATGAATGGCTGCAACATATTTTCAATTGTAATCCTCCGTTTGATGTTTTCTCCGAAGAAAATAGAAACAACCTGCTGAAAACGCCCGGGTATGCAAGATCAATTGTTAGTATGAAAGATATTTTTCTTGTTATGGGAAATTATGCAGCGATACCTTATTCATATGATGACAATGTAATATTAAAAAGGTTTGCAAATGTATTCGAACAATCCTATACCCGCTTCCTCGATCTAAAAAAAGCAGAAGCACAAGCAAGAGAAGCGCAAATTGAAACTTCTCTGGAACGCGTTCGGAGTAAAACGATGGCCATGCACAACAGCCAGGATGTTGGCAATACCATAACCACCCTATTTGAAGAATTGGTGGTGCTGGGGCTGGATAAATCAGCCCGTTGTGGTATTGTTATTATGAATGATTCTAACATTACGGAAGTCTGGGCAGCTTCGAATAATAATAAAGAAGAATTGATCTCCATCATCGGAACATTGGATATGACATTGCATCCAGTGCTTGAAAGAATAAAGGAATCATGGAAAAGTAAAAAACAAAGTTTCACCTATAAACTTGAGGGAGCGGAATTAATCGAGTACTATAAGATGCTCAACGATTACCCGGGTTATCCAATACACGTTGACATTAAATCCTTGCCAAAGGAAATAGTTCACAACAGTTTTTCATTTGCTGAAGGCATTATTTTTTCGTTTACTCCCAATCCTATCTCAGATGAGTTTGTAAACGTGTTTAAAAAATTTGCTGGTGTTTTCGGGCAGACCTACAAACGCTATTTGGATTTGCAAAGAGCAGAAGCACAATCAAGGGAGTCACAAATTCAATTAGCACTAGAACGTGCCCGGGCCCAAAGCATGATTATGCAGCGTTCCAATGAGTTGGATGATACGTTGAGGGTTTTTCACCAACAGATTTTGTTGCTCGGCATCCGTTCAGCGTTTTCATTTTTGTGGTTGCCGGATGAAGTAAAAGATCGACACATATTTTGGGCGGCTTGGGCAGAAAATAGTTCAACGATATTTAAAAGCAAAGCAATCAACTACCCGCTTGACAGAAATGAACCTGCAACAGCTCAATGTCTCATCGACTGGAAAAGCAAAGACCCGGTTGTTTCTTACCATGTAACACCTTCATCAGTCAAAGACTATTTTGGTGCATGGAGTGAACTGTTTGCTGGTGTTGAAGAACTGAGACCGGAAAACTTCAGCGAAGGTCTGCATTATGTGGAAGCATTTATGAAATACGGTTGCTTCGGTGTGATGGTGACGGATGGTTTGACGGACGATGAGAAGAAAATTCTGAGTCGCCTGACCATAGAATTTGAACGCACGTACACTCGTTTCCTCGACCTGCAAAAAGCAGAAGCAAGTGCACGCGAAGCCACCATCGAAGCCTCACTCGAAAAAGTGCGCGGCAAGGCCATGGCCATGCACAGTTCTGAAGACCTGGTGGCAACCATTGGGGTATTCTCTCGCGAACTTGAAGCGCTGAACATCACGCCAAGAAGAGTTGGGGTAGGGCTAATCGACAAAGAAAAGCATACAGTAGAAATTTCTACCATGAGTACCAAAGAACAAGGTGGTACCATTGAACTCAACGGAATAATGAAATTAACCGGCCACCCGGTGCTGGAAGGAATTTATGACAACTGGATTTTGCGGAAAGAGTATCATCCTGTTTTGCGAGGTGCTGAAATCAAAGAATATTATCAGGTTATTCGCCCACAGGTTGCGTATCCGGAACATGCCAATGACGCGGTGCAGTATGGTTATTTCTTTTACTTCCCCGAAGGAGGAGTGTTCTCGTGGACGGAAAAAGAATTATCAGAAGATGAATTGCAGATCTACCGCAGGTTTACAACCGTGCTCAGCCTTACCTACAAAAGGTATTATGATTTGAAACAGGCAGAAGAGCAAACACGCGAAGCCACTATTGAAGCGGCATTGGAAAAAGTGCGCGGCAAAGCAATGGCCATGCACAACAGCAACGATCTCACCTCCACCGCCAGCCAGGTATTTACGGAGTTGCGCAAGTTGGGCATCAAACCGATGCGCGCGGGTGTAGGCCTTCAGAACAAAGAGAATCGAAAAGTTTTATTGTATTCGGCAACGTCCTCAGCCGCGGGCGATAGCCTTTCCATGGTAGGTTCGGCATTACTGGATGATCACCCAGTGCTGATAAATATTCACCATACCTGGTTGCGTGGAGAAGACTATTTCTTCGTGATGAGTGGAGATGTATTGAAGACCTATTATGAAAAAGTCACCAATAATTTCAATGTTCCCGATCAGGCAAAAGCCGGCCTTGAACATCATGGCTATTTCTTAAGTTTTTCGGAGGGTTCTTTTTATGGCTATTATGAACACCCCATTACGGAAGCTGAAATAAAAATCCTTCATCGCTTTAAGTCCATTATTGATCTTACCTTCAGGCGCTACATAGAATTACAAAAGGCGGAAGCCAATGCAAAGGATGCCATCCGTCAGGCATCGCTCGATCGCGTGCGTGCCGAGATTGCCAGCATGCGCACCACCAAAGACCTCGAGAGCATCACTCCTTTAATATGGAGAGAACTTACTATTCTAGGCATCCCATTCGTGCGATGCGGTGTATTCATTATGGATGACGAGCATCAACATGTTCATACGTATCTTTCCACCCCCGATGGCAAAGCGATTGGCGCCTTTCACCTGCCTTTCAATTCGTCAGGTAATCTTTCTGGAGCCATAGAAGGTTGGCATCAACGCAAAATCTTTGTTGCTCAATGGGAGGATAAAGATTTTCAATTGCAAGCCGATGTGCTGATGCAACAGGGTGCCATCGCCAACCGCGAAGAATATTTGGCTACCATTCCTAAAGAGGGCATCTACTTGCACTTCCTGCCCTTCTTGCAAGGCATGCTGTATGTGGGCAATACGTCTGCGTTGCATGATGACGATTTGCACTTGGTGCAATCAGTTGCCGATGCCTTCTCTACCGCCTACGCACGCTACGAAGACTTCAATAAACTGGAAGCCGCCAAGCAGACAGTAGAAAAAACATTAACTGATTTAAAGCAGACACAAACACAGTTGGTGCAATCAGAAAAGATGGCTTCGCTCGGTGAGCTCACGGCAGGCATTGCGCATGAAATTCAAAACCCGTTGAACTTTGTCAACAACTTCTCTGAAGTAAGTAGCGAACTCCTTGACGAGATGAAAGCCGAACTAGATAAGGGTAACACACAAGAAGCGATGGAACTGGCTAAGGATGTGATTACCAACCTCGAAAAAATAAATCATCACGGTAAGCGGGCCGGAGATATTGTGAAGAGTATGCTTCAACACTCGCGCACCAACTCAGGTCAAAAAGAATTGACAGACATCAATGCTTTGTGCGATGAGTATCTGCGCCTGAGTTATCATGGATTGCGAGCAAAGGATAGATCATTCAACTCTTCCTTCAAAACAGATTTCGATAGCAGCCTCGGAAAGGTGAATGTAATCTCGCAGGACATAGGCCGGGTAATTCTGAATTTGCTTACCAATGCATTTTATGTAGTCAATGAAAAGTCCTCCCTCGCTAGAACTAAGGAGGATAGGAGTTACGAACCGACAGTTACAGTCAGCACAAAAAGACTTGGCGATAAAGTTGAGATAAGAGTTTCCGACAACGGCAACGGCATCCCACAAAAAGTATTGGATAAAATCTTTCAACCCTTCTTCACCACAAAACCTACCGGACAAGGAACTGGCCTAGGTTTGAGTTTGAGTTATGATATTGTTACAAAGGGGCATGGTGGAGAGTTGAAGGTGGAGACAAAAGAAAAGGAAGGAAGTGAGTTCATCATTCGACTACCAATCTCTTAATGAATTAACATGAACACATACTTAAAAATATTCTTGCTCTTACTATTGCCCTCTGTATGGCATGTGGGTAAAAAAATGAGTTAGAAAGTGGGGAAAAAAATAACCCCCTGAGTATCAGAGGGTATATTTTACTGTGGAGGTCTCGAGCGGATTCGAACCGCTGTAGGAGCTTTTGCAGAGCTCAGCCTAGCCGCTCGGCCACGAGACCATTGAGTCAGTTACCAATAGCGGCAGTTGGTAACTGTAATTCGGCCTGCAAAACTAACATTTACCTCCGATACGCCAAAAAAACGAGGAAAACAGACTGCCAGGTGCCGGCAGGGCCTATCGCATCGCCTGGTCATATACAGCCCGGATATCCCTGATCACATCTCGGTGAAATTTCCGCTCAGGAGCCTTCATGTGATCCAGATCCTCACGCAATTCCTTGACATATTCCCGCAACACTTTCAGCTGATTGGTCGCCATCAGAAACTTAGCATACTCCACCCGCTGGAGGTAATTGGTGAATTGCTTGTCCATGTCTTTAAACGTCGCCTCCGCCAGGTCATTCTTCCCCAACTTGTGAAGTGCCCAGGCATATGATACACGTTCCACCGAATTCTTAAAAACTTTTTCCCGCTCCAACTCCCCTCCGTATAGCACCGTTGATTCAAAATCATTGTTAAGGTAACATGCCTCCATCAACTTCATCCGCAGCTTCACGTCGTCTGCCATGTATCCGGTCAGGCAGTCTTTATAAAGGGCGATGGCGTCGGGATATCTCTTGTAAAGAACATACGCATCCGCCAATTGGAGTTTGTTGGTAAGTGTGTCGCTGAACTGCAGGGCTTTTTCCAACTGCTCAAGCTTGTGATTACTGTTGACAACTTCTTTTAACCCTTCAGCGATGGTATCAATGTTTTTTCTGTTGTAGAAATTGTCAAAAAGATAAAGCGCACATCCGATTCCGGGGATGAAAATGATCAGCCAGTACCAACGCTGTTGCGCGTTGTTGCGGTAGGCATGATATAAACAAAATGCCTGGAGGATGAGAAGTGGTGTGTAGAGGCGAAACATAGGAAGAAGCAAATATAGTCGCTAATTTCCATGACTGCATCCGGGTCAATGGTTTATAGTCACGATGTAGTTCGCCTTGATGCGCCGGGCCTTGGAAAATTCAATTATCACGCTCAATTTCTGAAGCCCCAACGGGGCGAGATTTCCCAGCTCAGGTCGTAGGCCTGAGCGTCAGGCACGGGAATTGACGTAAACATCCGGAAAATCATTCGACAGCAATTTGTTAATTTTGATAAAATCTATTCTCAATGAAAGCGATCTACATCATTCTCTTCGTCATAATCCAAACAACAGCTTCCGCTCAGTCAGTGGCAGAACTCGATAAGAAGGGTGGCTTTAAAGAATTTAAGGTTGGCGATAGTCTCGCAACTCACAAAGAGAAAATCAAATACTCTAAAACGCTGGAAAATGCCGACACCCGACTATTTCTCGTAAAAGAACGGGTGAGCGTAAAGACCTACACCGGCGAGATCGAATTAAAATTCTATAAAGACAAAGTCCAGGAAGTAATTGTAAGCTTTAAAAATACGTCCAAATCAAATTTTGAAGATCTGGTAAAGTCACTTGAAACTTTGTACGGCGACTCTCAAAGTCAAAAGAAAAAATCACCTGGACTGGCACGGTTTGAAAAGGTGTTTGTCTGGAACGGTGAAAAGATCGCCTTGCGGATAGGCTATGATGAAAATTATAGACTTACGGAGATGGTGTTTTTGGATCAGAAGGATACGCTGGATAAATTAAAAGAGGAGTTTTAAGGTTGTCGCGGCGGCAATGTTATCAATTTACAGTGGGAAAATTTGCTCTGAGCGGAATCATCCCGCTAGGGCAATGTCATTAAGTTAGGAAATCCCAATTGAGGCGAATAGTCAAGCTTGATTCGTTTGTCTACGAACCCCATCGGTGTCCGTAGTCCCGTAGGGCAATGTCATTAAGTTAAGGAAATGAAATCGGCAAGCAAGTGAATAAAGTACTCTGATTCTTTCATCAAAGAAGCTTAAAGAAATTTAAAATCTTAATCCTTCGATTTTGAGGAACGCGAACCGAATAGCACGGGACCCCATCGGGGTCATATGTTTGTAGCCCCGACGAAGTCGGGGATAATCGAGGCGAAACGCGGACCGCGTGCCATAGAAACCATCAATCGATCTTCTCGCTTTTTGGCACGCAACAGATGCTATTTCATCAAAGCCGATAAAAGATCATTGGCTAAAGCATCAGTTTACATGGTTCACCTGATTTGCTAAATCTATTTCCTTAACTTAATGACATTGCGCGTAGGGACTTAATCTTTGTAGAAATTGTCGTCGTAATGATGCCGATCGTCCTGTGGGGACGAAACCTATCCAATCAACATGGCTCTTTAAATATGTATTTGCCTATGGTTGGTGTTTTCAGCAATCATCCGAAAAAGAGACGTAAACGTTTCGAGGCAATTGGTGAAAACACCAGCTGCAGACAAAATGAACTCCACTGGTGTCCCTAGTCCCGTAGGGACTTAATCTTTGTAGAAATTGTCACCATAATGCTGCCGATCGTCCTGTAGGGACGAAACCTATCCAGTAAACATGGCTCTTTAGATAATGTATTTATCTGCAGTTGGTGAAAACACCAACTGCAGATAAATACCTGATGATTAAACGATTGCGGCCCTACGGGACGCTTGTATCGAAAATCCCAAATTCTTCTACAAAGATTAATTCCCTACAGGACTTTGCATCCTTCGCCTCCTGATGTAGAAAAAAACATGATGATGGGCATAAAAAAAGGGGACTCTTTCGAATCCCCTTATGTTAATAATAGAGCTATGAACTACTCAGCCTTATCATCAGCCGCCGGAGCCGCCTTTGATGCTGACATCTTCTCTTTCAAAGCACTCAACGCTTCCAGATCTCCCAGCGTAGATTTTTCGCTTTGCTGATTGATGTTAGCGATAGTCTTGCCCTTCGGTTCAACCTTTTTCTTGGCTGCAGCTGCCGCAGGTGCTGCTGCTTTTTCTTCTTCAGCTGACCAGAGTGCACGATGACTCAACGTAATACGACGGTCTTCCTTAGAGAATTCCAATACCTTGAAGTCAAGCGTTTCACCGATCTCGACCTTACCATTGTCTTCTTTGGTAAGATTCTTCGTTGAACAGAATCCTTCGATACCGTACTGCAACTCAACAACCATCCCCTTTTCATTCTTGTTAACGACTGTTCCTTTATGAACTGATCCAACAGAGAAGATGGTTTCGAAGGTATCCCATGGATTCTCTTCGAGGTGCTTATGGCTAAGGGCCAGACGACGGTTGGTGCCATCCAACTCCAACACTTTCACTTCGAGGGTATCTCCTACTTTCACAAACTCGGAAGGATGTTTCACCTTCTTCGTCCAGCTAAGATCCGATACGTGAACGAGTCCGTCGATACCTTCTTCCAACTCAAGGAATAATCCGAAGTTGGTAAGGTTACGCACGATACCCTTGTGAGTAGTACCTACTGCATACTTAGTAAGTACATCCTGACGTGTCCAAGGATCTTCAGTAAGCTGCTTGATGCCCAGTGACATCTTGCGCTCTCCACGATCAATAGTCAATACAACTGCGTCAATCATATCACCAACCTTGATGAAATCCTGAGGATTTCTCAAATGCTGTGACCAGCTCATCTCACTTACGTGGATCAAGCCTTCAACACCAGGCTGCAATTCGAGGAACGCACCGTAATCGGCTACGTTCACGATCTTGCCCTTCACCTTTGAACCAATCTGAATTTCGGCAGCAAGTGATTCCCAAGGATGAGGCGTAAGTTGCTTCATACCTAAGGAGATGCGTTTCTTGTCGTGATCGAAATCAAGAACAACAACCTTCACCGTCTGATCGAGTTTCAACAACTCTTCAGGGTGAGCTATGCGTCCCCATGATATATCCGTGATATGTAGTAATCCGTCTACACCACCAAGGTCGATGAATACACCGAAGTTGGTCATGTTCTTGATTACACCTTCCAACACCTGACCCTTGTCAAGGTTCGTGAGGATAGCTGCCTTCTGCTGCTCAAGATCTTTCTCGATGAGCACCTTGTGCGATACCACCACGTTATCGTTGGTGTAGTTGATCTTCACAACCTTCACCTCGATGTTCTTATTTACATAAATATCAAAATCACGGATAGGCTTCACGTCGATCTGTGAACCAGGCAAGAATGCCTCGATTCCAAATACGTCCACGATTAAACCACCTTTTGTTCTGCGCTTTACAAAACCTTCGATGATCTCATCCTTATCCAATGCTGTTTGTACATATTCCCAACCCTTAACCAATTTCGCTTTTCTGCGTGACAGCACTAACTGTCCCATTGCATTTTCGCGCTCCTCGATAAAGAGGTCAACCTGATCACCGATCTTAAGATTCGGCATATCTTTAAATTCAGCCAATGGCACAAGACCATCAGACTTGAATCCGATGTTCAAAATCACATCGCGGTTGTTGATACCCACTACGGTACCCTTTACTACTTCACTGTTGTTTACTGTAGCTACAGTGCCCGAGTAAAGCTTCAGCATGTTGTCGCGGTCGTTGGAGTTATATCCTTCACCGAAACCTCTGCGTTCAAATGCATCCCAATCGAAACCTTCGAGAGATACTTTGTTTCCAGCAGCACTCTTGCGGGCGGTAACATCACGCACAACGCGGCTGATACCTTCCTCTTCTTCAGCACGCTTCTGCGCCTTGAAGGCAGCCAGTTCGTCCTGTTCCAATTCTCCTTCTGCTGTTTTCACGTCCACATCAGACTCCGCGCCTTTTACCGCGAGGGGCTTCTTTGGAGCGTCTGTTTTTGGTGACTTCTGATCGCCACCTTTTTGTCCTTTAGCCATACAATTTGCCCTGATTCTACATGCACACGGCCGGGCCGGACCGCTGCAATTTTGAGTTACACGCCTGAAACCAATCAGAACGAGCCCCATTCGAAGGAAGGGGGCCGCAAAGATAGTGAGATTTTGTAGGGAGAGAAATTTTTTTGACCAAGGGGAAATTGGCGGAGAAAGTGCAAAAGCGACAAAGCCTTGATCCAGACTTTGCCGCTTTTGAGCGAAGTCTATTATGGCAAGTCCTCCAGCCTTAATGTACCGAGCGCATACTCCAATAGTATTTTCTGGAACAGCAACGTCACCTCAGCCTGGGCTTTTGAAGCGGCGGCAATTACATATGACTGATTCGCCTGCGCTACCGCGACCTGACTGGCAACACCAAGTTCATAACTTTCCCGCTGAGTACGCAACGCAAGTTCACCAGCTTCAATCTGCGACAAACTTGCACGATAACTTTGTATCGCTGTCTGATAATTCTTGAAGCTACGCTGAACATCAATCTTAACGGTCTTGTACAAATTATCGCGTGTGAGTTCTGCATTCTGGTATTGGACTTTTGATACGATACGGTTTGTGCGGGTGAGGAATCTGTCGAATAGTGGAATGTTCAACTGAACACCGTAGGCAAACTGCGGATTGTTTTTGTAGAACTGATCAGAAAAAGGTGGTGATGTAGTGCCGCTCTTAAAATACGTAGAGCCATACTGGGCAAATGCCGAGATCGTCGGATAGTAACCACCGGTGTTAGCCCGCATTGAATATTTCCAACCGTCCGCCAGATAATTCGTTTGTTTCAAATCAGCACGATTCTGTAATGCTACGGAATAAAGGCTGTCGAGTGAATGAGTTTGGAAGTAGGTAAGGTCGGATTCCCATGACGGCAGGACCAATGTGAAATCGATCGAAGGATCTAACTGAAGTGTTTGCGCCAGCAGCGCGCGGTCGTTTTCAAGAGTAATCTTGGCTCTCAGGGCAGCGACCTCCGCATTCTTAAGCAAAGAGTTTTGGGTAAACTCATCGGCCTGTGGTCTTGCTCCTACATCAGCCTGTGCTTTTGTCTGATCAAATATCACCTGCTGGGTGTTGGTATTTTCATCTGCTATCGCCAGCAACTGCTGATCAAGAAGCACCGTAAGATATTGAGATGCAACATTGAATATCACATCCTGGTTGGTTCGTTGTACCAGGGCGGTTTGTGCCAGCAGGTTGTTGCTGCTCTGCTTGATGGTATTAGTTCTGTTGAATCCGTTGAACAGCGTATAATTAGCATTAAGATTTCCCGCGATATAATCCGATTCAATATTACTACCTACTCCGGTTACGGGGTCAATCTGCAATCCATTTAAACGTTGAGCAAATCCTTGTACATTCAATGAGGGAAGATACCCTGCATATGCCTGAAGCTTTCTTGCACTCGCTGTGTACAAGTTGTTCTTCTGGGTGTTTAATAAGACATTCTTTTCCAACGCAATCTTCACAGCTTCACTAAAGGTTAGTTGGGAAGGGGGTGGTGCATCCTGCGCAAATGCTGTCTGCGTCGTCACAAATAAGTAACCCGCCATCACTGTGCAAATTGCTGTTATTAAAATCGACCTTTTCATGTTCATTGTTTATTTCACTAATTCATCTGATGCTATCGTTCCATCCACTACTGTTACCACGCGCTTGCCGCGTTTTGCGTTTTCCTGCGAGTGAGTAACCTGAATAATCGTAATCCCTTCTTCATTCAACTTTTGAAAAATATCCATGATAGCTTTGCCCTGATCGGAGTGAAGGTTGCCCGTTGGTTCATCTGCCAGTAATAATTTCGGTTCACCCACAATGGCGCGGGCGATACCCACCAGCTGCTGCTGACCACCACTTAATTGCTCGGGGAACAAATCCTTTTTGGCGACCATGTTAAAACGATCAAGCAATTCGGCTACCATACTCTTGCGCTGGCCGCTGCTTACGCCTTTATACAAAAGAGGGGTTTCAATATTTTCATATACTGTAAGCTCATCGATAAGGTGGTAGGCCTGAAAGATGAAGCCGATATAATTCTTATGCATTTCACTTTTCTGACGCTCCTTCATTTTATGAACGGGTTCATCGAAAAAATAGTACTCTCCGGCGGACGGTTCGTCCAGCATTCCTATGATGTTCATGAGGGAGGATTTGCCGGCGCCGCTGGGGCCCATAATTGTTAAAAATTCACCTTGTTGAACTTCCAGGTCGATGCTCTTGAGAATGAATGTCCGCTGAAAGCGTGAATCGATGTATTTGTCGACGTTTTGAAGTTTGATCATTTTATTTTGGGTTGCGCCCCCCGGTTGGCAGTTTGAGCCCGGGTCCTAATGCCAATAATAATGCCATCCGCATTTCTACCATTAGACGGCTCAAATTAAGATTAGTTGCACAAAATACGTCCGGGAGTGAAAAAAGGTGTCCGGGAGTGGACGGTGTGGGTACTATGAAATCGGTGATCGGTAATCGGTAAACGGTAATCGGTGATCGGTAAACGGTAAACGGTAATTGGTAATCGGTAAAAACGGTGAACGGTAATCGGTGATCGGTAAAAGGGTAAACAGTAAAAGGGTAAACGGTGATCGGTTCTCAATGCTCGAGAACACTGGCCCATTCGATCGTTAGGGTACACCACCGATTACCTCTTACCATCACCGATTACCGGTTTCGAGCTAAAAAACAATCGGCCTCAAAATCACATCCACTCTCCTATTCATAATCATCCCCTGATAGTTATCATTCTTATACACAGGATTCTCAATGCCCCAATCCTTGATATGGATCATCTTTTCAGGAACGTCACGTTGGAGCAGCAATTCAAACACTGCTTCGCTGCGCATTTTGGAAAGCATTTGATTGTACCGCTTACTCCCGATGTTATCGGTATGACTGATCAACTGAATTTCATATTTGTCGAGCAGGTTGGGAATGGAATCAAGCCAATGGGCCAGATCGGTTGCCTGGTACTCGTCTATGTAATAACTGCCACCATCGAAATAGATGCTCTTTCGAATCTCATCAGCCTGCCCGAAGGCCGTGGAGCTTAATAGAACGAGGAAGATACCGAGACGAAGCATGATCGAAGTTAGGGAATTCTCTGGAGATGGTAAACGGTGAGCGGTGATCGGTGAGCGGTAAACGGTAATCGGTGATCGGTAAGCGGTGATCGGTGATCGGTAAGCGGTAAGCGGTGATCGGTGGTTCGCAACTACTAACTCCTAACTCCTAACTCCTGTCTCCTAACTCCTCCCTCCTGTCTCCTCCCTCCTCTTTCAATAACTCAACCACGTCACCTTCACATCCCTGCCTCGTTCTACAACAGAAACAATTATCAGGTTAGCGTAATCACCGTCATCAAACGCTGCGAACTCATCCTTATGACCCGTGAGGTAATTAAGTACGGCGGGCGTTGTATTTGAGTGACCGACCAAAACGATGGTACCTCCTTTAAATTTTTGAATCAATGCATCAATTTCTTCAGGTTTGGACGGATTGTATGTTTCCACCGTCAGATTTTTTGATTGAGCCAACGGCGCCACGGTATTTCTTGTGCGTTTGTATGAAGTGGAATAGACCGCATCTATCTTGGCTTTCTTAAAAAACTTTGTCAATGATTCTGCCCGTTGCTTTCCAGCTTCCGATAACTCGGGATCGGCCGTGCCATCGTTGACTTTTTCAGCATGGCGGATAAGAACCAATGTTGTAATCGTTGACTGTGAGTACGAGGCCGTACTTACCAGCAGAGCAACAATAAAAAGTAATCGTTTCATTATTTTAGCTTGTCAGTAACTTCTTTTGGAATAACACAGCCGGTCTTTTGACGAGTGTCGGCGAGGTGGAAGATTTTCCAATGACCGCTGCCATCGTTGAAGAGATGAAAAGCATCGACGCCACAATGACTAAAGGTGCTATTGGTGAAGAAACCATACGGCACCCAGACCTGGGCGAAATTGCCATCAATTTCAATTTTCGGAGACCAGATCACTTCGTTCCACACATCTTTATGGGGAGTGCCAATCGCTTTTAAGAAATCAGCAAATACATCGACTTTTAAAACAGGTTTGTTTGTTTTTGAGTCTATCAATACCGTATAAAATGTTGGTGACGGCATGAACGCCTGGTGAACCATGGCACTGTCACCCTTCTTCATGCCTTCGAATAGTCGGTCGACCGGTTCCATTACTTTTTTATTCTCCTGAGCAAAGGTTAGGAATGGAAGGAGGAAAAGGAGCGTGAGTAGTTTCATTTTCTTTGCGATTTGTTTGTCAAAAATAACCTTTAAGCTGAAAGTGGAAAGGTGAAAATAGTGTGTGCAGGGCCCAGGTTGTAGTTTTCTGCTTTAAGCTCCCGGTTTTCTACTAAATTGCTGCTCAAATCTATTAAAATGAAGCACCTTCTCTCCTTTTGCATCGTCTGGCTGATGATCATCCAATTCGCTTCTGCCACTACCATCGACAGTCTCGAAAACGTATTAAAAACCGCCGAAGGTGAGAAGAAAGTAAAAGTGATGAATGAGCTATTCCGCGCGTATATCAATTCCGATCCGGTGAAAGCCATTGGCTACTCAACGGAGGCATTGACTCTCGCCACCGCCATCAACGATCAAAAGGGAATGGCAGCGTCCTATAATAATATCGGTGTCTCGTACAAAAACCAGGGTGCCCTTGACAAGGCCCTTGAGAATTATATGAAGGCCTCGGAAATCTATTCCACACTCCAGAACGGCGAAGGCATGGCGACAACAAAAAACAACATCGCCAATATTTATATGGTTAAAAAAGATTACAGTCAGGCACTGAAATACTTTGAAGAATCGCACAATGGATTTATTGCTCTTGCAGATGCTGACAAAATCATTGGGTCCATGAACAACTTGGGTAATCTCCACAGTGAACTACAATTGTATGATCAGGCATTAACCTATTATACCGAAGCGTACAAAATGGGTGAAAAATCAGGGATTGAATTCGCTGATCCACTCGCCAACATCGGGAATCTTTTTTACCGTCAGAATAACTTTCAACGCGCTGCCGAGTACTATCAGCGTGCAATGGACATCGCCAAGAAACAAAACGATCGGACCAGCGAACTTTCATTGCTGGTCAACATCGGCGCTGTGTACGTGAAAGCAAATAAACCGGCAGAAGCACAGCGTTACCTCGATGAAGCGATGGCGTTGTCAAAAGAACTTCAGGCCAACTTCTATCTTCCGCAAATCCTGAGAAGTAAGGCGACCAACTACGCAAACCAGGGGAAGATGAAAGAGGCATTCGAGCAGATGGTGGAGTATGATGTGGCCCGCGAAAAAGTTTATGGCGAGGAGAGCAGCCGGCGCATTGCTCAAATGGATGTAGCTCTTCAACTTCAGGAACGCGAGAAAGAAGTTGACGCGCTTCAGGCGGATGACAAGATAAAGACCCTCCGCCTTCGCAATACTCAAATTGTGATCACCGCGATAGTGATCGGCATCGTTGCATTGATTGCCACCGCCAATCTGGTCTTCCTTCGCAAAAGAATTCGTAAAGCGTAGTAAACTCACATAT
The DNA here is from genome assembly GCA_038229375.1 of Cytophagales bacterium. GTDB lineage: Bacteria > Bacteroidota > Bacteroidia > Cytophagales > Cyclobacteriaceae > ELB16-189. The sequence goes on along the minus strand of JBBRON010000012.1, from coordinate 69,850 downwards.
GATTTCACGTACAGAATCAAGGGAAATACTTGAGTCTATGACTCAAAATGTAAGCCTCTTGCGCCACATGCGCACGATAGAATTAGTAATGGAAGCCTATGCCGAAAAGCTTGGCGAAGATAAGGATGAATGGGCGATTGCTGGATTGCTTCACGATGCGGACTACGAACGTTTTCCGGAAGAGCATCCAAAACTGATCGTTGAAAAGCTGAAGACACTGGGTGAAGACAAAATCGCACATGCTATTGCAGCGCATTATACAAAATGGTGTGTATCATACGATACGACGCTCGATAAAGGATTGCTGGCCTGCGACGAGCTGACTGGATTTATTGTAGCGTGTGCCCAGGTGCGACCAGAAGGAATTTCCACGCTCGAGGCGAAGTCCGTGATTAAGAAACTGAAAGACAAAGGGTTTGCGGCAAAGGTTGATCGCGAGGAAGTTTATAAGGGCGTGGAAATTTTTGGGGTTGAACTCACAAGCCATATTGAATTCATTATTTCAGTTTTGAAGGCGAATAAGGCGGAGCTGGGGATTTAAGCACATTTCCGGCCGTACTCTGCTTTTGTTAGTGTTTTTCACCAACAGCAATAGCGCCTTTAAATCAAAGAAAAACGTTTTGCTCGTTAAGGTTTTCCGCTTACATTTGAAAATCATTTAAACAACGGAATTATGTTTTTTGACCAGGTAGCAGGAGACGGCGCCAATTTATTCATCCTCATTGTCGGCATTATATTTGGTTTTATGAACGCCCTTGCTTACGTCGACTCACAACGGGTGAAGAAGGAACAAGACGAAAAAGGTCAGGGAAATTAACGGACTTCAATTAGAAAGATATCGAGCCTCGGACAACCGGGGCTTTTTTTACGCCTTCTCATTCCTAACAAGGTGAATCCAACGTTTTCTTTTGAAGTTCCGGCTTACGACATGACCTGACAGCCTCTAAGACTTTGATGACTGTGAAACCACCAATCGCAGGCAAACTATTTCCATATCCCCTAGACTATTAAGAACGTCTTAACAACGGATGAGGAAGGTATTAACAACCAGCGAAGAAGGTATGCAGAGGAAATGAAGACACTTCGAACAGCCTATTAACAAGGTAAGAACAAAGTATGGGCAGGGCATGAACAATCCTCGAAGAGGGTATGAGCAGGGTATGGAGAAACACGGTAAAAGTATAGAGAAAGTATAGACAGGGTATGAAGGGAGTATTAACAAAGCTCGAAAAAGCTTGGAGAAATCACGAATAAGTATGGACGAGGCATGGAGAGAGTATAAACAAAGCGTGAAAAAGCTCGAACAAACGAGAGAAAAGCATGGAGAAATGACCGAAAAGCATGGAGAAATGACAAAAAAGTAGGGAGAAACAGCGAAAAAGCAGAGAGAATAATCAAAAAAGTACGAAGAACGCTACCAATAGCACGAAGGCAATTTAATCATCAACGAGTCGTGCGCTGGAGGACGCCGAGCTAAAAAGTGTTTTTGCCAGTGAATGGATAATATTAATAATAGCGTTTCAGGAGATTATAGAAATTCAGCCTCGATTGGTTTGCGGAACTAAATCAATCCACCTTCCTGCCGATACGAGGAAACACCAACGACAGCATCCTTTAAGATAAGTAAAATAGGAAACGTTGGTTATTTTCCAGAACCAGTGCCACCGGTTGGCGCGGCATAGGGTGACTTGTAAACTCCCTGCCAGTCGGCCCACTTCATGGTCTTGTAGTGACCTTTGCCTATGAACTCTATCATTCTATGAAATTCTTCGGCCTTCTGATAACCTGGAACGGGCTGGATCATTGCGAATTCTTCATCTAGAAAAACAACGGTAGGATATGATAACTGATTGTTCAGCAATGCCAGAGCCAGCTGATGAGTGCCTTTGCTTCCCGATGGAATAAATTTGAATGTCGTTCCTTTGAAAAGAATATCTTCCGTCTGTTCTGCATTAAACTTCACCGGATAAAAATCCTCGTTTAAAATCTTGGCAACCTGGGCCTCACTAAATGTGTTCTTATCCATGACCTTGCACCATCCGCACCAGTCTGTATAGACATCAATAAAAATCTTACGCTTTTCAGTCTTGGACTTCTCCACGGCCTGCTCAAACGACATCCACTTTACGGGTCCATCATGGCTCTCCTGAGCATAGGCAACCGTGCCCATGGCCATCAAGGCGTAAACAAGATATTTTTTCATCTCCATGTAATTTTATGCCAAAACCTACAACAAATGTAACCATAAGGATAGCAAAGCGGAAAGGATAAGCGACGAAAGGCAAAAGGCCAGTTGTAGGACCTTTTAATCTCGCCGGTCCGTAACCAAGTGCCTACCGGGCAGTAATACTGTACGAAAAGCAGCTTAGAGTGTTCGTCTTTGAACATCCTAATAACAAGAAACAGCATGAAATACGTGATTTTAGGGGATTTCAAGGATGGTACTGAGTTTGTAAGTTTAGGATTGAAATGAAGAATCTATCGTATCGGATCTGGGTTTTGGCGCTGGGAATTGCCGTAGCGGCGGTGATCCTCGTTACCTTGGTTTTCAATGGATCTTCGGGGTCGCCTTTCTCAGGGGCAAGTAGTGTTACGCAGAAAAAGACAGTGGTGGCTCCTTCGGTGCTATTGAATAAGATGATCAGGAAAATTAAAGCCAGTGCATTTTGACACAGAGGTCCAGAGCTTCTGCTTTGAAAAATATATTAGCCGCTAAACACTTACCGCACCTACCTATATGAATAATAATGCATCACTACCTCAATCGCCTTTCGCATCGCTTCATTAATAGGATAAAAATCTTTTGTCATCATGTCGTCTATACCATGAAGTTGCATGTAGTAGTCGGTCATTACAGGAACCTCGCCCCCTGATTCAATTTTTTGCTCAGCCATCATGTAGGCTTCAGCTTGTTCATTTTTAATTATTGAACATGTCACCAGTTCATGTTTTCCGTATTTGTTGGTCCGCGCTGAATATCCAAATAGACGGCAGATCAACCCACGATAAACATACTCTGAACACAGTCCCGCTCCTACCTGGGTGGGACTAAATATGAGACAAATGGGAGAATCAGTGACTTTCAGTTTATCATACCATTCTTCTGCCTTGCCCTGCTGAAATAAGTAATAGGCAAATGGAAGGAACTCAAGAATGGTGGCTTCGATGTCGGGTTTGGTGCAGCATCGACCGCACCCGAATTTGCAATGGAGAGATGAAGTTGATTGGAATTTTGAGATTGCGTTATCCAGGTTTTTGAAAACCGCTTCAACGGCTGAGACTTTGTCAATTAATTCCACTTGCTTTTATAAGTTAAAAAAGTTATTTGTGAAAAAACCGAACAACCGACGCGGAGCCTTCAAATGTCCAACTTTAAATTTCACTTATTCAAGTATCTCGTTAAGTTCACTGAGCAAATCACCCTTCGGCTTTGGGTGACCTATTACCGCTTACCTTTTACCGATTACCTCCTACCGATCACCTCTTACCGATTACCTCTTACCGATCACCTCCTACCGATCACCTCTTACCGATTACCGATCACCTCCTACCGATCACCGATTACCTTACGCGAGAATACCCAACGCACCCACAACCCTATCCATATCCGCGAACGTATTATAAATATGCGGCGACATCCGCACACCACCCGAAGGCGCGACGGCGATACCGTGAGCTTCATACAATTTCTGATTGATTTCCAAAGGCGTTTTTCCTGGAAGGTTGATGATGACAATTCCCGCCGTGAATTCTCCTGACAACGGTGAAACAAAAGTTGCCTGGGGGATTTTGTTTTGAATTTGCTCTTTAAGATAGGTTGTCAGTTTTCTGACCCGGTCCTCCACATTTTTCTTTCCGATGGTGGAATGAAATTCCAGTGTTTCCGGAAGGGCAAAGGGCGACGTTTCATTTCGTTGACCCAACACGCAAAGCTTCTCGTCCACTGTGGTGGTGGTTTCTTTCCAACCTGCACTGATAACATTTGGCCAGATCCGTTGAAGATTTTCCTTTTTGACATAAAGAATTCCATTTTCAAACGGCCCCAACAGCCACTTATGAGTGCTCGCGGTATAAAAATCGCATCCCATTTCGGCAAGGTTCAAGTCCATCATACCGAGCGATTGGGCTCCGTCGATCAGAGAAAGAATGTTTTTCGATTTCGCCAGTTGGCAGAGCTGTTTGGCCGGCAAGGCTAATCCACTGGTGTTGGATATATGAGAAAAGGATATGAGCCGTGTTTTCGGAGTTATGGCTTTTGCGAAAGGTGTTACCAATTCGTCAATTGACGTTGGATTAGCGGGCACGTTAACTTTCTTCACTGTGAATCCTGCCCGCTTGGCGCGTTGTTCCCAGGCGATATTATTCGAAGGGTGATTCTGATCCCACAGTATAACTTCATCCCCAGGCTTCAGATCCATGCCCTGAACTAGAATGGAATTTCCTTCCGATGTATTTCGTACAATACCGAGTTCCTCTTTAGAAACTGAGATAAACTTTGCGAGGCCTTCAATCGATTTGGCCCGCTTTGCACCAAACTGACTGCGATACTGAAACGACACATCTTGCTCAAGTCCCTTCATAGCAGACCCGACCAGATCATTAATAAAATATGGACTGGGGCAAAGATTCGCAGCGTTGAGCATGATAAGGTTTTGCGGAACGCTGAATTGTTTTTTCACCATTTCCCAGTAGCGTTCATCAGCGACATCCCCCGGCGACGTGAACAGAGACGCTTCCCGTTGAATTTCACCAGGAGAACCTGCCGTGGCCAAAGACGGAATAGCAAACGTTACCATAGATCCGGCGAACAGTTGTTTGAGGAATTTTCTGCGTTTGTTGGGCTGGGAATTCATGGAGAAGAGATTTAAGCAATAGTTGTATCGTCTCACAAGCTAAGAAAATTCAGGTTTCGTCCCTACAGGTCCTACTGGGCTAATCCCTTTGGCCGCCATTCATGTTCCACCAACAGATCGACCTACGGAGCTGTTCTTCGTAGTCGGTTCTCGCACATTTTAATTGAAGTTTATCAGTTTTTTATAAGCCCCATCGGGGCGACCTGTTTGTAGAAACGCGCATGTTCAGCGAAGCACAAGCCCCATCGGGGCGACCTGTCTGTAGAAACGCGCATGTTCAGCGAAGCACAAGCCCCATCGGGGCGACCTGTTTGTAGAAACGCACATGTTCAGCGAAGCACAAGCCCCATCGGGGCGACCTGTTTGTAGAAACGCGCATGTTCAGCGAAGCACAAGCCCCGTAGGGGCGACCTGTTCTAAAATTTCATCAGGCAAAGAAAACAAATTGATGTGGAGTTCAGGAAGGATCCGCAGTAACCGAATAATGTGCGTACAGTTCCTCCACCAAATCAGAAACCAGCTCCCTGAGTTTTGGGGGCTGCTCTATTTCAACTTCATTTCCAAACGAAAGAATCCAGCGCGACAATAAATCCAGTCGATCGATGAGGAAGGTTATTCGTACACGATCGCCAAGATCCTCTTCGGAAACGCACCCGTACATGTAGCGGCGTGAATTATAAACGGATTTATTGAATACCACAACAGCTTTCTCAAGTTCGCCGTAGGATTGCATGAGAGAGTCCAGGTACTCTTTCAAACTAATCAGATTGCGGCCATCGAATTTCTTACAATTGTTGGTCAATGTCTTGATCCTATCAGCGCGAAAATCACGATAGCCGCTGCGCAGGCGACACCAGCCGATCAGGTGCCAGTGAGCACTATAATACTGAATTCCAATAGGCTCAATCTCCCGCTTCGTTGATTCTTCGTGGTTAGATTGATATTCTATTTCTAGAACTTCTTTATGAGTGAGGGCCTTTTGAATGTCCGTTAAGAAATTATTGGGGAATTCTGCCTTTTCAGGTTCAGCCGCACGGGCCACCATTACCGACGTTTGCAGCATTTCAAGATGATCTTTCTCCGCATCGTTGAGCACCGACTTAATTTTCATCAGGGCAGATTCAAACGATTTCTTTACAGAATGATCCGACATCTTTTCAACGAGTTTTCCAGCAAGGAGCATCGCACTCGCCTCTTCCTGGTTGAACATGACCGGAGGAAGATGATAACCATCGACGATAAAATAGCCAGTACCCGCTTCTGAACCGATCGGCACACCTGCTTCCATCAATGCTTTCACATCGCGGTAAACGGTGCGCAGACTGATCTCAAACCTGTTGGCAATCTCTTCCGCTTTAACAACCTTTTTGGATTGTAGTTGGATAAGGATGGCGGTAAGGCGATCGATCCGGTTCATTGAGAGGGTGGAAAATCAGAAGCTGAAAGTTCGGGTTAAACAATCAAACCCCAACTTCCAGCCTCCTTCGACTAATTACCAAAATACTATATAGAGTGCTGAGAGAATACCGAATACAATTACCGCTCCTATCGCAAATCCTCCCTTAGGTTTGAACATTGAAGAGTCAATTTCCAATCCTTTCGATTCATCTTTAGGGGAAAGCAAACTAATGCCGATCATCAGCGTCATGACGAAAATAAACACAAATCCCATCCGGTCAAGGAAAGGGATTTCGTACACCCCACTCTCCTGATTGAGAATTGAAAAGCCCATGCTACTCAACCCTGAAAGGTCGGTCCATTTCGGGAGGAACTTTAGCATTAGCGAAAGCGGAAAAACAATTACCGCCGCGACTAGTGCAGCGGTGGCGGTTGTACGCTTCCAGAAGAATCCCAAAATAAAAATTGCAAAGATACCCGGCGATACAAAGCCAGTGTATTCCTGGATGTATTGAAACCCGCCTTTTTTATCAATGCCAAGAAAAGGTGATATCAAAACAGCGAGGATCATAGCGACCAGAATAGCGATGCGACCGGTGTAAACCAGATTCTTTTCGCTGGCACCTGTATTAAAGAATTTCTTATAGATATCCAGCGTGAAAATTGTTGAGATACTATTTGCTTTTCCTGCCAGAGATGCAACAATGGCCGCCGTTAATGCTGCAAAGGCAAGACCTTTCAACCCAATTGGAAGCAGGTTTAATAATATAGGGTAAGCGCGATCAGGATTGATTTCACTTCCTACCATCATCTCCGATTGAAACATACCATCCTGATGCAACACATATGCTGCAATACCTGGAAGTACGACGATCACCGGCATCAGCAGTTTCAAAAATGCAGCAAACAATATTCCATTGCGTGCTGTTGGAAGGCTTGCACCCAACGCGCGCTGGGTGATATATTGATTACAACCCCAATAATTCAAATTTACAATCCACATCCCTCCTATCAATACCGTTAAGCCCGGCAAGTCGAGGTAGTTTGTATTCTCCTGCTTGAAGATCATATGAAAATGGTCGTCAGCATGATCCATCATTAAATTAAATCCATTAACAATACCGCTGCTGTTGTAATGCTCTGCTACCAGACCAAGAGCGAGGTAAGTAGTGGCTAGTCCACCCAGAATGAGAAAGAACACCTGAATTACATCCGTATATCCAATCACCTTCATACCACCGAGTGTAATGATCACCGCGAACACCGCAAGACCTGTCATACACACCCAGAAGTTGATGCCGGAAATAGTACTAATCGCAAGTGCCCCCAGGTAAAGAATAGAGGTGAGGTTCACGATCACGTACAATAACAACCAGAACACAGCCATGATCGTACTGACCGTACTGCTGTATCGTTGAGTAAGAAATTGAGGCATGGTGTAAATCTTGTTCTTCAGATAAATAGGCATGAAGAAAATAGCAACAATCATCAACGTCGCTGCGGCCATCCACTCATAGGTGGAAATTGCCAGACCCATCTTAAACCCGGAGCCCGACATACCAATCATTTGTTCCGCAGAGATATTGGATGCGATCAACGATGCGCCGATAGCCCACCAGGTGAGCGAACCTTCTGCAAGGAAAAAATCTTTTGAATCTGTTTGTTCTTTCTTCTTCCGGTTATAAATCCAGTAGCCGTAGGTCGCGACGATTATAAAGTAGACAAAGAAAACGAGGTAATCCAGGTTGGCGAGTTGTTGCATGTGTCAGGAAAGGTTAGGCAGTGAGGATAGAGTGTACTCCTTTTGAAAGTTGAACTTCATAATATTCAGGTTCGACTTTAAAAGTAGCAAAATATTTCAGTCCAACACTTGTTTTAAACGCTTCAATTTGGCCTTTTTCGATAAGATTGATAGTGCAACCTCCGAAGCCACCGCCCATCATACGCGAGCCAATGACAACTTTCTTATTTTCTTCAGCCAGCATCACGAGAAAGTCGAGCTCCTCGCAGCTCACATCATATGCCTGACTCAATCCCCAATGAGCCTGATACATCAGTTCACCCAATCCGGCATAATCTCCTTTCTTTACCATCGCCCCTGCTTTCTTTGCGCGGTCAATTTCTTCGACTACAAAAAGACATTTAATAAATATCTCTTCGCCAAGCTTTTCCTGTTGCTCATATAGCATGTCTCGTGTCACATCCCTAAGTGACAGCACTTTTGGGTACTTCTTTTTGATGACTGCCACGCCAAGTTCACAGGCTTCCCTCCGGTTGTTGTAAGCCGATGACCCGAGCGAGTGCTTCACCTTTGTGTCAATGAGTAGCAACGAATGGTACGGCGGTTGAAATAGAAGTGTTTCATGAGTTAGCTTTCTACAGTCCAACAGGATCGCTGCATTCTCTTCTCCAAAGAGAGAGGCATACTGATCCATAATGCCACAATTCACGCCTACAAATTCATGTTCGGCGTACTGGGCCATCTTGGCCAGCGAGAGACGGTCCTGGCCAAGTTGGTAAAGTTCATTGAGGGCAAAACCAAATCCGCAGCACAAAGCTGCAGACGATGACATACCAGCGCCGGCAGGAATATTTCCACCAAAAACACAATCGACACCACCTTTTAAAATTCCTTTTCGCTGAAAGGCATCCAGCACACCCATTAAATAATTAATCCAGGCTTCACCCGGATTAAGGTCATTCAATGAAAAAGAAACACCCTCTTTAAAATCATCTGCATATATATTGCATTTATCATTTCCGCTCGGGCTGATAGCAAAAACAAAGTGCTTGTCGATGGCTGCTGGCATAACAAATCCATCATTATAGTCGATGTGCTCACCGATAATATTAATTCGCGCGGGGGCAACGAATAGTGAGGGCTTCTTCTGGAAGCGCTTCTCAAAGTCTTTTTTAATGGTTTCTGCCAGACGAGGTTTCATTGAAATATCAGGAACACTAAGATTAGTAAAAAATACGGTATAAAGATATTCATGAAAGCGAATACCGAGCTCAATCAGGACTTCTTAAAAGTCCATCCAATGGTTCCCATTACCACCAGCAGCAATACCCAACTCGATGCTATTGTGATTTTGTTACCAATGATGTAAGGCTTTGGCTCAAACTTGAACTCGATGATATGCTTACCGGCCGGAACCTCCAACGCTCTCAACACATAATCAGCACGAAGTATCTGAACCTCTTTTCCATCGATCGACGCATGCCATCCCCATGGATAATATATTTCTGAAAAGACAGCCAGGCCTCCACCCGTCGACTGCGACTCATACTTGATCCAGTATGGTTTTTTATCAACCACTGAAATCTTTGAAGAACTGTCCGGTGCAGAACCCTGCTGAGTTAATTTGAACTTCGAACCATCCAGCACCGCAGTAGCCTTCGTATCCACCTGCTTGATCTTTATGAGTTCTTCGTTGGGTGAATTAACCGTGACAACGTCTTTCACAAACCAAGCAACACCGTTTGCTTCAGGATTTGGAATAATGTTATCTGCCTCCTGGCCATAAATGAAATACTTGGTGTTCAACATATTCATCACTCCATACTTTCTGAAGTCGAGCCTACCGCTTTGCGCATCTGATATCAGTTGATCGTTCTCCCTGGAAATACAGGAATCAAATAATTCCTGATAGCGTTTTAATCTCACCGCACCGTATCCCCCAAGAGAGTGATGAAATTGTGAAGTGTTTGCGCTGTAAAAGTCAGTAAGGTTAAGAACTCTGTAGTAACTTTTGTTCTTCAGAATGGCCTCATCGGCTGGCGTCGCTGTGAATTTTGAATTGTCACGCTTGCGCTGATAGTTGCTGGCAGTAAAATAACGTTTGTCCACCATTACCACGTCAATCAACGATATAATAATAAGGACTGCAAAAAAACCGTTGAGTGAAATCCTTTTAGGTAAATCAAAATATAACAGAATAAATATCACAAGGATAAAGGCCAATGAGCGGAAGGCATCGGATCGTAGCAAAGATTCACGATCGGAATACAGCGCTTGTAAGAACCAAACCGGGAGCTTTGCTTCGTTTCCTTTGGCATAACTGAACGCTCCCGCGAACAGGACAAAAAGCAGGCACAATCCACCTGTCAGTCCAAAGGCTATTATCAATTTTCGTTTTATCTCTTTCGTCACGCCCGTTTGAAGCACATTCTCAAGCGCCATCATTCCAAGAAGTGGAAATGAGAAAAATACGATCACCATAATAAATGTGACCGAACGGAATTTATTGTAACCCGGAAGGTTATCAAATAAAAAATAATTGAATGCTGGAAGATTATCCCCGTAGCTCATCATTACAGCAATAATACTTACTGAGACCAGCCACCACCGGTATTTTTTTTCCACAATCAGGCAACCAAGCACAAATAGGAACACCACAATGGCACCTTCATAATACGGTGCCGATAACGGCTGATCACCCCAGTAGGATGAAGAGAATTGCGCCAATTGATTGGCAGTATTCTGATCGCCGGCATTTACCAGGGACTTGTATGTTTCACTCTTTTCGTCGTTTACAAAAGCATTGAAAGCACTTCCGCCATAAAAATCCGGAACAAGCGCGGTCAATGGTTCAAAGATTCCATTGCTATATTGAAAGGCATAGCTTTTGGGTAAACCTGACCCAGAAGTATTGGCAGATGTGGTAATTAATTCGGAAGGTCCGCGGGTGGAGTACTTGCTAAATTCTGTGATGGCCCACAACGGTCCGACGAATGTGCTCGCACCAATACCAACTGCAACGACCAAGACACCGATGGTCTTTGCGAATTCATTGAGCCGCTTTTCACGAAGGGCCGTTACGAGTTGCATGGCACCATAGCCCAGTACTATAATAATTAAGTAATACGTAATCTGCGTGTGATTTTCGCGAAGCTGCAACGCCATCGCTGCTGCCGTCACTCCGAAACCCAGAATTCGTTTTCCTGTAAATGCGAGATGAATCCCGGCCATGACCAACGGCATAAATGCAATCGCGCCGATCCTTGCATTGTGACCCGCGCCAAGACCGATAATTATGTAGGATGATAATCCAAATACAAGAGCCCCCGCGATCGCGAGATAAGGACGAACCTTAAACGTGAACAGCATGATATAATAGCAGATGAAGCAAAGGAAGACATTGCAAACAGGGTGGGTTAAAAAGAGCGACAAGACTTTCTTCATACCCACCACCACTTCATCGCTCCAATCGAGATTCACCAGATACGCTGGCATACCGCTGAACATAGTACTGGCCCATAGACCTTCCTCGCCGGTGGCATCACGGAAGTCGCGCAATTCCTTACTTCCCCAGACAAACTGAGTTATATCGTTTTGATTGAGGATCTTATTGTCAAAGAAAAAAGGGTTGAAAAACGTAACCGTCACTACAAGAAACACGATCACAGCCAACAGGTGGGGCATAACGTCACTAAAGTTTATCTTCTTCATACGGTTAAAAGGTGCAAAATATTAACTTTTTTCGTCAATGGGTATCAGATTCAATCAGTTATGTAATTCCGTTAACCACAGTCTTACGATTCAGGTCTCTAGGCGACTAAAAATACTGCCCAGTCTGGTACGATCATAGCTTTTCAGGGTGGGCCACAAAGTAGCAATGAACTCTTAATCCCAGAGGCACTCGATAGCTATTAAAAATATCATTACTTTCCGGAGGGTCTTGAGTATCTCAATCATGGGCCTCCTTCTCGGTTATTCCCATCCGCCTGCCTTGAGCTCTGCTCCACTGATCCTGGCAGCAGCATCCAGAGAGGCCTGTCAATTCAGTAGACGGCCTCGCAAGTTGTAACTGACGAGGTGGGTCTCACATTTATCTGCCTAAATGTTATAAAGGCGCAACCACGTAGCGAACGGGTCGCTTACTGCGCGGTTTTGAGGCATTGCTTTTCTCTACAGCTTTGCCACCTGGAAAAAAATACTTACCTTTGGCGTAAGTAACGTACAGCGATACTATGATAATTTCCTTTGGCTCCAAAGACACCAAGAAAATATGGGACGGTGAACGAGTGAAGGGATTCTCGGGCGATTTACAGGAAATTGGCAGACGAAAATTGAGAATGTTAAATAACTCTCACAGCATAATTGACTTACAGGTTCCTCCATCCAATAGACTAGAAAAACTTAAAGGAAATTTGAAGGAATATTATTCAATTAGAATCAATGACCAATGGAGGATAATATTTAAATGGAAAAATGGAAATGCTTCGGACGTTGAGATTGTTGACTATCATTAAAAAAAGAACAAATGAGAAAGCTTAAAAACATTCACCCAGGAGAAGTTCTCATTGAGGAGTTCTTACTTCCCTTAGGACTAAGTGCTTATAAATTATCAAAGGACCTCGGTATACCACAGACGCGTATATCTGAGATTTTAAAGGGAAATAGAAGAATAACGGCTGACACGGCTCTTAGACTTTCACGATACTTTGGGAATTCGGCAAAATTTTGGCTTGGGCTGCAAGACGATTTTGATATTGAAGAAGAAGTGCAATTAAAATTCAAAGAGCTGGACTCAATTGCGCATTATCAAAGCAAAGCAGCATAATCGAGTAGACATCCTTGCCAGTTGTAACGGACGGGGTGCGCCTCTCACTATTTAAATAAAGGCATGAACACTGTACGGGCAGGCCTCGCGTCCACCGGAAACTGACTTGTCCCAGGTAGTTGAACTGCCTGGCCCTTCCCCGGATTGGCAGCGATGCGTACATCGGGGCCGGTAGTGCAATAACATCAGATGCTTCATCCCCGCTTGGCCGAAGCATCTGATACCTTGAATTCAATTTCCTGCTCATTTGAGTCTCTCAACCGAACATGAATCGTGAAGTGATCCAGAAACGCTGTTCGTGAAGGAAAGCCATGAGGCGGGAAAATCTTCTTCAAAAGTGGTAGCTTAGTTGGATGGATTATCAACAAGGACAAAAATTCGTTTTGCTGGTCGTCTATGCGCTAAGCATCGCCTGTGAACAGCAAAAAAAACCGGTGTTTGACCCCATAGCAGAAGAAGCAACGATCCGCGCAATATTGGACGCGGAACAGATCGCCTGGAATAACGGCGATCTGGAAGCCTTCATGGAAGGATACTGGAAATCAGATTCGCTTCAATTCATGAGTCCAAGGGGAGCCAATCGCGGCTGGCAGCACGTGCTGGATGAATACAAAACTGCTTATCCGGACCGGGCAGCAATGGGAACGCTGAGCTATGAAGTACTGCAGGTCAGTCCGCTGTCAGAAATCTATTATGTAGTGGCGGTTCGGTTTCATCTCAACCGAACTACCGGACCCCTTGACGGAATGATCACGCTGATTTTTAAGAAAGTGGCAGGAAAGTGGGTAGCTGTGTACGATCATACCTCTTAGCTTTTGAAACTACGAAGGTTTCATACTGAACGTCTAATGTTGAAGTAGTCCGGCTCCGAATTACTATTCACCATCAATCTCCTTCCTTACAAAAGCCATCAACTCGCTTATATATAGCTTACTAAAATCAAACTTTATCCCTGCGGCTTTATAGATTTCCGGTATCGTACGAAGATTGCCCAACTTCAATGCATTGAGATATCCCTCGAGTCCTTGCTTTTTGTCGCGCTTGAAATTTCTCCAGACGGCAATCGCACCCAGCTGCGCCATTCCGTACTCTATATAATAGAAGGGCACCTCGTATAAGTGCAGCTGCTTCTGCCATAGGTAATCTTTTGCCTCCTCCAGTCCTCGCCAGTCGGTAACGGTATCGGCAAACTCGTGGAATATTCTGTTCCAATTATTTTTACGCTGTTCGGCGGTATGATCAGGATGCTCATAAATCCAATGCTGAAACTTGTCGATGGTGGCAACCCACGGCAATGTTTCAATGATATCCTCGAGCTGCTCCATCCGGGCACGACTAAGATCGGCAGGGTTTTTAAAGAATACATCCCATTGATCCATGGAGATCAGTTCCATCGACATGGATGCTAGTTCAGCCACCTCCATTGGTGGACTCTTAAAATCTCCCAACGAGAGATCTTTGGTGAGGAAATTATGCACCGCATGTCCGCCCTCATGCATGATGGTCGTCATGTCACGCATGGTCGATGTCGCATTCATAAAAATGAATGGCACTCCAATCTCTGCTAGTGGATAGTTATAACCTCCCGGTGCTTTTCCTTTTCTTGACTCAAGATCGAGGTGACCCATCGCATTCATAATCTGAAGGCATTCTCCCAGGAACGGATCAAGTTTACTAAATACCTCAATCGATTTATCGGTAAGATCTTTTCCTCCTTCAAATGCTTTCAACGCCGGCCGGCCTTCGGCATCAACAGCCTTGTCCCAAGGGCGAAGGGTGTCAACCTTTAATTGTTCTTTTCTTTTTTCCGCAAGCTCCTCCAGCAACGGCACAACTTCTGAAGAAATCGAGTTATGAAAATTAAAACAGTCCAGTGGAGTGTAATCAAATCGACCATACGACTTAAACATATAGTCTCTGAAATTTTTAAAGCCGGCATTAAGTGCCACCTGGTGACGAAGTTTTATGAGCTTTGTATATAGATCATCAAAGGCTTCTTTGTCTTTCAGTCTTCTAGCCGTAATTTTTTTATAAATCTCTTCCCGGACCGAACGATCAGTCTCCATTAAAATAACCGATGCTTGTTGTAGGGTAATCTCCTGCCCCTTCCACTCTATCGTCATCGCCCCTGAAAGCTGTGCGTACTTTTGAGTTTCGGTGTTGATCTCTGTGTAAAGCGGAACATTCTCCTCACGAAAAATTTCAATATCCTTTTTAAGATTGCGCACTAAAATGTCAAAGCCTTGTTCTTTTGCCAGTGTATTCAAAAATGGAGATGCCGCTGCTTTTTTATTCAATTGATCTGACACCGGTGCGATCTGCGGCTGAATATTCTGCACAAAATCCTGATAACGGTCGCTGTTTTCCTTGTTGTCGGTATAACACGTCATTCTGATGTACCGCCAGCCCATATCTTCACTGATCGCTGACTCCAGTTCACTGCGATCACGAAACCAATCTTTAAGCTCAGGCAACGTATTGATACTCTTGTTCAGCAGTGTATCAAAGTAGGGCTTTAGTTCATCCCAGTTTGTGACGGTGAACGACTCTTTTAAAAATTTGCGTTTTGGGCGGGTGGGAATAATGAGCTCTGACATGTTGTGGATGTGATTTCAGTCTGTAAGGAGCGCAAAATTAATCTGAAAGTTGACTTTCGAACGTTCAAACTTTCAATTTTCCGTACCAGAAATCAATCCAAAATCCGATGCCTTCACGCACGCCCTCCATGGACTGAGGCTTAGGAATAAACCCGATTTCAGGATCGCAGAGCCACTCGTCAACTAATTAGTTCAATCGCTCCAACCCTTCCTTCGCTTCTTTCATCTCTGGATAAAGGTTAAGCGACGTCTGGTAGTATTTCCGTGCTGCCAGGCGATCGCCTTTTCTCTCGTAGATCGTTGCAAGTTCGAGATTGGCGTCACAATGTGTCGGTTCATTCGGCTTGGGTGTGTATTTCAGATAGTCAATCAGACATGCAATTCCCCTTTCTGTCCGCAGGCCAGACTCAGCACTCGCCTTACCCAGGTGAAATAAAGCAACCATATTGCGGGGATTCCTGAAAATGACGCTTTCATACAACAGTAAGGCCTTATCATACTTCTTTTGCTCCTGATAAAACTGTCCAAGAGCAAACACATTTTCACAATTCGATGGATCTGCGCTCATCGCTTCCATATATTCCTTCTCAGCCAGGTCAGTCTTTTTTTGAGCTGCATGAATAAATGCAAAGGCACGCTTTCCCTGGATCTTGTCGTGGCGGGTTATGACATCGGCGCAAACGAGCGCCTTCTCCCAACTGCCGCCAAGAAAGCCAGGCGCTTTGCAATAATACGTCACGAGTCCCCATTGCGTGGGCAGATTGCGGGGATCAAGCTTTGCGGCTTTCTCAAATTCATTCTTGATCTTCGGCGCGAAGTAAGCCTGTTTCAGTTTACCCGAATTCATTGCCACCACACCGTACATAACACCCAGCCAGTTGTGATACTCAACATTGTTGGGGTTTACTTCAATAGCCTCCTCAAACCTTTCAACTGAGAGATCATATTTTTTCTCTTCGACGGCGATACGTCCAGTATAGTATAGTGACTCGGCGTAATCAGCGCTATTTTTATTTATTCCAGAAAGAAGCTCTTTTGCTTTTTGAAAATTGCGCGATTCAAACAAGATCCTGATTTTGGGAATTAAGGATTGCTGACTGACGGCCATGAGCGGGCAAAGGAGAATTAGCCCAAAAAAAATAAGGAGTCGGCATGAATTTCTTGCGAGCATCGATTTACATACGATGCACCGGTTGCTCCTGGATTTCAGGAAAGACAGGGTTCCTGAATAACCATTAGCTATAATGAATGATTTCTAAGGAAACAGCGATTTTTTTCAAAACCTCCACCTCTAACCGGCGTATTATTACTAAAAATTAAATCTTTATGGAAAGTCTACCCCTCATTTTCACCCAGGCTGGCTTTATTATTCTGACAATTATTATGTACTCCTTTGTCCTAATCGGACTTAGAAAAGCACTTGACCAGGTAAACTGGCCGGAAAAAAAGAAAGAAAATCTTTTCATACGAGTCCGAATTGTGTTGATAGGTTGGACCGCCCTAATCAGCGCACTCAGTTTATCGGGATTCTTTTCAGATTTCTCAACCGTTCCTCCCCGATTCATGATTGCGTTGGTGATACCTTTGATCACGCTTCTTATAATAACGTTTCAGAAATCTACCAGAGAAATATTGCAGCATGTTCCTAATGAACACATTATCAGGTTACAGGTATTCCGTGTCTTTGTTGAAATTTTATTATGGTTTTTGTTCTTACAAAACCTGGTACCCGAACAGATGACATTTGAAGGCAGGAACCTCGATGTGCTGGCAGGACTTACCGCCCCGATCGTTGCCTATTTCATGGCAAAGAACAGAACGGGATTGATCATCTGGAATATTCTTTCGATGGGGCTGCTGATCAATATCGTGGCCACCGCCGTGCTATCATTGCCGACCCCACTGCGTGTATTTATGAATGAACCTTCCAGCGCGAAAGTTGCCACGTTTCCATTTGTGTGGTTGCCCGGGTTACTGGTGCCGCTGGCGTATGGCCTTCACTTCCTGAGCCTGAAAAAACTTTTCCTTAAAGAGAACCACGTTTGATACAGGAAGTCTAGCATTTAATTATCGACTTCGATAAAACTGACGCTGCGGTATGGTTTACCCTTTGCATCAATTCCTTCAACCTCGATCCGATAGGACCCAGCTAAACTGGACGTGTAAAAGTAAACTCGCGCTAGCCCGGTCGCAGCATCAACTTTGATTGTTGGATTCCAATAAAGTGTCGACCTGAAGTCAACTCCTTGCTCTTCTTTTCGAATTTCATATGAAGGATGTTGAAACTGAGGCGTTGTAGCATAACCGCTTACCCTTATGAGGTTTGATCCAATACTTTGGGTTTCCTTTTCAGGCGACATGCCATTTTTTGTGTAAACAGCAATAACGCCAAAGGGTGCAAGAGTTCCTCTTATACTGCTTCCAGTTTTTGTGACCTCGATCGAGCCAACCGTCGTCGGGGGAATTGCTACAAGAATTTCTCCAGCCGATCCACCCACGAGGGGCATATTATCCAGTGTTACCAGTGGTGAGTATCGTTTTTCTTCTTCCTCAAGCGCATTGGGTCCACCTCCTGTATACATCACCGGTTTTGAGTGCCTGGCGAAAAAAATGGTTGCTGTATAAGGGTTCACGACCAAGCCTGAAATATTTAAAGCCTGGAGTGTGTATAAAAGATTTGGAAATTGGGTTTTGATTTTGCTTTCGTCGAACACATACTCGCCAACACCGTAAGGTCTTGCGGTAGCTCCGATATTTTTAGCAATAACATTCTTATCCCTTTCGCCTTTTACTGTCACTTCCTGTAACATTTTCGAATCAACCGGTTTTTCATATTCGGATAAAATGCGCTGAACGGTTGGCCCTTCAATGGTCTCAATATTGGGTTGGTTTACCGGCAAGGTTAATGGTGGACGCTCACGATCCCGTAAGAGTACCCGATTGGTTTTTCCATCATCTTTTAAAGGTTTTATCGAAAATGCAGCCTCATCACTGAAATCCAGGTTGTCCACTTTAAAAAACCCTTCATTATCCGTTGTTGCCGTTGAAAGTTGATAGGGCTGAAATTGGACAACACTAAGTTCCGTCCTATTCTTTTTGCGGTTTGAATTAATAAATTGCCCAGAGAGCGTCAGGCCTTGCTCCACAGGATAAACTATATCAAACACTTGGTTGATTTCCTGATTGTCGATGGGGAATTTTTCACCTATGTGGTTGGCTTGACCAATGTTGAGTACTTGTGATGCATCGGTAACAGATATTGAAAAATCTCCCGAGAGTGGCCGCCTGATGCTATCCTTTAGTTCTATGTCGATCGCTACTTTTTCATAGATGCCATAACTACTTTTATCAGGCACAATAGTGAGCCCGTCAGTCGTGTGCAATTCTGACACATTCAAGTAAACAGGTTTCGCGGTGGATGCAAGAATGGTTAATGGTTTAAGATAGAGATTTCGGTCTCCAAAATTTCTTTGATTTTGAGTGTAAGCACGAAGAAGATACTGTCCGGGTCTTATTGTGTCTGGAAGAATTAAGTTATTGCTGGTGAATCCACTGTCAAGCTTCAGCTTCTTTTGCAGAAGTAGTTGATTCTTGGTATTAACTAGTTCCACATAAAGAGTCTTACTCAGCTGACCACGCGCTTCCGGCGAATAATAGTTCATGTATGCTTTAAACCAGATTTGCTCAGATGGATAGTAATAAGGTTTGTCAGTATGAACATACACTTTTTCAAAAATCTTATTCAGACCGAGCGCGAATTCAGCTTCGACATGTTCAGGAGGTGAGTAGTCGATTGGAAGTTCATTTGCAGTACCGCGAGCCGCCATTGCCCCTTCAATATCTAATGACTTTGGATTAATTAGTACGCCAGATTTGTTAAAGTCAACCAGATCAGTAGCATGTACAAAGCTTGTTTCATCGTTACCATCCCGGTTGCGATACTTGATTGTTATCCTTGATTTCGGAGCAAGTCGAAAATATCCTGGCGTCGGTGATGGAGCGACCAATGACTTAAGGTCAATTTGAACCCCAGCGTCATCATATACGGTGTATCCCTTTTCCTCTGAATTATTTTCAGCCAACACAAGCAACCAATGACGCAACGATCCCAGAAACACTTTCAATCTGGATTTTTCTCGCAGAATCCCGTGTCGAATGTTTTCGTAGGGCAAAATATCAAATTTTAGTGGAGCGGTACCCAGATCATTTATATGAAGGTCAGCGATAAAACATTTGATTTGGTACCCGGTCTTTGCGTTATTGATCAGCAAGGGGCCCGTTGCAACTAGATTTGAGTTGGAATTTTTTTCGATGGTTTCGCGATTGAGGATTGTAACAGCGCTATCACTTTCTCCTAATAGTAGATTACTCAATAGCCGACTGTCACCTGTTGAAATGGGCGTTGTTTTATTCTGTTCGAGGAGGGTGAGCGTCAGGTTAATATTGTAGGTCCTGAGAGGCTGGACTTTCATGAAAGACCTGTACAACGAATATCCTTCTTTATAAATGACGATCTCCCACAATCCAGGAGCGACACCATCCAGTTTAAAATGTCCAGCATCGTCAGATGTTGACCCTATAGCTGTCCTGTTCAAAAACACCTCTGCTGACGCAAGAGGCGACCTAGTCCCGGAATCCGTTAGAATACCAATGATTTGGGCATTGCCATTTGTACAAATGACCGCAGCGAAGATCGCATTTGTCAACCAAGTGTTAGTTACTATGGCGATATATCGGAACATCTACAGTCAAAAAATGAATCAAATTGTAACTGAGAATTACGCTAGAAGTTTCAAGTTGAATTATCCCCGTCAAGATATTCAAAATCGAAAGAACTTCACGAAAAACTAACACGCACCGCTCTGATTTCATTGTGCCTGACAAAATAGTGTACCCTATTATGCGTGACTGTCCGTGACAGCGCAAAAAAAAATCCGTGATAACACGGATTGCAGACCTGTGGTTGGCAAACAAAAACCATCGGAAAAAATAGCCGAAGCAGTCTTAAAGTGAGGTGTTATTAGGCCGTGTGTATACCAACTGCATGACCGTCACGTGTCTCAGCCTGAACGCTGACTCACAATAATGGAGATAATAATTCCACTTACGGATAAACTTATCATTCATACCCAGCTTCTTTACTTCATCAAGATGTTTATTGAACTCATCCGACCACAGGCGGAGTGTTTTTGCATAATGCAAGCCAATATCCTTCGCATCAAAAAGATTCAAATCCGAAACTTTATTGATCGCTTGCTGTATGGCGCCAATCGACGGCGTTTGTGATCCTGGAAAAATATGTTTCTGGATAAAATCTACATCCTTACGGAATTCACCGTAACGTTTCTCGCCGGATGTGATGACTTGCAGTGCAATGCTTCCGGCAGGTTTCAATAAATCATCAACCTTCTGGAAATACACTGGTAAATATTCGTGTCCTACTGCTTCCAACATTTCAATTGAAACAATTTTATCAAACGTCCCCTCCAGCGTGCGATAATCCTGCATACGGATGTCAATCTGATCCTGAAGACCTTCACGCACAAAACGTTCTTGTGCATACTTAAACTGCTCCTCCGAGATTGTAACGGTTGTTACCCGACATCCATAGATTTTTGCTGCGTGTACAGCAAAGCCTCCCCAGCCGCTTCCGATTTCAAGAATATGATCTGTTGATTTGAGATCAATCTGACGACAGAGACGATCATATTTTTCGGTTTGCGCATCTTCGAGACTTTGGTCTGCTGACTTAAAAATCGCGCTTGAATAGGTCATCGTTTTATCCAGGAACAATTTATAAAAGTCGTTGCCAAGATCGTAATGCTCGGAAATGTTCTTCTTTGAACCTTCAATTGTGTTCTCGCGCGTATTGTGATACAGTTTATTGGCCAGGCGAAGAAAATTAATGGCATACTTGCGAACTCCCTTTCCTGTCAAAATCGGATTATAGTTCAGGTTAATTATAAACCACGAAATCACATCAGCAATATTATCGGTATGCCAGTCTCCGTCCATATAGGATTCGGCAAAACCAATGTCGCCATACCAAACCGACTTGTTAAAAAAATTGCTGTTTGTCACGTGGATACGTGCCTTTACTTCGCTTCCACCACCAAAATATAAGACATGACCATCCGGCAATTCCAATTCCAGAGATCCCAATGGCAATTGATTGAACACTTTGAAAAGCAATGTCTCGTATAACGAAAATTTCCTGTTGAGCGTGAGTGTTGTTGACGGCATAGTGGTTAGGCTTTTTTGTATTGGTAATTATCCTGTTGAAGATGTTTGTTGAGCTTCTTATCACGAAAAGGCAAACTTTTAAATCGCAAAAGCAAAGCCTGCCAGTGTATTGAGAACATTATTCCCAACGTGATAAGTGGGAACCGGAGACCGTACAGCAAAAGATTGGCATCGCTGAGCTCCTTCTTTTTTCCCGAAAGGGAAGTAAGTAAAAAACGCTTTCCCTCTTGATAATCATCGACACGCATCAGGGCGGTGTCCCCCGGAATTCTAAAAATAAAATGAAAAGACGAATCCAACTCCGTAAATGGAGAGACATAGAAATTCTTTGAAATTAATCTCCTGAAGGTATCGGAGTCCAGACAATCCTTGTTAAGAAGATAAAGCTTCATCTCACCATAGGTATTACAAACCTCTGCTATGGAGCAGACAGGGTTGTTATTTTTATCGAAACACAGATAAAAGGAAATAGGATTAAATGAATAGCCAAGCGTCGCCACATTTGTTAGTAGCATTATTTTTCCATCAAACTCAATTCCCTGGAATTGCAAGTAGTCAAGCACGTTTTCTTTGACTGACTTATTATTATGGCCCTTACCGAGCGGAAACTGGAGATGGTCGCGCGTTCGAAAATTGAACCAATTAAAATGATTGCTGCTCAGCAACCAGAATTTCTTGTGGAGTTGTTCAACTTCGTCGAGGTCGATGTAAAACATGAACACATTGTAGTCAAACCTGTGCTCACGTGGCGCCAGACGATGGTGCGTGACTTCACAACGATACAAACAAGAGTTCATACTCATATTGTATTTACGAATTCACCATTGTTTCCGGATTTCGGACCCTGGAAAACTCCCATGGATCCTCTCCCAATAATTGAGTACATAGGTTTACCGCACTGGTAAAGGCGTCCTCGTGGAATCCAAAACGGAAATAACTGCCGCAGAAGTAGCTAACGCCGTTTTCATTCAATCGGGGAAGCAATGTTTGGGCGGCGGCTGTTTCGGGGGTAAAAATCGGGTGCTCGTATTCAATTCTCCTGATAATCTTTGATTCCTCAATTCCCCCAGGATCATTTATCGACACGAAATAGTTCTTGCTTTTGGATACCTGCTGCAGACAATTCATGTCATATACCGTGGTAGTCGTCAGCTGATCACCCCTTTGCTCAACGCGATAATTCCATGCAGACCATGTCGACCGGATCTTTGGCATGATGCTCTCGTCAGTATGCAGTGTGGCAATATTTTTCTGATACTGAAATGGAGACAGTAGCCTGCCTTCCATAGGAGTCTTGTCGTGGATAAGGCGAGCAGCCTGATCGGCATGGCACGCGAAGATCACTTTGTCGTATACTTTCTGGGAGCCATCAGATGAGGTAACAGTCGCCCTGCCGTTTTCCCGTACAACTTTTACGACTTCTTTCCGGAGCTGTATCTTTTCACGGAACGGCGCAATCAACCTATCCCGATACTGCCAGCTGCCATTGTGAACGGTGTACCACTGAAATTGTGAATTAATACCCAATAGCCCGTGGTTCTTGAAAAACTGCACAAGTGCGCGAGCGGGGTATTGTAACGTAATGTCGGTAGGAGTCGACCACAACGCGGACGTCATAGGCACGATGTAGTTGTATAGAAAATTGTCGCCGTAGCCCCTCTCCTTTATATAATCATGAATCGAATAGGTGCTATATTTTTCGTTTGTCAGAATTTCTTCAGCCTCTTTATAAAATCGTTTTATCTGAAACAGCATTTTCCAGAAGCCAGGATTAAAATAATTTTTCTTCTGAGCAAACATATCCACACTGCTGTACTCCAGGCCAGTAGGCAGATGCTGAACGCCAAATGACATATTTGTCGGCTTTACTGCCACATTCAATTCGCGGAACAACCGTACGAGGTTGGGATATGTCACCGTATTGAACACTATGAAACCAGTATCAATTGGAATTTTCTTTCCGTTTTCCTCTACATAAACCGTATTGGTGTGTCCGCCCACATATGAATTCTGTTCATAGAATTCGAGATCATAATGCCTGTGGAGAAAATGTCCGCATCCCATTCCGGCAATGCCGGTACCAATGATTGCAATTGATTCCATATATAGTTTTGTCGATCTCGGGCGATTAAGAAAGCACAGCACTTCTATCAGAAAACCTTTCCTGTTCCTCCAATGTAAATTCAAGAGGTTTAGACTGAGGTTGTTTCTCAAACAAATAATGGCTCACCATCCATTCAGTACCATCGTTGTAGCCAAACAACTCAGCGCATGACATAAAGAAAATCCTCCAGTACACCCACCATTTTACTGCCTGACCTTTTCCATACGTTTGTTCGAAAAGCGGCATAATCAACTCTTTATGCTTATCCATTTTTGCAAGCCAGGCCTCGGAAGTCTTGCTGTAATGCATACCATTTACACGCCAGTGCTTTTCTATTTTGAAATGATCTGCGAAATAGAGCAGAAGGTGGTCACTTGGCATGATGCCGCCTGAAAAAAAATATTTTGCCATCCAATCCGTATCATTTTTTATTTCATAGAGATAGCTAAGTGAATGATGCGTGAAGATGTGGATAAACATTTTTCCGTCATCTCTCAAAAATTCTGAGAGCTTCTCCAGCAATGATTTATAGTTGCGCATATGTTCAAACATTTCAACTGAAACAATCCTGTCAAACTTTTCAGTGGTTTGAAATACATTCATATCTGAGGTAACTATCGTAAGATTCCTGATACCCCGTTTGCGCGCCTCTTCGTCAATGAAGATCTTTTGAGTCGCGGAGTTGGATACACCGGTAACATGACTTTGAGGATACTTCGCTGCCATAAACAACGACAATGAACCCCAGCCACAACCACACTCGAGAATATCCTGTCCGTTACTCAATTCAGCGCGCTCACACGTGAGATTAAGCATATCGTCTTCAGATTGATCGAAAGAGGTTACTCCATCCTTCCAGTAACCTGAACTGTACTTGAGATTTTTTCCCAATACCCATTTAAAAAACTCAGTGGGCACTTCATAGTGCTGTTCGTTGGCAGCTTTCGTTTCTACAGCAATCGGGCTCTGCTTTAGCATTGACACGAAGTCCATGAACTTCTGCTGCTGCTTTTCCAAATCGCCTACTGATTCTTCTTTGAGTCGTGTCGCGCAATTCCTGCGAATGCCTGTGCGAATCAAGAAATCAGGGATGAGGTTCTTTTCTAAAAGAGTATTGACCATAAAACTAGGATTATAATAGGAATCAATGTTTTCGTTTTGGTAATAGTATAAAGGGAGAGGTTGTTTTTTGATAATCGATAAACTTCTGCCCACGGGATTTTACCATCTGCTCCTCAGTGTATTTGATCCCCGTGACTTTTGTCAGGAAATAAAACATGCCAATGGGGCAGATAATACTGATGATCCCCCAGGGTGAACCCATTGACATAATAAAGAAAGCAACCCAGATGAGCCATTCAAAAAAGTAATTTGGATGACGAGAATAGTACCAAAGACCACCGTCGAAAACTTTGCCTTTATTAGTCGGGTCTTCCTTAAATTTCTTTAACTGGTAATCCGCAACACTTTCGCCTATAACTGCGATAAGCCAAAGTACCGCTCCGCCAATTTCAAATGTAGTTAAATGCGGTGTTGTGTTTATAGCGATAAGTGCAAAGGGAATTGACAATACCAACGCGAGGATTGCCTGGAAATAATAGAATCGCAACATTAGGATATTCTGCTTTTCACCCCATTCTTTCCTCAATGCCGTATACCGAACATCTTCAGGATGACCTGCCGTGCGTACAAATAAATGAATCGCCAGTCGGAGTCCCCAGAAGCAGACTGTTCCTAACAACAATAACTGTCGTGGCTGGTAGCCATCAACCATCACAAAATAGAGTATGGCCAACATCGGAAAACTTGCCGACCATATCGCGTCGACAATGGCAGCATTTTTAGTTCGCAACTGAACGAGCCATGTCACGGTAAAAAGGACAAGCAGTGCCAATGCTCCCGCTATAAATAATGGGATCAGGGCAGTGATCAAAGGGTAGCTTTTGGTTTAAGAATGTGTTGAACACTCTCGTTCCCTTTTAAAGAAAAGAGTTGGACAAGTACATATCCAATGGTCCCCAGACTTCCCAGCGTAAAAAAAAGTACCGCCCACATAATTTTCACAGCAGAATTCCTTTCGCGATAAAGAACCCAAAGATAGATTACGAGCACGTTGGCGTAGAAATCCCAGAGAGTTGCCCGCATCCACGGGATCGACCCCAGATAGTGCCATTCCTTGAATAAACTGCTTTCCAGGCTTGTTGAGACAACCATGTAGGCCATAAATATCCAAACAAGGCTTAGGAAAATCTTAAGAAACGATACCATACGATTAAATTTTATTAAACTTACGAATCAAGACCAACTTTCAGATTTCAGAATCTATGACATCAAAACAGCGAATCCTCGGTATAGTTTTACTAGCAGCCATGTATGCCTGTTCGCCCTCAAAAGAACGGAAAACAACTGGCTCAATTGAGCGAATCGATCCAACGTTGGAAAGCATCCTGTCGCCCGACGCTAAAATTGAGATTCTTGCCGACGGGTTCGACTGGACAGAAGGTCCTTTATGGGTCGAAGACAAGAAAATGCTCCTCTTTTCTGACATCCCGCCAAACAAGATCTTTAAATGGACAGAGGAAAAAGGTGTAGAGCTCTATCTGACCCCCTCGGGCTTCACAGGAGAAAAAACCGAATCGGACGAACCCGGATCGAACGGGCTTCTCCTCGATGATGAGGGAAATCTTGTCCTATGCCAGCACGGTGACCGCAGGCTTGCAACGATGATGGCCCCACTCGATTCACCGAAAGCGGTATTTGAGACTATTGCCGACAGGTTCGATGGCAAGCGATTGAACAGTCCCAACGACGCCGTATTTTATGATTATGATTACTATCTAACGGATCCGGCCTATGGATTGGCAAAAAAATTGGATGATCCTGAAAAAGAGATTCCGTTTCAGGGAGTTTATCGTGCTTCCGCGAATGGAGTTGTAACTGTTCTGGTGGATTCAATTACTAATCCGAACGGAATTGCATTCTCGCCAGATCATAAATATCTATACATCGCCAATTCAAATCCCGAAAGAGCAAAATGGTATCGATATAATGTCGCTAAGGATTCTGCGGGAAATGTAAGGTTAACGAGTGGTAAAATAATTTACGATGCCACATCACTTACCGCTACTGAAAAGGGCCTTCCAGACGGAATGAAAATAGACAGCAATGGAACCATTTTTGCGTCTGGTCCCGGCGGTGTATTCATCTTCAATCCGGACGGGAAATTGCTTGGAAAAATTAAATTACCCGACGCCCCCGCATCGAATACAGCACTATCCACTGATGAGAAGACGTTGTATATAACCAATGATATGAATCTGATAAGGGTGGTGTTAAGAAAATAGGTACATAGATTCACTCCTAACCCGAAAATTTTGGAATTACTAATCGACATTCTCGGCTGGACAGGTTCTGTATTTGTAATTGCAGCGTACGCGCTCAACAGTTATCAGAAAATAAAATCAGACTCAATCTTCTTTCAACTAATGAACTTATTCGGCGGCGCATTCCTGATCATCTACACGATGTATAAGGGTGCATTTGCCTCCACCGTGATCAATATTGTGTGGGTCGTGATTGCGTTATCTGCAATAGCCCGTGCGGTAATTACGCGCAAAGCTCCTTCGTGAATTCCTCTCCTTCAAAAAATATCCGCATTCAGCAATGGGTGATCGTTCTCGCGATCGCTTTGTTTGCAATAAAGCTGACGGCTTATTTTTTAACGACCTCAGTAGCAGTGCTCACGGATGCGCTGGAAAGTATCGTCAATATTATAGCGGGACTAATGGGATTGTACAGTCTTTACCTTTCTGCCAAGCCGCGCGACGACGATCATCCTTACGGTCATGGTAAAATCGAATTTGTAACCTCCGCCATTGAAGGCACTATGATTGTTATCGCCGGTGTGATTATTATTGTTGAATCAATTGATGCGTATTTCTACCCGGCAGAAATCCACCAACTCGATTACGGAATTATCCTGATATCAATAACCGGTTTTATCAATTTTATCGTGGGCACGATCTGTGTGCGCGAGGGTAAAAAGACAAACTCAGTGGTGATGCTTTCCAGTGGCAAGCATTTGCAATCAGACACCTATTCTACCATTGGGATTGTTGCCGGTCTGATTCTTATTAAAATGACGAACCTGTTATGGCTTGACAGCGTGGTGGCCATCATATTTGCGGTAGTAATTCTCTATACCGGCTATAAAATCATCAGGCGTTCATTAGCTGGCATAATGGACGAAGCAGATCATGAGCTACTGCAACCGCTGGTGACCCTTCTGAACAGCAACCGGCGGGAAAACTGGATCGATCTTCACAATGTACGAATCATTAAATTCGGGCCTGTGCTTCACCTGGACGGCCATCTCACCGTACCGTGGTATCTCACCGTGCGCGAAGCCCACAACGAAATTGAACTTTTCGGAAAACTGGTGAGTCAGGAATTTGGCGAAAGCCTGGAACTCTTTATCCATTCCGACGGGTGTGAGGATTTTTCGTGTCAAATCTGCGATAAAAGCGATTGCACTGTACGTAAACATCCGCTTAAAAAGAAAATAAAGTGGACCATAGAAAACATTTCAACAAACGTAAAACATCAGTTACTTTCGTAACGAACCCATAACCCGTACTTTATGCGATTATTAGTTTCATTATTATTTGTCAGTTCGCTGGCGGTGGCCCAAAAGCAAGCCACACTCGAACAAAAAATCAAAGAGTTTGACCAATATATTGAAAACGGCCGGAAAAAATGGGAAGTACCCGGATTGGCCTTAACCGTCGTAAAAGATGGAAAAGTTATTTTCAAAAAAGGATACGGCGTAAGAGACAACGTCACAAATGAAGTTGTTAACACCGACACACGATTCGCCTGTGCCTCCACCACAAAAGCAATGACGGCTGTGTGTATGGGTATTCTGGTAGATGAGGGAAAAGTAAAGTGGGACGATCCGGTAATCAAGTACCTCCCGGAATTTCAATTATATGACCCCTTCGTCACCCGCGAGCTCCGGGTTCGTGATTTATTTCTTCACAATAGCGGCGTGGGTAATGCTGACTTCGTGTGGGGTATCATGGATATTCCTGTAGATGAAATTCTCAGAAAAATGCGTGATGTGAAGCCGAGCTACTCCTTTCGTTCAGGCTTCATTTATCAAAATATTTTTTATATCGCTGCAGGCGAAGTAATAAAGAAAATCAGTGGTAAACCATGGGAGGTTTATATTCAGGAAAAAATATTCACCCCACTGGGCATGACACGTGCAGTGCCGTCAAGGAAATTCATTAAAGATGATAATCAAACAAAGCCGCACTTTAAAATTGAAAATGTCATTAAAGTAATTCCCTATACAAAAGATGACGCAGTGGGACCTGCAGGATCGGTATGGGCATCCATCGACGACATGAGTAAATGGGTAGTGTGTATGCTTGACAGCAGCAAATACAGTGGTGGCCGCTTGCTGAAAAAAGAAACGTGGGCTGAAATGTTCAAACCACAAACTATCGTAACGGATTCAGAGTTCTATCCTACATCACAAATCACCAAGCCGAACTGGAAGACCTACGGACTGGGTTGGTTCCAACACGACTACAAAGGCAAGAAGTTGAACTTCCACACTGGTAGTCTCAATGGACTTACCGCGATCAATGCGCAGATACAAGGCGAGAATGTTGGATTCTATATTTTCGAAAATCTTGATCACGCTGAGTTGCGCCATGCACTGATGTACAAGGCCCTTGATCTCTTCGCACTGGGTGGTGCGGACCGCGACTGGAGTGCGGAGTTCTTCAAACTCTATTCAGGGATCCATGAAAAAAGAGAGAAAGCAGAAAAAGATTTTGAAGCAAAGCGCGTGCTTAACACAAAGCCGTCCCTTCCCCTTGAATCCTATGCCGGTAACTATTCCGATCCTCAGTATGGCAACGTTGATATCACGGTTTCTGGAAATCAACTAGTACTTGATCTTAATAAAATAGAAAAGGCACATGTTGACCATTGGAATTACGATACTTTCCGTGGATGGTTTGACAATAAAGAAAATGGCAAGGGCAATGTAATGTTCTATCTTGGCGCGGACGGAAAAGTGTCCAAAGTAAATCTGGAAGGATTAGAATTCAGAAAAAAGTGACCTCAGCAGTAGACACCTGATTTTTAAAATTGATTCTAAGTAATTGCAAGAGGAGGTTGGCACCGTTAGCCATCCTCCTCTTTTTTTAGTAAACAAGTATCATGATTGCGCAAGTAATTGCCTTCGAAGATGAAGGCTAGATCCTATCAGCCAATCTCAATCACCACATCATCCGTCAGCGGATGACCTACACACGTAAGCACATATCCTTCCGCTCGTTCTGATTGTGACAATCCCTCCTCTTCATCAAGCTTAACTTTTCCCGAAAGGGCTTTACCGCGGCAGGCTGTACACAAACCGCTCTGACATGAATAGGGTAAATCAATACCTGCATCCAGCGCCGTCTCAAGGATAGCGCGATTGGGTTGAACTAAAATTTTATACTCCTGTCCGTCATAACGGATCGTTACTTCATGGGCTTTGTTCTCGGAAGTTGCTGGCTCTTTCTTCTCGTCTTTTGCAATGGTGCCTGCCACGAAGCTCTCTTTGAAAACCTTTTCAGTCGGGATCTTGTGGTCCTTAAGTATGGACTCCACATTCTTCATCATCCCCTCCGGTCCGCACATCAAGTAGGTTGTTTTATCGATTCCCCAGTTTGGAATGCGCTCGAATAATTTCACCAACATGTCATGATTAAGCAATCCTGAATATCCCTGCCAGTTCATCGGCGCCTCGTCCAGCACATGAATCACGTGCAGGCGACCTTCATATTTTGCTTCCAGCGCCGTGAGGGTACCTTTAAAAATAACGCTGTCAATATTCCTGTTGCAATAAATTAGCGACACAATACTATCGGGCTCCTGTGTCAGCAAGCTCTTGATGAGCGACATCATCGGAGTAATTCCGCTTCCACCTGCAAACATGATAAGGTGACGCTTTTTATTCTTGTCATATTCCGTGACGAACTGACCCATCGGTTCCATCACCTTTACGGTAGCACCGGCTTTGAGATTATCCGGCAGAAAGTTCGACATCAAACCGTTATCGACACGCTTGACGGATACAACAAGATGGTCATCAACAAACGGGGACGAACAAAGTGAATAGGCCCGCCGCACATCTTTGCCCTGGATGTTCACAATAAGTGTCAGAAACTGACCCGATCGATAGTTAATTTTACCTGCCGCAGGTTGTTCAAAAACAATTGAAACAGCATCCTTCGTTTCCTGAATTATCTCCTTAACCTTCAGGTCATAGTAATGAGGCCCACTGTGTGTCTCTTCTTTTTTCTTGTCAGATTTCTTAAACAGGCTAAATGCCATCGTAATCGAAGTTTTAAGTAACGGAAACCGGGCACAAAGCTACGTGCCAAATCCTATTCCCTCAAACTTTGGATCAAATATTGAGCCAGTAGGTAAATTTAAAGACCAGCGACCGGCTTTTGCTCACCAGGTTCTCAGGTAAATAGTTTTCAGTGTATACAACAAAGAAATCGCTCGCAGGTTTATACCGCCACTGAAAACGGGCATTTAAATTTACATTATCGAGCAAGGTGTTATACTGAATGAACGTAGTGAGGAAAATATTCCTTGTAAATGTGAGGTCAAATCGTGGGCTGACAACGAACAATTTTTCACTTCCATAATTTCCAGGAAGTCTTAAATCGTTGTAGTCAAATCTCACGGAAACGCTTCCATATGGCTGATACCGATAGTTTATCTCACCATTAAAATTCAAGTTCTCACCGTTATAAAATCCACCTTTCGTAGTTCCGATGGTGTACTTTAAAAGCTTCCTCAGATTGGACTGATACATTATTGAAAAGCGATTCCAGCTATACTGCTCTCCAGGTAAAAAATTTGTGAACTTATCCTGGTCAATAGGATTAAAGTTATTCGTGAGTTCCTGGAAAATGTTAACATAGCCAAGGGTAAGTACAGATGTGTTTAAAAAATTAAATCCATAACCAAAGGCCGCTGCCTTATCGGTAACGGTTCCAGCTGGAATAACGGATGATGTCAAATCCATTGTTGGTTTCATCGTGACAAGGATGCTGTTTTTTGGATAGATGGTTCCATACAGGCTTGCATATATATTTGTCACCCCGGGATAAACTCCGCGACTGGGAACATAACCCGTCTCCGCGTTATAATTCTTCTCCACATAGGTAGCCCCAGTGAATACTTGATAGTGCCGTTTGGTATGTTGTAAAAACCCTCCGCCCGAAGTGTTTTTATTGGTATTGAACGAATCAAAGGACTTGGTAAAGTAGCCACTCAAATACCAACTGTTGTCCTTACTTCTAGACTCCAGGTCAACGGTAATAACCCTATTATAATCATTCAAAACCCGAGTCGTTCCCGTCTCGGAGACCTTATCCTTCCACAGATCTTTATTAAAATATTTCAATGAGTCGCCCTTGCCCACATCGAGCGATTCCTTGTTGACAAATGAGAACTGAAGATTGGATTGTTTCCAGAAATTCCGTTGAACGGCTGCCACTGTAAAATTCTGACCCGGTAATCCAAGTTCAAGCGCTTCTTTTGTTTGCATATTAAGTACGCTGAGGCGCCATTGTTTTGACAACGATCCGCTAAGCCGGGCACCATATAATATTGGAACTTTTTTAAGCGTTCCCGTCGAGTCCC
The DNA here is from genome assembly GCA_038229375.1 of Cytophagales bacterium. Taxonomy (GTDB): domain Bacteria; phylum Bacteroidota; class Bacteroidia; order Cytophagales; family Cyclobacteriaceae; genus ELB16-189. The sequence goes on along the minus strand of JBBRON010000012.1, from coordinate 37,368 downwards.
GGGCAAGTCCGACTCTTCGGGAAAAGAAAGGCCGTGCTTCCGGGAAGCCCATGCGGTCAAACAAATCACTATTTTCCAGAAAAAATTGCCGTCGCTCGGGAAACTGGAATTCAAACCGCGTAAGGTTAATAACCTGCCGATCTACTTCCACCTGCGAAAAATCAGGGTTCACCGTCAAGTCTAGATTAAGTGAGGGTGTGACTCCGATCTTTGCATCAAAACCTGTCTGCAGATCATTTGATTTAGTGGGCGGATCCGTTGCGTTGTCTTTACTGGTTCCTCCGGCCAGGTAAGGAATCAACGAAATATTAATACTTTGTGGAGGAGGCAGGTCTATCCATTTAAGCTTTCCCGAAAAGGCAAATGAAGCGGGTATAAATTGAATAGGTGTGGCAATCCAACTAGATGACTGATTTCTTTTCAGGTCGTACCGTAAGAAAGTAATGTTCCATTCATCTGCTGAACTTTTGAAACGGAAACTTTTGAATGGTATCATTAACTCGGCCACCCACCGGTCTTCATACTTAATAACCTTCGAATACCATTTGTTATCCCAGGTAGAACTATAACTTCCTTCCTCTGCTCCTGCTCCCGATATCGTTCCTTCAGACTGCACACCAAAAGGCGTAGTCTGAAAGTAAAACCCATTGATGCCATCATTGTATGGGCCAAAGTAAATACCCACATTGTCATTGGATCCAAAATCAAAATCCCGTCGCAAGGACTGAACGATATCTGGTGTACCATCATCATAGCAGACAAATGATACATAAAGAGCATGATCATCGAATGTAAGGCGCGCTTCTGTTTGAAATGGAGCGGCGGCAGTATCCACCGGATAGTTCAAAAAGAAATCGGTGGCAACGTAGGCATCTTTCCAATCCTGCTCATCAATCTTACCATCCAGAACCATGACGCCTTTTGCCTTCTGAATAGACAATTGCGTACCCGGATTATTCTTCTTCTGAGAAAACCCGATAGAACTGACAAAAACCAACAAAACGATACCAATTTCCCTGTATAGTAGCCGCATTAACAAGAGTCTATAGTAATTTCCCTTTTAAGGACCGCAAAACTAATTGATCCAATTATAATAACTTCAATTTCAGGATGAACGGAAAAGTTAATGATTCGTTAAAATGATTTATTTTAGTGGCTTAATAAGCATACGGTGCAACTCAATCCTCTCACGGCCATATCCCCTATCGACGGTCGTTACTTTCATGCAACCTCCTCACTATCATCCTATTTCTCGGAATATGCGCTTATGCGTTACCGTATCCGTATAGAAGTCGAGTATTTTATTGCTTTATGTGAATGGTCATTACCTGAACTGAAAGGTTTTCCAAAGGATAAGTTTGCTCTTCTCCGGACATTTTATCAACATTTCAGTGAGTCTGATGCGGAAAAGATAAAATCAATAGAGAAAACCACCAATCACGACGTAAAAGCAATCGAGTATTTCTTGAAAGAGAAATTTGACGAAAAGGACCTTGCGGCTTATAAAGAATTTATCCACTTCGGACTTACGTCTCAGGATGTTAATAATACGGCTACTCCGCTTTTACTCAAAGAGTTTTTGGAAATCGAATTCCTGCCAAAGCTCAAAGGCGTTGTTAAACTAATTGACCAGCAGGCCATTCGCTGGAACGATATATCAATGCTGGCCCGCACACATGGTCAACCAGCTTCGCCAACAAGATTGGGAAAAGAATTGAATGTCTTTTCAACACGAATCAAGAAGCAGCTTGAATTACTATCTACGATTCCACACTCAGCAAAATTCGGAGGCGCGACAGGTAACTTCAATGCGCATCATATCTCTTATCCGGAAATTGATTGGTTAAAATTTGCCGATCAATTCGTTTCGAAATATCTGGGACTTACAAGAAGCCATCCCACCACACAAGTTGAACACTACGACAACATCGCAGCGTTGTTTGATAATTTGAAGCGTGTCAACACGATATTAATTGATTACAGCAGAGACATCTGGCAATACATCGCCATGAACTATTTCAAACAAACGATCAAGGCTGGGGAAATAGGATCATCAGCCATGCCACATAAAGTTAACCCTATCGACTTTGAAAATGCGGAGGGAAATCTTGGACTGGCCAATGCTTTGTTTGAGCACCTATCTGCCAAGCTTCCCATTTCCCGTTTGCAGCGTGACCTCACCGACTCAACGGTGTTAAGAAATATTGGCGTCCCGATGGCCCACTCCTTTCTCGCCCTTCATTCCCTTGAGCGCGGCATTGAAAAACTTGAGTTGAACAAAGAAGCTATCGACAAAGACCTCGAAGACAACTGGGCGGTCGTTGCCGAAGCAATTCAGACTATTCTTCGAAAAGAAGGCTATCCCAGCCCGTACGAAGCACTCAAAGAGTTGACCCGCAATAACGAAAAGATCACAAGAGAAAGTTTCGCAAAGTTTATTGATGGATTGAATGTCAGTGACAGTCTTAAGACCAGGTTGAAAGCGATTACGCCTTTTTCTTATACCGGACTTTAAAAGTTCAAAGTTCAGTGTTCTGGGTTCCAAGGTCACAGGTTTGACAACCCGGAACTTGGAACACGGAACATTGAACTCCCTATTGCACCCCCACCTTCTTCACTCCTACCTTCGCCAGTGCAGCTTCTTTTGTTACTTTCCCGGAACTATAATCTTTCAATACCGAATTCTTTACTGACAACTCAAGAGTACCCGGGATTCCACAACCCACACAGCGCGTGAGCTTTACATTGATGACCACTTGTTCTTCATCTTTTAGGCTCCTCAACGTGCGACCATACTCCAGTAAATTATTTTTAAGGTCCGCTTCAAAGGCCGGATATAGTTCTTTTACTTTTTTATCCCGCTCAGGCTGAGATACATTCATCATAGCAATGGCTGGAATCGCAAACCGATCACCATCTGTTTCGATGCTTGAGTAAACCTTCATATAATAAATCACACCAAAATCCTTCAGCCGGTCATAGCCCACATCACCCTGTGTGTAATATGTCTTTGACAAATCTTCCTGATACAGGCGATTAAACATACTCGACAAAACTTCCAAATCCGGATCAAGCTTGTCACTTGGTTCTGAATTTAATATCACCAGTTTCTTCAGGAATTGGTCACGTGTGATCTTTCCTTGTTTCAGTTGTATAATATCTTCGCGCTTCGCCTCCACAGAGATCATACTCCGCTTCGTTTCTCCAGGCCACCTGTTAAATCCAAATGAATTAAACTCTTCGGTGCGGTTCGTGATAATTATACGCTCTTCCGGTTTAAGCTGACTGATCACATCTCCATAGTCGGCAAGGAAGCTCTTTGCTATATCTTGAAAGCGCTTATATGCAGAGGCAGACACGCTGTCTCCAATAGAATTGTTCTCAACTCCTGGCGGCTTTGGTGCCCGGGCAATAGTCGTTTTGCGCTTCATTCCCTGCACCCTGGCTCTTGACTGCTCCGCCCTTGCCTTATCTTGTTCAGCAGCGCCACGGGCAATCTTCGCTTTCACTTTTTCACAATCAACACAATCCTCATCATCATCGCCGCTATACGAATAATATGAAAATGAACCATCCGGAGTCACAATCTCCATGTCGGGTGCGTCAAAAGAATTAAACATAAATGCGTTAAACGGCCCGCCGAGTGGCATTCTGAATGTAATTCCATAACCTGCCGTATAACTTCCATTAACTTCTGTCGGAAAAAAATTCCGTTTGCCCGCCTGTTGACGAGCCAGTGTACTCAGGATATTTTCTGCTATTTCTATATCCTGCTCCATTCGTAATTCATCCACCTTGGTTTGGCCGATTGCCATGAAGCTGCACACCACCGCCACCACACACATTATCATCTTCATTCGTCTCATAATCTTTGAATTTTAATTTCTACGTTGATTGTTTGTACCTGTTGTTGATATCAGGCTTGTTAATAATTGTTCTGTTTCCTGCTTGAACAGGTCTGTATTCTTCTCTACCTTATTCACCCTTGCCTGAAAAAGTTGCAGATCCTGCTTGCGCTGCTCTTGCAAGTAGGAAGAAAAATCAACCAGAAGGTTTTCGATATACTCTTTCTGGCCCGTCGCAGATAGTTGCATATAATCTTTCATCAGTTTAAGATTATCATTCTGCAACTGGCCGACGAAACTTTTTACCTGCTCCTGACTTGCCAAAGACGCTGTCTGCATTAGCTTGTCAATCTTATTCGAATTTGAATTCAGATTTTTTTGAATTGTTTTCTCCAGAGCTTTGCGATCTTCGTTCCATGAGGACTTCAGCATCTCGTTATTGCTCGCCACGGTTGAATGAATCATCTCACCCACCTGCTGCTCGGTAAGAACTGGCACTTGCTGAACAGGCTTTTCTTTTTCGCCAAAACCAATCTTTACTTCACCTGGTGAGTAGCTTAGTGAAAGTCCTACCAGCTTTGCTGCGAGCAGAAAAACTACCAGCGACGCAGCAATACCCAACGGCATCCGGAAATAACTTTCCTTCCAGAATGGCATGCTCACCTCGTCCTCTCCCAGCATGATGGGAGGGGCGATCACTTCCTTATCCTGAAGGTTGGACAATGCAGTCCGGGCAAATGACCACTCCTCTATCCGCGTCTTCTCAGCGGGATTTTTCTGAAGATATTCCTCAACCTTTCTTTGTTCATCACCGTCCAGCTCTCCGTAGAGATAAGCTATCAGTGCGGCTTCATCGGGTTTATAATTCATAACCAATTGTTTCTTGTGTAATCTTTCTTCGTTCCAGAATTCTCTTCAACGCTTCCAACCCATAGTACATCCTCGACTTGACAGTATTTTCAGATACATTCAATGTCTCGGCGATTTCACGGAACTTCAACCCCTCATACTCTTTCATTATTACTACTTCACGCTGCTCTTCACTCAACTGCATCAGACACGCCTGCAATAAATCCGAAAGTTCACTCTGTCTCAATACACGCTCAGGATTTTCCTGCCGGCTTCCTGATGTTTCCCATTGATAACTATCCTCATGTTCTCCTGGACTCAGGTCATTGAGCGATACCGAACGGTTGCTTTTTCTCTTGCGCAATTCTTCCCGGCAACAATTCACTGCGATAGTGTACAGCCATGACCGGAACCTCGCCGTATCCTGCAGGTAGGCGATATTCCGATGCATCGAAATGAATGTCTTCTGCGACACCTCCATCGCCAGATCATGGTCATAGAAAAACTTATAACTGAAGTTATAAATGCGCTTGTACCATACTTGCACCAGTTTACCTTGAGCATGTTTGTCTCCCTCGCGGGCCCGCACGATGAGGACATCCGAATGCATCATAGCAACGTCTGGTAGCGTTTTATTCACGGAATAGGCCGGTTTTTACTTAATTAAGCGCGTTCACGGTATAAAGATGGGGGATTGCGGGAAATAGTTTTAAACAAACGGAATTGTTTTGACTCCTGTCTTCTGGCTCCTAACTCCTGTCTCCTAACTCCTTTCTACTGTCTCCTGTCTACTGTCTCCGTATATTTGCAATTAATGAAAAAAATAATCTCGCTTCTTGTCCGGAATGTCCCGCGCCGGTATCTCCAGTTATTCACCGGCGTCGGCTTAAAAGTAGTCGGTCTTTTTTATATGGGAAAGGCTGTTCATTGCCCGATCTGTGATCACCAATACAAAAGTTTTCTTCCCTACGGCAGGATCAACCCGAGACCCAATGCCCTATGCCCATCCTGCCTCTCACTTGAGCGACACCGGCTCATCTGGTTGTTTCTGAAAGAGAAGACAAATTTCTTTTCGCAAAAACTCAGGGTTCTGCACATTGCTCCGGAACACTGCTTCATGGGGCCATTTCAAAAACAGCATGGTGACGGCTATATCACCGCCGACATTGAGTCGCCACTGGCAAAAGTTAAAATGGACATCCATCAGATCCCATTTGACGACAATGAGTTTGACGTTGTGTTGTGTAATCACGTTCTCGAACATGTTGAAAATGATATTCTGGCAATGAGCGAGATTAGGCGCGTATTACGTCTGGGTGGATGGGCTATTTTACAAATTCCATTTTTCTCTCCAGTTCCCGATGCAACGTTTGAAGATAATAGTATCACTAGCCCACGGGAGCGGGAAAAAATGTTCGGCCAGGATGATCATGTGAGAAAATTCGGAAAAGATTATCCGCAGCGGATTGAAACGAGTGGGCTTGTTGCCGAGGCAAATGAATTTGCAAAAGCTTTGTCCGACGAACAATGTTTTAGGTTCGGAATTTCTAAAAACGAAATACTTTATAGAGGAATAAAACGATAACATGCGTTGAAACAATTCTCAAAAGAAGACATACAGAAAAAAATTCCGATGCAACAGGCCATCAGCCTGATGAAGGAAGCATTTCTTCAGCTTAGCTTGAGAAAAGCAATCGTGCCCGTAAGAACAGTCATTGAATCTCAGGATAAATCGGGACGCACCTTATTTATGCCATCCTACTCGTCCGCCTTCGGACTTTTTGGATTAAAGATGGTGTCAGTATTTGATAACAATGCAGTGAGCAATCTTCCAGTTATTCAAGGCAAAATGATGGTGATGGATGGACATTATGGAAGTCCACTTGCATTGTTGGATGCAGAATATCTTACAGCTTTAAGAACCGGCGCTGCCTCGGGACTTGCCACCGACTTACTTGCCAGAAAAAATGTCGAGGTGCTGGCAGTTTTTGGCACCGGACCTCAGGCAGAAACACAACTGCAGGGTGTGCTGGCGGTACGGCCAATCAAGGAGGTAATCGTGTTTGGCAAAACATCTCAAAAGGCACTCACTTTTTGTCACCGGATGAAAGAACAATTCGATGTCAACATCGTGTCTTCGGAGTCATTTGATGAATTACGTGAGGCGGATATTATTTGTACAGCCACCACCAGTTCCCAACCTTTGTTTGAGCTGCATCAGCTCAAAAGCGGAGTCCATATTAACGGCATCGGTTCTTACAAGCCATCCATGCAGGAGATTCCATCGGATGTAATTAAGAAATCATTATTGATCGTCGATCATCGTGCCGCGGCTCTCAGCGAGCCAGGCGATGTAATCGTTCCTATACAGCAAGGCATTATAACAAAAGATCATATTCATGCCGAGCTGGGCGAACTTATCTCGGGCTCAGCAAAAGGCAGAAACTCCGAAGATCAGATTACTGTATTTAAATCTGTCGGCAACGCGATCCAGGATCTGGCAATCGCCAATTATATGTTGAATTAAATCGAGAGTGCAAGGTTAGCTTGTACAATGTATTTAACAGCAAAGGTCACTGGGGCACTTTGCTGGAAATTCGACCGCAGCCATCGAGCTCAGCAAAAAAGCCCCAACTCTCGTCGGGGCCTAATTTCATTCATTTACACAGGCGCTCGTCAAGATCTGAACACATCACTTCAGATTATCCAACACTTCCATCACCTCTTTCACGTGCTTTCTGCTGGTATCCAGCAACGCTTTTTCTTCCGCGTTCAGATCAAGCTCAATCACTTGCTCTACTCCGTTCTTACCCAACACTGCAGGAACACCGAGATAGCAGTTCTTAATTCCATATTCACCATCGAGCTGCATACAAACCGGCAGAACTCTGCGCTGATCTTTAACGATTGCCTCCACCATTTGTGCCGCAGCAGAACCAGGAGCATACCACGCAGAAGTTCCCATGAGTTTTACAAGTTCTCCTCCTCCGACTTTGGTTCGCTCAATGATCATATTGAGCTTTTCTTTGTCAATCAGTTCCGTTACCGGGATACCCGCTACTGTCGTATATCTCGGAAGTGGCACCATTGTGTCACCATGACCTCCGAGCAACATTGCTTGAATATCTTTTGGAGAAATATTTAATGCCTCGGCCAAAAATGCCCGGTAGCGTGCGGTATCAAGAATACCTGCCATACCGATTACGCGGGTGCGGGGAAAATTGGATACCAGATGCGCCTGGTAGGTCATCACATCCAGGGGGTTAGAGACAACAACGATGATCGCGTTCGGTGAATGCTTCACTACATTTTCAGTCACGGTCTTTACTATACCTGCGTTGGTCCCGATCAAATCATCACGAGTCATTCCCGGCTTGCGTGGCAGACCTGAGGTAATCACCACAACATCCGAATGGGCTGATTTCGAATAATCATTGGTCGAACCAATTGTTCGGCTGTCGTATAGATCAATAGGGGCTTTCTGCCAGATATCAAGCGCTTTTCCTTCTGCAAGACCATCCTTTATATCTACCAGGACAATTTCATTGGCAACTTCACGGTACGCGAGTACATCGGCACAAGTGGCACCTACATTTCCGGCACCAACAACAGTAATTTTCATTGCTTTATAAATTTAGAATTCAGCTATTTTTTGAGGGCGCAAGTTATCATTCCGGAAAGGAAACCAAAAGACATGCTTATTTAAATGTGCAACACCTGCATTTCCAAAACAGATTTTGTTTGAACGGTGACCTTAAACCGGTCGTCGATCCGGTGTCCCACCACCCACAGGATTTCTCCTCCGGATTCCAGAACGGTAACATCATTCTTTTCTGAAACCGATATTTTCTCGTCTATTAGAAAGTCACTCAGTTTCTTACGCCCACGCAGGCCCAGCGGCACAAAACTGTCGCCGCTCCTCCACCTTCTCCAATGTATTGGAAATTTGATCTTGGCCAGATCAAAACTTCCCCGGTCGTCGCCGGTTTTTATGTTCCTCCCGGCCGCAGGCTTCAGCTTCAGTACCCATGGTCCAAGGCCCACTTTATCTTGCCCGTCCTCAATCAAAACTTCCGTCAGCGTTTCCCGTAGGGGTGAAACAATTATATACTCCCGATCGATCACGGCCTGATATGTCGTGGACAAAAATTGTTTCCCCGATTGAGATTGGATTGAACCTACGAGTTGCACACACCTGTCCCACTCAAATCCCAAAGGACGCAGCAATTCATAACACACGTAGACGGGATGTTGCAGTAACATCAGCAAACTCTTATCGATCAGTAAACGATCACCTTCCATTCTTGTGGCACTGTCCTTCAGTTGCCCAAGTCCGCGCTGCATTAATTCGTATGCGCCCTGCAATTTTTCGACGGAGTTGCTAAACGTATCTTCAAGCGAAGGATTTATCTCCTTCAGCCTCGGCACAATCTGATGACGGATAAAATTTCTTTGATAATCGTCTGTTGCATTGCTACTGTCCTCGCGCCAGGCAAGTTTCTTATTCTGAGCATATGCTTCGATCTCGTCGCGTTTGGCAAAAAGCATGGGGCGAATCACCCTATCATTTTTCATGGGAATACCCGTCAGCGAATCCAGGTTCGCTCCTTTGCTCCAGCGTAAAAGTACCGTCTCCAGATTGTCGTTCAGGTGATGTGCTGTAGCAAGCCAGTGAAAATTTCCCTCTTCCAGAATCGTATCAAACCAGGTATAACGAAGTTCACGCGCCGCCATCTGAACAGACAGCCCTTTCTCTTCGGCATAATTGTTGGTCTCAAAGCGCTGACAGAAGTAACCAATACCTGCCTGTTTGCAATAATGTTCAACAAACGTCATATCCCCGTCCGATTCAGCATCGCGCAGTTGAAAGTTGCAGTGGGCCACTCCGATAGTATAGCCCGCCTCTTTGAAGAGATCCAACATCACCATGGAATCGAGACCGCCGCTCACGGCCAGCAAAATCCGGTCTCGCTGATCGACAAGATCATGACGGGCAATAAAATTTTTAAAGGCGGCGACCATCACTCAAAAATATCAAAACTCCCACTGTCTCCCTGCCTTTTCTACCTTTGTCGATTGAAATGAGAAAAGTAGCGATCGTTTTTCTGGCTTTAATATGCTCCCTGAGTGCTTTTGGGCAGCGTAAAGTAAAAATGAAGCAGGCCAATACCCTGAGAGGTTCAGTACAAAATGGCGTCCGGACTGACTGGGTAATCGGCGATGTGATCTTCGTCCAGAATGAGACAACCATATACTGTGATTCCGCCATTTTTAATCGCTCAGAAAACAGTATTCAGGCATTTGGTAAAATCAAAGTGGAGGAGGGTGATTCGGTAACCGTTACGGCCTCAAGCCTAACGTACGACGGGAACAAGAAAATTGCCTATCTGAGGAAGAATGTAATCTTCAGGAAGTTGGAAACGGCGACGTTATATACCGACTTCCTTGACTATGACCGGCCCAAAAACGAAGCACGATACTTCAACAATGGGAAAATGGTTGATAGTACCAACACCCTCACCAGCAAAAAAGGTTATTATAACCTCAACACCAATCTGGCATCGTTCAAGACCAACGTGGTTGGTGTCAATAAAGACTATACGATGACATCTGACACGCTTCAATACAGTTCAAAAAATAAACTCATTTTATTCAGGGCTCTTACCAAACTGGAAGATAGAGAGGGGGGAATTGCTTATTATGAGAATGGCTTTTACGATACGCGCCAGAAAAAATCTGACCTGTTACAGGGAAATTTTGAAACCCCCTCCTACAGGTTGAAGGGCGATCGCCTTTACCTTGATGATATCCGTAAGCTATACAAGGCAGTAGGCAAAGTGATCATGACTTCCAAGGGTGAGAACATGAACATTCACGGGGACGACGGCTACTATGATCGGAAGACTGGGATATCAAAAGTCTACGGTCACGCATACGTCGAACGAGTAACAGACGACCAGGATACCCTATTTATTTCCGCGGACACCCTCGTATCAATTGAGAATGCTGATCCAAAAAAGAAGATGCTGCTGGCATACCACAACGTCAGGATTTTTAAGAATGATCTTCAGGGCAGGGCCGATTCGTTGGTTTATGTGGCGAGTGACTCGACCCTCTTCTTTTATCGCAATCCGGTACTTTGGACAGAAGAGAATCAGATGACTGCCGACTCGATCAGGATTTTGCTTGAGAACAAAAAGATCAGTCGCATTTACATGGTATCGAATGCTTTTGTGGCGTCAGAAGATTCACTTAAGAATTATAACCAGATCAAAGGCCGGACGATGACCGCATATTTTAAAGAGAAAAATATCGATCACGTGGTAGTGAAGGGGAATGGAGAGAGTATTTATTATGCCCTTCAGGATAAGGAAGAAGACAATGCCGGAAAGATTGAAAAAATAACTATAGTCTCCGGGATGAACAAGATCATTTGCAGCGACATGAGAATAAACTTTAACCAAGGGAAAGTTAACAACATCCGTTTCTACATAAAGCCCGATGCCTCCTTCATTCCACCGCATGAATTGAAAAAAGAAGATACGGTTCTGAAAGGATTTCTATGGCGGGGAGCCGACAGACCTACCCGAGAACAGGTAGTGCAAAAACAGTAGAATTGCCGAAGAACGGACCGCTGTCATATATTATTGTTTTGATAATATACTTTTTTTGCAAATTTCTTTGAGTTGAACCAGCTTTGGATTATCTTTTGCCTAGACTCGGTGTTGGTGATATGAAACGATTTTTACTCCTTGTACTTGTCATAACTTCTGGCTTGGCTGCTTCGGCACAAAGCCTGGAATGGGTAGACCGCCAGGAGCATTTTCAAGCGGGTCTTGGTCAAACACTACGCATCCCCATTCGAATCAAAAACACCTCCGAGAAAGTCCAATTTTTCATTATCAAGAAAGCTCAAGGAGATGTTGGATCAAATCAAAAAGCCTATTTCTGCATCGGGGATGAATGCCTGGACCCAAATGTGGACCAGTTCTCTAAACGAATAGAACCGGGCGAAACCATCAGCAATCTTTATTTTACAATAGAAGCGGGCCTTTCAACCACACAGAATTCTTTTCGCTTTGAAGTTTTTCCCAAAGGAAATCCCACGTTGGGGATAGAGCACTCATTTTCGCTTTCGGTGGACGAAAAACCTGTGAAATCGTTGGTTTTCCAGTCAAAAGACATCACTATTCATGACGTTTACCCCAACCCGGTTGTGGATCAGGCCTACATTGACTATAGGATCCACAACGAGTTTATTAAAGCTAAAGTGGTAATCCACAATATTTTAGGTAGTCCAGTGGGTCATTATGAACTTCCTGTTTTCGAAACCAAAGCGAAGATCCAGGCTGACGAATTCACCTCAGGAGTCTACTTTTACACAGTTTATCTCAACAATGTCGGCGTGCTCACCCGTAAACTGGTGGTAAGAAAATAATCCCCGGAAAAGATCGTTTTTAATTAAGTTTCACATAGCGGGGCTGAAGTGTTATATTTGCGGCCTTCTTTTATGATTAGAAGTCTGTCTAAAAACATATTCCTCGCAACCTGCCTGCTCATGCTGGCGATGTCGTGCAGCAATTTCCGCAAGATCCAAAAGAGCGAAGATTGGCGCATCAAGTACGATGCTGGGCTCAATTACTATAACAAGAAGGACTATTATCACACGGCTATCCTTTTTGAAGAAGTATTGCCCAATGTAAGAGGCTTGCCGGAGGGCGAAAAGGTGGAATTTTACCTGGCCTACTGCCAGTACTACGAAAAAACCTATCTACTGGCATCCAGCCAATTCAAAGCATTTTTTGAGACCTATGGACGCAGTGCGCTGGCTCAGGAAGCTTACTTTATGTACGCGTATTCCCTCTTTGTTGCTTCCCCAGAAGCGAATCATGATCAAAAGAGCTCGGTAGAAGCGATGGATGCTATGCAGACTTTCCTGAATCAATATGCCGACAGCAAATTCCGTGACCAAGCTACTGAGGTGATCACCGCCTGTCAGGCAAAATTAGAACTGAAAGGCTCTGACAATGCAAAGCAGTATTTGAAAATGAAAGAGTACAAAGCTGCCACGATTGCTTTCGACAACTTTAAGAAGAGTTTTCCGGACTCAAAATATCTGGAAGAACTTGCTTACCTGAAAGTAGTGGCTCAATATAAGTTTGCCTTTCAGAGTTTTCAGTCACTTCAGATCGATCGATACAATAATGTGGTCCTATTCTATCAGGAATTGGTTGACAATTTCCCCGAGAGTAAATATTTAAAAGAAGCTGAGAGGATGTACATACTCAGTTTAGCCGAGTTAAATAGATTAAAAGAATTAAAATTAAAATCCGTTAAAAATTCATAAGCCATGGCCAACCAACCTTCAATTATTACACGTGATATTGACAAGATTGCTGCACAGACAGGAAATGTGTATGAGTCTGTAGTCGTTATTTCCAAGCGTGCACGTCAGATTGCAATCAACATCAAAGAGGAACTCAACAATAAGTTGGCAGAATTTGCGACTACCGTTGATAATCTTGAGGAAGTTTTCGAGAACCGTGAGCAAATTGAAATCTCCCGTTTCTATGAGCGCCTTCCAAAGCCAACAACAACCGGATTGGAAGAATTCCTTGAAGGTAAAGTCATGTATCGTCGCCGCTCCGACGAAGTAAAGGCTGAGTAGTTATCGGTAGTCGTATGACCCTTTGAAGCGTGATACGACTACCGTGTATTTAATCTGCACCAATAGTGGTCACCTATGCTTAGCGGAAAGAAAATACTATTAGGAATCACCGGTAGTATCGCAGCCTACAAAGCAGCCCTACTCATTCGCCTTCTTGTGAAAGAAGGAGCCGAGGTAAAGGTTGTCATGACTCCCCCGGCATTGGATTTTATTACGGCGCTTACCATTTCAACCTTATCTAAAAATCCTGTACTCGTTCAGTTTCAGAAAAGTGAAACCGGCGAATGGAATAACCACGTGGAGCTTGGTCTATGGGCCGATGTGATGGTGATCGCGCCAGCAAGCGCCAACACGATTGCGAAAATGTCAGGAGGACATTGCGACAACCTTTTGTTGGCCACTTACCTCTCAGCGCGTTGTCCTATCTTCTTTGCTCCGGCAATGGACCTGGACATGCTTCAGCATCCGGCCACCCAACATAATATCTTGAGACTTTCGTCGTATGGAAATCATTTGATCCATCCTGGGTTCGGGGAACTCGCGTCCGGGCTTGTGGGAAACGGACGTATGGCGGAACCGGAAGAAATCGTCTGTACGTTAGCAAATTTCTTCTCCACCAAGAAAACGCTGGCTGGTAAAAAGGCTTTGGTAACCGCCGGGCCCACATACGAAGCAATCGATCCGGTTCGTTTTATTGGAAATCATTCGAGCGGAAAAATGGGATTTGCAATTGCAGAAGCTCTGGCGCAACGGGGAGCTCATGTTGACTTGGTCACAGGTCCTACAACGCAGCATGCGAGACACAGCGGAATTTCGGTTCATTCCGTAACGTCAGCGGAAGAAATGTTTGATCAGTGTCAGTTATTCTTCCCACAGGCAGATATTACCGTACTCTCTGCAGCAGTGGCTGACTACAAACCTCTGAAAGCGGCTGACCAGAAAATCAAGAAAACAGGAGGCAATCTAACGCTGGAATTGACGAAGACCCATGACATCGCAGCGGATCTCGGCAAAAAGAAAAGCAATGGTCAGATCATCGTTGGATTTGCGCTGGAAACGGAGAACGAAAAAAGCAATGCCGAGAAGAAACTCGTAAATAAGAATTTTGACCTGATCGTTTTAAACTCGCTTAATGCGAAAGGCGCGGGCTTCGGTTATGATACCAACAAAATCGAGATCATCAGCCGGAATAATGGCTCAAAAGAATTTGCGCTTAAAAATAAAAAGGAGGTCGCCAACGATATTGTTGAAGCTATCCTCGCATTATAGCATGTACAAACTATTGATATCACTTTTACTCATTGCAATTGCGAGCGACAGCGTTTGTCAGGAATTAAATTGCAAGGTGACGGTCAATGCTGATCAAATACAATCTACCGACCGTGCCGTATTCAAAGACATGGAGCGTGCTATTACCAGCTTCATGAACACCCGAAAATGGTCTAGTGATTCCTATAAAAATTATGAAAAAATAAATTGTTCGATCTTCCTTAACTTCAGCAAGGGCTCACCATCAATCGGTTCTTATTCTGCAAATGCGCAAATAACCGTCGCACGACCAGTGTTCAACACCAACTACGAAACAGTACTACTCAACTTCGCTGACCGTGAGTGGGAGTTTGAATATATAGAGTCGCAGCCGTTGGAATACAACGACAATGCCTATATCAACAACCTTACGTCGATGCTGGCATATTACGCTTACGTGATCATTGGAATGGACTCTGACTCATTCAGTGAGAGAGGGGGCGATGTGTATTTTCAAAAAGCTTTAATGGTGGTGAACAATGCGCAATCATCCAATCGGCCGGGATGGCAATCCATAGGTAGCAACCGGAATCGCTATAACCTGATTGAGAACATTAACAATCCCCAGATGGCGGAGCTCCGGAAAAATACATACAAATACCATCGTCAGGCACTCGATACGTTTGACAAGACTCCTGACGACAGCCGAAAGATTATCCTAACTGTTTTGAAAAACGTCAAAACCGTATGGCAGATCTATCCAAATTCAATTTTTGTGATCAGCTTCTTTGACTCAAAAGCCAACGAACTAGTGAACATTTTTTCAGAAGGTGATCTCAGTACCCGCCGGGAAGTATACGACGTTCTCACCACCATCGATCCCAAGCGGAACATCTATCAAAAGATTATCTCGACAAATTAGATTCCATTGTTAATTTTGGTCAGATATGCTTAGACAGCTGACCATAAAGAACTACGCCCTGATCCGTCACCTCGAGATGGTGCCCTCATCACAATTGACGGTGATCACAGGGGAAACGGGTGCCGGAAAGTCCATTGTGTTGGGAGCCGTTGGCCTTCTACTGGGAAACAGGGCTGACACAAAAGTCCTATGGGACGAATCTGAAAAGTGTATCACAGAAGGAATCTTTGATATTAAGCCCTATAAGCTCAAACGCCTTTTTGACGATCATGACCTCGATTACAACGATCAGACGGTAATTCGCCGGGAGATAAGCCCCGGAGGCAAAAGCCGGGCATTCATTAATGATACGCCTGTCACCCTCGATGTGATGCGCAGGATTGGTGGGCGGCTTATGGATGTTCATTCTCAACACGAGACACTGGAGCTGGGCAGTCACCGATTCCAATTGTCACTCATTGATAGTTATGCCAGCAACGCCTCGCTCCTTTCCGACTACCATGATGCGTGGAAAGATTATTTAACGGGGAAAAAGACGTACGAGGATTTGCTTGCGGAGTCAGGCCGCTTAAAAACCGAATATGACTTTATAAAATTTCAGCTTGATGAACTTCAAAAGGCTTCATTCCTGGAAAATGAACAGGAAGCGCTTGAGTCGGCACTTAAGATTAATGAACATGGCGAAGACATCAAAACACGGCTGAATCAATTACTCGCCATGCTTGGGCAGACCGATGGGTCAGTTCAATCAGTAGTGGCGCAGGCGGTCGGTTTGCTTCATCCTTTGAAAAGCTATTCTGCCAACTATGACCAATTGGCGAAACGCCTAGAAAGTCTGCTGATCGAATTAAAAGATATTCTTGGCGAGGTCGAACGGGAAGAAGAGGAAATTGAATTTGATCCTAAAAAAGCAAAAGAGATACAGGGACGATTGGATATACTTTATGGTCTTATGCAGAAGCATAGGATCAAGGATATCAAGGGACTGCTTGAATTTCAGGACGCCCTGCAACAACAAGCTGAAAAAACAGTCAACCTTGATGAGAATTTGATTAATTCAAAAAAAGAGTTTGAAAAAGCAAAAAATCGTGTGGGCGAACTCGCTTCAAAACTGAGCGCTTCACGCGAAAAAGTTTTTTCACCGTTATCCAAACAGTTAGTGAAGCTGCTCAAAGACCTTGGCATTGATGAAGCTGTACTTCAAATCGAAAGCAAGAAAATTGAACCTTCACTCAATGGCATTGATCAGGTGGAAATACTTTTCAGCGCGAACAAAGGCATTCCTCCGCGGTCTCTTGAAGAAGTCGCTTCCGGCGGTGAGTTTTCCAGACTGATGTTTTGTGTAAAATATGTGATGGCAGAAAAAGCTGCTTTGCCAACGCTTGTGTTGGATGAAATCGATACTGGCGTTTCAGGCGAGATTGCCATGCAACTGGGAAAGATGATGAAGACAATGGCCGAACGGCACCAACTGATCACCATCAGTCACCTTCCGCAAATTGCGGCAAAGGGTGATAGCCATTTTCTTGTGTATAAAGATAATTCAAGTAAGAAAACAATCAGTGAGATCAAACCACTGACAACCGACGAACGGATAGAAGAAATCGCTAAAATGATCGGTGGAGCAAAGCCTTCTTCCCTTGCGCTGGCGAATGCGAAAGAATTAATTGAAGCAAAGTAATTTACTCCTGTAGGTACCCGCGCACCGGCGCGGTTTGAAGATCGGCACCATTTGCACTTCGTGAACACTTGTATCTTTTACACGGCATTATTTGTATCCAGCAACTGAACCTCTACCTTAGCCATCCTCAAATCCCCTGGAACTCCCATGAACGACCCCTTCAGAAAAGCCAAACTCATAGGACTGGCAACTGGTCCTTTATTATTCTGCCTGATTTTCTTTACCGTAACGCCGGGAGTTTTAACAGAAAAAAGCATTACAGTGCTGGCACTTGGCGCCTGGATGGTCACCTGGTGGGTAACTGAAGCAATGCCTATTCCGGTAGCGGCACTTTTGCCTTTAGTAATCTTCCCCTTATTCGGTGTTTCGACAGGCAAAGAAGCAGCGGCAGCATATGGCGATCCAGTTATTTATTTGTTTATGGGAGGTTTTATCCTTGCTCTTGGATTAGAACGACATAATCTTCATCAACGCATAGCGCTTGCATTGATTCGTCTTACCGGTACCAGCGGTGACGGTATCATTCTTGGTTTCATGATAGCGACAGCATTGATCAGTATGTGGATCAGCAATACTGCGACGGCAATAATGATGCTGCCCATTGCTGCATCCGTGGCATCACTCCTTGCCAAAGAAGCAGGGCAGGAAAATGATCCAAGGTTTAAAAAATTTGCGACGGGCCTGATGCTGGCCATCGCCTACGCCGCCAGTATCGGAGGAATGGCAACCATTATCGGAACGCCGCCAAATGTGGTAATGGTTGGCTATATGAAACGATTTTATGGCCTGGATGTGAGCTTTTCAAAATGGATGATTGTGGGTGTGCCACTTATGTTGCTGGCGCTAACAGCGTGCTATTTTATTATTACAAAACTATTGTTCCGCAATAATCTACCAACAATTCAAGGTTCAAAAGAACTTCTTCAGCGCAAATTTGTGGAGCTAGGTAAGATCACCAAAGCAGAGAAGTTGGTGCTTGCCGTATTTTGTATTACCTCCTTCTTCTGGATCTTTCGGCAGAACCTGAATAGCATGATTGGAAAAAATCTCCTTGACGACACCACTATTGCCATGGCTGGGGGGATGATTATGTTTCTTTTGCCCGTAAATCTCAAAGAACATAAATTCCTTCTCGATTGGAGTGATATGAAGGAGTTGCCGTGGGGAATTCTATTGTTGTTCGGTGGTGGACTTTGTCTTGCCGATGGAATGGAGAAATCCGGACTAGTGCAGATTGTAGGAAATTATTTTTCGCAGCAATCAGGAATCAGCACAGCGGTATTAATCATCTCATTGACCGCAATCGCCATGGGCCTTACGGAACTGATGAGCAATGTGGCACTCGTAACCATCTTTGTTCCCGTAGTTTTTGGAATAGCGGATGGGTTTCATATTAACCCTATCTGGCTGGCTATGCCGGTGACATTTGCGGCAAGCTGTGCCTTTATGATGCCTGTTTCCACGCCTCCGAATGCTGTGCTCTTTGCTAGTGGTCACATCAAAATGAAGGACATGATCAAAACGGGAATTGTTCTCAATGTAGCATGTTTGATTATTATCACGATTTTGTCGTTGACGGTGATGCAGTGGGTATTTAACACGTGAGCAGATTTATTCCCTCTGAAACCAAATTAGTTATTTAAACTGTGTAACGTCACAGAATATCCCAGCGTCAAAGAGCCAAAAATCAACTATTATGGAAGATTCAGTAATTATCCCGGTATTAGGCATTTTTCTGCCAATTATCATCTCATTGGGTGCATTTGTCATGATCGTGTACCTTCGAAAGTTTGAAAACATGGAACGGATGACGATCATTGACAAGGGTCTCTCACCGGACCTCTTCAAAAACGACAGGGTGGCTCCTACCACGATCCGCTGGTCACTTTTGCTGATCGGCGTTGGCTTGGGATTCCTTATGGGCTACATGCTTGATGAAGTATTCAACATGGAGGAAACAGGTTACTTTTCAATGCTCTTTATCTTCGGGGGAATGGGCTTGGGACTGGCCTACCTTATCGAAGAGCGCCGGGCCAAGAAGAGTTAGGTTAGCGTTTTAGCTAACCCGCCTTCGGAAATTAGAACTTCAGCAATATCACGTGATATCCCTTCAGGAAGAAAACGAGCTCATCGACCGCATTTTAGCTGGTAAGGAGGAAGTGTATGCCCGATTGGTTGACCATTACAAAAGTTATGCGTTCACGATAGCACTTAAGGTATTGGAAAATCGTGCGGAGGCAGAAGAGGCAGCTCAAGATGCTTTCATAAAAGCATTTCATTATCTGAAGGGCTTCAATCGCCAGGCGCGGTTCTCAACGTGGCTCTATCGAATTGTCTTCAACACTGCCATCAGCTACAAAAGGAAAAACAAGCCCTCACTATCGAGCATCGAATTCCATGATCGCGCACGGGAAGAAGGCAGCGACCTGGAGAAAGACGATAAGCGGGTATTTGTATCCCAGGCCATGGAGCACCTGAACGAAGCAGACCGTCTGGCCATCCAACTTTACTATATAAAGGAATTTTCATTGGAAGAGGTGGCAGAGCTGATGGGGCAAAATATGAATACTCTGAAAGTCAGAATTCACCGCGCCCGGCAGCGACTGGCCGATGCATTGAAAAAAATATTAAAAGAAGAAGCTTTAACTTTATAGTTATGGAAAAGATCACTACTGTTCAAGATGATCGCTTGTTGAACTATCTCGATGGGAAACTGGACGGGACTGAATTGGTCCAATTGAAGAAAGATCTTGAAAGTTCAGACTTGCTACAAGCGCGATTGAATGAACTCCGCATGATACATCGCGTGCTGGCTCACACTGCCCTTGAAACTCCCTCGTTTGCTTTCACAAATAAGGTAATGCAAAACCTCCATTCAAAGCCTGTGACATCTTATTTATCGCCGCGAAACGGATTACTCTTGCTGGCAGGTGTCATGGTAGCCGCCGGTATGCTTGTAGCAATGATCAGTGCAGGGATATTCGATGACATGGGAGGAATAGTATCCCTAGACAAAGCTATCCCTGTAAAGAATTATGTCCACCAATCGCTTCCGACAATCTCTGTCAATGGGAAACTCCTGATCAAGATTATAATAGGACTGAATCTTGTTCTTGTTTTTATTGTCCTGGATCGGACGGTGTTGAAGCCGTACTTTCAGAAGAGAGCGGGGATGCAGCTGTAGATAGGAGTTAGGAGATAGGAGTTAGGAGATAGGAGTTAGGAGTTAGGAGTTAGGAGATAGGAGATAGGAGTCAGGAGTCAGTGGTTAGGAGCCAAAAAAAAACGCGGAACAAGTCCGCGCTCTCTACTGAAGAAATTATTATTAAGTCCTTTCTTTTTAAGTTGTCGCCCAGGTCTTTTTAACTTCCGACAAGGGTAAACATCCGTGAAACGCGCCAGGGACAGGCTCATACTGCAATACCTGAGTCGCTCCAACTTCAGAAGTGAAAAAACCGATTACGGTTAACTCCTTCGTCATCAGAATAAACGGACGTTCTTTCGGATTGATCTTAGCCTTTATGGCTTCTTCATGAACCTTCCTCACATATTCTTCCTGCTTGGCCGCGTCAAGATCCAGGAATGAATCACCGTAGGCAGACTTTGCTCCTTCGTCAAATGCAGTAAGGCCTGTCATGAATCGATCCTGATCTTCCTTTTTATAGCATTCCCTTAAAATCTGGTCAATAAATCCCGGGACGCCAACTTCCTTTGCCCCCGGCGTGTCGGTCTTCGGAATGATGATTTGAGCAACTTCACTTACGATACCAGCCTGACTTTGATTAAAGAATACCGGCGTATAGGTCAACTCCGGTGTTGCCTTACATCCATTCAATATACCTGCCAATACAGGTGCCGATACGGCATATCCAAGAACAAGTCCTGCGCGTTGTAATGCTTCTCTTCTGTTCATAGCGTTTAAATTTTATCAGATCAGATATTTCCCTTTTTCATTTCACTTACAGCGTAATCAACAGCACGTGCCGTGAAAGCCATGTAGGTTAATGAAGGATTCACACATGCCGCCGAGGTCATGAATGATCCATCCGTTACAAATACATTCTTACAGGCATGAACCTGATTGTATTTATTCAATACGGAAGTCTTTGGATCTTTACCCATACGTGCCGTACCCATTTCATGGATTCCAAGGCCAGGCCCGCCCGGGTTGTCGTTAGTCTTGATATTTTTAGCTCCATACGCTTCAAGCATTTCAACCGCATCGTTGACCATGTCCTTGCGCATTTTATATTCATTCTCTTTCAATTCAACATCAAAAGTGAGTGTCGATAAACCATATTTATCCTTCTTTTCTTTGTTGAGGGTAACTCTATTATCAGAATATGGAAGAAGTTCACCGAAGCCACCCATACCAAGTTGCCACATACCCGGCGTCGTTATTGTTTCTTTAAGCTCTTTACCAAGACTTAATTCAGCAATAACATGCTGCCAGCCTTGACGGGTTCCACCGCCCTGATAGCCAAATCCACGCAGGTAATCACGCTTGTCAGTACCTACATTCCGAAAGCGCGGAATATAAAATCCATTGGCTCTTCTTCCTGAAAGATACTTATCCTCATAGCCGGGAATCTCACCATTGGCGCCAGCATTCAAATGGTGATCCATAACGTTACGACCGAGTTGATCACTATCATTACCGAAGCCAGTAGGGAAGCGATCCGAAATTGAGTTCAACATTATTTGAGTCGAACCAAATGTGGAAGCACATAGGAAAATCACATTGGCATAATATTCCGTCTGCTCCCCGGTTTCAGCGTCCTGAATTTTCACTCCGGTTGCCTTTCCTTTTTTTGCATCGTACATCAACTCCATAACAATTGAGTTGGGACGCAGTGTCATGTTACCCGTTTTCTCTGCCGCCACTAAAGTTGAAGAAAGGCTGCTGAAGTACGCACCATACGGACATCCCCTGCTGCATAAGTTCCTGAACTGGCACGTGCCACGTTGAGGACTATGTGCTAGCGGAGCGGTTAGGTGTGCAGTACGACCGATTGTCAACGCACGTCCAAATTTATCTTTCAGGGATTTCTTAAAGTCAGTTTCAACGCAAGTCAAATCCATTGGAGGAAGGAATTTGCCATCAGGAAGCTGTGGCAGTCCCTCAATGGAACCACTTACGCCAATGTACTGCTCAACGTAATCGTACCACGGTGATATTTCATTATATCGCACTGGCCAGTCAACGGCAATTCCATCCTTTGCATTAGCACCAAAATCCATGTCCCCAAGACGATAACTCTGACGGCCCCATGTGATGGATCGGCCTCCGACATGATAACCGCGCATCCAGTCGAAGCGCTTTGTTTCTGTGTATGGATTTTCAAGATCGTTGACAAACCAATGCTTGGTAGATTGTTTGACGGTGTATCCGGTACGATTTTGAACGCCTTGTTGTTTCAAATCTTCCTGCGTCGGGCGATCATTATTTACCAGTTGCCATGGATCCAATGTTGCTGTGGGATACTCCGGGTGTTTAACCAGTCGACCCCTCTCCAGCACCAATGTTTTAAGACCTTTTTCAGTCAATTCCTTTGCTGCCCAGCCGCCACTTATGCCAGTACCGACTACTATGGCGTCATACGCGTTATTCTTTTGCAATTCCGTGTTTAAATTCATGATGGTTCAGTTTGACGTTTGAAATATAGTGGTTTTAACCATTTGCACTCAAGATTTTTATATGAATTTGAGGAGTAGAGGAAGTCAGGAGTTAGGAAGCAGTGCTCAAAGTGTATAAAATACACTTGCAAAGAGGTTTTTGCAACCTTAGCCATTTAAAAATCTAACTTCCTTAAACGAAAACGTTCTATTGACACCATCTGATTCAACGCACAGCCTCCCGTTATCGTCTATGTCGTGAATTACTCCGGTGAATTTTTCTCCTTCCGATTCAAATTGATGGGAGTCATTGAACTTATAAAGGCATTTTAGATAACGCCTTTTGAGCGAGGCAGAATTCTTTCCCCGAAGGTCAAGATATTCACCCTCCAACGACTCAATTAATCCCTGAAATACGGAATTCAAATTACTTTCAATCCCCGTGAAAATGTATACAGACGTTGCGTCAGGTGTTAAAAAGCTTTGTTGATTGATATTCAAGCCAATCCCTGCAATCGAGCAGGCAAGTTTAGGCCCCTGCACTTGATTCTCGATCAAAATGCCACCCACTTTCTTATTTTCTATGAATATATCGTTGGGCCATTTCAATTTGACGTTGGCCGACCCAATAAACCGAAGGGCTTCGACCACAGCAAGCGAAATGCTCATATTGAGTTTAAACTGGTCTTTTAGCTCCAGAAAACCCGGCCGCAGCAAAATTGAAAAAGTAAGGTTCTGTCCTGGCGCTGCTTCCCAGCTATTACCCCGTTGGCCTCGCCCGGCAGTCTGGCGGTCGGTAATCAGCACAGTCCCTTCAGGTAAAGCCGAAGAATCATTTAAATCATTCAAAAGTGAATTGGTGGAATGACATTCTGGCACGTAAATCAGCTTTTGCCCCATGAAAAGGGTATTGGCAGGGATTTTATACAAGGTATTTTGGTTAGTTTTACAGATTGTTTTTTATCCATCAACCGAAGATAGTGAATGGCCAAGAGAAGGAAGGTTGCGAATGCTGAAAAGTTAAGCCAATTGGTAGTAAAAGGAATGCAGGAGAGAAAGGCCATCGACATCGTAGTAATGGACCTTCGGGAGGTGAGAAACTCAGTTGCCGAATTTTTTGTCATTTGCTCAGGAAATTCTGACAAGCAACTGGATGCAATTGCCCAGTCTGTTGACGAAGAGGTTTACAAGGGCATGAAGGAAGATCCCTGGCATTCTGAGGGCAAAAACAATAAAGAGTGGATGTTACTCGACTATAGCAATGTAGTGGCCCATATTTTCAAAAAAGACAAACGAAATTTTTATGGTCTTGAGAAGTTGTGGGGAGATGCCATTATTACCCAAATTGAAGATTGAGAACTAATTAGAAGAGCGTGCGTTATTTAATCGAACTATTTAAGTTGAACAAAGAGAATGGCTGACAAAGACAGAAAAGAAAGTAAACTCAATCCACCCCGCGTACCGCGTCCGAATTATCAGATCTGGATCATCCTGGGTCTGGTGGCCGTAATTTTAGGGGTAAGCCTCCTCAACAGGAGCGGTGAATTGATTCAAATTCAGACAAGTAAGTTTGAAAATATGGTGCAAAGCCATGATATCAAGAAACTTGTATTGGTGAAAAATGAAGAGCTTGTAGAGATCACACTGAAATCCGAAGCACTTAAGAATGCTAAATACAAGCAGGAGCTTGAAAAGAGCAGCCCTTTTGGAGTGGGTTCTAATAATTCTGGACCTCATTACAAATTGGAAGTGGCATCGGTCGATCAATTCGCCGAATACTATAAAGAATTAAAAGATAAGCAGCCCAGAGAGTCGCAAGTTGATCTGGAGAGCACCAACCGCAGCGATGTTACCAGCTGGCTGATTCAATGGGGATTCTTATTCCTGTTGTTATTCGGCTTCTGGATGTTGATGCGTCGTATGACTGGAGGTGGCGGCCCTGGCGGGCAGATTTTCAACATTGGAAAATCGAAAGCCGCTCTGTTCGATGCCGAAAGCAAAGTGAAGATCACGTTTGAAGATGCTGCCGGCCTCGATGAGGCGAAGGAAGAAATCATGGAGATCGTAGAATTCCTTAAGAACCCAGGCAAATTCACGAAGCTCGGTGGCAAAATCCCAAAAGGAGCTTTGCTTGTAGGACCTCCCGGAACAGGTAAGACCTTATTGGCGAAAGCCGTTGCTGGTGAAGCGGGAGTACCATTCTTCTCTCTATCAGGATCTGACTTTGTTGAAATGTTTGTGGGTGTTGGCGCTGCTCGTGTACGCGACTTATTCAAACAGGCTAAAGAAAAAGCACCATGTATAATTTTTATAGATGAGATTGATGCGATTGGTCGTTCACGCGGAAGAGGTCAGGTACCGGGCGCAAATGATGAACGTGAAAATACATTGAACTCATTGTTGGTGGAAATGGATGGATTTGCGACTGATAGTGGCGTGATAATCCTTGCAGCAACAAACCGTCCGGATGTACTGGACTCTGCGTTGCTCCGACCTGGTCGTTTTGACCGTCAGATCAGCATTGACAAACCGGATATTGTCGGGCGTGAAGCAATCTTCAAGGTGCATTTGAAACCTATCAAGCTTTCGAAAGAAGTTGATACCAAAAAGCTTGCAGCGCAAACACCTGGCTTTGCCGGTGCTGAAATTGCTAACGTCTGCAACGAAGCGGCCTTGATTGCAGCCCGTAAGGAAAAGAAGGAAGTTGAAATGAAAGATTTTCACGATGCTATTGATCGCGTGATCGGCGGTCTTGAGAAAAAGAATAAAATCATCTCGCCGGAGGAAAAGAAAATAGTGGCTTACCACGAATCTGGTCATGCTGTAGCAGGCTGGTTCCTGGAACACGCAGATCCATTGGTGAAGGTAAGTATCGTACCACGTGGTATTGCCGCGTTGGGTTATGCTCAGTATTTGCCCAAGGAACAGTTTCTTTACCAAACGGATCAACTCATTGACGAAATGTGTATGTCGTTTGGGGGACGTGTAGCAGAGGATATCACATTCAATAAAATCTCTACCGGAGCACTTAGCGATCTGGAACGAATCACGAAGATGGCATATAGTATCGTAACGGTTTACGGTATGAATAAAGAGATCGGAAACATCTCCTTTTATGACAGCAAACAGTCAGAGTACAACTTTCAAAAGCCGTACTCGGATGCTACTGCAGAAAAGATCGACAAGGAAGTAAGGTCATTGATCGACTTCTGTTATCAGAGGACCAAGAAGCTTTTGAATGATCATAAAGAACAGCTTGAGATCATCGCGAAAGAGTTGCTTGAAAAAGAGATACTTTTTCAGACCGACCTCGAGCGTTTGATTGGAAAGCGGCCGTTCAGCAGCCTGACGAACTATGAAAAATTCACCAATGGCAAGGAAGAGGCGAGAAAAGAAAGTGAGTTGAAAGATTTGAAGAGAGAAGAGTTGACGGAGCCAACGGATATTCCGAGTGATTTGCCGATTGGAAATTGAGGAGACAGGAGCCAGTAGCGAGGAGCCAGTAGTCAGAAGTTAGGGAGAAGGTGAAATAGAATTTGATATTGAGGTCAGGCATCAGAGATGGTGCCTGATTTTTTTTGGCAATAAAAATTAACCGCGAAGGGTGCAAAGGTGCTTCAGATAATCTTCATCGTGTGCAGTCATAATCAAATTTTCATTTTTAGAATTCAGAAGTCAACGAGCTGTGTGATTTGATTTTGTATTCTGTCTAAAGCAAAAACGCAATTTTAAAACCAGACTTACAGAAACTTGCAGATTGCAATACATATTGGCGCTTTGTGTAAATTGCCCTCTGCGACCTCTACCTTGGCGTAAACAGGCAATCAGCGTATGGATGTTAAGTACTGCACCCGCAAATCTTTGGTTCTTTGCGCTATTTCCCTTCGCGCCCTATGCGGTTAAGTGCATTTCGATATGGAACAAAGCCTCATCAACCTACCCTCCCACCAGAAAATATACTTCGCCTCTGATTTTCATTTGGGTGTACCCAACCCTATTGCCAGTCTGGAACGGGAACGAAAAATAATAGCGTGGCTTGAAATGGTACGCCACGATGCTCATTCCATCTACTTGCTGGGAGATATCTTTGACTTCTGGTTCGAATACAGACACACTATTCCCAAAGGATTTATCCGACTTCAGGGAAAGCTTGCCGAATTGCGCGACGCAGGTATACCTATCTATTTTTTTACAGGAAATCACGATATGTGGATGTTTGACTACTTCCCAAAAGAACTGGGGATTCCAGTGTATCGCGAACACATCTCACTTAGCATCGGAAAACAGAAACTTATTATAGGACATGGCGATGGTCTTGGGCCAGGTGAAATACCTTACAAAATTCTCAAAGGCTTTTTTAACAGCAAAATATGCCAATGGCTGTTTGCTCGTATTCATCCCAATCTCGGCATGAGCATTGCTACTTTTTGGAGCAGGCAAAGCCGCATCATCAATATGACAACGGAGGATAACTTTAAGGGGGAAGAAAATGAGTTCCTGTTCATCTGGTGCAGAGAACAGGAGAAAATCCAACACCATGACTTTTACATCTTCGGCCATCGTCATATTCCTCTTGATCTGAAGGTGAGCGAAAATAGTCGCTATGTAAATATTGGTGAATGGGTAAACGGCGCTACATATGCAGTTTATAATGGGCAAACCGTTGAATTGAAAACGTATAGCGTATGAAGTACTTGTTATGTTTCATGTTGAGTATTGCGGGCATGATCGTTCTGCAGGCTCAAAACAAAGTAAGCTTTGAGACGGAGTCAGGAATTGCATGGGCAGGCGTCGACCGACCCGGTGATTTATTTCTGGTTCTCCAATCAGGTGAAGTATTAAAATATGACAAACAGGGGAAAAAGATAGGAAGCCATAGTTTCAAAGCACCCCCTACTTGTTTTGATCCACTGGATGGTGCGCAGTCGTTTTACTATATGATTGATGGCAATCATTTTGGGAATATCTCCTCGGACATGTTGGACGTAACCCAGTTTCCTCTTGATCCATCCTTTGCTATCACACCATGGCTGGTGGCCCCTTCCCTTCATGAACTGTGGATCCTGGACTCCAGTGATTTCAGCATTAAAAAGACAAAGATGAAATCAACTAGTATTTCGCTGGAATCCATATTGATTCACTTGCCATCAAAGAAAATAGGTGATTATATCTATATGCGTGAATATCAAAATTATCTTTTTCTGCTGGACAAGAATGCCGGCATCCATCTTTACAGTGGTCTGGGAAAATTTATTAAGACATTCCCTGAAAAAAACCTGGCCTACTTCAATTTTCTGGGAGAAGAAATCTATTACATGAAAGGCAAGGATCTTATCTTCATTGATCTTTTCAGTAACGAAAAGCGAGTTGTACCTCTGCCAATGGCCTGCAAGTTTGCATTGATCAACGAAGACAAAATTTACGCTGTGGATGCCAATCGCGTAACGGTTTTCGACTTCAAACCGTATTGATTTAAATCATTTCAAATTCTCAAACCTCCAATGAATGAATTTGAATTGACCTTCGAAAGACGGGGCCGCTACGTTTTTGTTAAAGGAAGGGGAATCCGCAAAAATCTCCAGGTGGTATTTGAAAGCACAAAGGAACTTACGAGGATAATAGAGGTCACGGGTGCGCGATTTGTGCTACTGGATTATTCGGAATTGGCGACTGAAATTTCAAGTCTCGATACGTTCAATATCCCCCGTTTGGTGCGAAGCCACCGCCCCGGTTCTTTTTCAGCTTTGCATAGGTATATTAATCAATCCGACTGAATCAAATCAGGAGGAGTTTT
Organism: Cytophagales bacterium; assembly: GCA_038229375.1. Classification (GTDB taxonomy): domain Bacteria; phylum Bacteroidota; class Bacteroidia; order Cytophagales; family Cyclobacteriaceae; genus ELB16-189. The sequence continues at coordinate 8,745 of JBBRON010000012.1, read as the reverse complement.
GGGAGGAGATTTGTAGGAAGAGAGGTTTTAATTTCAAGATGCACTGGAGGTGAGCCTGAAATCTTGCTCTTGAAAGAAATAGCAAAAATCAGTCAGGAAAATCTTAGGACATTATTTTTATAATCCTTATTTAAGTCTGTACTTTTCACCATGGTCAGGTTCGCGGCTATTCTGGGGATATTGTTATTCTCGCACACAATCGTATGTCTGGGAAAGGCTCCTATTGACAGCCTTGAAAACGCATTGAAGCGTGCGCCCGTTGACACTACGCGAGTGAATATCCTGAACGAACTCTCCAATAAATTTATGGCATATCAGCCTGAAAAAGCGAGGCAATATGCTGAAGAGGCGCTCGAAATTTCAAAAACTCTTCGCTACGCAAAAGGGGAAGTCATTGCGTTGAACCGACTTGGTGAGCATGAATTCCGACTAAGCAATTATGCCGTGGCGATCGACTTGACCACACGGTCACTGAGGCTGGCCGAACAGATTCACGACTCCTTAGGAATGGCGTTGGCTGACCGTGTGTTGGGGAACATCCATACGTTCGGACTCAACCAATACGATTTGGCTCTCAAGTATCAACTCGACGCGTTGAAGATATATGAAAAACGGAATGATAAACGAAACATGGCGTCATTCTATGGGAACATCACCTGGGCGTATGCCCGGACTCACCAAAACCTGGAAGAGGCACATCGCCTTGCTGATCTTGGAGTACACCTGGCCGATTCGTTGGGCGACAAACAATTGGTCAGCTACAATTACAATTCAAAAGGTCTGATATTTCTCGAGGAAGGGAAACCTGATTCGGCAATAATTTATTTTGATAAATCCACTCATGAGGCTGAAGGCATCCGTGATATAGCAGTAATTGCATACAATAAGAGTTTGAAAGGACGGGCTTACCTGCGAAAGAAAGATTTCAAGAAAGCTATTGAAATGTTCGAAGCAGCGTCAGACGAAAGCCAGATTGTTCATATTCGCGAAGTACGCAAAGATTCCTATGAGGGATTGTCCCTTAGCTATGCCGGATTGAAAAATTATCCTTTAGCATACAAGTATAATATTCTATTCACCCAATTGCGCGATTCGCTGGTGAACTGGGAGACGACGCAAAAAGTACTCCTCACTCAACTTGAATTCGAAGAGGAAAAACGGGAGGCCAAGATCGTCGAACTTGAGCTAAGCAATGCCCAGGGCCGAAGAGAACGAATTATCTATCTCGTTCTTTTTGGAATAGTGATGCTTCTGATGATTGTGGTCGTTCTATTAAATAAACGAAACAGCCACCAGCGAATTGAGACCAACCGGTTATTGCAGGAAAAAAATACAGAAATCGCAGAACAAAACTTAAAACTCAAAGAAGCGAACGCCAATAAGGATAAATTCTTTTCAATCATAAGCCATGATTTGAGAAGTCCGGTCTTGAGTTTGAAGGGATTACTGGGGTTGTTGATTGGAAATGAAATTGATGACCAGGAGTTTAAATCCTTTGCGCCGAAACTCAATCAGCGCCTGATGGGTGTCAGTGAAACGCTTGAAAATCTCCTTCATTGGTCGCAGGCTCAGATGAAGGGACTCACGTATAGTCCTGACACGATTTCCCTTAACTCCGTCATTGACAAATGCCTCCTTCTATTTAACGAAACTGCTGCGGAGAAAAAAATCAAGCTAGTCAACGGCATCCCAAAAGACTCCACCGTCTATGCTGACAGAAACCAGGCTGAGTTGATCTTCCGAAACCTAATTCACAATGCAATCAAATTCACTGCCGATGGTGGAGCCGTTACAATCTCTACACGACCAGCAAATGATCTTGTTGAAATAATTGTAAAAGATACAGGCATAGGTATGAAGCCGGAAAAAGTCAGCATTCTTTTCAGGACCGATATCTCACACACTACCCATGGCACCCAGGGAGAAAAGGGAACGGGATTAGGATTGCTCCTTTGTAAAGAGATGGCCGAGAATAATGGCGGCAAGTTGGAGGTGAGAAGTGAGGTGGGAAAAGGAAGTGAGTTTTGTGTATTCCTTAAGACGAAGAATTAGGCGCTTTTTCACCAGGATTCCGTCTGAGAAATAAAGCAGCAGCTGCCTCGTGGGTATATTGAGTGTATTACTCGTCGTGTTCTCAACAAAGTAGAAATCCAGAAAATGGCAGTGGTCTCCTAAATAAATTACTGAAAGAGAAAAAAATCGCCTTCACAAAAGAAATCAAGCAGTTAAGATTGCAGTTCAAGACTAAAAGCGTCAGTTATAACCGGGGCGAATTCCTTTGTATTATAAAAAGTAATGCATAAAATGAAAGAATAAAAATAAATTCAATCCATATTCCTGTTAAAATTGTACCTGGATTGAATCACATCATATGCAAGAAGAAGTAAAGTCGGGGAACCTGGCGATTAATGGGATGGGAAGGATTGGCCGAACGCTGGTCCGGCTTTTGGCGCAGAATAAAGAACTCGGGCCACTCATTGCAGTGAACGATATCATGCCCAAAGAGAATCTGGTCTATCTTCTCAAGTATGACTCGATCAGAGGACCGCTTACAGTAGATATTACCACCACGGCTAATGGTTTCAGCATTGGCGGACATGAAATTCACTACTATCAACAATCTGACATTAGAAACATTCCCTGGCACAAGCATGCCATAGAAACTGTTGTGGAAGCGACGGGGCTTTTCACCCAGTCAACAGATGCCTCCCTTCATCTTGCCAACGGTCCCGGCCGGGTGTTATTATCCACTTACAGCAAAGATATTCCGTCGACAATCCGAGGCGTAAATCACCAATCGATTCAACCTGACACAAAGATCATATCACCCGGAGATTGCACCACTAATTGTGTGGCACCGATCATCCATCTACTCCTGCAACAATTTGGAATTAGGTCCCTTCACATCAATGTGATACAGGGCTACACCACGCGTCAGGAATTACTGGATGGCCCTTATAAAGGACTCCGGCGTGGGCGGGCAGCCGCGCATTCTATCATCCCGTTCGAAGTAAACATCACTCCCGTTTTGGAGACTATATTTCCACCTATAAAAGGAAAAACCGAGTCAATGTCCACTCGAGTGCCCGTCGCCTGCGGAGCACTGGCAGATATTTCTGTCGTGCTCGAAAAAGAAAGTGATGCGGCGTCAATCAACGCTATTTTTGAGAAGGCTTCCTCCGGATCTTTAAAAAACATTACTGACATTACGTTTGACCCGATCGTTTCCGCTGATATTATCAACAATCCTCATTCAGGCGTGATTGATGGTTCGCTGACAAAAGTTATCAATAGGCAACACCTTAAACTAATGGTGTGGTTTGATAATGAGTGGGGATTTGTGAATAGGTTGAGAGAGTTTTTAAGATAATCGGTTATCAGGTCCATGAAAAGCTTTCGTACTGGATGCCGTTCGCATCACAAAAATTCCGGAAATCGGAATAGCAGGAGTTGGTATTAAACCGTGCAGCCAATTGCTGAAGCAGAATATCCGGATCTTCGGAAATATTAAATAACGGATACAATTTTTTTACATCGAGTGGGAAAACAGTAGTGGTATATTCATAATCACTATCGCCCCAGAATTCTTCGACCGTTTTGCCAATATCGTAACCATCGACTATGAGTTTTCCATCCTGAAAATACGCATCAATTTGTACTTTGATGTTGTCGGTATGAAACTGGAAAAGGATCATGCTATAGGGTTGATATTAAAGATAGATATAAAAGCAAATGAAAACTTTAAGTCCTCTCTGAAAAATGAATTGAGGTTGCCTATGGCAATGAAGCTTGGTTGCCGGATTTTAACACAGAGAAATACATGGATTCTGATGCCGCGTTCATTTCAGTTAACACCTCATCCACTCACCAAGCCTCGTTTTCAAATCTTCAAATCAGAGTTGCCATACCTCCGGCAAATTCTCCCGAGACGAGGTACTCGATGCCTATAGTATAAGCACAACCGTGCCACCGATAATCAACAACGCCCCAGCAGCCGTCTGCCAGGTCAGTGATTCTCCCAGAAAAATAACTGATAGCACGATAGTGAGCGCGAGGCTTAATTTATCAACTGGTGCGACCTGGGAAACTTTTCCCAGTTGCAACGCCCTGAAGTAAAAAATCCATGACAATCCCGTGGCAACTCCCGACAGGATGACAAACGTCCAGTTTCTGCCAGATAGGTTGGTCAACCCGGAAGCGCTGCCCTTGGCAATCACCAAACCCCATGCAATAAAAAGAATCACCACCGACCGGATCGCCGTGGCAAGATCACTATTCATATTCGTAATTCCCTTCTTGGCAAGGATAGCTGTAAGGGCTGCAAATAACGCTGAAAGCAATGCATAGATCCACCACATATGAATAGGGTTTAATAACGCTTCTACAAATTAATCCATCAAAAAGATCATTGACTCTCGTCTAAAGAGCAAGCCTCTACTATGTCGATGTCAAGATTTTGAGAATACGCCGGTTAGAAAAAGAATCAAAAAAAGAACTAAAGATTTTCATTCGTGCGCTCCCTGGTGGAATACTGTAAAGCTATAAAAGATCACTGTATTTTACGAGCTAGCAACATATGCCCCTCAATTACCTTTCATAGGGGTCCTCTAAAAAAAGTTTGAAGAATGACGAATGCCTGACCAAAGACATCCGCATTCTTCAAACAACCCAACTAGCTTTACCCAAACTAGCTTTTCTTTGCAACCAGTACGTGATTGTAAGTTGAATTTTCAAGGAATGGAACGTATTCATCTCTGCCCTCAGATCGGACCAGCTTGTAGGTTACCGACATGGCCTCGCAAGTAATTTCTATCCAAAGGTTTTCGCCGTTCATCTTCCGGATATCATATTTTTTCGAGAAGCCATTGGGAAATGATCCTTTGACTTCATCGGAATATAATTGTCCGTCTTCGTTGAAGAATCTCACGTTCACTTTCTGATCGGCGCCGTAAGCGAAGTGAACTTTAACGATACCCTTTTGAGTTGTTGGGAGGATCTTAACAGCAGGGTCATCGAATGACTGTGCGTTGACCTTAACGAGTGACGAGGTTAGGATTATTAATAACCCTGTGATGATTGATGAAGTTTTCATAACATTTTTGTTTTTGTTTGTTTGATAGGTCAAATGTAGATGGCATCGACAGGGGTAATCAATAACCCGGAAGAGGTATTCTGATCAATGAAATAAGGGATGAGGAAATTTATAGGGGGCCTTCGGCGCGATACCTGCAAGTCGGTTAAGCAAGTTTGCCAATGAGATAAGGGGTGGCAAGAAAAGACTTTAAGATAATAGTGACGCCATTGTCGATCCCATTATCATGGTTACACCGAAACTATTCGATCACATCCAATTATTCGCCATTGCATATCGTACCAGCTCTACAGCGTTCTTCATATTGGTTTTCGCGAGCATATTTCTTCTATGAACTTTCACCGTTTCGGAACTGATGAAAAGTTTATCAGCGATCACCTTTTCAGTTAATCCATCAGCTGTGAGACGGAGAATCTCAAGTTCCCTTTCAGAAATGCCGGGTGGTTCAGGCTGACGAACACCTTGCAGTACTGACTCGAATACCCCGTTTCGGCTGACGGAAAACGAGTAGTTCATGAGCTTCGAGGTCTTGTAAGCAGTGATATCCGAGCTTATAAACATCAGCACGGAAGGCTTTCCATCCTCACCCATCGCAAGGTTATGAACGTGCTGCAGGAGACGAACATAATTTCCCCCTTTGGTTTTGAAACGAACGTCATACGAAAGGCGGCAGAGGAGACGCTCTTCAGGGGTAAGTCTCTTCACGGCAGCGTGTGACTGAATGGTAAGCCACGGCAACATCAATAGATCCAGTGGATGTGTGTGCCTATAGGCAAATACAAGACCACCGTTTCTGAACTCCTCTACTGTATAACCGGTCAGCTGTTCAATATTTTCACTTACATACAAATAGTTGAACGTCTTATTCTCAAGAATACGCACCGACTGACTAGAGAATGATTGGAACTGGGAGAACAGAGGGTCTTTTAAGAATTGTGCAATCACCTGCTCCTGACGGCCAGGATCAGAATCGGCTTTCATCAATGAAAGCAACTCATCAATAACAGTGGGTTTCATGATCAACGGCGTTTTAAGATATGATCAATACCAGATATCAGCTAGTTGTTAACATTAGTGTCGGATGGGTTGCAGGGTAACCCGGGCTGACCGGATATTTTACTGGACGGGTCAGTGATTAATCATATCAGGGTCATAAACGCACGGAAGGCTCCCAGCCTTTCTCATATTCCCGTGACCAAAACTGCATCGCGTCCTTGTCATCAAGGATATGTCCGTTTAATGGATTACAGTTTAAGGTTCGCCCAGTCCTGAACGCAATGTTTCCCAGCTGCGGTAGCAAGGTCGATTTGTGTCCTTCGAGGATCGGCGCGTTGATGGATTCCTTTTCCCGTATCGCTTCAATGAAATTCAAGAGGTGCAAGCCATCCAGTTTTTCCAACGGACTCACGGTATTGGCCGCATCAAAGGGAGTGTCATCAACCATCTCCTCGACCAGTTTATTGGCACTATCAAACACCTTATAACTGTTTGCACCGGGGTAAACAACCGTTCCGGAGGTACCGTAAAAAATAACGCCGCGACCACTTCCTTCTGTGGGAAAGTTATTGCAACTCCTGCCCTCCCAGGTGCAAGCTGTGTTATTGGCGAAATTATAGGTGATCGTTTGGGTATCAGGTGTCTGCCAGTCATCATCGAACTGAAAGCGTCCTCCACCAGAAACAACTTTCACAGGATAATCAACGCCAAGTCCCCAGCGGATCACATCAAGTTCATGCGTTCCGTTATTAAGCGCCTCACCGGTTCCCCAATGCCAGAACCAGTGCCAGTTATAATGGACCAGGTTACTGCGATATTCTTTTCGGGGAGCCGGGCCCTGCCACAAATTGAAATCAAGATTTTTTGGCACATCGATCACGGTACCTTTTCCGATGGTCTTGCGATTATTTACATACCAGCCGCGGGCAAAGTACACCCTACCGATTGCGCCGGCGTGAAGTTTACTAATCATCGTCTTAACGTTGCTGAACGTGCGACGCTGGCTTCCCATTTGAACCAATCGCTTATATTGTGTAGATGCTTTCACGAGCATCTCTCCTTCTTTGGGATTGTGACTACACGGTTTCTCGACATACACATGCTTGCCTGCCTGCAAGGCCATGATGGCTGCTGGTGCATGCCAGTGGTCCGGGGCGGCAATCGCCAGGGCATCAAGGTCTTTTTTCTCCAGTAACACCCGCACATCTGAAATTCCGATGGGCTTCTTACCAGTGATTTTTTCAATCTCGGCAATCGTCTTACTCAACACCAATGAATCCGGATCACAAACGTAACCTACCTCCACGTCCGGAAATCCAGCAAAGGCTTTCGCTAGAAATAAGCCGCGGCTGTTGGTTCCCATGACTCCCACTACAACTTTGTTGGCTGGTGAACCGGTCAGTAGTGTTGCACCATACGAAAGATGCGGGGCAAGGATAACTCCGGACGCTGCCAGCAGTGATGTTTGAATAAACTTTTGTCGATTGATTTTATTTTCCATATACCGGTATTGTTAAGAAAGTGAAAATACGTTTATGCATCCGACTACTGCCAAAACGCTGTTAATTTTAAATCATTAGTGTATTTGAACCATACGGGTTGTTTCATTTTTCCCAGATCGGGACCAATTCAACAGATAGATTCCTGACGGCTGCTTGGAAAGATCAAAAGTCATGTTTGGGCTCATTTCCGTTCTGATGAATGATTGAACGATATTTCCTGATGAATTTATGATTAAGAAATTGTCTGGCAAGTCCTTTCCAAAGGAAACTAAAAACCGATCGTTGAACGGATTTGGAAAGCTATAAACGCGACTCTCTGTAATCTCTTCTACGCCGGTGATCACAGCACTCAATTCAATTGTCTTGCAAAAGAATGCCTGTGAACAGCTATTAAATGCAGTAAGGCAGACGTTGAAGTTTCCATAGGAGGCATAGTTCTGCCTCGGTGAATTTGATAAAGATGTGTTGCCGTCACCGAAATCCCACTTAAAAGAAGTTGCATCAAGAACAGAGTTGGTAAACATCACACTCTTATCACTGATCTGGTAGCTAAAATCTCCTGTTGGCTTAACACAGGCTTGACCTAATGCCGATCCGACGTTCATTAAAATCAAAAAAATTAGGTGAAAGCTTCTCACAACATCATAAAGTTAGCTGATTTCAAGCGAATTTGTGGTAGACGAGGTTCAAAACGGTCCGATCAAAGGCTCCAGCGAAACGCCTGCTTTGTTATATTCCCAGGGAAGGTCAGCACGTGGTGAGGATTTTCATTCATAGCTTTAAATACTTTTTGAATGAATTCTACTGGAGCCTTATGATGGAACAAAGTAAAATTGGCAATTATGCGAATGATGCTGCCAAAGGACCAACCTATGGCATACTCCGATCGCTATCGGGTTCCATTATGATGAACGATGCTTGTGGGATTATACGTCGCCCTTACAGGGCTTCAATGGGTTGGTGCGTAAACACTTCAGAGGCAGGCTTCACCTGCCTCTGAATCATGATGCCCTTTCAGGGCTATGCTTTCAAACAACGAATGTCAAATAAGAATTATCGCTTGGCGCTAACAATTGCACGAGATGGCCTGAAAGGCCTATGCTTATTTTAGCGGCAGGTGAATCATTCCGTTTATGTTTTTTTAAATACAACACT
>JBBRON010000011.1:0-137628 GCA_038229375.1 Cytophagales bacterium | reverse complement strand
TAACCCAACACCTCACGGCACGAGCTGACGACAGCCATGCAGCACCTTGCTCCTTGTCCTTGCGGAACAGTTCATCTCTGAACCTGTCAAGGGCATTCTAGCCCAGGTAAGGTTCCTCGCGTATCATCGAATTAAACCACATGCTCCACCGCTTGTGCGGACCCCCGTCAATTCCTTTGAGTTTCACCGTTGCCGGCGTACTCCCCAGGTGGATTACTTATCGCTTTTGCTAAGACGCTGGCTGTGTATCGCCAACATCGAGTAATCATCGTTTACAGTGTGGACTACCAGGGTATCTAATCCTGTTTGATCCCCACACTTTCGTGCCTCAGCGTCAGTTACTCCTTAGTAAGCTGCCTTCGCTATCGGTGTTCTGGACGATCTCTAAGCATTTCACCGCTACACCGTCCATTCCGCCTACCTCATCAGTACTCAAGTCAACCAGTATCAATGGCACCTCGACAGTTAAGCTGCCGTATTTCACCACTGACTTAATTGACCGCCTACGCACCCTTTAAACCCAATAAATCCGGACAACGCTTGCCACCTACGTATTACCGCGGCTGCTGGCACGTAGTTAGCCGTGGCTTATTCACCAGGTACTTTCAATTTGCTCCGCAGAGCCATTTTATCCCCTGGCAAAAGCAGTTTACAACCCAGAAGGCCTTCTTCCTGCACGCGGCATGGCTGGATCAGGCTTGCACCCATTGTCCAATATTCCCTACTGCTGCCTCCCGTAGGAGTCTGGCCCGTATCTCAGTGCCAGTGTGGGGGATCAACCTCTCAGTTCCCCTAATGATCATCGTCTTGGTGGGCCGTTACCCCGCCAACTAACTAATCATGCGCATGCTCATCCTCAACCGCTTGTACTTTAATATCTAACCGATGCCGGTCTGATATCTTATGGAGTCTTAATTCCCCTTTCGGGGAGCTATCCTCCTGTTGAGGGTAGATTGCATACGTGTTACGCACCCTTACGCCACTCTAGGAATCATATTGCTATAATTCTTGCCGTTCGGCTTGCATGTATTAGGCCTGCCGCTAGCGTTCATCCTGAGCCAGGATCAAACTCTCCATAGTATTAATCCTTATCCGACTTTACAATCGGATCGGGTATGTATCTCAACCACTTGCGCAGTTGACAATCCATCCCCTATGTCATTTGTCCTTGGTCATCATCAATCTAACTTTTATTCAGACTCTTGCGAGTCCTCACCTTTTATAGAATCAACTTGTCTGCAACCTCTATCGGTTACAAACAGGTCCGCTATCAATCTCCATCTATTCAAAGAACGTTTTACCTCCTCTTTCACAAACTCCGGCTCACACCTTCTGTCTATGTTGCGTCTTGTTTCCAAAACTTTCGACTCGGCAATGCTTTAATGTCCATCTCCTCCGACGAAACACCAACCCGTTTCCAGCCTCCCTAACGGCCTTTCTCCAAAACGGAACGCAAAGATAGTAGCTCAGACCACTTTATCAAAATGTGATGTGAAAAGTTTTTCGCAAACCATTTCCCCTGATCCCAGCCTACCGCCAAGCAACAAGCCAGCAACAGACACGCAACAGCCAAGCAACAGACAAGAAAGAAACAAGCAACAAGCCAGCAAGAAACAAGCAACAAACAAGAAAGAAACAAGCAACAGGCAAGAAAGAAACAAGCAACGGGCAAGAAAGAATCAGCCACCTTCACGCTAATTCCTGCCTGATCTAAGGCTAAGCCCTCTTTCTAATCTGCCCAACCAAACCGCGGATTTCGTCAAAACAGGAAATCATCTTTTGTAAATAGAGAATTCCTGCCCATCTTTGCAGCCCTTAATTTTTAGCGACCATGAAACGTACATATCAACCCTCCCGCAGAAAAAGAAAGAATAAACACGGATTCCGTGAGCGTATGGCTTCTGCCAATGGCCGCAGGGTACTTGCTTCCCGCCGGAAAAAAGGCCGTAAGAAGCTTACTGTCTCTGACGAAAAGACTTTCAAGCACAAATAACCTCAAAGGTCTTCCTGCTGAGGATTAACTTTAGTCCAATGGGGAAACTTCGCTTTCAAAAAGAAGAAAGACTAAACAGGAAAAAAATCATGGAGGAGCTCTTCGAGAAGGGCTTCTCTTTTTTGGCCTTCCCTCTGAAAATAATTTACCTCGCACACCCGGATTCCTCTCAATCCAATCACCAGGTTCTTGTCACAGCACCCTCTAAAAGTTTTAAAAAAGCAGTACAACGAAATACCATCAAGAGAAGAATCCGCGAAGGATACCGTCTGAATAAGACACTATTAAAGCCTTCTCCCACGTTGTGTCTTGCGTATATTTACATAGCAAAAGAAATTCTACCTTCCGTGGCGATTCATAAATCAATCCGGACTTCTCTCGAGCGACTGAATAACTATGAAAAGAAAGATTAGTCTTGTGCTTGCTGTTGCGGCCATTGTTGGGTTTTTCGCCTTCAAAGGACCTGGAGAAAAGTACTTCGACATCGCCAAAAGCCTCGACATTTTTGCAACCCTTTTTAAAGAGGTCAACGCTCTTTATGTCGATGAAGTAGAGCCCAGAAAATTAGTCCAAACCGGAATACAGGGCATGCTTGAATCACTTGATCCCTATACTGACTATATCCCTGAAGAAGATCTGGAATCATTCAGTATTCTCACCACAGGTCAATATGCCGGCATCGGAGCCTTAATCGGATCTGTAAATAAAAAAAGTGTTGTAACACATCCGTATGAAAATTTCCCGGCCTATCGCGCCGGCCTGAAAGTAGGTGATGAATTTATTATCGTGGAGGGGAAGAATGTAAAAGGTAAACCTACTTCAGAGATTAGCGCGCTGTTGAAAGGAAGTCCTAAGTCAGAATTAGAACTTACCATCGAGCGCATGGGCAAGCCACTCATTTTTAAAATAGAAAGGGAAAAAATTAAAATCACCAATGTTGTCTATCAAGGTATCATTGACCCTGGTACTGGCTATATCAAACTGGATGACTTCACTCCGGGAGCGTCTAAAGAGATAGAGGACGCAATCACCAGTTTGAAACATAAAGGTGCTACAAAACTCATCATTGACCTTCGTGACAATCCAGGTGGGCTCTTATATGAAGCAATCAATATTGTCAATCTATTTGTCCCCAAGGGAAAAGAAGTTGTGGCTACTAAAGGGAAAGTTCAGGAATGGAACAAGTCGTACACTACCCTTAACAATCCTGTTGACATTGAAATACCATTAGTGATCCTGACCAGTGCTGGCAGCGCCTCGGCATCTGAAATCGTGGCTGGCGCTCTTCAGGATTATGACCGAGCCATCCTGATTGGCCAAAAGACTTTTGGAAAAGGTCTTGTTCAAACTACCAGACCTCTTGCCTACAACGCGCAACTCAAAGTAACCACCGCCAAGTATTATATACCGAGTGGTCGCTGTATTCAGGCATTGGACTATGCTCACCGCAAGAATGATGGTACTGTTGAAAAATTTGCAGACTCCATGAAAACTGCTTTTAAAACCAAAAGTGGCCGAATTGTCTATGATGGTGGCGGGCTTGATCCTGACATTGCTGTAAAAAGTGAGTCATTGGGAACAGCGGTTATTGAGCTTATCCGCTCCGGCCTTGTATTTGACTTTGCAACAAAGTACAGCAATGAACATAGCAAACCAGATGACCTTCGCACATTTCACCTTACCGATACCGACTATCAGCAATTTGAAACCTGGCTGAAGCAACAACACTTCACGTATTCAACGGATTTGGAAAAGCAGGCAGAAAATCTGATAACGGCTGCCAGGAATGAACGCTATTATGACGAATTGCAGAGTAGTCTGACAACACTTCAAATGAAAATAGGACAAAATCACGCCAGCTATCTGATTAAATTCAGAAATGAGATACAACAAATCCTGGAAGACGAAATTGCTTTTCACTACGCCCTGAATAAAGGAAAAACTGAAGTTGCATTGAATCGTGATAAAGAGATTGCCGAAGCACGAAAAATTTTCAATGACCCTGCAGCCTATAATAAACTTCTGATGCCAAAGGATGGTGGTAGTCGGTAAGAGGTAAATCGGTAAGAGGTAAATCGGTAATCGGTAATCGGTAAGAGGTGATCGGTGATCGGTAGTCGGTGATTGGCAGTCGGTGATTGGTAGTCGGTAAGAAATTTAATCATCACTGTCTTAACGCGGGTGGTAAAGGCTGCCAATACCCGGAAATAGCGAATCAAAAAGTGGATGGCCATTATACTCAGCATAGAAACTTCAACATCAGTTTGTTCAGCCGCTCTCCATAACAACGGCATCTTACTCGCATTAAAAGAACTGCACGTACCTCAGTCAGCAGCGTCACAACTGGCTCTCCAGATTGAAGATGTCTTTTCAATTGCAAAAATTTTGAAGCAAGACCTGGATGCAGTTGCCGTCTCATCCGGCCCTGGTTCTTACACAGGTCTGCGAATCGGAGTGGCTACCGCAAAAGGACTTTGCTACGGTCTAAATGTTCCCCTCTTTGCCTTGAATTCGCTTCTAATACTTGCTGCCGCTGTAAATGAAACCTCTCAAACAGAAAGGCTTTGTCCAATGATTGATGCAAGAAGAATGGAGGTTTACTCTTGCCTGTTTGATCTTTCATTGAACGCATTGGAACCAACCAAGGCCAGGATTATTGATGAGTCCAGTTTTTCGGATGAACTCTCTGTTCACTCCATTTCATTTTTCGGGGATGGTGCTTCAAAGTGCAAAGGCACAATTAAACAGGCTAATGCCACCTTTTTGGAAAACATCTATCCTTCTGCTGCCAACATGGGTAAACTTGCCTTTCAAAAATTTCAAACCAATCAGCGGGAAGATTTAACTTTGTTCGAGCCCAACTATTTAAAAGAGTTCGTCGCAAAAACTAAATTAACGTGACGGATGTTATAATTGCAACGCCACGAAAACCCATGGACCAAGACGAAATTATCAACCGTGTAGCCTCCAGTTCATTGGTTACACTCAATCTTGAGGAACTTTATCCAGCAGGGGAAATTGCTGAAATCGATTTAAAAAACCTGCTGTTTCAGGGGTTGATCTTACGCGAAAAAGACCTTCGTGATTTTATTAAGACCCATGACTGGAATCTCTACCAAAAGAAAAATGTGGCCATTTTTTGTTCAGAAGATGCGGTGATTCCGACATGGGCTTACATGTTGTTGGGTATTGCACTTCAACCCTATGCTTCACGTGTGGTATTCGGTGACCGCAATGTTTTGATCACTCAGCTTTTTAAAGAAGTACTGGATCAGGTTGACTGGGAAAAATTTAAGAATGCCAAAGTTGTTATCAAGGGTTGCAGCGATGTACATGTTCCAGAGTCTGCTTATGTGGAAGCTGCTACGCGGCTACGGCCACTGGCTGGGAGTATCTTGTATGGAGAACCCTGTAGCACCGTTCCGCTTTATAAAAAACCAAAGTAATATGCCCGGCAAGTCAATGATACTTTTTGATGGGGTTTGCAACCTTTGCAATGGCTTTGTGAATTTCCTGATCGCTCGTGACAAAAAAGACGCTTTCAAATTTGGCTCGCTTCAATCTCCAAAGGTTCAGGAACTCCTAAAGAAGTATGACTACTCAACGAATGATCTTTCAACAGTCCTTCTTATTGAAGATGATACGGTGTACTCCCAGTCAACAGCAGTACTTAAAATCGTAAAAAAATTAAATGGTGGCTGGCCTCTCCTTTATGGATTTATCATTTTACCTAAACCCATACGTGACTTTTTCTATAAGTTGATTGCCAAAAATCGCTACAGGATGTTTGGTAAGAAAGATGCCTGCATGATTCCAACGCTGGCGCTGAAGGCAAAGTTCGTAGAATAACAAGATTGAGCCTCGGGAAAATAAATTCCATTATTTTGTGAGCATCTTTGCCCGATATGAAGTTCAACCGCAAAAAATACTCCGATTCAACCCTTCAGAATCTTTATGAAGAGCTTTTATGGCCTCGGTTAATTGAGGAGAAAATGCTCATTCTGCTCCGCCAGAATAAGATCAGCAAATGGTTTAGCGGCATTGGACAGGAGGCAATTTCTGTCGGTGTAACACAAGCACTCGAGCCGGACGAATACATCCTGCCCATGCATAGAAATCTGGGTGTTTTCACTGGTCGCAAACTTCCTTTTTCGAATCTTTTTTCGCAATGGCAGGGAACCATGTCCGGATATACCAAAGGCCGCGACCGTTCCTTTCATTTTGGAACGAATAAGCATCACATCGTTGGAATGATCTCGCACCTAGGCCCACAGAATGGCGTTGCCGATGGAATTGCCCTCGCCTCCAAATTAAAAAAAGAAAAAAAGGTTACGGTAGTATTCAATGGCGATGGGGGAACAAGTGAAGGAGATTTTCATGAGGCCATCAATGTAGCGGCAGTATGGGATCTTCCTGTTATTTTCCTGATTGAGAACAACGGCTTTGGTCTTTCTACGCCAAGTAACGAACAGTTCCGTTGCAAAAGCTTTGTTGACAAGGCTATCGGCTATGGTATCGAAGGTATTCAAGTAGATGGAAATAATATCCTGGAAGTTTATGACACCGTCAGATTGTTAACCGAAGATATTCGCAAAAATCCGAGGCCAGTACTGCTAGAATGTATGACTTTCCGTATGCGAGGTCATGAAGAAGCCTCCGGCACCAAATATGTTCCCAAGAAACTTTTGGATGAATGGGCTGAGAAAGATCCTTTGATTAATTATGAATCCTGGTTGCTCGAAGAAAAAATCATTGACAAAAAATCTGCTGATGAGCTCAGAAAAAAAATAAAAAAAGAAATTGAATCAGACCTTGAAAGAGCTTTCAAGGAGACTCTTCCGGAAGCCAGCACTCAAGAAGAACTTCACGATGTTTACGCTCCGTTTTTACAAACACCGATTGAACCATTAGATGAGAAGAAAACTGAACGACGATTTATAGATGCGATCAGCGACGCGCTTCGTCAGAGTATGGAGCGACATGAGAACCTGGTACTCATGGGTCAGGACATTGCTGAATATGGCGGAGTATTTAAAATTACGGATGGTTTTGTTGAAAAATTTGGCAAAGCGAGAGTACGTAACACGCCGATTTGCGAGTCTGCTATTGTGGGCGCGGGCCTCGGGCTTTCAATCAAAGGCATGAAGGCGATGGTTGAAATGCAGTTTGCGGACTTCGTAACCGAAGGCTTCAATCAAATTGTAAATAACCTTGCTAAGGCACATTGGCGCTGGGGGCAGCGAGCCGATGTGGTCGTTCGCATGCCGACTGGCGCTGGTACTGCCGCAGGCCCCTTTCATTCGCAAAGTAATGAGGCCTGGTTTTTTCACACTCCAGGTTTAAAAATTGTCTATCCTTCTAACCCCTATGACGCAAAGGGATTGCTATGTGCAGCGATTGAAGATCCTAATCCCTATCTCTACTTCGAACACAAACTTCTCTATCGGTCTATCAAAGACATTATTCCCGATGAGTACTATACCATTGAAGTTGGTAAGGCAAAGTTGATAAGCGAAGGTTCTGATTTTTCCATCATTACGTATGGCATGGGTGTGCTGTGGGCAAAAGAGGTAATGGAACTAATGCCCAACGTTACGGCAGACATTCTTGATCTTCGAACACTCCTTCCATGGGACATGAACAGTGTTGAACAGACGGTAAAGAAAACAAATCGTATTTTAATCCTTCATGAGGATACACTTACCGGTGGTATCGGAGCTGAAATTTCAGCATGGATTAATGAGCATCTATTCGATCACCTCGATGCGCCAGTGATAAGGGTAGCCAGTCTTGATACGGCCATTCCATTTGCCCCTACTTTGGAAAGGAATTTTTTGCCTCCAATACGACTAAAAAGTAGTATTGAGAAGTTGCTGGCGTATTAAATACTTCAACGAATCGTAAGAAAACGCCGGGAAGTCCGTTATGAGGTGAAACGCCGGCTACGTTGTTTTTTTGCCTACCTTGGCCTGTTTTCATTTCATTTTTTGGCGACCAAAAAACCCGATAGTATCCCAACACTTTCAATAGCCCTGAAATTTCTCGGAATTTCAGTGTTGGTGCTCTTTTTATACACCCCGGTGTTTAGTCAAAATACCAAGGGTGACCGGCCTGTTAAAAATCAACGGCAAGTGCGGGAAACGAAAGGGAAATCGATCCGTAAGAAAGAGAGAGGTAGCACCCGCGACGTTGCGAACCGAAAACTTCGCACAAGAGATAAATCATCTGCCAACCGTGCCAACTCGAATCATCCACAGGTTTTACCTTACTCCAATAGGAGCAGAAAGCAGGAAAAATCCGCAAAACCCAGAGGTAGGGTTTTCTCTCAATCTCCCCGTGAGAGTCACAACCAGGCGTGGAAAGGTGATGTCTCAGGATATCCTATAAAAAGAGTTAAGCCCGGAAAAGGTGACGCTGCCCGTACTAACATTTATCCTCAAAAGGGACCCTTTGTAAGTTCTGCAAAAAAGCATCCGGATAAGAAGCCACCTGTATATTCCCGGACAAACAGAGGTACAAGATTCGTGCGACAGACTCCGCGTCACTCGGAGCGAGCGTGGAAAGGTGGAGCCGATCACGGTCCAATTAGATACAAAAGTGCCTCGGGCTCAATCAAGAATACTTACTCGCAAAAAGGTCCATATGTAGCCTATTATAAGAAGCACCTCAGTATAAAAGAGAAGCCTGTTTCAAATCGTAGAGAAGTTGCACAAACGCTTAAGTATTCACGCAAGCCTTTAACAGGAGGCGGTCGTGTTGGCGGCACTCCACCAACACGAAGCCGTCCTTTCATTAAATCCGGTAAGAAAAATGTTTACTGGGGAAAATTTCAACGAAAGGAAAAGGCGGTGACCAACGATTTAACAGGCCGGCCTGTACGTACCCGCAATTTCAGATCAACGCCTGGCGGATTGTTTAAAAGGGATACACTAAAATTCTTTGGCAAAAAACCATTTGGCGATCGCGCAAATCAAAGGCCGGGAGGAGGCTATATATCGACTGGAAAAAGTGGCAAAGGATGGTTAGGAGATATCGCTGGTTGGCGCTTGCGAAAATCAAAGGGACATCGTGAAGTTGCAGGCAAATTCGTTTTTCCGCGAAAGATGTCTATCTCAGGTAAGCAGAAAAGAACAGGAGCGTATCTGCCTGGAGGAGGATACGAAAGCCGCACGAAAAGTGGCGATCAGGCCCAACTTAAATCTGCACCTGCAAGAATTTACCCACATGATCTAAATGGAAAAGTAAAAAAAGGTGTCAGAAAGCAGATAGGCGGAGATGGTAGCTACCGGGCCGGAAAGTTTTCGGGAAACATCAGAAAAGGCCAAGGATATTCGCAACAGATTGCTGGCTATTCCGGCAATATTAAGAGGAGCTCTATTCGAGGAATCTCTACCGATGGCGTTAACTATTCTGGGCGAATCAAAAGAAGTTCAATACGTGGGATTTCAACCGATGGAGTCAATTATTCTGGTAATATCAAAAGGAGTTCTATACGAGGTATTTCAAGGGAAGGGGTTGATTATTCAGGCAATATCAGAGTGACCAGACGCAGAGGTTTTAATAACGATTGGTATGGGTACTCCGGAACCATCAATCGCAACAGGGCGCGCGGAATCTCATCGCAGGGTCTAGGCTATTCCGGCAACATAAAGAGGAGCAGTATTAATGGGTTCTCAAACGAAGGCCTTAGCTACTCTGGTAGAACAAAACGAACTCAGACTGGATTTTCAAGAGAAGGAGCAAGTTACAGGGGTAACATCCTTCCAGAGCAACTTCATGGCTTCACAAAACAAGGCGCTGACTATTCGGGTAACATAAAACGTCATCGGGCGGAAAAAGGAGGGGGCAGCGTGACTGGGACCATTAATGATAATAAACCATTGCAGAAAAAGGAGTTTTTTACCCAAGGCGCTAACTACTCTGGAAGGATTGCACTTTCAAGATTCAAAAGAAATTATGTGCAGAATCCTAATGCTTCAAAAGAGTCATTGAAAAAGAAAAAGCCTGATGAAACCACCTATCGCGTGGCTGGCTTGCAGGTGAAAGTGAAACAAGCTGAATATGCAAAGAAACCAAATGCTGCCAAGTACGCACTTCCTGGAAAAGCCCCTTCCAGTTCAACGGTAAAAGCAAGTCAATATTCCCGAAGCATGAAGCAGACCTGGGATTATAAGCACAATCCAAATAGCGCAAGAGAGGCCCTTGACGTCCGGGTACCGGGCAACATGAATGCAAGGATTGACAGGTTCAAGGGAAATACAAAGATTCACAGATATTCCGGCAGCCAACTTCACCCAGATGCCAAGTTTGCACACGGTTTCAGGGATAATGTCGACAGCGAGCGAACTTTTCTAATGAATGTGAAGTTAAAATGGGCAAAACTTTTTCGCAAGAGCGAAACACAGCCAAAGAATCTAAAGGAAAGAAATCCTCGGCCTAAGTACGACAAGCGCGAAAAGGGAATGTGGAACGATTAATCAGAAAAATGAATTGGTTGAAACTGGAATCACTTGATCAGGTTAAAGAAATCAAGGAGAAATCAAAAGAAAAGGCGGTATTGATATTTAAACACAGCACAAGCTGTTCTATTAGCCGGACAGCGCTTGACAGGCTTGAGCGAAACTGGAAACCAGACGAGATGAGTGCTGTTGATTCATTTTACCTCGACCTTCTTAAGTATAGAGAAATATCAAATCAAATAGCTCGCGAATTTTCGGTTGAGCACCAATCACCCCAGGTGCTATTAATTGAAAATGGTAAGGCTGTATACGACCAGTCCCACTTTGATATTAATTATGCAGATCTCTATTCCGCTTCGCGAAAGAAAGAGTAGTTAAAAATTGAACGTTATAGATTGTTTGACGCCATCCCCCAAGGTTAGGGCAACCGGGCAACTCATGGCCGCATTCTTTAGTTTCTCTTTTTGACCGTCAGTTGCGGAAAGCCCAGGGAGTGAAAAAATAATCTGAATTTCTGAAATTCTTCTGGGGTTAGCGGACATTATTTTTGTAATCTGGGATTTCAGTCCCTTGAGGTCAATACCTTCTTTTTGAGCCTGAATTCCCATAATAGTCATCATGCAACTACTAAGTGCAGCACAAACCAGGTCGGTAGGACTAAAAGCCTCACCCTTTCCGTTATTGTCGGGTGGTGCATCTGTGATAATTTTGTTCCCTGAAAGCTGGTGGGTATCCTCCGTGCGAAGGGCGCCAAGATATTCTCCAGTCATTGATGCCATGGTAAAGTATTTTTTGTTGATTATTAATCGGTTAAATTTAGCCTAAAGTATCGGAAATGAAGTTTTTCGCGCAAAAGTGGTTTATTCTCACGCTTATTGGAGTAGGTTATTCCGCGGTGGGTTTTGCGCAAACCCAGGATAGTTATGAATACAATTCTGAATTCACGTGGGCGATCAATAAAAATTCATCCGGAGGCCTGATAGGTGGATTTATTTTCAAGAAAGCCAGAAAGCTAAACGACCGTGTGCTCGAGACGTTTGGATTGGAAATTATGAATGTTAAACATTCTCAGGAGGTGAGGCGGGCCTCACAGCCCGGGAATTATTTTATCTGGGGCAAGAGTAACTACCTCTACGCATTTAGATTCCAATATGGGCGCGACGTGATTCTTTTCACCAAGGCACCACAACAAGGAGTAGAAATAAAGGCTGTTGTCGCAGCGGGCCCATCCATAGGGATCGTGGCGCCCTATTATATTGAGCGTTCGCTGGATCAAAACACCTTCCAGACAGTGCGGGAGCAATACGATCCAAACAACCCAAATCACACTTTCAATCGAATACTGGGCACGGGTAATCTATTTCAGGGCCTTGGGGATTCGCAGATTCAGCTGGGAGTAAATATTAAAGGGGGAATAAACTTTGAGTTGGGCACCACCAAGAGTTCTGTTACAGGCTTTGAGGTTGGCTTCCTGCTGGATACCTATTTTAATAAGATAGTTTTAATGCCTACGAGTACAAATTCGGGCGTTTTTCCAACAGTGTACTTTTCCCTTTTCTACGGGAGCCGCAAATAAAATTTTTTCAAATTTTTCCGATTTTCCGTGACTATCTGGCCGAAAGCTGATTCTGGTTGCTATATTTGAAATCCTAAAACCGTGAATCTTGTATGGAAGCAAAAAAGACCGACCAAGCTGATTTGACGAAAAAAAGCAGCTTTTTCTTTAGCATTGGACTCCTGGTCACTATGGCCCTTACCGTAACGGCTTTTGAATGGCCAAGTTACGATGAGAGCATTGCTGACTTAACTGGAAAAAATGCAAATAACTTTGAAGAGGTTATCGAAGTACCTCCCACTGAACAGCCACCTCCCCCAGCGCCTGTTATTCAACAGCCTGTTGTGATAGAAGTACCCGACGAAGAAGAAATCAAGGATGACATCAAAGTAAATCTTGACGTTGAAGTAACCGACGACACCAAGGTTGAAGCTATTGTTGTTCAGGCAGAAGAACCAAAAGAAGAATCAGACGAAATTTTCACGGTCGTTGAAGAATCTGCAACTCCTAAGGGAGGTATGCAAGCGTTCTATAAATACGTTGGTGAAAAAATTAAGTATCCTGCACAGGCGCGACGTATGGGAATCGAAGGTCGTGTGTTTGTGGAGTTCGTTATTAACAAGGATGGTTCACTTTCTGACGTGAAGGCAATTAAAGGAATTGGTGCAGGATGTGATGAAGAGGCTGTTCGCATCATTCAATCAGCTCCGGCATGGAACGCAGGTAAGCAGCGGGGTAAAGCTGTTAAGCAGCGTTACACATTGCCTATCATCTTTAAATTGGGATAAGTAATTAAACGTCATTTAACATAAATGAGACCTGCTTCAGAAATGAGGCAGGTCTTTTTGTTTGACGCGACTACAGTAGCAAGTTAGTTATCAATTAAATCGCAGATTAATGTGACGGACTTTCACTGATTGGATTATGTTAGAAAACATATCATCCAATTATGGAAGCAAAAAAGAATCCCGAAGCCGATCTGACAAGGAAGTCAGGTTACTTCTTCAGCATTGGTTTATTGATTGCGTTGTCGCTTGTCGTGACGGCGTTTGAGTGGCGAACAAAAGTTGCGCTGATAGATCTGGATAGTGGAGGCGGAGAT
This sequence comes from Cytophagales bacterium, assembly GCA_038229375.1. GTDB lineage: Bacteria > Bacteroidota > Bacteroidia > Cytophagales > Cyclobacteriaceae > ELB16-189. Next base: position 124,519 of record JBBRON010000011.1, on the reverse strand, counting down.
TTTTTTGAGCCGCCAATTGACGTCGTCTCAACAGAAATCCTTCCACCGCCACCGCCGGTTCGCAAAAGTATAATTATCGTTGAGGTGGACAACGATATCAATATTGATGATCCTTCTCCGATCATCGACATGAGCGAAACAGATCCTGGTCTAATCGAGATTTTAGCACCTCCGGCTGAACCGGAAGTGTTGGATGATTTTCCTGTAGTCTTTGCCGAGGAATCAGCCTCACCTAAAAATGGACTTCAGGCGTTTTATAAATATGTTGGTGAGAAAATAAAGTATCCAGGGCAAGCGAGGCGAATTGGAATTGAGGGGCGTGTCTATGTTGAATTTGTTATCAACCGGGATGGATCTCTTTCAGATGTGAAGGCGGTAAAGGGAATAGGCGGGGGATGTGACGAAGAGGCTGTGAGAATCATTCAAACCTCTCCTGCATGGAATCCTGGCAAGCAACGTGGGAAGACTGTGAGACAGCGGTACACGCTACCGATCATATTCCAGTTGAACTAGTTTAAATGAGCAATTCAGATCTTATAAAATATACCCGAGCACTAATCCAAGAATAATTATGAGTCCTGATGGGATTCGCTTGAACAGAAGCATGACAAACGTTCCTACAGTAAAGGCATAGGTGGCGAATTCATTGTCAAGTGGCTGAAACAAAAATATCGCTGCCGCTGCCACCAATCCTGCACTGGCAGCGGTAATGCCCTCAAGAGAGGCACGGACGGCCCTGAATTTTTTCAGACTATCCCAAAATCGTATCAGGAAGAATATCAGGAAAGTGCCTGGCAAAAAAATACCTGCAGCAGCAACCAGTCCGCCTACAAGCTGACCAGTAATTCCGGAGCTTTTCATCGTCAATGCTCCAATGTAGGCGCTAAAGGAAAAAACAGGTCCTGGGATGGACTGAGCAATAGCATATCCAGACAGGAACTCACGAGATGTCAGATAATGTTTTAACTCAACAAACTCAGTATAAAGAAGCGGAGTAAGCACCTGCCCACCGCCGAAAATGAGGCTGCCATTGCGATAGAAATTCTCAAACAAACGAATAGGCAAGTAATGGGTTACAGCACCAAGTGTTGCCGCTAAAATCAATACACCGGCCCAGAGAATAAAGTTTTCCCATCGGATTCGAATGGGCGTTTTTTCTTCCTTGGGTTGAGCCTTATATTTAAATGCAGTCACCGCCCCCGACATAATCAGGGCTGCAGGATAGAAAAACGGAGATCGTATAAAATAAGAAAGCACCGCGGCCAATACCATAAGAACAATCCCGGTTCTGGTGTGTACGCTTTTAATACTCATTGTATAGGCTGCATAACTTACAAAGCCAACAGCCATCGCGGGTACAAATCGTGTAAATTCTAGCGATACACTCCTTTCCTGAAATGTTTCCATTACAATCGCCGCAAATGTCATTAACAACACCGCCGGCAGAATCCAAACAAATAGTGTGAGATATGCCAGATTAGGTCCACCAAGTTTAAAACCAATGGCTGTAAGTGTTTGTGTGGAGGTTGGGCCTGGTAATACCTGACATAAAGAATTGATCTCGAGAAGATCTTCTTCCGAAAGATATTTTCTCTTTTGAACAAGAATTTTTAAGAAGTATGCAATATGAGCCTGTGGACCACCGAACGTACTGACGGAAAGTACAAAAACGTCCTTAAGGAAAGTGGGGTATCGAACGGGCTGGTACAAGGCCTTTTATTTTTTAAGGCCGATTTCCCTGAGACGTTGATTGAGGAATTCTCCCGCTGAAATGTCCTCCCAGAGTTTCGGATGACTCGCATCCACGCAACCCGGCAGTGCAGCGAGACTCATCTCACTTCTCGGATGCATGAAAAAAGGTATTGAATATCTCGGGCGATTCATCAACTCCCGGGGCGGATTTACTACGCGGTGAATTGTCGATTTAAGTCTTTTGTTTGTAAGTCGCTCCAGCATATCGCCCACGTTTACAACAAGCTGTTCAGGCAATGCGGTAATTGGAATCCATTTGCCATCTCTTCTGAGAACCTGAAGGCCATCTGCGCTGGCGCCCATTAGTAATGTAATCAGATTGATATCTCCATGTTCAGCCGCGCGAACAGCATCTGCAGGAACCGAATCGGGATCTAAAATCGGGTAATAATGAATTGGTCTTAAAATACTATTTCCATGTCTGACCTTAGCGTCGAAGTAAGTTTCAGGTAAGCCAAGATACAGAGCGATGGCGCGAAGCATCTGAACGCCGGTCTTCTCCAATCGTCTATAAACATCGTCCGCTACCTCTTTCAGCGCTGGAAGTTCCTTTGGCCAAATGTTATCAGGATATTCCATTCTAATAGGGTCGTTATCTTCTACCGTCTGTCCCACGTGGTAAAATTCCTTTAGGTCTCCGGTATTGCGGCCTCTTGCGTGTTCCTTTCCTTTTCCAATATATCCACGCTGACCTGCAAGCTCTGGTATCTCGTATTTCTTCTTCGTCTCGTCCGGCAGGCTGAAAAATTTCTTAATAGTATCGTATAGCTTTCCGGAAAGCTCATCGGTGAGGTAATGGTTACGTATGGCAACGAAGCCAATGCTGTTATACGCGGCACCTAAATCTTCGACAAATTTTTTCTTTTTGACCGGATCACCACTTGTAAAATCCGCCAAATCAAGAGACGGAATCTGGTCGTATAGTTTATCAGCCATTTTGAGATTATTAATGCATTAAAGCTAAAAATTTTTGGGTAAATTTACCCAGCCTCAGCCAAAGGCGGGCAAATCCTTAGCATTGGCACAACCCACCCACCTACTCTGTACAGCGCATCAGGCATTTAATCTATCTATAACATTAAATCCATATTTATGAAAAACATTGATCGTAGAAAATTTATGAAGATCTCTGCTGTAACAGCAATTGGATCCGCGTTGGTGATAAATAGCGACTATTCCTTCGGTGCAGATGCCGGTCTGAATTTCGCTCAAATACCATTGCCGTATGCTTACAATGCGCTAGAACCCAATATTGATGCCCTGACAATGGAGATCCATTATTCAAAACATCACGCTGCGTATGTAAAAAATGTAAACGAAGCGATCGCCGCCGAAAATATTGCATACACTAACGAGAAAGATTTTTTTGCGAATGCATCGAAAATTTCAGCGAAAGCACGAAACAATGGAGGTGGTGTATGGAATCATAATTTCTTCTGGCAGGTGATGGCGCCAGCCGGAGGCAAGACCAATGGCAAGGTGGTTGATGCGATCACTGCTGCATTTGGTTCTATGGATAAATTCAAAGAGCAATTCACATTGGCGGCCACTGGTAGATTTGGATCGGGATGGGCCTGGCTCGTAAAAGACGGTGGCAAACTGAAAATAGGCTCTACTCCTAATCAGGACAACCCTATGATGGACATCAGCGATTTGAAAGGTACACCGTTGCTCTGTCTTGATGTTTGGGAGCATGCCTATTACCTGAAGTATCAGAACAAACGTGCAGACTATGTAACAAACTGGTGGAATGTAGTTAATTGGGAAGAAGTCGCGAAGAGAATGGCTTGATAAACTGATTGGCAAAATGGGAATTGGCAATGTGCATTGTGATCGTTGGATCGTCATCCAGTTTACAATGAACTTTGTCAATTGTCAACGTCCGTGGCACCTTAAAACATAAATCATGATGATAGGTATGAGAAAATTCCTGATAGCCTCTACTACTTTACTGTTTGTTCTCGTACTAACGATCTCATCAAAGGCACAACAGACCGACTCACTGTCCATGCATAAAACATTCGGGAGTGCCAGGTTTGAATACACCCGAGGAGATTCCGTGTATGTAGTCAGTCCTAAGCAGGTAATGCAGATTATGAAAGAAGATCCGCAGGCGCTGGCAGAATTTCAGAGAGCTAAATCGAACTACAGTGCATCAGGAGTACTTGGATTCATCGGAGGTGGAATGATGGCCTTTCCTATTGGCACGGCAATCGCCGGCGGTCAGCCTGAGTGGGGATTAGCCGCTGGCGGTGCAGTGCTGATACTGATCGCTGCGATACCCCTTGACAGATCTTTCAAGCGTCATGCCACCACCGCACTGGATATGTACAACAAGAAACACACCGCATTCCGGCCACGAACCAATTATTATTTATCCGGGCTTGGAGCAAAAATTGTGATAAAATTATAAGGTATTCCAGGTGATCAATTGCGAAGAACTGACAGTTGATCTCCCATTATTCTTTGTTCTGAAACAAGTTTTCCTTTTATCACGGGTGCCGGGATTCCGTCACCAAAGACTTTTTCTGAACGGAAAACACGAACTTCATCCCATAAATTGTGCTGAATAAAAAAATCGATTGTCTTTGACCCACCCTCGATAATCAGCGATTGAATTCTGCGTTTGTGAAGATCCAAAATCAGATCCTGCAGGAAATTTTCCTTTCCAAGTTTAATAAACACAAGGTTTGGAAGTTGCTCATTACGAATGAGGTTATAACATAGTGTTGGTTGCGATCCGTCAAAGAGATTTAAAGATTTATCCAAAGTGACGGAGCGATCAATTACAATACGAATCGGATTTCTCCCCGACCATTCCCGAACATTTAATGATGGATTGTCATGCTTTGCCGTTAGAGTTCCCACAAGAACGGCATCCTCCTCCGATCTCCAGCGATGGACCAACTGTCGCGAATAAATGTTACTAATCCATTTCGATTCATAGTCTGACCTTGCAACAAATCCATCGGAAGTTTCGGCCCATTTAAGTATGATATAAGGACGTTTTTTTTCAACAAACGTAAAGAAACGTTTATTGAACTCGCGACCCTCTTTTTCCAGTACTCCCGTTACCACTTCAACTCCTGAATCCCGAAGTCTTCTTATTCCTTTTCCTGCCACCAATTCATTGGAGTCGATATTTGCTATAACAACTTTTTTGACCCGATGTGCAACAAGCATATCCGCACACGGCGGAGTCTTCCCATGGTGAGAACAAGGCTCCAGATTTACGTAGACTGTTGATTCAGACAAAAGGTTTTTTTTCTCAACCGATTCAACGGCATTCACCTCTGCATGCGGGCCGCCATAGGCTTTATGCCATCCCTCGCCGATAATGAGATCGTCATGCACGATTACACAACCCACCAAAGGGTTGGGACTGACCGACCCTGCTCCGAGAAGGGCAAGGTCAAGGGCGCGCCGCATAAAAAGTTCATCGCGAGACATGGGTGAAAGATAGGGCAATTTTGAACGCCAGCTATCGAAAGGGATTCTCATAAGTTATCAGATATTTGTGGCCTCAATGATCAACTCAAAACTACTTTTTCGGCGATTACTCGGACAACTCACCATGGAGGGAGACCGCAACGAAAAAGAAGCCGTATTGTATCTGGTGCTTGAACACCACTACCACCTGTCGAGAACCGATGTGATGCGCGAAAGGGAAATACTTGTGGACAACTCCGTTCTGGATGAAGTTATAGCCAGATTAAACAAGAACGAACCAGTACAATATGTTTTGGGTGAAGCAGATTTTTATGGAAGGACTTTTTTCGTTGACAGTGCGGTACTCATTCCAAGACCAGAAACTGAATTGCTTATTAGGAAAGCGATAGAATATATAGGTCAATTCAAGAAACCGCCTGTAATTGTCGATGTGGGAACAGGAAGCGGATGCATTGCTATTACGCTTGCTCTGGAATTTCTAACGGCGACCGTGAATGCGACCGACATCAGTGAGCAGGCACTTGTCGTAGCGAAGAAGAATGCCAAATGTCTTAAAGCTAACGTTCATTTTCATAAGCATGACATCTTAAAGAGCTCTTTCGATTTCGGACCGATTGATATCCTCGTGAGCAATCCGCCTTACATAACGGAGATTGAAAAGACGGCAATGCATAAGAACGTCATTGAATACGAACCGCTTTCTGCACTATTTGTACCACAGAACGATCCGCTTCTTTTTTTCATAGCATTGGCTGAACAGGGGAAGAAGAGTTTAGCGGCGGGCGGTATTCTCATTACTGAAATAAATGAACGGTTTGGCAGGGAAACCGTGTCTCTTTATCAAAAAATCGGGTATAAAAACGTGATGGTTGAAAAAGACTTCGATGGAAAAGACAGAGTTGTTATGGGTGTCTGCTAAATCTTTTACTTTCAGAAAATGTTGATGTTTCGTTCAGAATATAAAAGAGATAATTAGAAGGTCATAGCTGATCATTTCAAGCAAATGCCGTTTGCGCACCTCCGGCTTAACACACAACCTGGCAAAGCAGGTAGTCTTAAACGATATTTTAAACTATTAGAATTTCAACGTCATCATCACCATAAAATTCCTTCCGGCCTGTGGAAAATAGTAGGCTGTTCCACCATAAGCATAGCCATTGGACGAATATTTCACATCAAATAGGTTATTTGCCAGAACACTCAACCCTATTTCTTTCATTCCTTTCGGAACGATCTGATAGCTTAGGCGGAGATCGTTTATGAAATAACCAGGGAGGGTAAGTTTTTCCGTCTCAGTATTATCAAGATACTGTTTGCCAACATATTTGGACAACCACATTGCCTGCAGATGCTGCCAAGGACTCCAGGTGAGCTGGCTACCAGCAATTAATCCCGGAGACAGAATGATCGTGGTATTTTTTGTGACCGCCAGATTACTTTCATCTGGCACAAAATCTCTATTCTTATTTATACTCCAGGTGGCGTTGAGATTCCAGGACCATTTGGCAGAGAAACGAATAATTCCTGAAGCTTCTATTCCCGTACGATAGCTTTTCCCCACATTGGCCCGTATCGGGAACCCGGTATTATCAATTGCACCAGTAAGCACAAGCTGATCGGTATAATTCATAAGATAATAGTTAAGTTCAAAAGCATACTTCGATGCATTTCTCCTCCACCCCACCTCAAGGTTTTCGAGATGTTCAGGCCTGGGCTTCACTTGTCCGTCGAGGTAATCATTGCGATTGGGTTCACGATTTGCGACAGCATACGATCCATACAGCGAGTTCTTTTCTGAAAGCGTGTAGCTCAACCCAATCTTTGGATTAAAGAAATCGAACTTCTCGTTTACGTCATACTGACTCTGGTCGTCGCGTATACCAGAGGTGCGATAATCTAAATGCCGATATTGAACGTCGACAAATGTGTTGAGCGCTTCGGTCAGATTATAGTTCCATTTGGCGTAAATATTAAAATCGTTTTTTTGGGCGTTGCCAATGTAATAGTTGTAACGAATCGGAATCTGATCGGCATACTGCGCCCAGATGATCTCTCCAAAATGTTTCGCACTGCCATACTCATTGTAAGCACCACCAAGAATGACATTGGACTTGTCTTTTGTATAATTGAACGAATAGGTTATTCCATAAAATTTATTATCCAGCCACTTTCGCACAACGGCGTCGGTAGATGTAAGTGTTGTGTCTTTTAGAACGAGGTCTGGCAGGCCCAACCCTGAAAATGATTCGCTCTGATGATACTCTTCATAAAATCCTCTTCCGTAAGTATAGTGAAGGGCGGCATTGGCATTCCAGTACTTTCCAAGTTGCTGCGAGATGTGAAGTTGATAATGATCCTGTTTGTAATCATCCACCTGATTATCATAATAACGTGCGATTGATCCGTCAGCTGCATAAATAGCGCCCGCATAATTAAATCGCCGGTCTATAGCCATTGTTTCCTCATCAACACCGTACCAGGATTGATATGTTTTTTCGCTTCCGCCAAAAACAATTGCTTTTATCATTGTCTTTTTTCCATAGTAGCCTCCACTCAGATAATAGGAGCCCAGATCAGAAGAGGCCCTTTTGACATATCCATCAGAAGTTATTTTCGAAACCTTTCCATCAAATGCCCAGCGATCGTTAATCAACCCTGTACCCGCGCGGAGAGTATAGCGCTGGGTATTAAATGACCCGAACGCTGTCATAATCTCGGTGTAAGGATCTGCCCTAAGTGAATTGGTCTGTACGTTAACGCTTGCGCCAAACGCTCCCGCGCCATTGGTGGACGTACCCACGCCGCGTTGTATTTGAATACTTTGAGTGGAAGAAGCAATGTCGGGAATATCCACCCAGTAAGTTCCTTGCGACTCACTGTCGTTGTAAGGAATGCCGTTGATAGTGACGTTCACACGCGAGGCATCGCTTCCTCGAATGCGTATGCCAGTATAGCCAACGCCTGTTCCAGCATCAGATGTCGTGACGACAGAAGGAGTCCAGTTCAAAATGAGTGGAAGGTCTTGACCGAAATTTTGCTTCTGAATAGTTTGCGTGTTGATGTTGGAGAACGTTGTTGGCGTCCTATCATTCGCACGAGTCGCCTCGACAACCACCTCATCGGTAAGCACTGAGGCTTCTGTTAATATGATATCGAGTGTCATGTCACCTTGAACGTTGATTGTCTCTGATTTCTCTTGATAGCCAAGAAATCTCACTTTGACAGTATGATCCCCGGTAGCAAGTTTGGAGATCCTGAACCACCCTAATTCATCAGAAATGGTTGAAGAACGTCCTCCATCAACCTGGATAGTGGCACCGCTGAGTTTACGGTTATCCTTTCCATCGCGAACAGAACCTGTAATAGTGAATTGTGCCTGGGCGTTGTACGCCAGCACGAGCATCGCTGCTGCAAAAATCGACTTGAACATTCTATAAAAATTGGTTTAAACCTGCTACGCATCGGGGAATGCGCACGCGTACGTTTAACCTTGCCTCCCTTCGTCCGCATTACCGGCATCAGGTTCTATGGGTATAATCTCAGCCCGTTGTATTATGGCACCCCTTACGGGTGTAAAACTAGAGATTAATTAACGATTAGAAAAATTCTGTTGAGATGCTGAAAGAGTTAGCGACAGCTCTTTGCATTAACCATTAGGTGCAAAGAGAGAAAATACACAACGGAAGCTGCGTCTTTTGCTTTGGAAAGAACGTCGAAAATGCCTTTAGTACATCGCGTGTGCTCTTTTATTCTTTGAGCACCAGATCTATGCACATAACGGCTGACAATATTAATTTGCGCAAAGGATGGTCGGCGGGGACTTCAGCGCTTATCTGGAGAATGTAGTTGTCGGCAGTGGTGAAGAGTTCCTTCCCCAGGCCACTCCATTTTTTTGTGACTGTAGCAAATTCCTTTCCATCATTGGATACGAATTTGAAATCCCAGCTTGTCCATTTTCCTTTAAGCATACAAAGGGGACGATCGTCGGCATCCAGTACTTCAAATTTTCCACCTATCGAGAGAAATTTCTGTTTGAATTTGCCAATCAGAATATCGTTTTCATCCAACACATCTACATCAGATAAGAAAATCGTCACTCCTCTCCGGACTGTGATGATCTTTTGACCGGCGGGAGATTTAATTACCATATTAAATGGCGTATTGCGCTTCAGATCGGTGAAACGAAGCATCTTGGTAAAGAATCCAAGATTTTCCTCACGGCACTCCAGCACCAACTCTTTTGTTTCCGGATCTACGATATCGAAGCTGTTTGCTGCCTTGAATATCTTTACATGCTCTTTAACAAAGTATATGTTCTTATTTAATAGGTTGCTCATAGGGCTGGTTATATAGAACGGAGTAAATTATTGATGGAGCATTCCTTTTCAATCACAGCTTTAAGTTCTCCGATTTTCAGTCGGTCCTGCTTCATCGTATCGCGATAACGAATCGTAACAGTGTCATCCGTTAATGTCTGATGATCAATTGTCACACAAAATGGTGTGCCGATGGCGTCCATTCTGCGATAACGTTTACCAATTGTGTCCTTATCCTCATAGTAGCAACGGAAATCAAATTTCAAATCGTTCATGATCGCTTCGGCTTTTTCAGGAAGACCATCTTTCTTCATCAAAGGAAGGATCGCGACTTTGTTTGGCGCAAGCGCAGGAGGGATTCTCAATACAGTTCGTTCGCTGCCATCTTCAAGTTTTTCCTCCACGTAAGAGGTTGCCAGTATTGACAAGAACATCCGATCCAAACCAACCGAAGTTTCGACGACGTATGGAATGAAATTCTGATTGTCTTCCGAATCAAAGTACTGTAGTCTTTTTCCAGAGAATTTCTCATGGCTCTTCAGATCAAAATCGGTACGGGAGTGAATACCCTCTAGTTCTTTAAAGCCCATAGGGAAGTTGAATTGGATATCACACGCCGCATTCGCATAATGAGCGAGATTCAAATGATCATGGAATCTATAGTTCTCTTTGCCTAACCCCAATGCCTGGTGCCACTTCATTCTTTTCTCTTTCCAGAACTGATACCACTTCATTTCCTCCCCTGGCTTAACAAAGAATTGCATTTCCATTTGTTCGAACTCACGCATCCGAAAAATAAATTGCCGCGCTATAATTTCATTGCGAAATGCTTTTCCTATTTGAGCAATTCCAAAAGGAATTTTCATTCGCCCTGTTTTCTGCACATTGAGGAAGTTTACAAAAATTCCCTGGGCGGTCTCAGGTCTTAGATAAATGGTATTTGCCTCTTCTGCGACCGAGCCCATCTCAGTTGAGAACATCAGGTTGAATTGTCGCACGTCCGTCCAGTTCTTTGTTCCGGAAACCGGATCAGTAACATCCAGATCAATTACTAATTGTTTCATCGCTGCCATGTCGTTGCTGCCCATGGCCTCTTTTAGTCTTGCATTCGCCTCATCCACTTTCTTTTGATATTCCATCACCCGCGGATTGGTGGCAATGTACATCGTTTTATCAAATGATTCTCCGAAGCGTTTGGCAGCCTTTTCAACTTCTTTTTCAACTTTATCTTCAAGCTTAGCGATTGCGTCTTCTACAAGAACATCCGCACGGTACCTTTTTTTTGAATCCTTATTATCGATCATCGGATCGTTGAAAGCATCTACATGGCCTGATGCTTTCCAGGTAGTTGGATGCATAAAGATAGCCGCGTCCAGTCCAACGATGTTCTCGTGCAGGCTCGTCATAAATCGCCACCAATATTCCTTGATATTGTTCTTTAATTCGACACCATTCTGACCATAGTCGTATACACCACCAAGGCCATCGTAGATCTCGCTGGAAGGAAAAACAAACCCATATTCTTTTGCATGGGATACTACTTTTTTGAGGGTATTATCGTCAGGTTGCGCCATAAATCAGTCCGGCACAGTTGCGGGACGTGCAAAGATACTTTCAAATTTCAGAAGGAGAAGCCGCTTTGAATTTTCCTGTCTATCATTAACGATCGCCCCTTTAAAATTATAACGTTAAAAATAAAGTGGATTGACGAACGCCCACCTATTTGTCGAATTTAATTTACTTTAACGCTTCTGGTAACCTATTTTACAGCCATGATCCGCACTGTTGGACTGGCTATTGCATTTTCCCCCACCGCCGAGCGAATGCTTGCGGAAGCAGCCCATATTGCGAAGCAGTTTAAAGCTCGCCTGGTCCTGATTCATGTTGGTGACCATGGACAAAAACAGGAAGAACTACTTCTGTCGCTTCTTCAGCATCAGGGTCTGTCGAAAGACTCCGTCGCCGTCAGATGGGAAAAGGGCGTTGCAGCCCGTGCAATACTAAACGCCTGTGAGCAGGAGAAAGTAGACCTGTTAGTTGCGGGTGCCCTAAAAAAAGAAGATCTCCTTCACTACTATCTGGGCACGATTGCCCGCCACATCATGAGGCGTGCAAAATGCTCAGTTTTGTTATTAACACAACCCTCTGAAGAACGGGCCGGTTTTACCAATATTGTCGTGGATGCAGAAGACCGGTTACATGTAGAGAATTCTATTGCCTTGGCCTGTCAATTTGGAAAAAAAGAGAAGAGCACCTGGATTCATGTTGTCCGCGAGCTAAAAATGTATGGACTGGCAATGTCAGCCTCTGATCAATGTTCGGAAGAAGAGTACGAAAGCATGCGTCACGGTTTGATAAAAGATGAGATTGAAAAAGTGGAAAAGTTGTTGCAGAAGATTCCTCATGAAAACCTTAGAATGAATATTAAGGTATTGTCTGGCAAATCGGGATTTGAACTTGCCCAATTCGCTAAACGCAAACAGGCCGACCTGCTTGTGGTGGGCGCCCCTCCACGCCGATTCAAATTCCTTGATCGCGTATTTACACATGATCTCGAATATGTCTTTGCGGACCTTCCGTGCAATTTACTGATCGTACATCCTGGAAAGGAGGATAGCAATGCATAAGCTTTCCCATTCCGAGTTAATTCAACTAATGATTCAGTTAAGTGTGATGCTGGCCTTTGGCAGAATCATGGCTGAAGTTGCGCGAAAATTCAAACAACCAGCAGTAGTCGGAGAAATAATTGCGGGACTAATCCTTGGTCCAACGTTTCTTGGAACCTTTTCCCCTGAAACGTTCGATCTTTTATTTCCTAAAACGGGAGCATCCGCCATCGTATTGGATGGATTTACGAAGGTGGCGGTGGTGATGCTACTTTTCATCGCAGGCCTTGAGGTGGATTTGCGTATCGTTTTTCAACAAGGCAAGCAAGCATTGTTTTCCAGTTTCTTTGGGTTGATCATCCCTTTCCTGCTCGGGTTTATTGTCCCCTACGCGTTCCCGGGTTTTTTTGGAAACACGAACGGTACCGATCAACTACTTTTTGCACTGTTCATGGGAACTGCGATGGCAATCTCAGCCCTGCCGGTGATCGTGAGGATCATGATGGATCTCAAGCTTTTCAAAACGAAAATCGGAATGCTTGTGGTCGCGTCCGCCATGGTGGATGATATTATAGGATGGATGATCTTCTCTATCATTCTCGGAATGATTGGCAAGGGTGGAAATATTTCTGTTGGCTATACCCTTCTACTGACGGTTGGATTTACTGCATTTATGCTTACGATCGGCCGGGGGTTATTAAATCGTTTGCTTCCCTGGGTGAATAAAAATCTCGCCTGGCCCGGAGGTTTGCTATCATTGTCGCTAGCATTATGTTTTTTAGCAGCGGCGTTTACTGAGTTTATAGGCATTCACGCCGTGTTTGGAGCATTCGTGGTTGGCATTGCTTTGGGTGACTCCGAGCACATGAGTGAACGTGCCAAGGAAATTGTCCATCAGTTTATCAATAACATTTTTGCGCCGTTGTTCTTTGTAGCTATCGGATTGAAAGTTAACTTCCTTATTAATTTTGATCCATGGATAACCCTTGTAATTCTCTTCATCGCCTTTGCAGGAAAAATTATAGGTAGTGGGTTGGGCACAAAGCTGGGAGGATTTACCTGGCGTGAATCACTTGCAGCGGGATTCGGCATGAACGCAAGAGGTGCTATGGAAATCATTCTTGGTATCGTTGCGCTGGAAAATGGACTGATCAACGAAGTCATTTTCGTTTCCCTTGTTATTATGGCTCTTGTAACAAGTATGACGAGCGGTCCATTGATGAAGTGGATGTTGAAACCTGGTTTGAAGGAATAAAAACCAGCAGTTGGCTGTTGGCGATTGGCTGTTGAATGCCCGGTTAGTTTGGGATGGGTCTCAACATTAAGGAATTGACAAATCCACCATTACCAATTTTACCGATTAACAATTACCCCAATATGACTATTCGCGAAGCCCGATCCTCCGATGCAAAATCTATTCAATTGCTATTGGCCCAACTTGGATATCCCAACTTTGACGAATATGGGGTTGTGGGTAAAATAAAACTTCATGACCAGCCCGGCTACCACATTCTGGTTGCAGAAGTAAATGAACAGGTTGTCGCCTTTGTTTCTATGCATTGGTTTGACCTCATGCACTGGCAAGGGAAGCTGGGGCGATTCACTTCATTTTGCGTTGATGAAAACTTCCGATCCAAAGGTGTGGGGCAAAAGTTGCTGAAAGCCGGCGAAGAATTTTTGATCAACCAGGGCTGTATAAAGCTCGAGGTGACGAGTAACAACAGGAGAGAGAAGACGCATGCTTTTTATTTGAAGGCGGGATATTCAGAAGAGTCAAGAGTATTCAGGAAAGTTCTTTAGTATGAAATTGGAGCGTTTACCTACGCCAGTCGGGCGTTCACCTACGAAGGGCAGGAAATGGCCGTTTTCTGATGGCCATGGAGGTTCTCAGTCCGTTTATTTGAGAAAAATTAAACAATATGGAAACACAAAACACTCCCACCACTCTGGACGACCGGAACTCAAGGCAACGCCAAAGAAGTCCCCTTGGCGGCGTGGTACTAGTAATTATAGGGTCAGCCTTGCTCGCCAGACAATTGGACCTAGGTCTGCCCCATTGGATTTTCTCATGGCCGATGATACCAATAGCCATTGGAACCTATATTGGTGCTAAACAGAATTTTCGTTTTGGAGGATGGATCGTACCAATTTTGATTGGTGCCGCTTTTCTGCTGGAAGAAGGGTTTTTCGGATATGATATCAGACATTACTTCTGGCCAATCGTGATAATCGGGATTGGAGTCTTCATGATCTTCCGTCCACGCAAAAGCGGCTGGGAAAAAGAATTCGCAACAGGCTCTACCGATACGAGCGGTGCTGACTTCATAAATTCATCTGTTGTCTTTGGAGGCTCAAAGAAAAATGTGATCTCGAAAAATTTCCAAGGTGGATACATCGAAAACATTTTTGGCGGTACTGATCTCAATTTAATGCAGGCCGATTTCAAGGGAACTATTGTTCTAAACTTCAACGTGGCCTTTGGAGGTTGCAAACTGGTATTACCGCCTACTTGGAACGTGCGGAATGAGATTACTGCGATACTCGGCGGAATTGACGATAAACGCCCATTGGGTCCGGAAGTTGATTCCACCAAAACACTTATCTTAAAAGGCACGATCATGTTCGGTGGCTTAGACATTAAAAGTTACTAATATGAAATGGTACTTAGCTAAAATCGTTTTCAAGATTTGCAATGACGTTCGCCCTCAGTTTGATGAACACCTCCGATTGATTGAAGCATCGAGTTTTGAAGAAGCCTTTCTCAAAGCCAGGATAATCGGAATCACCGAAGAGGATCATTTCATTAATGATCGGAGTCAGCCTGTGAAATGGGAATTCGTTAACGTATCGGAATTACTGCCTTTACATGAATTAAAGGACGGGCTTGAGTTATATTCCCAGATTAGGGAAACAGAAGAGGCTTGTGTTTATGTTCATTATGTACATCAGAGAGCAGCGTCCCTTCAACTAGAGCTTAGCCCTGCTTTCTAACATGTTAAAACAAGGCATCTCATACATGAAGGCGTTATTCATTTACACAGTGTGGTGGTGTTTATGGATTGTGTTGCAATTTGTTCTACTCACACAAATTGGATTTGACACAAACAAAGCGCTGACCGATGCCATCGTAACACAGTTTATATTTGCTCTGGCTGGATATACCATCAATACCTCGATGCGATCCTATCAACCAGGTCTAAGAAATTCTCTCTATGTTTTAAGCTGGAGCCTTGCACTTGCTGTGTTATGTGTCTTCGTTCAGCGTTGGATCCTGTTTGAATTCTTTGGTCAGTCTCACGCGGATTTCGTCAGTAGCTCGATGATCATCCGTGGAACCTTTGGTTGGCTAATGATTATCATTGTTGCCATCCTTACATGGTTTTGGGTGTATGTCTCCGATAGAAAGGAAAGTGAAAAGCGGAAGGATGATGCTACCAAGCTCGCCCGTGATGCTGAGCTGAGTAACCTGAGACAGCAGCTTCAACCGCATTTTCTTTTTAACAGTCTCAATTCCATCAGCGCTCTCGCTGGATCGAGACCTGACGAGGCAAGGAAAATGATCCAGCAACTCTCCGATTTTCTTCGTGGAACAATTAAAAAGGACGAAAACTCATTGCTCACGCTTGACGAAGAATTGGCACACCTTCAGCTTTATCTGGATATTGAAAAAGTGAGATTTGGTCACAGGCTGAATACAGTGATAGAAAAAAGTGCAGACAGTATACCCCTCAAACTTCCTTCGCTTCTATTGCAACCTATAGTTGAAAATGCCATTAAGTTTGGACTTTACGATACCGTGGGAGAAATTACAATAACCGTTTCCGCCAGGAAAGAAGGCAACGATCTTTTGGTATTGGTAAAAAACCCGTATGATCCGGCAACCTCGGTTCCAAAGCGCGGCACCGGATTCGGTTTGTCGTCCGTTCAACGACGACTTTACCTTCTCTACTTTCGAAATGATTTACTTGGGACATCGCAAGAGGAAAATATTTTTACAACTACCATTAAAATACCGCAAACTGCATGATCAATGTTTTACTGATTGATGATGAACCTCTCGCGCGAAGCATCGTACGGGAGTATTTACTGGCCTACCCTGACTTTAACATTCTCGGTGAGTGCAACGATGGATTCGAAGGAGTGAAAGCCATTACCCAGCACAAGCCTGATTTGATTTTTCTGGATATTCAGATGCCGAAGATCAACGGCTTTGAGATGTTAGAGCTTGTGGACGAACCTCCAGCCGTAATCTTCACCACTGCCTTTGATGAATATGCCATGCAGGCGTTCGAAAGGCATGCAGTAGACTATTTATTAAAACCGTTCAATAAAGACCGGTTCAATAAAGCCATTTCAAAATGGAAATATAATCGGGCCGCCCTCCAGTCAAATACCATTGAGCTTCTTGAGAGCACTTCTCAGCCGGACGAGCGATTCCGGATTGTTGTAAAGAAGGGAATCAACATTGTGATCGTGCCGATACACACTGTCTATTACATAGAAGCGTATGATGATTATGTCAAAATCCACACGAAAGACGGATTCTATCTGAAAAAGAAGACGATGGCGCACTATGAAAAAGCACTTGACTCTTCTCAGTTTGTGCGAGTTCATAGGTCATACCTCTTAAATATCCAGGAGTTGACTCGCATTGAGCCAGTAGAAAAGGACACCCATATCGCCTTGTTAAAAAGTGGAGACAAAGTGCCGTTGAGTCAGAGTGGGTATGGGAAACTGAAGGAAGTGCTGGGGATTTGAGTTGAAGGCTGTCAAATGTGAAATTGACAAAGTGTTGATACGGCCGAATCTTGTCGGTGTTCAGTTGGTTCTAAGCGATTGCCTCTTTCAAAAACACATTCAATGGCTTCATCGCCTTACATGCTTCCGCCAGCTGCTTGATAAATTTTTTATCAAGCACTTCTTTATCGGAAAAGCTATGTGACACGATAAAGCTCTTGTTTTTCAGCAATTCGATGTGAGGATGATCCTTCGCATAGCCTTTTGGCGTCGTTTTTAACTTATCCGAATCATCCAGGCTTTTGTACCATTTCCGGAACTTTTTATCGTTGAGGATGCCGTCAAGTCTTTCACCATTGTAATCAATCTCCTGGCGGACCTTGCCCAGGTTCGTCGGATCGGGCATATAAATCCCTCCGGCAACAAAGCTGGCGCCGGGTTGAATGTGCAGATAATATCCTGGCTCCTGAACGAGCTTGCCGTTGGGTGAAAATCCGGCTCCCATATTTATTTTATAGGGGCTCTTGTCCTTACTGAAGCGAACATCGCGATAGATCCGAAACGGGAGTTTCTTTGGATTGAGTGTTGCAAGCTCAGGATTGAATTTGATAAGCTCTTCAAGAAATTGTCCAACGAATTTTTCAAAATACTCCTTGGATTGGAGGTACGTGTCCTTGTTCTTTTCAAACCAAACCCGGTCGTTGTGTTTGGAGAGAGCTTTGAGAAATTTAAGTATGTGGGGAAAATCCATAGGCTTTAAAAGTGCAGGGTTCAGAGTTCTGTGTTCAGGGTTCTGGGTTCTGGGTTTAGATAAAATCTAAAATCTTTTCCATTGCCATACCGCGGGAGGCTTTAATTAGAATTAACGCGTCCTGGATTGGATTTGTTTGAAGCTCTTTGATCAATTCTTCTTTCGACGGAAAGAATTTACCGTCCGGGAATGTCGTCTGAGCCGCCTTCATCAATGGTCCGCACAAATACGCTTCTTTAATTCCTTTTTTCCTGAGAATCTTTCCTATCGTGCCATGCTCGACTTCAGCATCATCCTCCAGTTCATACATATCGCCAAGGATTGCAATCTTTCTTTTAGCGGTCATTCCCGCCAGGTTATTGATCGCAGCCTCCATCGAACTCGGGTTAGCATTGTATGCATCCAGTAAAATAGTATTACTTCCCTTCTTTAAAACCTGTGAACGCATATTTCCAGGGACATATTCCATCACGGCGGCGTTGGCATCGGATGAGGACACACCAAAATATTTTCCAATGCATAGGGCAGCGGCAATATTCTCGAAATTATAAGCACCAATAAGCTGGGTGGTGAGTTTCTCACCTGTTTCTGTTTGCAGCATGACAAAAGGATCAACACCTAAAAACTCACAATGGAAATAATCTCCCTTGGCTGGGTAAAAGACTGGATTCTTAAATCTCTTAGCCATATTTGATAACAAAGGATCTTGTGAATTGATAAATGCTGTTCCATTGTTAGTCAGCAAATGCTGAAACAATTCTGATTTACCGCGCACAATATTTTCGAAACCCCCGAATGTGCCAATATGCGCCCGTCCAAGATTTGTGATAAACCCGTGCGTCGGATCGGCAATATCACTTAGTAACGCAATCTCCTCCAGATGATTTGCGCCCATTTCTATCACGGCGATCTCATGTGTTTTATCAACTGATAAAACAGTAAGTGGTACGCCGATGTGATTGTTCAGATTACCCCTGGTAGCATACACTTTATATTTCTTACTGAGCACAGCATTTAATAATTCCTTGCTCGTGGTTTTGCCATTGGATCCGGTGAGGCCGATAAAAGGAATTTTAAGATGGCGACGATGATAACGGGCGAGATCCTGAAGCGCTTTCAGTCCATTCGCCACAAGAATACAACGATCATTCACCGCATACTTTTGTTCGTCGACCACCGCATAACTGGCGCCTTTCGCCAGGGCTTCGAGCACAAATTCATTGGCATTGAAAGCGGGCCCTTTAAGTGCAAAGAATACCGAACCGGACGTGATCTGGCGTGTATCGGTAGATACTTTACCGGTTTCTAAATACTTTTGATACAATTCGTGGATTTCCATGCTTATTTTCCCGCTTGAAGATAACAGCCAAAAAATATCCTACGTTATAGAGTTGTAAATTATTTAAGGTGCGAATTCTGTTCTTTCTCCTGTTTCCTTTCTCGCTGCTGGCTCAGTTTACCTATACGGTTGACCAGTCCATACCTGTAGAAATCAATGGAAAGACTCTGCTCAACCCATGGGCAGGTGGATTAAATGCCGCTCAGGTCAACACAATGGATCTGAATGCAGATGGAAAAGCTGATCTGGTAATCTTTGATAAGACCTCTTCGCGGATAAGCACCTTCCTAGCTGAAAACGCCAGTTATCATTATGCCCCTGAGTATGAAATCCTTTTTCCTGCAGATGTAAGTACGTTCGTCGTACTGCGGGATTTCAATTGCGATGGCAAAAAAGATCTTTTCACCTTTGGCCAGATTGGAATCTTCGTTTACCAAAATGTGACGGAAGGAGGCCAATCACTTTCCTGGAAGAAACTTAAGTTCTTCAATGCCAATTCTGGGTTAAAAAGCGATGTCCTCCTTACCACAGGCCTCTCGTTGAATAAAATTAATTTGCTACCTGGCACAAATGATCTTCCCGACTTTGTGGATATGGATGGTGATGGTGATCTGGATGTGCTGAATATGAAATTCGTAAGTCCAAGTCAGGCCGAGTTCCACAAAAACTATAGCATGGAGCTCTACGGGAGATGTGATTCACTGGAACTAAAGAAAGAAACGTCTATCTATGGTGGTTTCACGGAATGCAGCTGTGGAAAAATTGCCTTTAACAATCAGACATGCGACCAGATTGGCGGGCGTGTTGATCAGATTCAGCACACGGGCGGAAAAGCGTTGTTGGCATTGGATATGGATAATGATGGCGATAAAGACCTGTTGTTCGCTGAAGAATCATGCCCAACTTTATATTATATGAAGAATTCCGGCACCACTGAAAATCCCTTGTTTGATGGCTTTAGCACATTTCCACCAGGGCAGCCTCTTAGTACAAACCTCTACCCTGGCGCCTATCTTGAAGACCTGGATTTTGATGGCAAGGCAGACCTTCTCTCCTCACCGAACATTTATGCTCGATCTGGTCTAACAGATAATTTTTTAGAATCGTTATGGCTTTACAAGAATTCAGGAACCAACGCGTTGCCAAATTTTACTTTCGTAAAAAATAATTTCTTACAAGAGGACATGATTGATGTTGGTGATCAATCATCTCCTGCATTTACGGATATTGATCAGGATGGAGATGAAGATCTTTTTATTGGTAAGTATATTTCCAAAAATTCCAAAAGCTCTATTTCTTACTTTGAAAATACTGGCAGTCGCGGCGCTCCTTCTTTTAAATTCATTACTGATGATTTTTTAGGGCTTGGCGTCTTTAATATTCGCAATATCAAACCACAATTTGCTGATTTGGATCAAAACGGTGGGCTGGATCTCATCTTTACCGCTACTGCACCAAATGGTAGTACAAGACTCTATTATATTCTGAGCAGCAGCACAACATCCTCTCTTTTCGGTAGCCAAACTGTGGCGACTTTAAATGTTACCCTCGATACCAACGAGAATGTAACCATGGTCGATATTGACTTGGATAAATTTCCAGATCTGTTAATTGGAACATCCACCGGCTCATTGGAGTACTGGCGAAACTCAGGAAACGGAAACACATTTACTCTTGCCAATTCAGCCTATCTTGGATTGGGCGAGAGCATTTCACGCCAAAACATTACTGCCGTCGTTGGGGACATGGATAATGACGAACGTGACGACCTCGTTGTTGGAGATCAAGCGGGCAAACTTTCGTTCTATGGCGACTTCCGTTCGAGTGGAGCCTCTCCCTTGCCTGTCACCGATATCATCTACGATTCCTTTGCCCGGACCTACAGTTCCAAAAACCTGGGTGGAAAGATAAGACCAGTCATTGTCGACCTTTTTGGGACTGATAAGCCCGAAATTGTGGTTGGTAATACATTGGGAGGATTACATATCCTTAGGAATGACAACGGCCTGGCGCTCGCACAGAACCCCGTTATAAATATTTTCCCCAATCCACTTTCGGGCAACCAGCCTCTTTCTATTTTGTCTGACCGAAATGCTACGATGGAAATCTATACGGTCCTTGGCAAGAGGATCGGATCATCGCTATTCGTCCCGGCCAATCAAATTATTTCATATCCCTTTCAGGGAGCGTCGCCGGGGATCTATATTGCACGCTTTACGGCTGGCGCAAAAACACTTGCCAAACGATTTATAGTCCTTTAACTTCTAATGCATGGCCCTATCAGCAGCCGTCATCTTCGACATGGATGGCGTTATCATCGACAGTAATCCACATCATAAAATTTCATTGCGGCAATTTTGCGAGCGGTATGGCTACAGGCTCAGTGATGAAGAATTGATCAACAAAATCTATGGCCGCACAAACAAGGAATGGATTGCAACCCTTTTTGAACGGCAGTTGACGGCAGCTCAACTACGTGATTACGGAGAAGAGAAGGAAAAATTATTCCGCGATATTTATAAGGAAGATATTAAAGCCCTTCCAGGCCTGGAGAATTTTTTAAAGAAGCTTGATGAAAATAAAATTCCAAAAGCCATTGGCACTTCCGCTCCGCGCAGCAACGTCGACTTTGTTCTGGATGAGTTAGCGCTCCGAAAATATTTTAACGTTGTCCTCGACGAGTCAAATGTTGAACATGGCAAACCGAATCCGGAAATATATTTAAAAGTTGCTGCCAGACTTCAGTTTAAGCCAGAACTATGTATTGTGTTTGAAGACTCTCTTTCGGGAGTGGCAGCAGCTCGGGCGGCGGGGTGCAAAGTGGTGGGAGTGACTACAACTCACACACGGGAAGAACTTGCCCACACTGACTTTGTCATCAATGATTTTACTGATCTCGATCCTATCAGGTTAATTAACGATGTTTTCAGATAAGCTTATTCGCGAAAGCGAACTTGATAAGACCTACGAGCGACGTTGTATTGGTCTTGCGAAAAATATTTTTTCTATGGGTCTCAACGGTTCGTTCGCTGATAAAAAGTTTCTCAGCGATCTGTTTGTTGGAAAATTCCTTTGATATCAGCCTGAGAATGTCTTTTTCACGATCTGTCAGGAGGGAATTTTCTTCGACGGGGTGATTCAAGTCGTGCATCAGCAATTTTGTAATCTCCGGACTAACGTAGGGCATGCCCAGCATCACCTGCTTCAATGCATTCTTCAATTCAAACTGCTGGATGTTCTTTAGGAGATAACCATCAACACCTTCTTTAAGGAGATTTTTCACAAGATGAGATTCATCATGCATACTAAGGGCCACCACTTTTGTTTGGGGATAGTCGCGTTTTATTGCGTGGGTAAGTTCAAGACCTGAAATTCCCGGAAGGCTGTAGTCAGTAAGCAATATATCAGGCTGCTCCTGCTTGAAAAATTCCAACACTTCTTCGCCAGTGCCGAGAGCCGCCAATATGACAAAGTCAGGATCACTTTCAAGCAAGGAAACAAGTCCATCGAGCACAATACGATGGTCATCAACCAGCACCACTTTTATCCTTTTGCCTTTCATATGGGATAAAAGTAGACGGTCTATGTAGTTATCTGCAAATGTCAAGGCAGGAATTGAAGTGGAATGTGGGTAGGGCTGTAGTTCCTAGGCAGATTGCGTGCATTCAGGGCAATAACGACAATGACACCCAGGGCAGACAGGACAAATGCCTGCAGGTACGGGTTCACCAAGCTAAGTCCCCAATATTCGGCGATAACTGAGATAATGAATGAAAAGGCAGCCGAAAGTCCGATCCATTGCCAGAATTTGTCACTATCACCACCGCAAGAAAAAACGGCTTTGCTCTTGTCCTTTAAGTGGTGATGCAGGACCCTTACCAATAATGCATATTCCCTGAATTTATCAACGGGTTTCCCATTATCAAAAGACCGACTGGAAATAACAATAGGGCGGTGGCCATCTGAACAAATATGAATTTTAAAAACTTTGCCTGAACGGGTGATCCTTACGGAAACGATGTTTGCATATGCGATCGATTCTTTCTCACTGCCCTTTTGGAGAATGAAATCATACTCCTCCAGCAGTATTGAAAGTACTTCGTCGTTTGGTGAGTTACGGAAGGAGTATTCCACAATCTTTTTTCTCAAAGGTCAATGACTTTGAATCCAAAGGAAATACGCAATAACCCGTATTCTTTTATCCGTACTGGTACGGAGAGGATTTAGGAATTAGGCAGCCAAAACACTTCGTTCTTCAGGAACTGTAATGATCACTGTTGTTCCTTCGCGTCCGGCCGAAGAGTCGATTTCAATACTTCCTTTGATAAGGCCCAACCTCGAGTTTATATTTTTCCAGCCGTTACCCTGACTTGTCAGCAGCGCGGAAGTATCAAAACCTCGCCCATTATCTTCAATGATCGTTACGAGTTCATCATCATGCTGCACCAGTTGCAACGAAATTTTACTGCAACCACTATATTTCAAAATGTTATTAACCCATTCCTGGCAAATGCGATACAATGCGATTTTTTGCTGCGCCGACATCGCTGGATTAACATCAAATGCCTGAATAGAAATCTGAACTTTTCCCGTGCGGTTGATGCGATTGGCAAATTCAGTCAGCGCTTCAGTAAGTCCACTATTCATCAGCACTTGTGGCATTAGGTTGAATGCAATCTTTCTGATCTCAACATTCATTTCATTCAGTATATCAACCGCTTCATCCACCTTGGCTTTCTGAATTGAATCATATGACAGGTTCAGGCGCAACGCGGAGATCATTTGTCCCATTCCATCATGCAAATCGGCCGCAAAACGACGACGTTCGTCTTCCTGAGAGGTAATGACAGCCTGCAACTGCATATCCTTGAGCTGCGCTTTGGTCGATTCGAGTTCCGCCTGTTGTTTTAATTTGATGCGATTTCTCCATAAGTAGCCGACCACCACCACGGCGATTAATAGTATCGCCAACAAAACAGTAATAAACTGGGTCCGCAGCAAATGAAAATCTTTCAGTTCATTCTCCTGTGTAAGTAGTTGAATTGCATTCTCTTTTTTCTCAGTCTCAAAAAGAGTTTGCAACTGTGCGATTTGTCTGGACTTCTCCTGAAGAAACACAGAGTCTTTGATTGTTTCAAATAGCAGATGCTCACGATAAGCTGATTTAAAATCTCCAGATGCAGCCTTGATCTCTGACAACTCTTTACGGGCATTGAGGATTTGCTCCATCGCACCAATTTTTTCTGCAATACTCAATCCCTTTTCCGCGTTCGTTAATCCAAGTGTAAGGTTTCCCGTTCTGCGATTTACTCCGGCGAGGTAAACAAGCACGGCAGCTATCTCCTTTTTGTTACCATACTCTTCATTAATTTGCTGTGCTCTTGCCAAATAATCCAGCGCTTCTTTCTCATGCCCGGTTTTATCGTATGCCATTCCAGTATTGCATAAAGTCATTGCCAGAAACTGCGGGATATTTTGCTCCTCAAACTCGCGGCTAGCTTTGAGTGAATAATACAAGGAACTATCATACACGGCGAGATTGAAATAGACGGAACCCAAATTGGCATCACACGCGGCAATACCGAATTTGTTGTTGAGGCCCTTATAGATCGTCAGCGCTTCATGGTAATAGCCGACAACCTTTTTAAATTCCTTTTGTGCCTTCAGCACGATTCCAATATTGCTGATAACCATCGCCGTACTTGCGGGGTCTTTTAATCTCTCAAAGATTCGGCGAGCTTCATAGTAATATTCGAGGGATTTCTGATAATCGCCCCTTTCATCATGAATGATTCCGATGTCGTTGAGGGTTTTTGCGATTTTTGAGTCATCCCCGATTTTCCTCCTCAATTCCAAAGCTTCCATTTCAAAGGTCAGGGCCTCATTGTAATTCCCCTGAGCTTCATGTGTAACACCCACATTATTCAAAGCCTCGGCTTCCAGGGCTTCCAGGTTGGCATCCTTTGCCAGGGCAAGAGCTTGGAGGCCAAACTGCCTGGCGGTGTCTGCATTGGCAAATCTGTACTGCCAGCACAGTTCCAGTAGCACTTTAATCCTTTCCTCGCCTTTGGTACCGGGCAATAAGATGCTCAGGCTGTCAATGTTGCTTTTCTGGCCAAAAGAGGCGGTGGTTAGCATAATTGCCAGAACAAGGGGATAATAATATTTCATGCTCAAAAATTACTGTTAAAATCACAATACCGAGGTTCGCCGCTCATTATTTTCAGACCCTCTTGGATAATTGGGGTGGTTTTAACGATCTTTGCAATCCTTTTTAAGGAAGGGACTAAATATCAACGAGTTATGGCAAGGGTTTGCGAAATCACCGGAAAGCGTCCACAGTCTGGAAACAAAGTTTCCCACGCTAATAATAAGACGAAGAGAAAGTTCTATCCGAATCTTCAAACGAAGCGGTTTTATATCCCGGAAGAAGGAAAGTGGATCACATTGAAAGTTTCCACGAAGGCGATCAAGACGATCAACACCAAGGGCATTACTGCCGTGTTGAAAGAAGCTCGTGCAAAAGGAATGTTGGCAAATTAATTTTGATCGACATTTTTGACTAACGATTTAAACTAGGAGAACATGGCAAAAAAAGGCAATCGCATTCAGGTAATTTTAGAATGCACCGAGCATAAGGCTTCGGGGCTGGCAGGCATGAGCCGTCACATCACAACAAAGAACCGCAAAAACACTACGGAGCGGATTGAGTTGAAGAAGTACAATCCGATCATGAAGAAATATACTCTACATAAAGAAATTAAATAACCATGGCAAAGAAAGTTGTTGCATCATTAAAGAAGGCCGATGGAAAGAACTTCGCGAAAGTGATCCGTGCCGTTAGGTCTGAAAAGACTGGAGCCTATACATTCAGGGAAGAAATTGTTCCCTCTGAATTGGTAAAGGAAACCTTAGCTAAGAAAAGCTAATCCCTCTTAGAAAATTATTAAAAGTCCCGAACAGGGACTTTTTTATTTGCCCCCGACTTGTCGGGCTACACAAAACATCCAATGGCACTATTCGGCAACTTGTTTTCCAAAGAGAAAAAAGAGACCCTCAACAAGGGTCTGGAGAAATCCAATGAAAGTTTCTTTGGCAAACTGAGCAAGGCCCTTGTAGGAAAGGCAACTGTGGATGATGATGTGCTTGATAACCTGGAGGAAATTCTCGTCGGTTCTGACGTAGGCATAGAAACCACTTTAAAAATTATAGATCGGATTCAAAAGCGCGTTGCCCGCGACAAGTACATTGGAACAAGTGAGCTTGATCGAATTCTGAAAGAAGAAGTGGCTGCATTACTTTCTGAAGACACGACAACCAATACAATTGATTTTGAAACTCCCGCTTCGATAAGACCCTACGTTCTCATGGTAGTGGGAGTTAACGGTGTTGGAAAGACTACCACTATTGGCAAGCTTGCCGCCCAGTTTAAGAAAAACGGTAAGAAAGTGATGCTGGGAGCTGCCGACACTTTTCGTGCTGCTGCAGTCGATCAGATAAAGCTGTGGGGCGAACGAGTAGGCGTGCCGGTCATTGCTAAAGGCATGAACACCGACCCCTCTGCCGTTGCCTTTGAAACAGTTCAGGAAGGCCTGAAGCAGGGTGTAGACGTTATTATAATCGATACGGCAGGACGCCTTCATACCAAAGTAAATCTCATGGCTGAGCTGTCGAAGATCATGCGTGCCGTTCAGAAAGTTATTCCTGAAGCACCTCATGATGTAATGCTCGTACTGGATGGTAGCACCGGGCAAAATGCGATGGTACAGGCGAGGGAATTTACAAAGGCAACCCAGGTGACTGCGCTCGCTATTACAAAGCTTGATGGAACAGCAAAAGGCGGAGTTGTTATCGGTATATCAGACGAGTTTAAGATCCCTGTAAAATATATTGGCGTGGGCGAAAAGGTGGAAGACCTACAGGTATTTAATAAGGTTGAATTTGTGGATTCCCTTTTCGGGAAGAATTAAGAAGAAAGAGGCAGTCTGTTCGCCGTTTCCGAACTGCACCGTTCTATTTCATGTAAATTATTTTGCTGAAAACCGTACGGGTCTCTTTTGTTTGGCCACAGGGATACGCCAAAAGATCTGATAGTTAAAACCCCAGTAAAATCCTTCGCCATTGCGGCCATAGCCAGGAATATCAAAGGATTTAAAAGCAGTGTCTCCACTCACGCCCGGCAGGAATTTCATCCGTGCGGTATATCCCATCCAGAATTCCTTCCAGACCTTTACACGCAATCCTGTAACGAGTTCACCCCAAGTTGCCGTGACAGAGTTATTTGTAAGGTTTTTGGTTACAGCACCAAAGTAATGATTCACTGTAATCAAGTTAGCTGATTCATGATAGGAAGCGTGCCCGAAACGCAAGCCAAAAAAAAACATGTTTCGATCAGGGTCCTTTTTCAGGAGATTTATGTCAATTCCTATTCTATAATAGTTACCTGAATTGGAGTAGTTACCTGAATCACCGTAATGCAGATCATATGCGCGGGCGGAGGTCCCTACGTCAACAGCAAAGTAATATTTTCCAAAATCTGCATCTCCATTTACTTCCAAGCCGGAAAAATAATTGGATGCCTGATCCTTCATCACAACGGTTTTCCCCAGACTAATGAGATCTGTGCCAACGCGGAATGAGCGTAAATAAAATTTTTCTTTCAAGCTATCAGGCTTTTTGGGTCGCTCAACTGTAACGGTATCATTGGCATTGGCATTACCCGCCGTAAGAGGCTCTGGTTGGACCTGAGCTAACGCGCCGCTAACCACAACACAAAGCAGCAGGCTACAACTTAATTGTAATATTGACGGTCGCACGGGTGGATAATTGATTGTTTACAAGTTTCGCTTCGTTCTTAAAGGAACTGTACTTAAGAAGCAGGTCTTTACAAAGCAGATAAGCTCCACAGTCTGTACTTACAATTATGTTCTGTACTGAATAACCAACAGTAATAGTATCCCTTTTGGTTACTGTTGAGTCGATATTGGCAAGGCTTTTAAGTATTGCTGTGTAGTTTATGATAAACGTTGTTTCGGTGGTGAACGGATTTACAGGAATACTTACGGAACTGACAGAGTCCGCCGTTAGGAAGTATTTTGATCCAAACTCAAGCATGGAAATATCGATCGCCTGGGCCTTTCCGGATCTGTTATTCTTAAATGAAATCTGCGCCATATTACTGGCCGGTCCGGGGCAATCTGGCTGAGAGAGGCATCCTGACAGCAACAAAGCGACAATACAGACTAACAAAAATCTCACAAATGGGAATTAATTTTCAAATATAGAGGTTCACTGCTCAAACCACTTATTTTTGTACCCTCAATTATCGTACCGTGCGGGTAAAAGGAAATAGAAAAACCAAAGTCAATATCGTAACACTGGGCTGCTCCAAGAACCTTGTGGATTCAGAAGTGCTGCTCACCCAATTAAAGGGTAATAATATAGATGCTGTACACGAGTCCAAAAAAGATGATGCCAATGTAGTGGTTATAAATACCTGTGGATTTATTGACAACGCAAAGCAGGAATCAATTGATACCATCCTTCGCTATGTTGATGCCAAAGAAGAAGGACTTGTCGAGAAAATATATGTCACAGGATGTTTGTCCCAACGTTATAAAGATGACCTGGAAAAAGAGATCCCTCTTGTGGATGCCTGGTTTGGGACGCGTGATTTATCCCGCTTGCTGAAACAGCTCAACGCCAATTATAAACACGAACTGGTAGGCGAACGAATTCTAACTAATCCCAATCACTTTGCATACCTGAAAATATCGGAAGGCTGTGATCGTCCATGTTCTTTTTGTGCGATTCCACTTATGCGTGGAGGACACATTTCCCGGCCCATTGAAGAACTGGTTCTTGAAGCAAAGAATCTTGCAAAAAATGGTGTTAAAGAATTGCTTTTGATTGCACAGGATTCCACTTACTACGGCCTGGATATTTACAAAAAAAGAAGCCTTGCAGAATTGTTAAAAAATTTGTCGGATGTGGAAGGTATTGAGTGGATCCGTCTTCACTACGCCTTTCCTGCAGGATTTCCCATGGATGCGCTGGACGTGATGGCTGAGCGCAGTAACATCTGCAACTACCTTGATATTCCCCTACAGCATGGGTCGAGCGAAATGTTAAAACTTATGCGACGGGGAATCACCCGTGAGAAGACTGAGCACCTGCTTCAGACCATTCGCGAGAAGGTGCCCGGGATTGCCATACGCACTACGCTGATTGCAGGACATCCGGGGGAAACAGAAGACTATTTTCAGGAAATGATGACGTTCGTTGAACGGTCCCGTTTTGATCGCCTGGGCGTGTTCTCTTATTCACACGAAGAAAATACACACTCGCATACAATGCCAGATGATATCCCGGCCGATGTAAAGGAAGAACGGGTGAATTTAATCATGGAACTTCAGCAGGGAATTTCTCTCGAATTGAATCAAAAAAAAATTGGCAAATCGTACAAGGTTCTTGTTGATCGTAAGGAAAGTGGAAATTTTATTGGGCGTACCGAATCTGACTCTCCTGAAGTGGACAACGAAGTCATCATACAATCAAAAAGTTACCTTCGGATGGGCGATTTTGTTTCTGTAAAAATTACGGACGCCACTGAATTCGATTTGACAGGCGAGGTCCAACACTAATGTTTATCTTGTATTTAAATTCATTTTGTTATAGAATTGTTAACGCGTGAATTTTTATGTGTCTAAGCACTGACTGTTATCAAACATTACAAAGTTGCCCCGAACTTTATAGGAAAATTGCCGTTATTCGATTTATGATTTCAGATAAAAATTGTTGTTGTTGACCATGCATCTTCAGAAAGTTCCACTCCGGAGCACACACGCTTTTACCGAATTTTTTCTGAAGTATATGGAGCGTGACCCCACCCTTCAGCCTTTTTGTTCACGTTTTCCCGAACTCAAAAATTTCAAGGATCAGTTAGAAGAAAAATCATCTTTTCCAGAATCATCGCGCAAGATCCTGGTAGATACCTTACAGAGGCAATACACAAAAATACCAAACGTGTCTGCCGCGGTAAAAGGGAGCATACAGTCTTTATCTCAGGTAAATACATTTACCGTCACAACGGGACATCAGCTTAATATTTTCACCGGACCACTTTACTTTATTTATAAA
Source organism: Cytophagales bacterium (assembly GCA_038229375.1). Lineage (GTDB taxonomy): Bacteria > Bacteroidota > Bacteroidia > Cytophagales > Cyclobacteriaceae > ELB16-189. The sequence continues at coordinate 94,429 of JBBRON010000011.1, read as the reverse complement.
ATTGTTACGGTCATCAATGCGTGCAAAAAGTTAAAAGCTGCCTATCCCGAATCGAATTTTGTGCCGGTGTACTGGATGGCTTCTGAAGATCATGACTACGACGAGATAAAATATTTCACACTCTACGGAAAGAAATATGTGTGGGAGACTGACCAAAAAGGAGCGGTTGGTAGATTCAATACAAAAGAAATAAAAAAAATACTCGATCAACTTCCTGGTGACGTATCTATATTTAAAGAAGCGTATGAAAAGAATAGTCTATTGAGCGAGGCCGTTCGGCACTATGTGAATAAATTATTCGGCAATGAAGGATTGGTAGTTATTGATGCGGACGATCGTGAACTTAAAAAGCTGCTTCAGGGGGTGATTCGGGAAGATCTGTTTAACAACATTCCGAACAAGCTTGTATCAGGAACAAACGAGAAACTTACTTCATCAGGTTTTCATCCTCCGGTAAATCCCCGTGAGATCAATTTTTTCTATCTGGATAAGAATCTGCGAAGCAGAATTGAAAAGAAAGGGGAAGATTTTGTAGTGGTGGACACCGATCTTAAATTTTCGAAAAGCGAGATTGAGAAAATGATCACCGACACTCCTGAAAAATTCAGTCCGAACGTGATTCTTCGCCCATTATATCAGGAGATCATATTGCCCAACCTTGCCTATGCAGGTGGGCCAGCTGAATTAGTATATTGGCTTGAACTTAAGGGGGTGTTTGATTACTTTAAAATACCTTTTCCAATCTTATTGCCACGGAATTTTGCCATGATTGTTGATCAACCTGTTGGGCGTAAACTTTCAAAAACAGGGCTGGAAATCCAGGACTTCTTCGACGAGAAGAACTATGTTTTCAATCATTGGATTGCAAAGAATTCAACACATGACCTCTCTCTGGGCGAAGCTTTAAAGACTCTCGATCAGCTGCTTGCCAACGTGCTGGAGCGCAGCACTAAAGTTGACGCAACCCTCGGGCCGATGACAAAATCAGAGACTAAGAGAATGCGGGACGGGTTGGAGAAAATTGAGAAAAAGATGCTAAGAGCCGAAAAAAGACTTCAATCTGACAAATTAAGGCAATTAGAAGCCGTTAAGGATGCATTGTTTCCCGGAGGGAGCTTACAGGAGCGGACTGATAATTTTATGAATTTTTATCAGCAGGATTCCAGTTTCATAGACCACTTACTAAAGAACTTTGACCCGTTTGACTTTCAGTTCAATGTGTTGACGTATCATGAATAAGCAGGAGATTCGAACACTCTATCTCGACAAAAGAAAAAAACTCACACCAGCGGAGTGTGCCCAACTCAATCTACAGCTCTATAATCTCTTTTTTTCATCATTCGATCTCTCATTTATAACAGTCCTTCATTCGTACCTCCCGCTCCAAAAAAGTAACGAGCCAGACACATGGTTGATTATTGATCGTATTAAACGAGAATTTCCTCATATTCGAATTTCCATACCAAGGATCGGGGCCGACCATCAACTTGAGAATTTTTATTTTGAAGGCTTCCATCAATTGCAGGTTAATAGTTGGGGGATACAGGAGCCCAAACAGGGAGTACCTACGCCCTCAGAAAAAATTGATATGGTAATCGTTCCATTGCTGGCCTATGACAAAATAGGTCAGCGCGTTGGTTATGGAAAAGGATTTTATGATCGTTTTTTACAAAACTGTAAGGAGGATTGTAAAAAGATTGGGTTGTCGTTTTTTGAAGAAGTTGATGAGATTAGTGGTACAGATGCGTTCGACGTAAGACTGGATAGTTGTATCAATCCATCCGGGATAGAATTCTTCAACTAGCTAGTTTGCTATTTCGTTGGTGATCGTCAAATAGGGAGTGCTGAACTCAGTCCGATATTTTCTCAGCGGTCTCCATGCAATCCCTCCCGTTGCTGTTCCATCCGTAAAACTGAAATTGGAACCACACCCTGAACAGGTCATGTATAATTTTGATGCATGCACATCCACGGTTGATCCTGCTTCATTAGGATGATAGGAACAATTTTTCTCATAAGCGATGAATGTTGTGGAGTTAACTCTGTAAAGTATCACTCCTCGTACGCCAATGCTTCCGATATTTTTATAGCCACCATCTGAAATCAGGCTCTGGTATTCAGGGAAATAAATATTGACCTGGAGGTTGGCAAAGGTGGCCAATGGGATTGGGTCATCAGTGAGATCACGATTACATCCAATCAAAATTAAAAATGTAAGTACCGCTACCCTTTTCAACATCACCAGTTAATAATTATAAAATCCTTTTCCTGTCTTTCTTCCAAAGTGGCCACCTTTAACCAGTTGCTGCTGGAGGGGGCTCGGCTTGAACTTCGGGTCCTGGTTGAAGCCATTATACACTGATGTGGTCACCGCCAGGTTGGTTTCAACACCAATAAGGTCCATTAGTTCGAACGGACCCATCTTAAATCCAGCGGAGCGCATCAGGGCATCAACCCCGGCAACATCCGATACGCCGTCCTCCAGTAGTTTCAGGGATTCCACGTAAAAATGGCGTGCCACCCGATTAACGATAAATCCGGGAGAATCTTTTGCCAACACTGCTATTTTCCCTATCCGCAGCGAAAAATCTTTCAAAACTTCCACCAAGGCCGGATTTGTATGCTTTCCAGATATAATCTCAACCAGCTTCATGCGGTCGGCGGGATTGAAGAAATGGTAGCCAACACAGTTGCCCTTGTTCCGTAATCCATCAGCAATGCTGGTAACCGAGATCGAAGATGTGTTTGTAGCAAGGATCGCGTTTCCATTGTTTATGCTTTCAAGGTCTGAAAAAAGTTGTTGCTTAATCTCAAGTTTTTCAATCGCCGCCTCAATTATCAGATCGGCCTTGAGTTCGGATAATTTTTCTACGGAGGTTATTCTTGTTAAAGTTTCGATTTTCTGCGCTTCCGTAATTCTATTCCTCGAAACTGACTGGGAAAGGTTCCTTTGAATGGACTGTAGTGCCGCATCCACCTGCTCCCTTTTTACATCAAATAGAATTGTTGTAAACCCTGAAGCTGCACACACCTGTGCAATGCCCAGACCCATTGTGCCCGCACCCACAATTGCAACGGTGCGTATGACCTCTTTCATATTACAACCTTGAACTGCTTTAGAAATCGAATGTCGTTTTCAGAAAATAACCGAAGGTCGTCAATACCATATCTGAGCATTGTTACACGCTCAATGCCCATACCGAAAGCAAAGCCCGTGTATTCTTCCGGATCTACTCCGCTATTGCGCAAGACATTTGGATGCACCATTCCAGATCCTGCTATCTCTACCCAACCTGAATACTTGCAGATGTTGCAACCCTTACCATGGCAAATGAAACAGGAGATATCAATCTCAGCACTTGGTTCAGTAAATGGGAAGAATGACGGCCGCAGGCGGATCTTCGTCTCCTTTCCAAACATTTCTTTCGCAAAATGATATAAAGTTTGCTTTAGGTCGGCAAAGCTTACATTTTTATCGACATACAATCCTTCCACCTGATGAAAAAAGCAATGTGCTCTTGCGGAGATGGCTTCATTGCGATAAACCCTTCCTGGCATGATGGCGCGAATGGGGGGTTTCTGCTTCTCCATTAACCGGATCTGCACATTGGACGTGTGAGTCCGCAAGAGCATATCAGGATTCTTTGAAATGAAAAAAGTATCCTGCATTTCACGCGCGGGATGATTTTCAGGAAAGTTAAGCGCTGAAAAATTATGCCAGTCGTCTTCTATTTCAGGACCATCCGCGACATTAAACCCGAAACGTTCGAAGATCTCAATGATGCGATAGCGTGTAAGATTAAGTGGGTGTAAACTTCCAATTTTATTGGGAATTGGAGGCAACGTCAGGTCAATTTCGGTTTGTCCAGCTTCGGATTTTTCCCCAACTGTGGAAGACCACTCTTTTAACATTGCTTCAGCCATTTGCTTAAGCTCATTCAGGGGCTTTCCGGTAATCTTTTTCTGTTCAGGAGCGAGCGCTTTTAAATCATCAAATAGCTGTGGGATAATTCCCTTACGACTGAGATATTTTAACCGGAAGGATTCCACGTCAACAGGCGTTTCGGGCTGAAATGACTGGATCTCTTTTCTTAGATTTTCTACTTGTTCAAGCATTGGTAATCGAGTTCTGGGGGGTGGGTTCCCCTTTTTTCAGTACAAAGCTAATGATCAGACAGATTATTACGACAATTGGCAATAGCACCGTGTCTGGCTGGGATTTCAGCAAAAAGGCCAGAATAATGAACGAGACATTTATCAAGGCAATCCATTTGACCGCCCCCGCGTGTGTTAGTCCTAAAGACAGCAGCCTGTGATGAAGATGATTCCGGTCGGCATGGAAAGGCGATTGCATTATGCGGAGCCTGAGAATAATAACCCTAAGGGTATCAAAAACAGGGATGATCAAGACGCACACAGCGGTTGATATCGTAGCGTTAAACTTAACAAGGTGATCGTCAGGTAGATTATAATTAAGGTTGATAAATCTTATGGCGAAATAAGATAGAATTAAACCTACGGTTAATGCACCAGTATCGCCCATAAAAATCCTGGAAGGCTGCCAGTTAAAGAAAAGGAATGCGACCAGCGCACCGGCAAAACACAACGCTATAAGGCTTAGAAAAGAGTGTCCTGCCAGATAAAACCATGTGCCAAAAAAAAAGAGTGCCAGGAAACCAACCGTGCCAGCTAATCCGTCGATACCATCGATGAGGTTATAAGCATTGGTAATGATGATCACCGTAAAGAGCGTGATGAAATACGCAAACGGAGAAGGGAAGACGAGATCAGGAGTTAATCCATAAAATGAATGCAATATCACATTGTCAAGAAAAACGAGAACAAACACTGGCAGGAATTGGCTGAATAATTTCTGTCGTGGGCTAAGTGCTAATACATCATCGCGAAGACCAATTAGAAACATCAGTGCAACGGATATAAAAAAATACCGCATGACGATCCATTGCTGCAACGGCAGACCCATTAACAATGCGAGTGAAGCCCCGGCTAAGATCGTAACCCCGCCCATAGACGGGACAAAATCGGAATGAATTTTATGTGTACCGGGAGAATCAAACCACTTCAGCTGTTTGAATATCTTAATAATTACCGGGAATAACAGGAAGGCAATCAAAAAAGAAACAAATGAAAAAATCACAAGTCGTGAAATTGAAATCATAGCAAATCACCAGGTACTGTTTTTTTCAGACATAATAGCTCAAAAATAGGCTAAATCGGGAAACCGTTATTATTAAAAAAATCAATATGCCTTATCACTTCCACGCAGCAGACTCACGACGGTTTGAAATATGATCCTGATATCAAACAGCAATGACCAGTTTTCTACATAAAAACGATCAAGTGTTACTCTATTTTTCATTTCGACAAGATTCTTTGTCTCGCCTCTATATCCCATACACTGAGCCAGACCTGTAATTCCCGGCTTCACATAATGGCGGGACATAAGCTTTCGGATCTTATCCGCAAACGCGTCATTCAACTGAATCGGGTGAGGACGCGGCCCAACAATAGACATTTCGCCTCTTATGACATTTACAAATTGAGGAAATTCGTCTAAACTAGTCTTCCTTAAAAATTTCCCAATTCGTGTTATTCGCGGGTCGTCTTTTGTGGCCTGAATGAAATCAGATTTCCTTTCAAGGTACATGGTTCTGAATTTAAGACAGTCGAATGGTTTATTGTTCTTACCTGCCCGGCGCTGCCTGAACAAGACAGGCCCACTTGAGTCCAGCTTTATCAGCAGAGCGATAAGGGGCAATAACCAGATGAGGACTGTGAGCACTACTACCAATGTGAAGCAGATATCAAAAAATCGTTTCATCAACTTATTTACTGAATCGTCCAGAGGTATTGCGGCGACATTCAAGACAGGAATCTGGCCGAAGCGTTCAAGTTGGATACCCTTCTGCGCAAATTCAGCATGGTCTGTTATCACCTTAACCCGAATGAAACTATTTAATCCAAAGTCGATAAGCTTCTTAAGCGCTGCGGTGGTGGTTTCAGGCCAGCAACAATAGATTTCGTTTACGTTCATTTCCAGACAAAACTCTTCGATGCCTGAGAATGCCATCGCATTATTTATTCGTCCACCTTCATCAAAATAACCAAGGAACTTAAAGCTATACTCAGCATGATTTCTGAACTGCCTGCGGATCGTACTTGCCTGTTCTCCTGTGCCAACAATGATAAAATTTATATCTACCATCGTTTTACGGATCAAAACCTTGACAATATAGAAGTAGAGAGCTTTCCATAGAAGTATTGCGGGGATGAAAATGGCATAGACCAAAGAGATTTGCTGTGCCGAATAGGTTTTCCCGAAAAAGAAAACCAAGGAAATCAACACTAGTAGGTGAACAAATAGAAAACTGAAAAGGCTTTTTAAAAGAACAATAAATTTTGTCGAAGATGAAATCGTGTAGGGGTTGGTGATAAGTAAAAGGAAAAACCAAGCGAGGTTACTGAATATGAAAAAATAAACGGCATTCGCCAACTCCTGGCCCTCAATTGCAATCGATGACAGTTGATAAGAGAAAAAAATTGCCAGATTTAAAAAACATAAATCTCCTAGAATAAATAATACAGCAAACAGGGAGGATAATCTCTTCTTCATTCCGCGTAAATATCCCTAAATGAAAGGCTAATTCCGAATCTAAGCCAGTGAACCAATCCTAAAGATTTTTTATTGAAAATTGCTTCGCATTTTGATTCAGATATTTAGTGAAGATCTGGTGAAGCAGTACAAAAAATATTATTCCCTGAAACCGCCCAAGAAAGACTTCAGAAATTCCATAAATCAAAAAAGGAAAAAACGTCAGCATCCCGAGAATATTCTGCCTTCTCGCTGATAAGAGTATCGGCCTGATCATTATCAGAAGCAGTGCCGCTAGCCCGATAATTCCGTTTGAAAAAAGCATCTGAATAAATTGGTTATGAGCATTGAAATTTGCTTCAGCCAACTCAGGTTGATGGGCCAAATAATATGCGCTCATCACTTTGGAATAGTCACCGGTTCCCACACCAATTGCCAGGTTAGTGTTGGCCTTCATCGCTGATTCCCAAAACACCAGTCGTTCCCATGAATCGCCTTTCACCATACTCAATGTAAAAGGGCGACCAGAAAGAAAGTGAGGAAACATCTTTTGAGAAAACGGGCTTTGAAGCAAGAGAATAATTAAAACCAAAATCGTAACGGAAATTCCCTGAAATTTCTTTTTCAACGGACTCGGTTCATACAGAAGCTTAAGAAAAAAGAAAGAGGACATCATCAGCATGCTTACAAACGTCGACCGCCCTGCCGTTAGCATCAGGATTCCGGACAAAAAAAGAATTCCCAATATGATAAACACTCGTTGAGTACTGGTATTTAGCTCGTACGAAAGGAAGAAAAGCAAAAAAATAATTGAAAAGCATACGTAATACGCCATGTAGGTTGGATGCGAATCGATGATGGCCGTGAATTCATCATAATAGTATCCGTTTGGAAAATTCAGATACACATCCCGCCAAATGGCATACCCAAGACAAATGCCGGAAGCGGTTAGCACACCTATTATAAAAGTCGTACAGATTTTATAAAGGGCAGCCCTATCTAACACTTTTATCCGACTGAATATTAGTGGTAACGCTATAAAGCTTAAATTTTTCTCGAGAACACTCCAGCCATTAAAAAGATCCTCCGTATAGATCAACCCTAATGCCAGGACGAAAAAGTAGAATATCAGATCCCAGCCATTATTTACCAACTCATATCTCCATTTTGCATTCTTTACCAAAACAAGACTTACTACTATTGCAACAATCAGTAATCGGATGCTTACGATTTCAGAAATGGGAATAAAAAAGATGACCGCCAGAAAAATAAAGCCAAAACTATTTTCGCGGGAGACTCTAATCATTGCAATAGTTCTTTACAATTAAAGGTAAGTTCAACGCCAACCTAAAGCAAATAAAGGTCGATCTACGTCTTACCAGATAACTTTCTAAACAAATCTTCATGTTGAGAAACGATCGTTTCCCAATTATATTGGGTCTTCACTCGTTCCAAATTTGTTTTCTTAAACTCTGTAAGGTGGGTATCTCTGAGAGTTGAGATTTTATTCATGAGCTCTTTAACTTCCTGGGAATTTTTAAAGTAAAAGGCAGATTCATAGAGCACTTTCCGGTTGAATACGTTGTCATGGGCAATGATGAACGGTTGGCAAGCCATGGCCTCAAGAAGAGATGGATTTGTGCCTCCTACAGAATGCCCATGAAAATAGGCGCGGGAAAAATGCCTCAAAGAGTCCAGTTCTTTTTTATTATAAATTCCACCTACAAACAAAATTGAATTATCCCGATATTTCTTCTTTAGATATTCTCCATAGGAGGTTTTATGGTTCCCAACCACCAGAAACACTCCTTTGTCAGTCGATTGTCGAAATCCATCTAAAATGGTTTCAATATTATTTTCTGGTTCCAGTCTTGCCACCAACATGCTATAGTTAAATGATTTAACCGCATGTGAAACAAGGAAGTCTGGATTAAAACTTTCAACTGGATCGGCTCCGTAGGGTATAAAAAAAGAGTCCTTGCCAAAATTAGAAAGATAGTATTCCTTAATACCCAGGTTATCGGAAATCATGTAATGCGTTTCCCTAACAGCGATTTTTTCCAGTTTTCTTATAAGTCCTTGAGTGAATGAACTCCACTTGGAGCGCTCATATTCAAGGCCATCCATATTGGTAATAATGACCGGATGTTTTCGCTTTTTAACCCCCAAAAGCTTAAATGACAGAGCCACGCTATGGTACCCAGCCTCATAGATCACATCAAAATCTCTCTTCAGGGCATCTTGCAGGCACAAAAAATCATAGATAAAATTAGCGGCTCCACCTATCCATTTTTCAGGACTGAATTTAGTGATGATCTGAACACCATTGAGACTATTTCCTTTGAATGGATGAAAAGATGGATTGTATACGGTGACCGAGTGACCACGTTCTATCAGCCTGGCTGAAATATACTCTGCGAATTGTTCATAGCCCCCATAATTATTTGGGATACCTTTCGTTCCAAGAATAGCTATTTTCATTCGGTCAGTTGATTTTTAAGGAAGCGAAATTACAATTACTATTTAAAATTGTATCCTTGTGAAAATCCTGAGTTTAATGTCAGAATTTCTCAAAAATACTAAAAGCCAATTAACCTTTATGATTTGTCTGGCGTACGCCGGACTATTTTTTCCAATTGGCATAAGTAATGCTACTCTCATCGCCTTGCTCATATTCTGTATTGTAAAAATCAAACCCAGAGAGGTTCTGATCTCAATCCAGGAAAATGATCTTTCTAAATTATTCATAGTAATATATTTTCTGCAAATTATTGGTCTTCTATACACAACCGACTTGAGTTATGGCCTATTCACTCTCGAGAAAAAAATTACCTTTCTGCTGATTCCAATTTTTGTTTTGCCTCTGCTTCAGAAAGTGGAAGCCAATACGTCGACAATACTTGGATGGTTTGGAATCGTTACTCTTGCCAGTAGCGCGGTTCTACTTGCTATTGCGGCTGTGAAATGGTTTGCCTTCAATGATCAACAAGCTTTTTACTATGAAGAAATCATAATAATACATTACGTTTACTACTCTATCTATTTCGCCTGTGGCTCTCTCCTTCTGATTGATTTTGTTTTTGATTCATGGAGTAAAAGCAAGAATGGAATTGCCGGAATTTGTTTGCTGTTTGCTTACTCCTTCCTCGTACTGGTGATCGTTGCGTCAAAAACGGGAATAGGTGCCTTTTGCATTGCCTCTATTCTACTCTTATATAAAAGACTTCCCAGCAAAAGAATATTTGCTATATCGATCCTCTTTTTTCTACTCACTGCCGTTTTACTTTTCTATTTCAATAGCAACATACGCGATCGATTTACAGAAATGAATAAAAATATGTCCTTCCTTTTGAAGGATGACTTTCGTGGATCTGAGGTGTATGTCACCGATTTGACTATGAGGCTGATATTCTGGAAAATCTCTATTACCCAGCTTTGGCACGACAATCTTTTCGTATTTGGACTGGGGACCGGAGACGCACAGGAATACATGAATGCCGTGTATTCCCTACCTCAATACCAGATGAACAGTTATGTGAATTGGGATAGTCACAATGAGTGGGTATTCACTTTAATTCAGCTCGGATTTATTGGAGTTCTGGCACTGGCTGTTCTCTATGGAAAATACCTGATCGCCGCCTTCAGGAGAAATGACTTAAAGTTTCTATACTTTTTACTGGTAACGGGTGCGTTTAGCATGACTGAATCCATTCTCGAATCCAATAAAGGGATTGTATTCTTTGTGCTACTCTTCACAGTATTTGCTACAACCTATAGGAGAGAAAAAACACTTTTGTAATTTTAAATCCAGGCGTGTAGCATAACAGGTGACCCGGTCTCCTGATAAATTCCTTTCACTTTAATATTGTAGGCAGGAACGATAGATTTAAGATAGTTTGAAATCTGCTCCGCGTGTTCAAATTTATGATAGGTTGTAACTGCTATTTTAGGTTTGTTCTTTTTAATTAACTCTGCTGCTCCAAGCAAAGCCTCATAGTCGAATCCTTCGAGATCCATTTTAATATACGAAATAGGGATATTTTTTTCGTAAAATAATTTATCTAGCGTTGTTACCGTTACACTCTCAGCGCTTTGATCTCCCACAGTCAATGAAGATGAAATGTCATGTTCGGATATATTGGCAAAACCCTCCTTTTCGGAGAGTGCCACCGGGATAATCTTCACCCTAATGTTATTCTCGAAGGTCTTCTGGAGTGATCTGCAAAACTTTTTCACTGGTTCAATCAAAAAAATCTCCTTGCATCGCATTTTTACAAGAAAAGTAAACAACCCTTCGGCCGCACCACAATCCACCACTACATCCGATTCGTTGATCCTGGTTTCCGGTACTTCGTAGTAATGCCAGTTTTCAGGGTAAAACGATTCAACTGCTACCTGCTCAAGTGATTTAACGGGGAAGTCTGAAGGATAATACAACGGCTCGTCATATCCTTTAAAATAAACTCGGTTAAGCTCTCCTATTCTTTCATTTGACTTGATGAATCTATCGGCCTTGGTATGATACGATGCGTCAAAGAAAAATTTTCTTAACTCTGAAACAGAAACATGATTTCTATTCTTAAACAAAAAATATCGTAATACTTTAAGCCTTGTTGGTGTCATAAAATTGACGCTTGTTCCATCCGGAGATCAATAAAAATTTAAGTATGTCTATTGAACAGTTTCAATCGCAAAGTAAGTAATTTTAAGTGGACTTTAGTAAATCAAAGGACCGTTGCCAGACTGAAATGAAAGCATTAATGACCAAATATTCCACTGCACTACTGCTTCTCGCCATTATCCTTCTGGCATTTATGCTTCGCCTTTATCACTTGAATTATCAAAGTCTATGGGTAGATGAAATAGTCTCAATGGTGGAAGCTGATCCACAGCTTAGTTTACCCGCTGTAATCAGTGGCACCGTTGCCGACCAGCCACCTGCTTTCTTTATTATGCTTCACAGCTGGTTTCAAATATTTAACTATACTGAATATAACGGAAGGTTCTTCTCAATACTTATTGGGTTGACTGGCGTCGTGACTTTGTTTTTCCTCGGCAGAGAGGTAAAAGGTCCGGAGGTTGGATTGGTCGCGGCGCTTATCACTGCTCTTAGCTATATACATATACTTTTCTCACAAGAGGTCAGGTTCTACACTGCATTGTTTTTGTTCACCGCCCTCTCCTACCTGTTCTTTATCCGCTGTGTCAAATTTCAAAGAATAATCGACTTTGTTTTCTATACTTTCTTTACGACCGTTGTCCTTTATACTCACTACTATGGACTGGTGGTACTTGCCACACAAGGTATCCTCTTTATTGGCCTGATTACCCTATACCCGGCAAATAAGAGGTTCATCGTGATGTCGATTATTTCTGGCGTTCTCATTACAGTCATGTTTATTCCATGGCTTCCGATCATTTTTTCCGATGTTCAAACCGCCAATTTCTGGATTCAACCTCCGCCATTCTATTTTCCCATAGAGTATTTCTATGTCTACTTCAAAGATGTAATCGCCTGCAGCGTTTTCGCAATCCTGATTATCATCTATTTCCTTTCGATTGCTAAAAACGTAAAATCACAGGAAAAAATCAGCACGACAAATTTTATTCTTATAGGATGGGGACTCCTTAGTTATCTTATACCCTTAACCTACACGATTATTAGAATACCAATGCTTCATGTACGATATACCACTATCGCCCTTCCCGGTATCATCATCATAATCAGTCTTGGATTTTTTCTCATAAAGAGACCAATCAGAATGATTCTATTGATAGTAACCAGTTGCACGATGTTGCTAAGTCTCTTCTTCATTGAAAAACACTATACCAAAATACAGAAAGAGGACTGGCGAGGAATGATCTCCAGCGTTGTGAAAAACGGTGCGCCTGATGATATGTTCATCAGTGAGTATTCATTCTATTGTAACTATTATTTTAAAGCACTAAAAAGTGAGTTTAGAGCCGTGCAGCCTGAGGGTTTAAAAAGCTTGAAAGCGGGTCAGCCAAATGTGTGGGTGCTGGAAGGATTCAATATTCCTCCAGGAATAAGTCCAGATAAACAACAGTTGGTGCACAAAGGATACAAGCTTGAAACAGTAGAAAGCTTCTACCTTGCCAAAGCCTCACTCTATCGGCTCTCCAAATAGATATAATGAAATGGATCTATTTTTTTAAAATATTTGAAATAAAAATATCGGCGCTGCCCGACCAGCTATATTTTCTTTCAATATAATTCTTCGTTTCTATTCGTTCCTGGGGTGAGGGCGGGTTATCAATATAATAAAGAATCTTTTCCTTGAACTCTTCAGCATTTGAGGGATCAAAGAGCCGTTGTCCAAAAAACACGAATTCACCCATTGCCGTTGCATTAGAGCATAGAACATTTGCGCCACAGACGGCCGCTTCAAGAGGAGGAATTCCAAATCCTTCTGCAAATGACGGATATACAAACAAAAGACTTTTCTTATAAAACTCCTTAAGATCCGCAACTGGAACATCTTGATAAAACAAAACATTGCTCTTAACGGAATCCCCAAGCCCACCATAAAGCTGTTCAAATTCGCGGGAATAAACCCCTGGTGTACCAATAAAAACAAGCTGAATGCCCCTTTTCCACAAACCAAGCTCACAGTAAACTCTAAGCAATCCCACCTGGTTCTTGCGGGGTTCAAACCTGCTTACGTATAATATGAAAGGCTGATCGGGAACCTTTGCAACAACCTGCGTCGCTATTTCCGGCTTGATAAAATAATCGAGAACACCATTTGGCGTAACGATAATCTTTTCAGCTGGCAATTTATAATGCCGTATCAGCGCATCCCGCGAATAGTCAGAAACAGTCAAAACCCAGTCTGCACGCTTTGCTGATCGCTTGAAAAGATAACTTTTAACGAGCCTGTATGACAACGGGAAATAATCGGGGAAGTCCAGAAAAAGTATGTCGTGGATTGTAACAATCTCCGCACAAGTTTTCACCAACGGAGAAACGTATTGAAAATGCGCTGCATCAATACCATTCCCCTTTATCATGCGGGGAATGTCCACCGCAAGGCGGGAAAATTTGTTTTTTGATTTATACGGAAGATACCTGACGTTATTCAGTGAGCCGAATTCATTTTCCAACCCCTTTGTCTCATGAGCAGCCATACTGAAATCAATATTGGGGCATTTTTTAAACACCGAAGCATAAAGTCCACTCAGGTATGTTTTCGTGCCCTGGCCGAATCCGTCGAAAAGGTGAGCATCTATAAACACTTTATTCATGGCCTGACAATGTCTATGTCACTAACTAACGTCCTATCAGAATCAGTCATTAGCTTCATCTGGTTGATTCTGTTAAATGCAGAGACCAGCCCAAACAAAATCCATGGATAGGCAAAAGTCAGCGCCGTAGTAAAAAAGAAAGCTATTGCTATTCCAATCAATGACAGGAGAAAACCAATATTTAAGTTTTTAACAAAGCGATAGTCCTCAAAAGCTTTGTACGGCCAAATTTTGAACGCCTGCCACATAAGTTGAAAATAGAAAAGCAAATAAATGAGCAGGCCAACAATTCCAGTATCATGAAGAAATGTCAAGTATAAATTTCCGATCCACGCATTGCCGCGTGCTTCATAGCTGGTTGTATTGAAAAAACTTGCGAAGCTATACGTTCCAGTTCCAAAAAGAACGTGTCCGTTTTCGATCCAGTTGTCAATGGCGGAAAGCCAGAGCACAACCCTTCCCTTGCCCGTGCCACTGTCCGTCGATAAGAAATTTGAAAGTTTATATTTTATAAATCCAATTTCCAATACTTCGCCTCCAATATAGATCAACAAAATTGCACCGACTGTAAAATAGAACATCTGTTGCAGAGTCTTCACCATGTTTCTAGAATTAACCACATAGTAGAACGCAAGTGCTATCAATATTCCCAGCCATACACCTCGGGTGAAGCTTATGAATATCCCTATGATTGAAAAAATGAGGACATTGCCAATTTCAGCTTTTCGCATTTCCGACAGGGTGCTACCTCCCACATACAAAGCAAATGCAACGCAAAAAATGATGAGCATAAAGCTTCCAAAAATATTCGGCTCCAGCATCGTCAGGTAAACTCCGAAAGGTTCCGATTCATTTTGAACCAGGTTAACTCCAAATACTTCCACATTCTTAGAATAGGAATAGATAAAAACAAGAGTAGAAATAATTAATAAAAATTTCGCAATGCGTAAATGCACTTTGATAAAATCCGAGAGATCTTCAGTACTTGTAAGCACATTGGGGAGAATAAAAAATGCCAGCGAAGCGGAAGATAAGTTCAGGGATTGAATAAGACTGTATCTTGGATCAGGCGCATTAAAGTAAGATGAAAGAAAACTAACAAGCCACAAGGCGATCAAAAGGAATCCTGCCCGATCGATATAGATACTCCTCTTTATCATAACGACGTATACGAGAAAAATAAAAAATACAAGAATAGTAAACAGTTGATCATACTTTGCATTAAGACCACCAATCGAAATACTGAAATAGCTCAGGAATGAAAAAAAAGACAGCAAGTAAAGTAATTTTTTCATTCAATTTTCCGATTGCTTTTTTAAAGAAGGATGCGCATCCATCACAGCAATCGTCGCATTAAAAACCTCCTGTGGTTTGATTCCTGTCATGCATACCATTTCAGCAAGCGGACAGGTCTCTTTTCCACAAGGAGAACATACCACCCTATGAATTATCACTGTCTCCGATTCTACATATTTTCCGTATCGCTCATATCCATCCGCGCCGAATCGCATATCAACAAGAGGTACGGAGGCCGCATTCGCCAGATGACGAATGCCGGTGTCGATCGTTATCAGCATAGCAAGCCGTCCAAGCAAAACGAACAATTCATCAAGATTCGTCTTTCCTGCCAGCGAATACGTCCTAAATGGAATCTGTCCTTGAATCCGCTTGATCATTTCCTCATGAGCTGGCGTACCTAAAAAGAGCAACTTCACTTTATACTTTTGATGAATCAAATTACACAATTCGACAAAGTACTTTTCTGGCCATAGAAAATTATGTTGTGCACCTGGATTCACACCAATGATCCGTTCACCAACAGCCAGTCCCAATTCCCCCAGCATAAGGTCTACGCGAGGATGAAATTTTTCGGCAGCAAAAAACAGGGGAGCCAATGTGTCCCTTCGGTTGTGCAAGCCAAGCCAGTCGCTCACCAGGTTGAGCTTTTGCAGTGGCAGAGGCATGGCAGATGGCGCATTGCCCGAATAGGTGAGCAAATAACCAAGACCTTTATTCCCAAAGCCAACACGCTCTCTGGCGCCCGCAAGCCATGTGGCAATGTGATCAATGTGATAAGAGGTAGCCCGAACATTTATAATTGAACTTGCTCCGATACTTTTCAGAGTTTTCAGAAAAAGCTTAAAAGATGATAGAAAACTATCACCCTCCTTCCTTTTTGTTTTATACCAAATGGGAGAGTCGATAATTTCTATTTCATCTACGAATGGATTGTTGTTTAATGCAACGGCCGCGGAAGGCGAGCAGAGGCAAACTATCTGGCTGTCCTTTCTCTTTTCTTTCACCAATTTCATGACGGCTGCTGTGGTTAGCATGTCACCCATATGGCCCAACTCAATAAACAAAATTCGATTCGTTTGCCTTTTTTTTACAAGAAATATGTTGACAATTAAATACGCTGGCCAGAGACAATAGTGAAGTCCAGAAATCAGTAAATAGTTACGGGTTGAAACAAAGTCTCTCCTATTCACCATAATGCTAATCCACTAAAACTAATTGAAAGGCTAAAATCACTGAACCTGGAATTTACGGTAGGCATGTCAATCAATTGAGAATAAAGAAAACGTTGCGCATATCCGGCGAAGGGAGTGGTTGAGTGCCTTGAAAGTCCTCATCGAAAGCCTTGTATCCGTGTGCCGCGAAAAAATCAAATATTTCTGATGACCGAACCTTAAAGAAATCAAGCGTATGAGTATTGATTTCAATGCATACCGCTTTAAATGCCCCTGCTTTGATGGATTCTTTCATACCATGAAGGACTTTCAGTTCAAACCCTTCTACGTCAATTTTAGCAATCCATTGTGGCATACCTGGCAGCTCAATCCCCTGTTGTTGTCGCCAGGCATCAAATTCCATCACCTGCACCTTAATCTCAGTAATGAAAGACGGATTATTAGCGTAAAGTGGATTATCACCAAATGTGCTATGCCCAGAATCACCCGAGGTAAGGTTAAATGAAAGAATCCCATTACTGTCGCCCAATCCTATATTTTGAGGATCAAACCCGTTGAGGTTGTTCTGCCTTTTAACTTCGACCATCTTATTATAATTGGCCGGGCCTGGTTCAAATGAATAAATCTGAAGAGAGGGATAGGCAGATTTTATATAGTAACTAAAAAATCCAAAGTTGGCTCCTATGTCAAAAAAGGTTGTCAGTTTGTTTTCATTGATCAAGCGACCAATTATTTGAGGAGTAGGTCTTTCGTACCTGCTGCCACGCCAATAGGCGGCTGTTTGGATAATGTCAGCAAAATCAATTGGTACGAAGAGGTTATGAAAAAATCTACTAGTAATCTTTTTACCACGGTTGAATCTGACAAACATTTTAAAGGCGATTGGCCCTAACGGCGGAAACTGATATCCCATCCATTGCCTTAGCCTATCTAATCCTGTCCCCGCCATAATTTCACCTCACTTACGTTATCCGTTCATTTAATTTTTCCGCAGACAATCTAAACTTTCTCCGCGATAATCACCGTTTCAAACCCCCAGAAATTCCAGGTATTCGAATAATTCTTTTTCGTTACCCATGACACTGGTTCTTGCAAAGCTCCCTTAATAAACCCAAAGGCCGCTCTGTATCTCTTTCTGGCGAACACAACCTTACCATGATGTTTTATTATCTCTGAACACACCTTATCAAAGTTTGGCAGATAGTTATGCGTTGGATCGTCGTAAAAATTCAAAGTCCCTTTTCTCTTTGGAAAAAATGCTGACCTCTCTGTCGGAAATGATAAGTAGAGTCTTCCTCCCTTTTTCAAACTAAACATCATAGCCTCTATCACGTCAAAAGGCTTGTCTGTATGCTCCAGATTGTGAGCTGAAACTACTGCGTCGAAAGACATTCCCATTCCCTTTATTGATTCTGCGAAAGCATGTCGATCTACAAAAACGATCTTACTGGCAATCTTATAATCATTCTCATCCATAAAATACTCTTCGATATCCAGACCCACATATTCGATCCCTGGATTCAGGCCCTTGTAAATGGAGGGAGAATGATTGCCACAGCCAATATCGAGCAGCGCTGCTCCTTTTTTCAATTCGGTAATAAAATGAAATTTTTTATGGCCAAAGAAATTGCGATAAATTGAAGTTTTCTTGAAGGCTGCTGTCAGAGGATTCATAATTGATGTAAGTCATAGTTTGGCGATAACTCGGTGCGGTCTTCAGCACCTATGTTTTTAGAAGAACTTAGTTACCTAATAGATTTCCTAAAGTGCTCAAATAAAATTCCAGCGTCACAGGCCCCACGAAAAAGACAATTTCGTGTTTGCGTTGAGCAAAATTCTGTCTTGAAATTTATATACTGCCCCTTTCCATTTGTGTTGCCCCAGTACGTGTTATTGTGTCCAATCCTGGAACAGAAAGGACTGAAGGTACTTGCGCCTACGGCGTTCGCTATGTGAAGAGGTCCTGTTCCTGAGCAAACATAAACAAATAATTGTTTAATTATTGACGCAAGTTGCCTGAGAGTCAACTCGCCCGCTGATACCCAGACTCTGTCCGAATTCAATATTTCGTGCGGCCATTGCTCGATTAGCAACTTCTCGCTGGCACTTCCAGTTATCACAATTTTGAAATCCGTCTCAATAAGTATCTTTTGCACGAACAAAGAGTAATCCTCAAAAGGCAAGTTACATGTGTTCCCAGCGCTACCGGGATGCAACCCAATCACGCGTTTGCCGCCTATGCCGAGTTTTTCAACAATCTTTTGCTTCGCCCAATCCTGTTCACCAGTTGTTAAAAAAATTTCTGGCTTTGGGTTGTTGGGTAAAATATTTAAACTTTTCGCAATGTCGAGCCACACCTCACTCATGTGGCGAGGGTGTGAATAAAGATTACTTCGCAAACAGATGTTGCCGGTAATTCTTCCAAGAATTCCTGCCTGCATAAGCACTCTTTTATTGACTCCTGAACTTGCGGCCACGTAAACCAGTTCTTTTGGCTTAGCATGTGGAATAGCCAGCACGTCATATCTTGCTTTTCTAATCCAGCGAGTCAATTCGATCCATCGCAAAGGAAATGACGGCGCGATATCTTCCAGAGAAAAAAGTTGGTGAATAGTGGGATTATGACAAAGGATATCAATATTCGATTTCCTGGCGAGCACGTCAACCTGGTAGCCATTTTCGCTCAATGACTTCATCAGCGGCGTAGTCAATATCAAATCCCCCAGGTGATCTTCTCTAAAGATTAAAAGTCTTTTCAAAGGAGGTTTGTTTGCAAGAAGGGATCAATTAAAATTCAAAACGTAGTCTGCCCGTGTGGGCTCATTGGGTGCGTCTAGTCCCGGGATAGGATAGTGAACTTCACGATTCGCCGAAAGTTCTGAATCCTTGATCAAGTGCCTTTTCACCAATGTAATCTCCAACGCTCTGGGAATACTATCGGGAGTAAACGTTTCTCCACAATTATTACCATGCACGTGTGTCACGACAAATTCCAGGGAAAGTTGATTTATGATGTTCTTAAAATTATCAAAAAGGATATCAAGATCGTGAAACTCGATAACCATGCCATTAATAGCCTTACTATTACTCATTACATCCTTCATGATCCTGAATTCAGACTGTTCAATATCGATTTTAAGAAATATTGTGTCCTCCCCCGCCTTATCTAGGCCAGGCATTTTAAAGATATCCTTCAGTTGAATGAAGTACTCATTATTATAATCTGTAATGCCCTTTTTGTAGAACTTTCTGTTTGCCCTGAAAAACATTTTGAATCTGATCATGGCCTTCAACCAAAAAAATGATTCAACAGGATTGTAAAATGATCGAACAGCGTTTTTAAAAAATTTCCTTGCTGATACCGAATAGTCGAAGCAGGACACCAGAATAGTATTTCTTCTTTGAAAAAAATCACTTTCAAATGACCAATCTGTATTAACTCCCAAACCAACCAGATGCTCCGTACGATCAATGCATCGCTGATTAATCACATACCCGCCATCGTAAATATTACCAACCCTGACCAGGTCATCGAGGAAGACCGGCTTCACAAAAGAAATGCTTTTCATCAGAATATTTCCACTTCATTAAAGGATCAATAATTTCGAGTTCTGAAACTCGATTAAGGCGCGAAGGTACAGGAAAGAAACAAAAATTCCGCAATGGAATTAGGCGAGCTCTCCCTGCTAATATTTTAGGATTTAAAAAGTCCAACTCGTCCCTGTCGTATTGTATCATTAATAAAATTCCTCTCATTTCCTGCTAGCTGCAAATAAAGCACCGCAAGAAGCATCGCTGCATGAACGGAACAAAAAATAATTTCCTGAACCAGAGTAAGCTCGCGCGGAATAAAGCTTATTAAAACAACAACGATTGTTGTGAGTAGAAAATAAAAGAATCTCTTCATATCATACTCAATCCTCAATGTTCCGGATAACCTATTAACCACCAATTGAAAAATTATAAGGCAACAATAGCCTGCCAGAAAAGATAAGCCTGCCCCAACGATGTCCAATTCAGGTATTAGCAGAAAGCTGAACAGGACACACGTCAGCGCTGCTCCTAATTGCACATAGTTCATCAGGTAGGCCTTCTTTTTAAAATAAACACCTGCCATCAAAATAGAATCCATGCCCACCAGAAAATTTCCAAGTGAAATAATACCTACCACTTCATATGCTCTATGAAACGACGGCTCAGTCAGGACTAAAATCAATGGCTTTGAAAAAATAAAAAACAAAAGACAAAAACCTCCGAAGGCGAGCATGTAATAAATCGTGATTTTTCCAAACAGGTCCTTCGCCACATCTTGTTTATCAACAAAGGAATTAAAGTATGGAAACCAGGACGTAGTAAATGCCGTGACTGCCAGGCTCATTACCATTCCAAAGGTATGACCAATTGAATAGATGCCCACATCGGCAATGCCATGGTACCGTTGAAGAATAAAGCGACCAGCATTTTGCAAAACAAACAGAAAGAAGAAGGAGGAAATCATCGGAAGTCCATAACGTACCAAGTCAATTGCAACCACACGATCTGTTGAAAATTTGGTCCACTTCACGACCGCGAGGAAATAGCAGAAAAATGTAATCACACTTCCTGCAAGTGTCGCGAGCATAAAACCCCAAACACCATTCTCCCATACCACAACAAATAGAATGGTGAGCACTAGCGTAGTCAAAGTACAAAGAGAAGTTATTATCACATACAGCTTTGATCGTTCCTCAAATTGTAAACGAAAAACAAAAGGTTGATTGATGATTCCGTTGAATATAGTATTTAAACCAACGACCCTAATAAGGTCTGAATAGTCGACTGTCTGAAATAGTAACGAGCTAATCGCTTCTGAGAAGGTGAAAAAAACAAATAGAAGAACTGTGCCGCTGGCTAAAAGTATGACAAATCCAGTCCAGATCGTTTCTTCTTTTTTCGTTCCTGAATGACCGAAATAAACAATAGCAATTGAGTTGGCCAATCCCAATCCAAAAACAGGTGCTGCCAGAAACGATAGTATCGTAAGGATAGAAATCACTCCATAGTCTGCGGGACTTAAGTAAGATGTAAGAAGAGGTAACATTAAAAAGCCTATCAACTTTGCAAGACCCTGGCCGACACCATAAATAAGTGTTCCCTTTCCCAGCCTTGCAATCTGTTCTTTCACGTGCTAATGTTTTCAGATTATGGACGTTACGATTTTAAATATCAACGTCTTTTACAGGATTTCATTCAGAACAATATTCTTTTTTGAATCAAGCTCAAAAAATTCTAAATGACTAATTTGTTTTAATCGGTCGTCACCTGACACAAAAGTCAGTTGACCCTTCTCGTTTCTGGATTCCCTGAATTGAGACTTTACATATCCTTCGTTCGCTGACTTCTTTTGAAATGGAACCCTTATATCATTTCTTATAAAGAAGGCATTATTCCCGTTGAGATTAGATCCAATAAAATAATATCCCTTCCTTGACGCCAAATCACAGAGTGCCGCTATTGACGCACCAAAATAAAGGTTGGAATGGTGTGCCTGACCGCGCACAAACGAAGGATTATACGGAGTGGTGATTTTGAGGTTTGGCCCCAGGACACTGTTATATTCAACAATTACAATTCGTGGGTTTACAACATTTATTTCTTCCCAGATCCAGTAATCGTTTCCGTCAATGTCGATACTTAATAAACCAATATCACCTTCAATGCCTGCATTCCTGAATGAATCATTGATGTTGGCAGTCGTTATAAAAGTACAGTTTGCCGTTAGATTGTGTCTCCAGTAAATATTATCCTGCTTAATAAACTTAATATTTCGCGATGAACCGTCCAGAACAAGGCCTTTCCAATTATCGTTAGTTAATAAAAATCTTGTATTGGATTCAGTGTAGTCCTCAACACCAAACTCAATAAATACCTTGTTTGGTATTTCGATGCTGTTAACGAGATATTGAATAATACCATCTTCACCATATTGAGAGAAAACCTGAAATTCCGTTTGCGATAACTGATTTATTCCCGAATTTGAAAGATTAGCCCTCAAAATCTGGTTAGCATGAAGGGTAAGTATCTTATGATTTTCCGACTGAAATCTTAAGAGGAGCTTTCTGAAATAGAACCTTAAAATATTTCTTATTCCCATGTTAACTCTTATTTTGAATGCTGTCTGTAAAGCAAAATTGATTTTGCGTCAGTTCTTAAAAAGAGAGAACCAGTTCAGACAATGACGGAAGCATTTTATCTTTTCTGGCAACAGTTGCGTCCGATTCCAGGATTTGCCAGGGTATTGCTAGTTCAGAATCATTGAATGCTATTCCGCTCTCTGCCTCTGGATGATAATACTCATCACATTTATAAAGAACAGTGGCTGTTTCACTTAATACCAGAAAACCATGAGCAAATCCCTTCGGCACTAAAAATTGTTTTTTGTTTTCCGATGAAAGTTCAACAGAAAAATATTTTTTGAATGTTGGCTGATCTTTCCTCAAATCAACTACTACATCCTGAATGACTCCCGACAGAACCCGTACAAGTTTGGTTTGCGCGAATGGTGATTTTTGAAAATGAAGACCGCGAAGGACTCCTTTCCGTGAAAACGATTGGTTATCCTGAACGAAGTTAAAATCTAAACCGGCATTTTTGAATGTAATGCCGTTAAATGATTCAAAGAAAAATCCGCGCTCATCCTCAAAAACTCTTGGCTCGAGAACTAAAAGACCTTTGAATTCAGTCGTTATAATCTTCATCACACTCAAGATTTTCTGATTTTATAAACCGCATCAATTGAGGCATGGGCTTCTTTTATTCCAAATCCATTACCATCCAGTATCTGCTGATAGCATTTTGTATGAAGCCCCGTGAATCCATCACTGAATTCAATTTCTCTTCCCTCAATTTGTAGTGACCTAAATGTTCTTTTTCCTTCATTTTTTACTTCTTGCGGTAGGTGATCGGCGTTGATGCTTAGAAACCACTTCACCGTAGCACGTTCCAGTTCCAACGTGCCTGAGGCATGGTCTTCCTCAACAGCCTCAACTTTATTGTCAATGAGGTTTCCAAAAATCCACATTAGCATGTCGAAGAAATGAACACCGATATTCGTCGCCACTCCTCCCGATTTTGACTCATCTCCTTTCCAGCTATGATGATACCAGTTGCCGCGCGACGTGATGTATTTCATGTCGATATGAAATTTCTTATTTTTTGGAGCAAGATCAATTTCCTTTTTCAGTTGTTGAATGGCAGGATGCAATCTTAACTGCAGTATCGTATAAACCCGTTGACCTGTTTCATTTTCAATTTCACTAAGCGCATCGAGATTCCAAGGGTTTAATACAAGTGGCTTCTCACATATTGCATCAGCACCATGGCGCAATGCAAAACGGATGTGCGAATCGTGCAGGTAATTCGGTGAGCAGATAGTGACGTAATCTATTTTTTGTCCCTGCCTCCTCAATTTTTCAAGGTGACGGTCAAACCTCTCAAACTCTGTAAAGAAGTCAGCCTTGGGAAAATAAGAATCCATTATGCCAACGCTGTCAAACTTATCCAGCGCCGCAACAAGATTATTACCCGTGTCCTTGATCGCCTGCAGGTGACGAGGGGCAATAAACCCGGCAACTCCGATCAATGCAAAATTCTTCATAATCTCTGTACTTTTCCATTCTTTAGTTCATACTTCTGGCTGCTCTCAGGGCACTCGGCTTGGCCCTTCGAATCGAAATTCAATTTATGGCCAAACTCGCTCATCCATCCCATCTGTCGGCCAGGATTGCCGACAATAAGGGCGTAATCAGGAACTTCTTTTGTTACAACGGTACCGGCACCGATAAACGCATATCTTCCAATTGCATTCCCACAGACAATGGTGGCGTTGGCGCCAATCGATGCGCCTTTTTTTACAAGTGTTTTTTCGTAGTTGCCCCTCCGGTTTACAGCACTTCGCGGATTGCTTACATTGGTGAAAACCATTGATGGGCCGAGAAAAACATCATCTTCACACGTTACCCCTGTATAGATAGAAACGTTGTTCTGAATTTTTACATTGTCGCCAAGAACTACCTCGGGTGAGACCACTACGTTCTGTCCAATATTGCAGTTTTTTCCAATTTTGCAGTTGGGCATGATATGAGTGAAGTGCCAAATCTTAGTCCCCTCGCCAATCTGACAAGGTAAATCAACCACGGCAGTAGCGTGTGCAAAATAGGGCAGGGATTCACTCATTGCGTCAGCCGAAACTCTTTATTGAATCGCAAATATAAGACAACTGTTCGGCATCCATTTCTGTATGAATAGGAAGGGAAAGGACGGTCATGCTTAATTTCTCAGCAACAGGGAATGACCCTGGCCCTAATTCATTCTTTCGATAAGCCTGTTGGAGGTGCAACGGCACTGGATAGTAAATCATCGTTGGGATTTTCCTCTCCTGCAGATAAGTCTTCAGCTTATCACGAAGATTATCTTTTACCAACACGGTATATTGATGAAATACATGCGTCGAATACGGCACGCGTACAGGAGTTGTCAAAAACCCGGCATCCGCAAGGTGCCTGTCAAAGTAGTCGGCTGCATCATTTCTTTTTCGTGTATAGGTCTTAAGATGATTCAGCTTCACCAATAAGATTGCTGCCTGCAGCGTATCCAGGCGGCTATTCACTCCGATCAGATCATGGTAATACTTCTTCTTTTGTCCATGATTGGCGATCATCCTGATTTTTTCAGCAAGAAATTCATCTCTTGCAAACAGAGCACCTCCATCTCCAAATGCTCCCAAATTCTTAGAAGGGAAAAAAGAAGTGGATCCGATCGTTCCCATAGTACCTGACATTTTTCGCGAGCCATCTGGAAAAATGTACTCTGCGCCCAACGACTGTGCTGCGTCTTCAATCACATAGATGCCATGATGGCCTGCTAATTCAAGCAAGGACTTCATTTCAGCGCATTGTCCATAAAGATGGACTGGCACGATGGCTACTGTTTTCTTCGTAATCTTTTTTTCGACCTCTGCAATGTTCAGAGTAAAACTTGATCCATCAACATCCACAAAAACCGGAACAAGTTTAAGCAAGGCTATTACCTCAGCAGTAGCCACGTACGTATGAACCGGAAGAATTACTTCATCACCTGGCTTAAAGTCCAGCGCCATCATTGCTATTTGCAACGCATCTGTTCCATTGCCACACGAAATGACATTTGTTCCCTGATGAATGCGCGAAAGAGCTTGCTCAAAATCAGCGACAGCCTTTCCTTGTATAAAATCCGCATCAATAAGAACTTTTTGAATAGCCTCATCAATCTCCGATTTGACATGGAGATACTGCCCCTGAAGGTCAACCATTTTAATTGGACCCATCTTTTAATTTTTTTTCCCAGTTCCAGGCATCCTGAAGTGCCGTCTCCATGCTGAGCTTGGTTTTCCAATTTAACAAACGAAACGATTTTGCGGGATCGGCATATACCTTTTCAACGTCCCCTGCCCTTCTTGGACCTACCGTATAATTTAATTCAACGCCTGTGACACGAATAAATATTTTGATCAATTCTAATACAGAAAGAGGAACTCCTGAGCCGAGATTGATGGCTTCACAATGTTCGACCAATGTCTCAATTATCTGAAGCGACCTCACGTGTGCTTCCGCGAGATCAACGACATGGATATAGTCACGAAGGCAGCTGCCATCAGGGGTGTCATAGTCATCACCAAAAACGGTAAGCTTTTCCCGTTTGCCAATGGCTGTCTGAGTAATAAAGGGCACCAGATTGCTGGGAACTCCGATGGGTAATTCTCCAATGAGGCCGGAAGAATGAGCACCGATAGGATTAAAATATCGCAATGATATAACTTTCAATTCGGGCCAGGCCTTTACTTCATCTTCCAGTATGCGCTCACACATTTGTTTGGTAGAGCCATACGCTGACTCAGCTTTCTTAAAGGGAGCGTTTTCAGTAACTGGAATTTCATCAGGCTGACCGTACACCGTGCAAGAAGACGAAAAAACCAGTCGTGACACTGAAAATTCTTTCATCACCTCCAGCAGGGTCACTAGCGAATCAATATTGTTTCTGTAGTAAAGGATAGGATTTTGAACTGACTCATTTACAGATTTGAAGGCAGCAAAGTGAATAACCTGTTTTATGTCTGGATGCTTTTTGAAAACTTCTCTAAGATCATCCCGTTCTGTACAATTGATCTTATAAAAAAGAAATTTTTTGCCAGTGATCTTCTCTGCTCCATGCACCAAACTGATGTCAGTCCTTGAAAGGTCGTCCACGATGATTGGCTCCATTCCGGCATTGGCAAGTTCCACTACAGTATGAATGCCTATGTATCCCGCACCGCCGGTAAC
This sequence comes from Cytophagales bacterium, assembly GCA_038229375.1. Taxonomy (GTDB): domain Bacteria; phylum Bacteroidota; class Bacteroidia; order Cytophagales; family Cyclobacteriaceae; genus ELB16-189. Next base: position 67,742 of record JBBRON010000011.1, on the reverse strand, counting down.
CAAGATTTTGTTTGAACTCATTATAACCTTGCGGTAATTAAAGATTTATCAAGGAATCCTTTTACATCATATACTACTGACCCAGCCGAGCGAATCTTGCTCCATGGAAGATCTTTAAATTCATCATGGCTAACGGCAAGCACAATAGCATGATAGCTCTTTTCCAAAGTAGCTATGAGCTTGATATTATACTCATGACTCACTTCCTGTGGATTTGCATGAGGGTCGTAGACGTCAACATCGGTTCCGTAACTCTTGAGCTCACGGACAACATCGACAACCTTACTATTGCGGATGTCAGGACAATTTTCTTTAAAGGTCATCCCGAGCACCAGGATTCTTCCGCCTTTAATTGGTTGTTCATATTGGGCCATCAATTTAATTATCCGGCTCGCAATGTGGATTCCCATATTATCATTTATCCTTCTCCCCGACAGAATAACTTCCGGGCGATAGCCAAGCCCTTCTGCCTTGTGTGTAAGGTAGTAGGGGTCAACTCCAATACAGTGACCTCCTACGAGGCCTGGTTTGAAGGGAAGAAAATTCCATTTGGTTCCTGCGGCGGCGAGCACCTCATGAGTATCAATACCCATTTTTTCGAAGATCAGGGCAAGTTCGTTCACAAATGCAATATTGATATCCCGCTGGGAATTTTCAATCACCTTTGCCGCTTCAGCAACTTTTATTGAAGACGCCAAATGCGTGCCCGCTATGATGATTTTTCTATATAGCTGATCAACCCTGTCTGCTACTTCGGGGGTGCTGCCGCTTGTAACCTTTTTTATCGTTGTGACGCGATGAAGCTTGTCACCGGGATTGATGCGCTCCGGGGAGTATCCACAGAAAAAGTCGCGATTGTAAACCATGCCACTAACTTGTTCAAGCACTGGAACACAGATCTCCTCCGTACAGCCGGGATAAACAGTCGACTCATAAATTACGATGTCATTTTTTTTCAATGCCTGCCCGACAGATTTACTTGCGCTCACAAGAGGTTTCAAGTCTGGCTGTTTATAATCATCCACTGGTGTGGGGACAGTGATTATAAAATAATTCGCATCCCTTAGGTCAGCAGAATTAAAAGAAAAAGTGAGACGGATTGATTCCGAAAGTTCTTTCGGTGTCATCTCCCTTGTCCTGTCGTGACCTTTTTTAAGTTCGTCAATTCTTGATCTATCAATATCAAACCCAACAACATCCATGATTTTCCCGAATTCGACGGCGAGCGGAAGACCAACGTAACCCAACCCAATAATTGCAACCTTATCCATTTATTTATTTTCTGATTTTATAATATTCAACATACCAGTCTACAAATTTTCCTACCCCTTCTTCAACGCGGGTTGCTGGTTGAAAACCCGCGATTTTTTCAAGGTCACTTACATCCGCAAAATTTTCTTCGACATCACCCTCCTGAAGAGGTAAGTAATTCTTAATAGCTTTTTTCTTCAATTTTTCTTCTAATACTTCAATAAAGTGGAGGAGTTCAACGGGCTTATTATTTCCAATATTAATAATGCGATAGGGGGCAAAACTGGAGGCTGGATCTGGTTGACGGGCATTCCATTCTTCATTCCTGACCGGCACCAAAGGAATCAGTCTTACAACACCCTCGATGATGTCATCAATATAAGTAAAGTCACGGAGCATTTTTCCGAAATTATAGACATTGATCGGTGTCCCATCCAGAATTGCCTTTGTGAAAAGAAAAAGAGCCATGTCAGGTCGTCCATACGGACCGTACGCCGAGAAAAATCTAACACCCGTTGTTGGCAAGCTATATAGATTGGAATATGCATGTGCCATCAATTCATTTGATTTCTTCGACGCAGCATAAAGGGCAAGCGGATGGTCAGTAGAATCATGGACAGAAAAAGGCAATTTCTGATTTGCTCCATAAACAGAACTTGAAGAAGCGTAGATAAAATGCTTCGGCTTTAGGTGACGGCAAGCTTCAAGTATGTTCAAAAACCCTATAATGTTGCTATCAAGATAAGCGTAAGGATTCGTAATGGAATAACGAACACCCGCCTGGGCGGCCAAATTTACAACGGTGTCGAACGGGTATTTTTGAAAGAGTTTATCAATCCCTTCTTTGTCTTTGAGATCAACTTGAGTGAACTGAAAGCCGGCTTTATCATCTAGCAACTCAAGCCTGTCTTTTTTCAATCCGACATCGTAGTATTCATTCAGATTATCAAGGCCGACCACTTCCATGCCATCCTCCAATAGTCTTTTGGAAAGATGGAAACCAATGAAACCGGCTACCCCGGTAACTAAAACCTTGCCTTTTTTTGATTCTGAGGGCACGTAATGTATTTTCGAACCTCAAAAGTAGAAACAATTCAGCTTTTTGTTATGGAAAACCGAGGGACTTCTTCAGACGAGATCGATTTACAGAAGCTTTTTCTGAAAATCGTACTGATCGTCAAAGAGAACTTCCTCCTGATTGTATCCTTTTTCATCATCGGAACTCTGTTGGGGTTTACATATGCCCTGATTGGCCCAAAGTCCTATGAAAGCAAAATGCTGGTTACGTCCGACATCCTAACGGAGTCGTACACAAAAGAGCTCGGAGACAACCTCAACGATCTGATTCGGGAAGGAAATACAGAATTGTTGTCAACTATGCTTGATCTCAGTCAGGAAGAAGTCAGTCAGGTCTCTTCAATCGACATTGCACCTGTAAAAAAAGAAGGTGAAATAAATCCTTCAATCGAAGACAAGAAGCAGCCATTTTTTCTTTCTATAGAAGTGAATGTTTCAAACCAGGAGGTGTTTCCCAAACTTCAGAAGGGAATAATATTCTACCTCGAAGGCAGCGACTTTGTCAGGCTTCGTGTGGAGCAAAAAAAGAAAGCGTATGCTGAATTAATAAAGAAGATTGACAACGAAATCCAGGCTCTTGAAAAATTTAGCAGAGAAATCTATGATGGAAGCTATTTTGATAAAAACAAAGGAGGAGATATCATGTTCGATCCTACGGAATTAAACTCCAAGATCGTGGAACTGACCGAGAGTAAATTTATGTATGAGGGTAAACTAGAATTTGCAAACAGCATCCAGGTAGTGGAGGGGTTCATCAAACACCTAAAACCATCCAGTCCGAACAAATCAGTCTCACTGGCGGCTGGCGCTACATTAGGGCTCATCCTTGTTTTTGCCGTGATTTTCTTTAAATCCGTTGGCAGTATAGTCAGGGCCGCTGAAAGAACCCAAAAGAATTAACGTTTGTTTCTTCAACTTCTAAATAAAGAATTTAAGCTCGAACTAAGACGTAAGTCTGTCTTTTCAGGACTTATTTTGTATCTCAGCAGCACAGTTTTTATTTATTATCTCTCTTTTAATCTTCAACAAAATCTTATATCTCCATTTTTGTGGAGCTCATTGTTTTGGATAACCTTGCTCTTTACCTCGGTAAATACGGTTGCTAAAAGTTTTATTGGTGAAAAAAAAGGCGAGCAGATTTATTATTATTCAATCGCCAACCCCGCGGCAATCATTCTTTCAAAAATCCTGTATAATTTCTTGTTGTGTCTGCTCCTTGCGTTCACCGGCTTTATCCTGTTTATCGTTTACTTCAGTAATCCGATACAAGATGTCCCGCTATTTGCTTTAACTACGTCCCTAACGTGCCTGGGATTTGCCTCTTCACTTACAGTTCTTTCAGCAATTGCATCTAAAGCCAACAACAGCAACATTCTGATGGCCGTTCTCAGCTTTCCAATTATTATTGGCATCCTCCTGAATGCTATCAGGATCACAAAAAACTGCGTAGACGGACTGGATCGTTCAGTAAGCGTGGATGAATTGCTCACCTTGGTGGCGATAAATCTATTGGTCGCCGCCACTTCTTATTTACTCTTCCCCTATATTTGGAGGAGCTAATCTGATCAGACCAGGTCATGAAGAAAATTGTATCTGTTGTGTGGAAGCCTTTATCCGTTGTGTTGCTTCTTTACACAATACTTGCTGGTTTTCTGATGGACGTACCTCGACTCAATATTATAAATGAGACCATTCGAGCACTTTATTTCCACGTGCCAATGTGGTTCACGATGATCACTACTTTCTCGGTGTCGATTGTATATGCCATCAAATACCTGCGGAAACCAGACGCTAACCTCGACCTCGTGTCTGTTGAATTCGCCAACACAGGCCTTATTTTTGGTTTGCTTGGGATCTTTACTGGAATGATATGGGCCAACTATGCGTGGGGATCTCCTTGGCACGGTGATCCAAAACAAAATGGCTCAGCCATCACTACCCTTATTTACCTTGCTTACTTTGTTCTTCGTGGTTCACTGAGTAATTCCGAACAACGTGCGCGTATTAGCGCTGTGTTTAACGTATTTGCGTTCGCCGCGATGATTCCGCTGATTTTCATCATTCCACGGATGACAAGTTCTATGCATCCGGGTAATGGCGGCAACCCAGCTTTTAACATGTACGACCTTGATAACAGCATGAAAAAGGTTTTCTATCCAGCATGCGTTGGGTGGATTTTGTTGGGAGTCTGGATAGCAACCGTTCGGGTGCGCCTGCGCAAGGCTGAAGAGAAAATTCTGGATTTGGAATATGAAAAAACTAAGTAGCATTTTATTTGCCCTATTGCTGGCGATCCCGGCCTATTCCCAGGAAGTAGAAATGGCGGACAAGCTTCGTTCTGAAGGTAAAATCTATGTTTTGGTAGCAATCGTGCTCGTAATTCTCGTAGGCTTGGTGTCCTATCTCGTTGTAATTGACCGAAAAACGACTCGCTTGGAGAAACGGCTCAATGAAAACAAACGCCCCTAACATCCTGAAAAAAAGGCATGGTGAAAACCTATTTGGGTTGTAATTTTGACGGAATTTAGAAGGGTATGAAGAAATCGCACATTATTGGCCTTTTGGTCATCGCAGCAGCTATCGCCATAATCATTACTACTGCCGGTGATGCCAGCAGTTACGTTTCGTTTGATGAAGCTTATAAAATGGCTACAGTAGGTAACAAGGGCAGCATTCACGTTGTAGGTGAACTTAAGAAAGATCCGGCCGGGAATATTTCCGGATTGGAGAACAGCCCCGATAATCTCTCCTTTTCGTTTCTATTAGTGGACGACAATAAAAAAGAGCAAAAGGTCTATTACAACGAACCAATGCCTCCCGATTTCACCCGTTCTGAAAAAGTCGTGGTAATCGGAAGTTACCGTGGTAACATTTTCGTTGCCGACAAAATTTTATTAAAATGTCCTTCCAAGTATCAGGAACAAAAGCTGAACGCAAAGGTTTAATTACTTTGCGGCATGTTTCACTACTTCATCGGTAACCTCGGTCATCTCTTCGTAATTACCACCTTCGTAACGGCGGTAATAGCATCCTTTTGCTATTGGAAAGCCACCGTAACTACCGACTTAACCGCTCGCCAAAATTGGATAAAGAACGGACGTACAGGATTTCTGGTGCACTCAGTGGCTTTGCTTGGCATTTGCGTTGCCCTTTTTATTATTATCTACAACCACTATTTTGAATATCACTACGCCTACGCTCACTCTTCAATTCACTTACCCATTCATTATATAGTATCCTGTTTCTGGAACGGTCAGGAAGGAAGTTTTCTATTGTGGATGTTCTGGCAAGCTGCATTAGGTATTGTTCTCATGTTTACGCAGCGTACCTGGGAAGGGCCAGTGATGACGATCTTCTCTCTAGTGCAGGCGTTTCTTGCTTCGATGATACTGGGAGTTGTTATACCGGGCCTGAGTATAAACCTTGGAAGCTCTCCATTTATTCTTCTTCGAGATGCTCTCGCTGATCCAATCTTTAAAATTCAACCTGATTTTATTCCCGCCGATGGCAGTGGTCTAAATCCGTTACTTCAGAATTACTGGATGGTAATTCACCCTCCGACACTCTTTCTTGGCTTTGCCCTGACGTTGGTGCCATTTTCATTCTGTATGGCAGGTCTCTGGCAGAAAAAATATTCTGAATGGATAAAACCTGCGTTGCCATGGACGCTGCTTGGTGGGGGAATACTTGGTCTTGGTATTCTTATGGGCGGCATTTGGGCATACGAGACGCTGAGTTTTGGTGGATACTGGAACTGGGACCCAGTAGAAAACGCAGTTTATGTGCCATGGCTAATACTGATAGCATCGCTCCACACGATGATTACTTATAAAAACAGCAAAAGCGCCCTTGCTTTTTCGATGATCCTGGTGATTGGTGTATTTATTCTCATTTTGTATTCAACGTTCCTGACAAGGAGTGGTATTCTCGGAGACGCTTCTGTTCACTCATTTACAGACCTTGGTTTGTCGGGGCAACTATTGGTTTACCTTCTGTTCTTCACGGTTGCTGCGATTGTCCTCTTAGTGATGCGCTGGAAAGAAATCCCATCAACTGACAAAGAGATATCGACATACTCCCGCGAGTTCTGGATTTTTCTAGGTGCTACGACGCTTTGTTTTATGGGCTTCCAGGTATTGTTGCCCACATCGATACCAGTCTACAATAAGTTACTTGAAATTGTGGGGGTTTCTTCCAATGCTGCCCCTCCAGCAAATCAAATAGAATTCTATTCTAGATTTCAATTATGGTTTGCAGTGGTCGTTGCACTTCTATCCGGCACAGGCCAATTCTTCTGGTGGAAAACCAGAGACAAAACAAAGCTCAAACAGGAATTGATTAGTTCATTGCTGATCACCCTTGTTTTCTTCGTTATCATCATTTTAGTTGGCGAGGTAAGAAATCCCGTTTACATGGCTTTGGTGCTGGCCGGTGTTTACATCATCACATCCAATGTCAAAGTACTAATTAGTGTGTGGAAAGTGAATCCCAAACTTTCTGGTGGCGCGATCGCTCACATTTCTATTGGCTTAATGTTAATCGGCATTATGTTCTCTTCCGGTTACTCCAAAGTTGTATCCCTCAATAATACTGGACTGCTGCTCAATAAAGAGATGGGCACTGAATTCAATCGTGATAATTTGCTTTTGTTTGTTAATGAGACCCGCACGATGGGCGGCTATGATATCGAGTTCCTGGGTGAACGAGTCGAACCAAGAAACAAAACCGGGTACGTAAAGCGAGGGGATATCGAACCCACAAATGATCCCTTCAAAGTTGTGGCGACACGGGACATCCTTTTCAAGGGTGAAAGACTTTATAATGCTAAAGACACCTTTGAGATCTACCCAGAAAACACCTTTTATGAAATTCAGCTTCGAAAGGGCGAAAAAATCGCCGCAACACTTTTTCCACGTATTCAATTAAATCCAAGCATGGGTGGCATTCTGCCATCACCTGATATTAAGCGAGGCGTTGTTAGTGACTTGTATACACACGTTTCGTCTTCGATGAATCGTGAATCTGAACCTGAATGGGGAAACATGGAAGAAGTAAAGGTGAAGATCGGCCAGCAATTTTTTGTCAATGACTATGTTTCTGTCCTGGAGCAAGTTGAGCGCATCACTACTCTTCCAGGTATTGTGCTCACTGACGACGACGTGGCCGTACGGGCGAAGATCAGAATAGAAGGTGAACACGACACCTATTATGCCGAACCGGTATTTCTCATCAGAAATCGAAGCGAAGTTGGGCGGATTGGGTTTGAAATCGGTGAGCTAGGGGTGAAAATTACCTTGTTGAATATTCATCCCGACACCAATGAATTCTCGCTTGGACTCAACGGCCGCCAGAAAGACTGGGTCATTATAAAGGCCATGGAAAAACCCTACATCAACTTATTGTGGATTGGAACAGGGCTATTGATGGTAGGATTCGGTGTAGCGATGATGCGAAGATTTAATGAGAAAGTCTAAAATTTATTCATCACCTCAACGACTTTCTGTGCATCGTCCTGTGAGTGAATCAATGATATTGGCAAACTAAGTGTCGTTGAGTGGATCTCTTCTGAGATCGGATACGCTTTATTTCCTACTAATTTTAACAGCGCTTCTTGTTGATGAGGTGCGACCGGATAGTGAATTTCAGTAACAATACCGCTTTTCAGTAAATAATCCCTGAGTTTGTCTCTTTTCGAATGCCGTATGTTATAGATATGAAACACATCATGATAATCATCGTGATGTACAGGCTTGATGAAATCCTCTTTCAGTTCCGCCGAGTAAATTGCGGCAAGTTTTCTCTTATGGGAATTGATACTATCCAACGCTTCTAATTTGACGGAAAGAAATGCGGCCTGTAATTCATCAAGCCTGGAGTTCATACCCTGAATTTGATTGTAGTACTTTACTCCTGATCCGTAGTTACGCAAGAGGTTTACAATCCGATTAAGCCCCTCATCATCAGTAGTCAGACATCCGGCATCGCCCAATGCTCCCAGATTCTTGGTGGGATAAAAACTAAAGGCACCAAAATCACCAAACGATCCAGCTTTTCTATTTCTGAATTTTGCTCCGTGTGCCTGTGCACAGTCTTCAATAATTTTCAGACTGTATTTGACTGCAACTTTGCCAATCCTATCCATATCACAACACTTACCGTATAAATGTACAGGCATGATTGCGACAGTGTTTTTGGAAATAGCCTGCTCTAAAAGCCATGGATCCATCGTATAGGTCCGGATGTCCGGTTCAACGAGGACCGGCGTAAGATTGGCATTGAGTATTGCCAGGATGCTGGCAATATAGGTGTTTGACGGAACAAGAACTTCCGCACGCGATTCAAAGGAAAAAGACTTCAACGCCAGCGTGAGAGCGTCCATTCCGTTAGCAACGCCAATGCAGAATTTCGAACCACAATATGCCGCAAAGTTGTTTTCAAATTCTTTTACTTGCTTCCCAAGGATGAATTGACCGCTCCCTAGTACCTGGTCAACTTTATTTTTGTAATCCGTAGCGAAACGCTTATTTAACTCATAAAGATTCTCATACTCGATCATAAGAACTTTAAGCTTTGATCTTATTTTACTCCGGCGACCAGCTTTTCAATTATTCCATCTACTGTCATTCCTTCAGCTTCGGCTTTAAAATTGCGAACAATACGATGACGCAAAACAGCACTTGCAATATTCTGCACATCTTCGATATCCGGAGAATATTTTCCGTTTAGCAAGGCATTGCATTTGGCACCCAATACGAGAAATTGAGAAGCTCTTGGGCCTGCACCCCACTCGAGGTAATCATTGGCTATTGTAGAACCATTGCGACCGGGGCGGGTAAGATGGCTCAATTTCACCGCGAACTCCACCACATTGTCAGCAATTGGAACTCTTCTGACCAAATGCTGAAAGTATTGAATATCCTCTGCCGACAAAACTTTATTGACAGACGCTATGTCATCTGCTGTTGTCATTTTAACAATGCTGAGTTCCTGTTGATAAGTGGGGTAATCAAGAAAAATATTAAACATGAAACGATCAAGCTGTGCCTCAGGCAATGGATAAGTACCTTCTTGTTCAATTGGATTCTGTGTGGCGAGTACAAAGAAAGGTCTTGGCAATTCATAACGATTGCCGGCGATCGTTACAGCATATTCCTGCATTGATTCAAGCAGTGCTGCCTGTGTCTTCGGAGGTGTGCGGTTGATTTCGTCAGCCAAAACAATGTTTGCAAAAACAGGACCTTTGACAAAGTTGAAGTTGCGTTCTTTGTCCATCGTTTCAGCACCGACAATATCCGAAGGCATGAGATCGGGGGTAAACTGAATCCGCTTAAAATTCAAATCAAGAGCATTGGCAATGGTTTGTACCAACAACGTCTTTGCGAGACCTGGTACACCAACCAGTAAGGAATGCCCCTGACAAAAGATCCCAGTCAAAACAAGACGCACAACTTCGTCCTGTCCGATGATCACGCGCGCTATTTCTTTTTTTAATTTCTGATAGGATTCAGCCAGAGCATTGGCAGCCTCTACGTCATTTGAAAATTTTTGCATCCGATGTTATATTACCTGTTCGGTTAAAACTACCGAGCCGTAGGACGACCCTTATTATTTACTCCAGAATTTTACAGCTCTTATAGGTCGGATCTAATTTTATAAATACATCCTGCCTTGCTTTCAAGAACCATTTCTCCAGCATTTTGTCTTTTTTCTGGGCTAACGCTGCTCCTTGAATACGATTCCAGTCGTCCTTCAAATTTGCCTGATGAGGAAGCAGGCGTTTCTTAAAATAAAGAATCCTCACTGCATTTTTTAAATCATCTGTACGGTACACACTTGGTCTGCTGATGTCACCTTCCTTCATACTGTCGATCGTCAGATATATGACCGGATCAAGATCCTTTATTGAAATTTTCAATCCCCCATCCTGATCCGTTAAGTATCCCCCAAATCCTTTCGACCGTTGATCGTCAGAAAAGTCTTTAGCCGCCTGTTCAAATTTGATACTATCGATCAATATCTTTAAACGCAGACTATCCAGAAATTTCTCGGCGCGTTCAATATCCGCTTTTGAAGGGATAGCTGAAATTAAAATATGTCGGGAGTGATATTCATTACCTCTGCGGTCTAAAAGCTGCATGATGTGGAAACCAAAAGGAGATTTGAATGGTTGGGATATCTCTCCTTTCTTTATTTTGAACGCAACCGCCTCAAATTCGGGAACCATTGCCCCCCTTCCGGCATACCCAAGATCACCGCCCGACATCTGGGCCGATGGTTCCTCAGAGTATTTTTTTGCAAGCTCGCTGAAATCCTCTCCAGCGAGAATACGTTCCCGCAGCGAACTTAGTTTTAGCCTGGTCTCATTCTCCTGTGTTTCACTAACTTTTGCAATTCGTACAATTTGCGCGACCTCAACATCTGCTGAATAATAGGGTAAACTGTCTGCGGGAATCCTATTGAAAAAACGCTTCACTTCTGCCGGTGTTACGTTGAGATCCTTTGTGATCTTTCGTTGCATCTCATTGCCGAGCAATTGCTCACGTATCTGTTCACGTAACTCAAGCTGAATCTGCTCCATCGTTTTGCCATAAGTACGCTCTAACTCCTCCGGACGATTTCCGGAATTCTGAAGGATCATATTCATCCGCTGGGTGGTGTTGTTGTCAACTTCCAGATCTGTCACCAGTACTGAGTCTATCTCCGCCTTAGCGACCAGTAGCTTATGTATAACGAGTTGATTGAGAAGTCCGCAACGTGCCTCCTCCGAAGGGGGACCGCCGTTTGCCAGGTAGTTCTGGTAGGCACCTTCAAGATCTGACCGCAGGATTATATAATTATCAATCTTACCTATAATTTTATCTGCCACAAAGCCTTTCGTTTCCTGGGAGAAACTGCTTTGCCATACCCCCACCAGCAGTAGGCTACTGATTAAAAATCTCAAAATTCTTCTGTTTAACCGCGTTTTCATAAACTTCATCTTCCAAAATCCTTGCAAGTTCTACTTTTCTTTTATTTAAGAGAATATTTTGAATGTCTTCTTTCACGAATTCTAATGGCGAAACGTTGTCGGAAATTTTGTAGTCATCGATTTTAAGAAAATACAAAAAGTCATTATCACTCGTTTCATAAAAAGGGTTGGTCTTTAAAAACTGAATTTTGTTAGGTATTTCTGCCATCGGTGAATTGACGGCCAGCTTGTCAAAAGCAATCCATGCACTGTCGCTCAAATGATAGGCCACTGAAAAACTAAGGCAATACGACTTCAATTCATTTTGGTCTTTTTCCTTTTTAGAGAATATCATCTCTTTCACCTTGGCCGTACGTGGAGCGGTCTTCGGAACCTTGATATAGGTACCCCTGACGATATTCTGTTTCAAAATAAAATTGTCAACGTGACCACGATAGTAATCATCGATGTCCTTTTCTGAAATACTGTCGTTAAGATGTTGTTGGATGTAAAAATTCTGGTACTCATAACCAATCAAGCTGTATCGATAGTCAAGTACCTTTCTCTCTACCTCCGCTTCATTGATATCAATTCGCTTCATAGCTTCGTCAATCAGCAACTGTTTCCGTATCCAACTGTTGATATAAGCAGTCACTCGGGCAGCACTGTCATCGGCTGTTGAGTTCTGATCAACTATACCCACCAGTTCGTCCTGATACAGAAATTTCTCGCTTACCCTGGCAACAGCCTTCCTGGCTGGGGTGGCTACCTGCTCTTCCTTTTTCATTTTGATCAGGTCACATCCGGCAAGCATCATGCTTCCCACCACTACAGTTACGCCAACCAAAAAAAATCTTTTTCTTTTCACTTTTTTGTCAGTTCCCTTACAACGAACTTTTTACCCTTATTATTAATCTTTACAGGATATTTATGTTTTAGTTCTGCAAGCCACTTTTTTTCCTGTATATCCTGATAATCAGAAACAACCTTACCTCGCGCTTCTTCAAAACCCTTTATCCCTGGCGGCAACAAATTGTCAATCTCCACCAGAAAATAGGTTTCATCCACATCGGTCTTGTGTAGGCCAATCGTCCAAGATACTTTATCTACTGCTTTATTCTCACCTTTTTCGTAGTTCCGGTAAGGTTGAACCGATTTAAACTTTTTCAAATCTTCATTTTTCAGCGTGTCATGATTTAAGATTTTCTTTTCAATTTCCTCAAGAAAACTCCTGTCTGTGGTTGTTAACAACCGTGCCCGCACCCTATCACCGGCCTTATACTTTCCAGCATTCTCTTGATAAAATTTTCGCAAAGAAACCGTATCATCTACTCCGCTATTCCAAATCTTCTTTTCCATGATTGTAAAGAGCAGTATTCCCTCTTTGTATTCCGTTAAAAGGTTCCTGAAGTCTGAATTTCCTGCCATCAATTTACTGTCCTCCAAATCTGTCAATTTCCCATCTAGAAATTGGTCATACAATTGTATCACGTAGGCAACCGGCGCAAGACCTGTCGGTGCCTGATTCTTTTTGATGAATGTAATCAAGTCGCCGGATGTATAGTTCGTGTTCAGGAGTGTAAAAAGTGTTTTGGTTTTAAATGCTTCATCACCATTAAATTTCCAACGACCTTGCTGAATTGTAGAATCCGCAGCATTAATGATTACATTTTTCACATCCGATACCTCTATCAGGCCATATTGCTTTTTCTTTTGCTCTTGCCGTTTCTGATCTGCAATCTGTAATCGCTCATCCCGTGCCACTTTTCTTTTCAATGCGTCTTCCACTTCCGAAAATGGCGGCAGAGGAATTTTTCTTTCCAGCCTCACGATGTGCCATCCGTAAGAAGTTTGAAACGGATCTGATATTTCTCCAGGAGTTTTCAACGAAAAAGCCACTGCCTCAAACTGAGGAATGCCTGCAAGAGCCCCAACACCAAACGGCCTGAGTTTACCACCCGAATCTTTGGTAGCCTGATCTTCTGAATATTCTTTACACAGCTCGTCCCAGTTTCTACCTCCACGAAGCTGATCATAAATCTCAAGAATTTTGTTCCTCACTTTCTTGTCATCTGGCGAACCGGTTCTTAATATGATGTGAGACACTTCAACCTCTCCTCGCGCAGGCTTACGATCCATCACCTTAATCAAATGATATCCAAAGCGTGTGCGTACAGGCTGAGAAACTTCCCCAACATTTAATAAGTAAGCCGCCTGTTCAAATGGATACACCATTTGCATCGCAGTGAAATATCCAAGGCTTCCACTGTTTGCTTTTGCTGACTGATCTTCCGAGCTTTCTCTTGCAACTTTTTCAAAGTCTTCCCCTGCCTTGATCCTGCTTCTTAAGGTATTTATTTTTGATAACGCTGCCATGGTATCTGCGGGTGCAGCATCGGGTTTTACAAGAATTAATATATGTGCTGCTTTTATCTCCTCACCTAGCCGTTGATACGCTTCCTTTGTAAGTCGGTCGAGCTCATCTTTTTCAGCGATATAGGGCTTCTTTAATTCCTCTTTATAAGAGTTGAACTCTTTCAAAAATCCAGCGGTGGTGTCAAGGCCAAGTGATTTGGCTTCAGTAACCTTTAACTTGAAATTAATAAACAGATTGAGATACTCATTGACTTTATTCTCCGTAAAATCATCAGGATTAAGGTGATTTTTTCGATAGAGATAGATGAACTCCTCGGTAGAGGCGGGGGTATTCTTTACTGAGAAAAGTACTGGTGGTTTTGAAATGCTGCCGGAAGGCTGCGCTATTACCTGTCCCGCCAACGCCAACAACATGATGAATAAGCTTTTTCGCACGATTTGATAGTTAAAACGTGCAAAAATAGGAAAGAAGTTGATCTCCTCCGCTAAGGCACAAGTGATTAAAAAGATCAGTTCGAGAATCTATGTTGGGCGTGTCTAGGCGATCTTCTTTGTCAGACGACACACGTTTCTTCCATTACGGGTGGTGTATTCCACTTCGTCCATGATGGACTTTACCAGCCGGATACCCAATCCTCCTTTTCGTTTTTCATGAATAAGATTATCAAGTTCCGGCTGATGGAAATGGTTGATGTCAAACATCTCCCCATCATCCATGATTTCAAAAGTCACTTGACCTTTTTGAGGAAAGGTGATATGCATTTCAATATGATGATCAGGATTACAATGATGAGCATGAATCATCAGATTTGAGCACATCTCGTCAAGAGCAAGAATAATTTCATTTAGTATCACGTCGGACGCAACATGGCCACGCAGCGACGTCCGTATGAAGTCACGCACGCCCTTGAGATTCTCCAGGCTACAACCGATGTTATACTGATAATTCATTCACCAATTTCTTTGCTTCCTGTTTATTTGAACGGATATGAAGTAAGTCAGCCAAGCCTAATATCTGAAACGTATTGGTCACCTTATCCTTCATACCAAAGAGCACCATATGAATATTTTTATCCTTAAACTCTTCTATATACGACATGAATACTCCCAGTCCGGCGGAAGAGATGTACTCCAGTGCGCCGCAATCCACCAGAATTTTTGTTGCTCCCTCGCCAACGCTTTTAGCAATGGCCAGATCCAGTTCGATGGAGGAACTTGCGTCAATCTCGCCTACTACTGCAAGGATTTCGGTTCCTTCTTCTTGTAATCGCTTGATGTGCACCATAGGTTATAAACGTATTTGGTTTTTTTATGTTCGTCTTTATTGCCTTGTTATCTGAACTTGACAATCATTGTTGTGTAATCATCGTCAATTTCTTCTGTTCCTGTGTATTCGTACAGTTTTTTAATCAAATGCTCCTGAATTTCCCTTGGGCTGAGCGCCACATCTTCCGTAATTGTTTTCTTCAAAAGATCTAATCCAAACTCTTCTCCTTTTGGACTTTTTGCTTCAGTAATTCCATCGGTGAAAAGCACCATTACATCACCTGTTGCATAGGGTATGATGTTGGTCTCAACGAAATTACAATAGTCCTTCCCCTTCACCATTCCCAGTGCAGTTCCTTTATCAACAAGATATTCAGCCAGCTGTGCCGCTGCCCGGTAAATCAGCACCGGACAATGCCCGGCACGGGAGTAGTATATCTTTTTATCCAAGGAATCGATCATGAAGTAGGTTGCTGAAATAAAAGAGCCCCTTTCAAGACAATATCGCAAGGCCTGATTCGCCTTTATCATAAAATCTTTAGGCTCCGGTCCCCCCTGGGAGAGACTGTGAAAAATCCCTTTCATCTGCGACATATGAAAAGCTGCCGTGGTTCCTTTACCTGACACGTCAGCAATGATCAAGCCCACCTGATGATCATTGATTCGGATTGTATCATAATAATCACCACCAACTTCATCAGCTGACTCCGAGAAGGCAGAAATCTCAAAGTCATTATCTTTTTCGAGTTTGTCCGGCAACAAACTTTTCTGAACTGTCTTTGCGATTTTTAACTCTTCTTTGTACCTCTCATTCTGAATTGCTTCTTTCAACAAGCGGAAATTCTCTATTGAAATCCCAGCCTGATTCGCAAACGCCGAAACGATTTGTGTCATTTCCTTATTAAATCCTTCTGGTAGCTCTTTTAGCAGAGCCAGGGTTCCGATTTTTTCCCCTTTCACTAAAACCGGGAAGGCCATTAGGGAGCGGAAACGAGTTCCTTTTAACGTTGCCAGATGGTCAGAGAGATTCTTTGTTTTATCGCTGCTCTGATCCAGTATACCTTTTACATGGCGTGCCTCAAGGTGGTTTTGAATTCTTCTTGCATCTTCGTCCGAGATCTGGTAGGTCTGCAGTGCATTCTGTTGTTGTTCACTTTTCATTTCCAGCCACGCGGCATCAGCGAAGACAGAACTCACTGAACTTTCCAGTAAAATCTTGTAAACACTTTCCTCACTCTGCTCGGTTTGCACTGACTGACTTATGCGCTGGAAGTTGACAACCTCCTCCAGTTTCTGCTCAAACACCGATGAGGTTGGAAGGTTGAAAAGAATTACCAAAAAAGAAAAAATACTGTACAACATCACAAATGAAAAAAGGTAGATGTTAAACACATGCCCCCTGAAATCAAGGAATAGAGTGGATTGCGCACTGATCTCATCGGAGAACCGGTTGACAGTGTAGAAGAAGTAACCCAGGTAAAAAAATGATAACAACAAAAGAAGGAGACTTGTCCACTTCTGTTTGAAGTTAAGATACGCCACCCACTTCATGTTGGCAGACAAGATCAAAGCCAGTATACCGGTGAAAATACTAACGATCGTCACCAACGATTCCTGGAGTATTATCTGCAGGTTATCCGAAAACAAAACGGCCAGAAGTGCTATTTCAAAAACGGCCCAACCTCTGATTAACCACTTGGATTTTTGATATAATATTAATCGCTTCCAACATGTGCCAGCGGCTACCAAAAAACTTAGCAGCAATCCAAGATTGACGAGATATCCAATGTCTATAAAATAAATATTCGATGCTAACTTGGTTGAACCAAGCAGAAAATCCAGCATTCGTAAAGAAAGGGACATTACGGTTGCCACCAATCCTGTGGCAAATACCCGCCACAAAAGGTCAGTGAAATTAAGTGATTCGTCCCGCTCGATCTTGAATTTGTAATAATAGAAGATGCTGATCACATAAAGATCCAGCATCACTTTGGGCAGCCATATCGGCACATCCGGTGGAAGGCCCTTCAGGTTACTGAAAAGCACCGTTACGTCGGAAAATACCATCACAAGCCACGAAATCGCAGCTGCCAGGAAGGTAAGTCGTATTAGGGCTTTGGTCTTCAATCTGTTTTGTGTGAAACGTATTGCAACGTTGGATGAGGACGTTAAGGTTCGAAATTAAGTGCCTGCCTGCAGGAATGGTTCTTCAATTGTTTTTATTTTCGACTGTAGTTCGGTGCCTCCCTCGTAATAGCGATATCGTGAGGATGGCTTTCTGTTACACCAGCCACTGTAATCTTTACAAACTTAGCTTGCTTGAGTTTTTCAATATTCTTGGCGCCACAATATCCCATTCCAGCCTTTAATCCACCCACTAGTTGATAAAGGACTTCTGAAACCAAACCTTTGAACGGCACGCGCCCTGATATTCCTTCGGGCACCAGTTTCTTAATGTCATCTTCTGCATCTTGAAAGTAGCGGTCTTTCGAACCATCATCCATCGCTTCGATTGATCCCATTCCACGATACGATTTGAATTTTCTTCCTTCGTAAATGATCATTTCACCTGGTGCTTCATCCGTTCCTGCGAGCAATGAGCCAATCATAATGGTATCGGCTCCTGCAGCCAATGCTTTTACCATATCACCAGAAAATCTGATTCCTCCATCAGCAATAACTTTTACACGTGATCCTTTGATAGCTTTCGCTGCTTCATACACGGCTGACAACTGTGGGAGTCCCACGCCAGCAACCACACGAGTGGTGCAAATACTACCGGGACCAACTCCGACTTTTATTGCGTCTGCTCCTGCTTTTACAAGAGCTTTAGCCGCTTCACCGGTTGCAATGTTCCCGACAATCAA
The DNA here is from genome assembly GCA_038229375.1 of Cytophagales bacterium. GTDB lineage: Bacteria > Bacteroidota > Bacteroidia > Cytophagales > Cyclobacteriaceae > ELB16-189. The sequence continues at coordinate 49,958 of JBBRON010000011.1, read as the reverse complement.
TTCCAGTCCAGGGTATTTTTTCTTAACAAGCTTTGCAGCATCAATCACTCCTTTCGAATGTCCATGTGCTGTGTCGATACTGATCACATCAACGCCTGCGTTCTTCAACGCTTCTATCCTCGCAAGTATGTCTGGAGTTACACCCACTGCAGCGCCTACACGCAACCTTCCAAATTTATCCTGGCAGGCAAATGGTTTATTTTTCTTTTTCAGAATATCTTTATAAGTGACCAATCCTGTCAACTTGCCTTTCTTATTGATGATAGGCAGTTTTTCTATTTTATAATCCTGTAAAAGAATCTCTGCCTGCTCAAGGGTAATTCCTTCGGGCGCTGTAATCAGATTCTCTTTGGTCATAATGTCCTCCACAGGAATAGACATATCCTTTTGAAAGCGGAGATCCCTGTTGGTAATAATTCCGACTAGTTTGCCATTTCCATCAATAACCGGGATTCCACCGATTTTGAATTCGCGCATGATCTTTTCGGCATCTTTTACAGTAGAATGGATCCGGAGGGTTACAGGGTCCAGGATAAGACCGCTCTGTGAACGCTTCACCTTGCGCACCTGATCAGCCTGGGCCTCAATGCTCATATTCTTATGGATGAATCCGATGCCACCTTCCAGGGCCATCCCAATCGCCAGAGCGGACTCCGTGACCGTGTCCATCGCGGCAGACAGAATAGGGATATTCAGCTTGATATTAGAGGTTAAATACGTGGACGTGCTTGTTTCGCGCGGAAGTACTTCACTGTAGGCTGGAACAAGGAGCACATCATCGTAGGTGAGTGCTTCAAAGAGGAACTTGGCAGAATCTAGGGCCATGGCAAACAATTTTTAGGATCTATTATTTGCCGGGCAAATCTAACGCCAATTGTCTTCATTCGCTAATGTGATTTTAATATGCGCAATTTTATCCGCAGAACGTTGCAAAAGGCGACGCCTTACCTTCTGATTGAATCGATCACAAAAGCTATATTTGAGGCATGAAGAGACTCCTTTTTATCTCCTGTCTTATATTTCTCTCCGGCTCGCTGTCTGCTCAATTTCAAACTGGTAAAGCTTCATTCTACGCTGACAAATTTGAAGGTCATCAAACGGCCAGCGGGGAAAAATATAAACACAGTAAACTCACGGCAGCGCACAAAACACTTCCTTTTGGCACCAAACTGCGGGTAACCAACGTCTCCAACAACCAATCGGTCGACGTGGTAGTGAATGACCGCGGCCCCTACGCCGACGGCAGAATCATTGATTTATCAAAATCAGCAGCTGAAAAACTAGGCTTTATTAATAACGGCCTCGCCGATGTTAAAATTGAAGTGATTGACGCCGGCGATGGCAAGAGTGGTATGGAAGTGAAAGCAATTGATCGCGTATCCGTTGACGAAAAAGAATTCTACGATTTTAAAATAGACCGACTGAACCCTAAAGGCTTCGGAGTGCAGATCGGCACGTATCAGGAGCTGGTGAACCTCATGCGCCTCTCTGAAAATCTTAAAAGCTCTTACCAGAAAAAAGTAGTTGTACAGGTAAAGATCCTCAACGGAGTAAAATACTATAGTATAATTCTTGGGCAGTTCGCCACACGCGACAAGGCCGATAAATTTCTCGCTACTCTAAAGAAAAAATATCCGGACGCCTTCATCGCCGAATTTAATAAGATCAAGTGATAACGGTTCGATCGAAAAGACATTCTGCAGTCGATCGTTGTTCGTTCAATTGGCACGCGCAAGCGTTCGTCTTTTATCTCCTTAATCCATAGACTTTAATTTTCTTTGTTAATCGCTTTCAATCACGAGTGCTCAGTGATAGCTTTCCGCAAATACTAATCAGTGGAATTTTTTGGATATGGTGCTTCCATTCTAATCGGCCTTATACTTGGACTGCTGGGTGGTGGAGGATCCATTTTATCCATACCAATTTTGGTGTACTTGTTCAAATTGGATCCAGTTCTTGCATCAGCCTACTCATTGTTTATCGTCGGTGTCACGAGTCTGGCAGGCGCAATTCCCAAGTACCGCGATCATCTTGTTAATCTTCGTACCGGACTCATTTTTGGAATTCCTTCTATCATAAGCATTTTCTGCACCCGTCGTTGGATTGTGCCCTCCATTCCGGATATCCTTTTCACTTCCGGCGATTTAATCTTCACCAAGCGACTGCTGCTCCTGGGATTGTTTGCTGTGCTTATGGTGCTGGCTGCCATCCCAATGATTCGGGGAAAGAAAAATCCCATCTCTACTAATCAACGCTTCCGGACCTTTCTTGTGATTGTTGAGGGGGTGCTGATCGGTTTTCTTACGGGGCTAGTAGGGGCAGGTGGCGGATTCCTTATCATACCTGCGCTGGTCTTTCTCACTGGCCTTCCATTCAAGACGGCTGTTGGCACTTCTCTTTTTATTATCAGCATCAACTCACTGGTAGGTTTTGCTGGCGATCTGATGAACTATCACATGGATTGGATCTTTTTGCTGTCAGTAAGCGGGCTGGCGATAATCGGGATCATTATCGGAAGTCGGCTGTCGAAACATATTTCATCACTCAAACTAAAGAAGTCATTTGGCTGGGTCACGCTTTTGATGGGGTGCTATATACTTGTCCGTGAACTCTTCTTGAAAGGCTAGTCGTTAGCTGCTAACGGGATGCTCGGCTAACTGATAACCTGTAACTGCCTAAAAAATTTCAATAACCTGGCCAGTTCCAAACCCCTCAACACTTTTAACATAACCGGCGGCCACACGCGTCATAGAAACGGGAACATGACCTGGAAAAGCAGCACCCAAAGTAGAATGAGAATCTTCTACAAGACCCGGACTAACAACATTAATACGAATTCCGCGCTTCAATTCAACAGCGGCCGAAATACCAAAAGAATTCAAGGCGCCATTTACAAAGCTGATGCCAGCCCCATTCTTAATCGGATCTTTTGCGAGTATACCTGAGGTAAGTGTAAATGACCCATTGTCGTTAATGAAGTCCTTACCGATCATTACCAGATTGATCTGCCCCATCATCTTACTTTTGATGCCTTTGTAGAAATCTTCTTCGGTTAGTGAATCAAATGGACCAAAGGCTGCACTTCCTGTGGCAGAAATTAACGCATCAAATTTACCCACGTTGCTGAAGAGATCTTTGATGGACGATGCTGATGTAATGTCTACTTTGATATCACCACTTTTTGAAGCCGCTTTGATAATTTCGTGCCGTTTGCCAAGCTCTGAGGTTATGGTCTTGCCAATGGTACCGGTTGCACCAACAATAATGATTTTCATGGGTTTGGATGTTTTATAGATAACTATTCTTAAAACAAACTAGTTCAAAACCCCTTTACTTTTTAAAGTTCAAAATTGATTTTTCAATTGTATCGCAACACTCATGTATCTGTTCCTCGGTGATCACTAATGGAGGAGCAAGACGGATGATATTTCCATGAGTCGGTTTGGCGAGCAATCCATTTTTTGCAAAAGCCAGGCATAGGTTCCAGGCGGTTTCACTTTCAGGAGAATCATTAATAACAATTGCATTTAACAGACCCTTCCCTCTTACCAGCGTGATCAGGCTTGTCTTCTTCATCAATGCAGTCATTCGCGCCCGGAAGATTTTTCCAAGACGTTCTGCATTTTCTGCGAGGCGCTCGTCTTTCACGACCTGAAGCGCTTCTAATACTACGGCAGATGCAAGTGGATTACCACCAAAGGTAGAACCATGTTCTCCGGGTTTGATCACAAGCATAATTTCATTGTCTGCCAGAACACACGAAACGGGGAGCACACCACCACTCAATGCTTTTCCAAGAATGAGTATGTCGGCTCTCACATCTTCATGATCCGATGCCAACATCTTTCCTGTTCGCGCTATGCCGGTCTGAATTTCATCGATCATCAGTAGCACGTTATTGGCATGACAGATTCTTTCAGCAGATTTGATATATCCATCATGTGGAATGAAAACTCCCGCCTCGCCCTGAATTGGTTCTATCCATAATGCACACACATTAGGATTGGTCAGAGATTTTTCAAGTGCTTTTACATCGTCATAATCCACGATCTCAAAGCCTGGCATAAAGGGACCGAAACCATTTTGAGAAGATGGATCAGTTGATGCGGATATGATAGTGGTAGTTCGTCCGTGAAAATTTTGTTTAACTGCTACAATTACTGCCTGGTTTTCGGGAATTCCTTTCTTCGTGTATCCCCACTTGCGCGCGAGTTTGATCGCAGTTTCATTGGCCTCAGCACCGCTGTTCATAAAAAGTGCCTTCTCGTACCCAAAAGTTTCACAGATATACTTTTCGGCAACACCAAGCTTGTCATTATAGAATGCCCTTGACGTAAGGGTAAGTTCTTTTGCCTGCTCGGTTAATGCACGAATAATGCGGGGATGACAGTGGCCCTGGTTTACAGCACTGTACGCCGACAAACAATCATAGTAGCGCTTTCCATCAACATCCCATAGAAAAACACCTTCTCCTTTGCACAATACAACGGGGAGCGGGTGATAATTGTGGGCCCCATATTTTTCCTCCAGCTCAATAGCCTCGCGACCTGATGTAGTAGATTCTACCATAAACTTTGATTTAATGCATAAAGGTAATGAGTATTAGCCGATGTTAGAAGTTAGGGGTGATGCTTTACCCGCCGCATGTGCCAATAGGAGGGCAGATTAGCGCATCCATTCATCTATTAACACTTTTCATTGAGGAAAATCCTCAACATATTTGTGAGGAATCTACCTGCATTAAATCCAAAATGAAATACAAACGCCTTGTTCTAAAGCTCAGCGGTGAAGCGCTAATGGGCAAATCAAAGACTACCAGCATTGACCATGAGGTGCTCGAACAGTACTCCAAAGAAATAAAACTCGTAAAAGATCAGGGCGTACAGCTCGCCATTGTGATCGGTGGTGGCAATATTTTCAGAGGTGGCCAGGCAGAAGCATTGGGTATTGACAGGGTTCAGGGCGATTATATGGGTATGCTTGGAACGGTGATCAACGCGATGGCATTGCAAAGTGCGCTTGAGCGACAGGGGCTCTTCACCCGCCTGATGTCAGGTATAAAAATGGAACAGGTGTGTGAACCGTTTATCCGTCGTCGGGCAATACGGCACCTTGAAAAAAATCGTATCGTAATATTTGGTGCTGGAATCGGCAATCCGTATTTCACCACCGATTCAACTGCAAGTTTAAGAGCGATCGAAATTCAGGCTGACGTAGTGCTGAAAGGAACTCGTGTTGATGGTGTATACACTAAAGACCCTGAAAAATTTCCAGACGCCACCCGCTATACAAAACTAAGCTTCCAGGAAGCCTACGAGAAAAATCTGAACATAATGGATATGACTGCTTTTACACTGTGTATGGAGAATAAGCTGCCCATTATTGTATTTGACATGAATAAGGGAGGGAACTTGTTGAAGGTAGTGATGGGCGAAGAGGCGGGAACACTGATTAGTTAATAGGAGGCAAGCAGTATGGACCCAACTAAATAATACTATGGAAGAAATTGAAATGTTTTTGGAGGATGCGCGCGAGCAGATGAATAAAGCCGTGATCCACGTTGGTCATGAGATTACAAAGATCCGTGCCGGCAAAGCCAATCCTTCCATGCTTGATGGCATCATGGTATCTTATTATGGAGCAATGAGTCCGCTAAATCAGATCGCTTCCATTACCACACCTGATGCCCGGACTCTTTTTATAAAGCCCTGGGAAAAAAGCTCTATTCAGGAAATTGAAAAAGCGATCATGGCCGCCAACCTCGGCCTTACTCCTCAGAACGACGGACAGCAAGTGATCATTAATATTCCTATGCTAACGGAAGAGCGAAGAAAACAACTGGTAAAGCAAGTACATTCGGAAGGTGAGCTGGGAAAAGTGAGTATCCGCAGTGTGAGAAAAGAGACCAACGAATCATTAAAGAAGATAAAAGGCGCGCCTGAAGACGATTTGAAAGGCGCCGAAGAGAGTGTTCAAAAACTCACGGATGAATTCAGTGCCAAGATAGATGCGATGATGAAAAAGAAAGAAGCGGAGATCATGACCGTTTAATTTGAAATTTCGGTGCTCGTTTAAGAAATAATAGCACATCATGCACCCTGTCCTATTTGAATTCGGCTCATTCACCATTTACACATACGGTTTCTGCATAGCCATCGGCGCGATACTGGGATTCATTTACATGGCGTGGCAGGCAAAGAAGCAATTTGGCCTGAGCTTCGATCAATCCAACTCACTGTTTTTACTGATTGTCATTGGGGCCGTGGTGGGCGGAAAGCTCTTCATGATCTTTGAGGACTTTAAATTTTATACGTCACATCCTTTAGAACTGTTTTCCGGAGGCGGTTTTGTTTTTTATGGTTCCTTGTTGACTTGCATTCCTCTAATGCTGTGGTTCTTCCGTAAACACAAAATTCCCCTATGGTCAATGCTTGATGTAATGGCAATCGTTACATGCATCCTTCATTGCTTCGGTCGTATCGGATGCTTCATGGCAGGATGTTGTTATGGTACGCATACGGACAACGTCTTTGGAGTGATTTTTACAAACCCTGCATGTCAGGCACGACCACTGAATACCCCTCTGCATCCTACTCAACTGTATGAAGCTGGCTTTATTTTTCTGATACTGGTCGTTTTATTGTTTCTGAAACCGCGAAAGCAATTTAATGGTCAGCTTTTCCTGATCTACCTGATGATGTATGCTGTAGGGCGGGCAGTCATAGAACTTTTCCGGGGCGACATCGAAAGAGGGTTTATGATTCAGAACTATTTATCCATCTCACAGTTCATCTCACTGCTGCTGGTGTCCGGGGCATTGTATTTCTATCTTAAGCTTAGAAAAGCTAAATTGGGTACTAATAACAAACAATGATTATGGAAAACGAAAACTTCGGACAAAAAGTGACACGGAAGACCAAAAGCATTGTGAAAAAAATCGCCATCGTTGCGGTAGTTCTTGGAGTTGCCATCTTCGCTTTCGTGTATTGGGCCACCTATGACGATGGTGTCATAGCTGGAAAGGTCCTTCGCATCAGCAAAAAGGGTGTGATATTTAAAACGTATGAGGGCAAGCTTAACCTAGAAACTTTCGGCGCATTGAAAGGTGCCAGTCCTATTGCGGAATCCTATGATTTTTCTGTCGAAGGGCATCGGGAAGACGTAATTAAAACACTGGAAGAAGTGGCCCTCAGCGGAGAACGTGTAAACCTGCATTTTAAAAAGAGGTACACAACTTTTCCCTGGCGGGGAGAAACCAACACATTTGTCACTTCTGTTGAGCGACTTAAGTAGTTGAGCGTCTGGCAGTCTTTGCATTTTAGATTTCCTTCATCACAAAATCGGTTATTGTGAAAAATACATCACTCATCGTCATTTACGGCTCCTATGGATACACCGGAAAACTTATAGTAGAGGAGTGCCTGACAAAAAAACTTGACGTATTGCTCGCCGGCAGAAATGAAGAGCAACTGAAGAAACAAAGCGAGCAATCCGGTTATCCCTATAAAGTAGTAGCCAGTGATGATACGGATGGACTAAAGAAATTACTGGAGCCGGCTGCGATTGTCATTCATTGTGGTGGTCCGTTTCGCCATACGGCAAAAGCGATGAGTGACGCGTGTCTTGCTACACAGACTCACTATACCGATATCACCGGAGAGTATCAGGTGTTCGAATCTCTTCCTCTGTTAGATCAGTCAGCAAAGGAAAAAGGCATTATTATAATGCCTGGCACCGGCTTCGACGTAGTACCGTCTGACTGCCTGGCACTTCATTTAAAAAATCGCCTCCCCTCAGCAACACACCTGCAGCTTGCATTCACCATGTCCAAAGGAGGTCTTTCACGTGGTACCAAAAAAAGTATGACGGAAGGATTGGGCTATGGAGGCATGGTCCGCGAGAATGGAAAACTTACTTCTATTCCCCTCGGATCCCGGTCAATGGAAATTGACTTCGGTGCATTTAAGACTTTAACGTTGTGTATTCCATGGGGAGATATTTCCACCGCCTGGAGAAGTACTGCCATACCGAACATCGAAGTGTATACCGGTGCCACAGCACAAATGATCAGCAATGCAAAGAGGAGCAATTACCTGGGCTGGCTTTTGAGAATGAACTGGGTAAAGAAAATAATGCTTAATAAAATTGACAAACAGCCTGCTGGGCCAAGTAGAGAAAAGCTTGGAAGCGGCCGCAGCTTCCTTTGGGGAAAAGTCTGGGATAGCACTGGAAAAGAATACATCAGCAGGCTGGAAACAGTCAGCGGCTATTCCTTAACTGCTAAAACTGCAGTCCTCATTGCGCAGAATATTCTTAATGGAGACTTTAAGACTGGATATCAAACTCCCGCAATGGCATACGGGGCTGATTTCATTCTTCAAATCGAATCAACCAATCGAAAAGACGCCTGAGCAAATTCAACTCCTGAGACTTCGTCAACATTTAGAATAAGCCGTTTGTGTCTACTCAGACAACCTTGATAAAGTTAAAGACGTTTATAACTCTAAATGATATCAACATGGAAAAGAAACTAACACGCTCTAAAGATGATCGTATGATCTCGGGAATATGCGGAGGCCTGGCAAAATTCTTTGGGCTTGACTCTTCATTGGTGAGAGTCGCTATGGTTGTGGTTTGTTTCATCACGGCATTTATTCCTGTTGGATTTATCTATACTTTGATGTGGGTAATCGTTCCTGAAGAGATTTAATATCATTCGGACCCGGATACCAGAAGTTTATTTAGCTCTTCTTTGTCCTTCATACTTACCCCCACGGAAGTTGGCTTAGACTTCTGCTGTAGTTCTGCAGGTTCCCCCTTTTTCAATGATGCTGCAATCACATTGACAGGCTGACGATACACAATTCGTTCTTTAAATACAGTATCAACTTTGGTTACAAAAATGGTGTCGCTTTTGACCGGAGGTAATGTCGCGATTTCCTTTTTTCCTACCGGCAAACCAATCCATCCTACCATGCCTGAAAAAATAACCAGCAATGCAGTAACATAAGCGGGCACCTTTAATTGAATTAAATTATACCAGGCAAATGCCCCACGCTGCTCCTTACGAATTATTGATTTTAGCGATTTAAGTTTCTCTGCGTCGGTTGAATTGCGATCGATTCGTTCTTTCCAGTTTTTTGCCTGCACAGAATACCAACTGACCGACTGAATAACTTTCGTCTTGGGAAGAATCGTTTCGGGATCATCCGATGCGATTGCAACGGTGCTGAAAAAGCATAAAAAAATAAATAACAGGTGTTTCATAGGTCTTTTTTTACTCAGTACACCTATGCTGCGGCAAGGCTCAACCCTTGCGGAATATTTTGATTTTATCGAAGGGGCACTACGACGACCTGAATTTATTTTTTATTCAAAAATCCGGATTTCTCAATCCTGTTCTGAAACGGCTTCCACCTCTTAGAAAAAAATACATCAACCTCCTTAACAAACTTCTCTGATAGTTGCTCGGCTTCATGAATTAACACCTTGTCCTGCGCAGATGGCTCGTAAGTCCGGCCCCGCAACTTATCAGATGCATCTCCTATTTTGGACACCGCGGTTACCTGAAATGAACTCCATGCTCCAACTTGTTTTGCTGGACGTGTTCCGAATGCTTTTTCGCGCAAGCTCTTAAGAGAATCTTTCATTGTTAAAGAAGCTTTACGCAATGCGACAACGCCGGAACCTTTTATGTCTTTTGATCGAAGCAGAAGGGTATCAATTTGTCGATTGCCGGCTTTTATCTGATCAAGTGCAACCGCCATTTTTGATACTACCTTGTTCAGTCTCTTTCGCGCTTGATAGATTGATTCATCGACATCGTAAGAATAGTTATACCGGGGGTCGGCAATAACATTTACAGCTGTTGAATCTGATTGGCCATTGTAGGAAAGGGTAATACTGTAGCTTCCAGGCATCACCGGCAGGCTTTTAATTTCCTGTTCATCTGATCCTGATAAGCTTGCTGCGGTTTCATCAAGACTCCACGGGAGGTAATTTAATCCAGCCTCAACTTTTTCAGACGTTAAGTTTCTGATAATCTCCTTCCTCGAATTGTAAATTTTTCCGGTCAACACATCTCCCTGTTTTACAGATTTTAAATAAAACGGTATCAGCGTAGTTCGGAACACTCTGTTCTCACCTTCAAATGTTGTGTGAAAGCCCGTCCAGATATTTCCTGGCGGATTGATAAAAAGTCCTTTCACCTGAACAGCATCGCCAACAGGAAAAGCGATCAACTCTCTTTGCAAGCCCTCCCTTGCGACTTTCCTCAAAGTCAGAAGATCATCAATGATCCAGATCGAACGGCCAAACGTACCGACGATCAATGCTGATTCAGGCTCCTGAATGGCCAGATCCATAGTGGATACCGATGGAAAACCATTTTTGAATTGTTCCCAGCTTTCCCCATCATCAATACTGATCCATAACCCATTTTCAGTGCCGGCAAAAATAAGTCGTGGCTCTACAGGATCCTGAATTACGGTAAGTGCATAACCTTTCACATCAGAAGCGTCCATAATTCGTTCCCATGTTACACCAAAATCCCTGGTGCGATAGATATAAGGATTGTAATCTCCTTTGCGGTAATCATTTGCAACAAGAAATGCCTCACCCGGTTTAAAACGGGATGCTCTGATCTGTGCAATCCAGCTTTCCTTTGGTAAATCTTTCAGGTTGGCGGTGAGGTTGCTCCATGTCTTACCACCATCCTTTGTCAATTGAACATTACCATCATCGGTGCCAATCCATATAATTTTTTTATCCAGAGCACTCGGGGCGATGCTTAAGATAGAGTTATAAAATTCTGCGCCTGAAGCATCAATGGTCAAGCCACCATAGTCCTGTTTTTGATGCTGAGCATTATTTGTGCTCAGGTCAGGCGATATAATCTGCCATGTCGCACCTTTGTCAGTCGTCTTGTGAAGAAACTGACTGCCATAATAAGCCGTAGCGCTGTTGGTCGGATCTTGTGCAAAGCCAGCGTTCCAATTGAATCGCAGCCTGGTTTTCATATCCGGAGCGGGAGGACGAATATTCAGGTAATAGCCCGTCAGCTTATCATACCGATATAGCTCGCCATTTTGAGACGTCCCATAACCATAGCGCGAATTGGTTGAATCCGGTGAAATATAAAAGCCATCACCGCCTACGAGATATTGCCAGTATAATGTTCTTATGCCTCCACGTCTCCACACATATCCTGGTCCGGACCAATTTCCATTATCCTGGAGTCCGCCATATACATTGTATGGCCGATCATTATCAACATTGATGTGATAAAATTGTCCGACCGGAATCGACTCGGGAAAATACCAACTTACGCCTTTGTCATGTGTGATACCAATACCCCCGTCTCCGCCGATTATAAAAAATGCCGGATCATCCGGGTGGATCCAGAAAGCATGAAAATCCGCATGGATACCTTTTGTTTCATCAGCCGGAATCATTGGCTCGGCGATAAAACTTTTTCCTCCGTCTAAACTTAATGTTAGCGGTTGATAGATATTGTAAAGGCGATTTTCATCCTTCGTGTCAACCGCGAGATCCTGGAAATAAAATGGACGGTTATTCGTAAACAACGGATTGTCATTAATCATTTCCCAGTTTAGTCCGCCATCATTGCTCCTGTACAAAGCATTCCTTTTTGCTTCAACCTTGGCATATACCCGGTTGGTATTGCTTCGCGCAATGGCAATTCCGATACGACCCAATTCACCTGCAGGCAAACCATTCTCTGTTCCCAGTTTCTTCCAGCTCTTTCCGCCATCCATTGTAACGAACAGCGCCGAACCAGGACCTCCCGATGTAAAGCTGTAAGGAGCGCGATGGTGTTCATACAACGCCGCAAAAAGTTTACTTGGATTAAAAGGATCCATCACCAGGTCCGCTACTCCCGATTGATCATTGGTTGACAAAATCAGTGACCATGTCTTACCTCCATCAATTGTTTTATAAAGGCCTCTGTTCTTACCTGGCGTAAAGGGATCTCCCATCACCCCGGCATAAACAACATCGGAATTAACCGGGTCCACAATGATGCGATGAATTGCTTTTGAATTATCCAGTCCGGCACGTTTCCAGGTGATTCCACTATCAACGCTTTTAAAAATTCCGAGTCCGAGGTTCATTGAATTTCTAGGATTGCCCTCACCTGTTCCAACCCAAATAGTGGATGGGTTGCGCTGATCGATTGCTAAGGCTCCAACATTTACAGTTGGGTTGTCATCGAAAATACTTTTCCAGGCTGATCCACCATTCTCAGACTTCCACACGCCACCGGAGGCCGCACCGATGTACATCACATTCGGATTATTGGTAAGAACGTCGATGGCGGTAATGCGACCGCTCATATTGGCTGGGCCAACATTTCTTATTTTCAGATTCCTGAATTGTGTTGCATCAAATTTCTGCGCCGTGAGATTGATACCCGATAAGAAAAGGCAAAAAAATAAAATCCTGGCCATGGCTTAGGTGTGAATGACAAAGCAAGCAAATTGGACCCACATTGAATTCAATTTTGTTTGGAAGTCTTACTGAATTATTTGTACGGCAATCTTTTGAAAACATAGCCAATTGCAACCGATTATCTGACTGCAACGAGATAGTCAGATCTTTGTACCATCCTGCCAAAGGGTTTCAGTTCGTATCCCAGGCCTCTTGCAAATTGTTCAAAATCCATGGCATGCCCTTCGTCGACGGAAACCATTAAGCCACCACTCGTTTGAGGATCCGCAAGGATAATTCTGTGCTGATCGGTTTCAATTGGCGCAATCTTGCTCCCATAACTATCCCAGTTGCGCTGGGTTCCACCTGGCATTGATTTTTGACCTATATAGATGTCGAGAAAATCAAACTTCGGAACTTTATCGAATTCAATCTCTGCAGAAAGTCCACTTCCCTCACATACTTCACACAAGTGACCCAATAATCCAAACCCGGTTACATCCGTCATTGCGTTCACATACGGCAAGCTCCCAAATTCTCCGCCCGCTTTGTTCAGAGTGAGCATTGTATCAACAGCTTTTTTTAAATGTTCTTCGCTGACAATACCTTTTTTCTGTGCTGTGGTAACAATACCAACGCCGAGGGGCTTGGTGAGATAGAGCACTGATCCCTTTTTAGCGGTATCATTTCTCTTAAGATTTTTCTTTTCAAGCTGGCCCGACACCGCCAATCCAAAAACCGGTTCTGGACAATCGATACTGTGACCACCAGCAAGGGGAATACCGGCTTCAGCACAAATTTTACGACTGCCTTCAAGGACTTCCTTTGCAATCTCCGCTGGAATTTTATTGATAGGCCAGCCAAGAATGGCAATGGCCATAAAGGGTTTCCCTCCCATGGCATATACGTCGCTGATGGCATTTACTGAGGCAATTGCGCCAAAGGTAAACGCATCGTCTACGATAGGCATAAAAAAATCAGTTGTACTTATGATGCATGTACCATTTCCAAGGTCATACACGGCAGCGTCATCTTTGGATTCATTGCCAACCAGTAATGCCGGGAAATTCGCTTTAGGCAAATCCGAGTGAAGCATTATATCCAGCACTGCCGGAGAAATCTTACATCCGCAGCCGGCGCCATGTGAGTACTGTGTTAATTTGATTTCGCTCATAGCATTTTATAAAAACTTCATCCGCATCAATCTTTGCAAACTTTGCGGTTTGGTGTTCTTCCTCAAAAAAATTTATCAACCCAGTTCAATTATCAGCCATCGCAATTAACTTTCCCGCATAGTCATCCACATCCCTTCCATCCCAGGAAATCACTGCTTTGATTTGATCTTTCCTTTTATTGATGCTGCCAAGATATGCCTTGTCATAGTATGTCAATAAAATTTCCATTACCGAGCTCATGTCATTTTGTAAAAGCTTTTCCTTTGCGGAGTTAAAGTTCTGTCCGCCCAGTTTTTTTACAATCTTTGCCATGATACTTAAAAATTCATCACGATCTGCAGGGCCATATTCATTGACCAATCGCTGAACACGTATCTCGCTCGCCACGTCCATCTGCACCAATGGACTTAGGGTCATCCGGTGCTTGAACTCGACAGGTAGGAATATTTTTCCAATGGCAAGCGACTCATCTTCAATCCAGACACGTTTTGATAGGTCCAGATTTAATATATTCTCAAATAATTCATTTTGAAATTGTTCGGTTGTAGGCTGGTTTGGCATCAGCAAATGACCGAAAGCCGATCCTTTGTGATTCGCCAGGGTTTCCAAATCGATGACCTGCTCTCCCTGGATTGCCAATGAACGAAGCACGTCGCTTTTACCACTGCCCGTACAACCTGTAAGGATCATCATTTTAATGGGCTTACCGAACGACTCCAATGCAAGAGTTCGGTATGCCTTGTAACCTCCCACCACTTGTTGGGACTTGATACGTGCCATTGATGTGAACTGACAAAAATTGTTGGAACGCATTCCTCCACGCCAGCAATGAACCAGAATTTCGTTCCCCTGAGCAATCTTTTCTGTTTCCTGAACAATATCAACTAGTCTGGGCCCAACCAGTCGAAAGCCTTCATTTATTGCGTGCTGCTGTCCCTGTTGTTTGTACGCTGTACCAACGATTACCCGCTCTTCATTCTTTAACAAGGGGATATTAATTGCACCATGGATATGTCCGGCAAGATACTCTCCTTCAGAGCGCACATCCACTACAGGATGTTTTCTTCTCAATCTTAAAAAATCCTCAATGGAGACGGACATAATGCACCTTGAAAATTCGTGCGATGGCAAAATTACACAAAGTGCGCGACGAGAAGCATTAACCTAAGGAGACTTTCCAGTAATAGAATCTAATCACTAAAATTTACACCAATATTCGACGCAATACCAATGCGGAAACCACTTTCCGTATACGTCCCATTCTGAAAAGAAGCAGCAAATTCCAAACGGAAAATCCGTAAAATGCCGTCGAGTCCATATCCCACTTCGGTATAATTTCCTGACGACGGTGTGTAAAGATAATTAACGAACGTATTCTCTGTTATGCCGGCAAGGCGGACATAAGGAATACGGGTGATCAAAAATTTACGCCAGTGATAATGCACATTGGCAGTAAAATATTTGTCTTTCGTGCTGTATTTATAATAGTCGAGCAAGCGGAAACTTCCCACCGCATCAGTCGTAATAATCGCTGTCCTGTTACCCAGAAAATGTTCATAGTCCATAAGGTACATTTTGTCTGAGTTAAGGAACATTCCACCCTTCAGAGCAAAATCCAATGTACCCCGGATACCAAACTTAATCTGCTCCCGAACTCCAATCTCTATTTCCTCAAATTTTACATCGCTTCCGAGTGCGCCGAATCCTGCCCTGTACTCTGCCTTGAATACCGGAGAAGAGTTATCGATTCTAAATTTTCTGCCGTTGCGAATTCTGTATTTCTGCCACGGACGTGCCTCTAATCCAATCAATCCGGTAAATGAATTATGGGTAGCAAAGTTTCCGTTGGTAAGGTCAGCAGTCTGCTCCACATTGAATGGAGCGTTAGGAGTATAACTTTTTTCCTTATAATCGATTATTGTATAATTCGTCACATTTTGTAAGGAACTCCGCCGCGCATACGTCCATTGCGTGTAAAGCGCAAATCGTTCATCAAGCTGCTCCCTCCATTTCAGATCCACAAAATTGCGCTCATACAATTTCATGAGATTATCTTCAAAGAATAATGTTGTTACAGTATTAATAATCGGAAGGATAGGAACATCGCTGTTAAACTGCTCCACGTATCTTCCTCCTTCAAGAGTAATTCTTCTTTTTTGTGATCGATAGTCTGTTCGAAGAACACCGGAAAGTATATTTCTGTCAAATGCATAGCGCGCGACGGGAGTAATTTCAAGTCGCGATACTCTTGGAAGCGCATCTGGATTAAGTGAATCGCGTTTTACCCATCGTTTTAAATATCCAACGCGATAGATCAGGTTCCATCCCTCTACCGTATTAAAACCGCCAAAAGGCATATGGATTTGAAAATTTTCTGTCTTTGATAATTTGTAGGTGTCTCCAGTCAGCAAATCCCACACCTGAAAACCTTTACTCTTTGAGGGTTTCAACGAATCACCTTCCTCCCTTTTCTTTTGAACTACAGACATGCTGTCTGCAACTTTATATCCTCTTTCTTCTTCTTTTGTGAGTTTTGCGGGTCTCATTTCAGACCAGAAAGTAGAGTCCTTTTTATATGCAAGGGAATCGACCTTATAACTTGTCTCCTCAATTACTTCCGGCGCTTTCTGCTCCTTTTGCTCGGCCTTTTCATACTCTTTAACCAATTGGTTCAGCTCCTTTCGCGTTACGTCTTTACCGGCCTCAAGACGTTGCTGAAGTTGTTGCCCTTTTTTGCTGTATTTTTTCTCGACGACTTTCGCTTGTTCTTTTTGAACCGTCTCATCAATTACCGTCATTTCCTGAGGCAACGCCGGATTCAACGTAATCGAATAATTTTTTACTGTAGCGAGGTAATCCCCTTCAAATTCAAAACCGAATACTTTTCCTTTGATATAAAACTGCTGAGACACCGGCAGCCAGGCTTTGTCCTCAATTGGATTGTAAATGGATTTGATATGGACTTTTATTCCCAGTTTGGTGGCATTCAATTCGGCACTGTGAATACTCCACCAGTCCTCAACGATATAGATGATGCCATCAAACACATTGTCGCCCTTGGATCGAGGTGTAACTTTTATTTTACTGACCTCATACGTCCGGTCTTTGAATGATCCCAGGTACTCAAATTTGTAATACGAAAATGACTTGGGCGAAAGCGGTGAAATCGTTTCAGCTATTTCTGGTTCATAAAGGCTTCCAAAAACATATGCGTTCGGCGACGTGTTTCTGTTATTTCCATTGGTGTAGACAGCTATTACCTTCTCTTCAAATTTATTTGGCCGGGTATACTTTATTTCACTTACGGATTCAGAAATAAATACTCTATCCTTCGTGATCCCCTCCTTTTCGAGCGCTTTTTTCGCCAGCCATGGATAATCCGTTAGTTTGCCTTTTCCCTTAATGTAGACCTTGGCTGTATACTTATCGATTTGTTGTGTATGGTACTTTGCCTTCGCGATCGCCTTACGCATGATGGTGTAAGCCGGATCTTCATTTCCAGCTTTAATCGTAACGGTCTGAAGTTGAATGACCTGCGTTTTTAGTGTGATGTTAATTTCAATGAACGCATCTTTCACATCGATCGACTGACTCTGGGTCTCAAAGCCCAGGTAATGAAAAACGATGTCATAGTGACCCGTGGGAAGCGCAACTTCATAGCGTCCATTCGGATCGCTCACCGCCCCAGAACCTGTCTGTTTTACATAAATTGTTGCAAAGGGCAATGGCGCTCCATCATCGCCTTTTATAAGGCCTTTTATGCCACCAGCCTCGGCGGATAAACAAAGCAAAAGCAATACACCTGGTAAAAAATTTTTCATTCCTATCAAAGACGCAAAGTATTCCTTTGAAGTTGCCATTTATGCAGCTTTACTTGTAAAAATTACGAAGTCGCAGCATTTGTTCCACGGGTTCAGGAACGAGATAGCGCACCGACTTATTGTCCTTGAGACACTGGCGGATGTAGGTTGCAGAAATATCCAGAAGTGGAGCTTCCACCATTTTCACGTTAGCATGACGTCGCAGATCCGAATTTGTTACACCTGGCCGTGGATAAACATATAACCCGTAGTGATCGAGAATCTGGCCATGGTTTTTCCATTTTTCAAAGCTTGTGAGATTGTCTTCACCGATAATAACCTTGAAGGTTTTATTCGAATGCTTTTCAGAAAGAACCGCCAACGTATCGATTGTATAACTAGGCTTAGGCAGCGCAAACTCTACATCGGAAACTTCCAGTTTATAATTATCAGCAATCGCGGCTTTGATCAAATCATATCGGTCAAATTCATGAAGTAATCCTTTTGCTGGTTTAAAAGGGTTCTGAGGTGTTACGATAAACCAAACCTTGTTCAAATCAGTATTCTCCGCCATGATGTTGGCAATAATCATGTGCCCTATGTGAATAGGGTTAAATGAGCCAAAGAAGAGACCAATTTTCTGACCGACTGGCATAAAATTTATTTCTGACAATATTTTTACCGCAATGAACGCAGTTAAATGCAGCCCAAGATAAGAGTATTTCTATTTCGACTTGAACCTGTCGTAGAGGCTCTGAGCTTCTGCCAAAGAATGCGTCAGAGTTTCATTCACCAGAACCACATCAAATTCGTCTTGAAAAGTCATCTCAAATTTCGCTTTAAAAAGACGCTGTGAAAGACTATCTGCACTTTCAGTGCTCCTGTTCAAGAGTCGTTGCTCCAGAATTTCAAGAGAAGGCACTTTTACAAAAACCGAAAGCCCTTTGCTACCAAAATAATTTTTTAGTGCTATGCCACCTTTTACATCTACATCAAATATTACGTTCTTGCCTTCCGCCCAAATCCTGTCGATTTCAGACTTAAGGGTACCATAAAAATTTCCTGCATACACTTCTTCCCATTCAATAAACTCATGGTTGACAATTTTATGTCTGAATTCTTCCGGGCTGAGAAAGTAATAATCTTTCCCATGCTCTTCAACACGTCCACGCTTATCGCGGGTAGACGCCGAAATGGAGAAACCCAGATCAGAATTTGTACTTAAAAGATGTTTTACGATGGTAGTCTTTCCGGAACCGGAAGGAGCGGAAAAAATCAACGCCTTTCCCGCCATTACGAAATGTTTTGTGCTATCTGACCTTTTATTTTGGCGACTAGTTCTTCTGGCGCATCTCCTCCACAGCATTTTGATTTGAGCAATTCCTTAATCGTCATATCAACGTGATAATTCTTAAAACAGGGCATGCAATTTTCCATGTGAGTTTTAAAATACTCGCGCTGCTCTGGTGAATCCTGACCATCCAGGATCAGTTGCAGCATCTCCATGCAAGTCGGTTTCTTACCGGTAGTGGAGACAAAGGGGTTGGTAGATAGGCTCATGACTTAGGCATTTTTATAACCCATTGATTTTGCATATTCACTTAACTTTTCCTTGAGTAATTGGCGGGCCCGATGAAGGCGACTGCGGACAGTTCCGATAGGAATATCGAGGATCTTTGCCATCTCTTCATATTTAAAACCTTCCAGATCACACAAAATAATTACTGTACGAAAATCAACATCCAGAGCATTCAGAGCATTTGAGATTTCGTCTCCAATCATATCTTTTAATGCATCCACCCGCAGATCTGGCGTGATCTGCCGGTCCACATCTTCCGAATTATAATACTGTTCTACCTCCTGATAATCGACCTTGTTCGGCTCTTTGACTTTCTTCCGATAGTCATTAATAAAGCTATTCTTCAAAATGCGGAACAGCCAGGCCTTAGCGTTAGTTCCTTTTTGGAATGATTCTATGAAACGGAAAGCTTTGAAATAGGTGTCCTGGACCAGGTCCTTGGCGTCGTCGCGGTCAAGGGTGAGCCGATATCCAAAATTGTACATTGAGTGAATATGCGGCAGAAACTCATTATCGAAGATTTCCTGCTTCTCTTTGTCCGTATAGTGCTGCCGCACGCTTTCCGCCATAGGCGTCAAAAATAAGTTAAAAGGACAGAGGATGGAAGAATTTTTTTTAGACGAGAGAATAGTTCTTGTATTCGCCTATGCGTCGGCCAACCAACCTGCTGGCGAATCGCTTCAAGCGTTCGCGGACCGAAAGTCTGTTTTTTGAAAGATCGTGATCAAATTTCCAATTGAGTCGCTCAATGCGTCCCGCCATTATTGCCGGATGTGAGCCTTTGAAATATTCCAATGAGTCGATCTGATTATAATCAAACTCACTCGCTTTTGCCACATGCTGGTCGATCCAATGATCATCATGATAAAAATGATTAAACTCCTGCTGCTTCCGTTGCATTGCCCTTGGATCACGAACCCATCCGTAATGATAAATAGACGCATCAATCAGTTTTACCCTTAATTTCTCATTAGGTCTTTTTCGGAATCCCTGAGCGTCTTTATAAGAAAAAATATTGCTGTCTTTCCTTATAATCCTGACCTCCCGTCGATACCAGCTCCAGGAACTTCCAAGGTAATCGTAAGAACCATAAAAGTGTTTGTAATTAAAAAGAAGTCCTTCGACCTGTTTATCATCTTTGTATAAAAGCATTGCCTCTTTTACAACTGAATAATATTTTTCATGAAGTACTTCATCCGCCTGAATGTAAAAACACCAGTCGGCATCATCTGGAATAGCACCTAAAGCCTTGTCGGTTTCCAACGCAAACGTTCGTCCACCCTTCCGCTGGGTATCATCCCAGAGGGTTTCAACTATTTTAATTTTGTCGGATGGAATTTGACGTATGAGTTCCAGCGTAGTGTCCTCAGATTTTCCAACGGCCACAACAAACTCATCGCAAAGCGGAAGAATCGAAGTGATCGCTTCAACAATTGGATAGTCCAACCGCGCTGCATTTCGTATGATGCTGAAGCCAACGACTTTCATAAGGAGTATTGCTAACCCGGATTTCTGAACATCACCAATGAGGTACCTTCAATATGGTAAAGAGGCTTCTCTTTTGAAAGTTTATTCAAACCATGATAAACATCCAGCGTATCATAAGGCCCTCTGTAGTCATGCCACAGAATCAAGCCTCCTGGACTTACCATCTTGAATGCCTTCTCGCTGTCGCTGTAGACATACGAAAGTGCATGAGAACCATCAACAAAGATCAAATCCATTTTCCCGGCATAAGGCTTTTCATCAAAATGCTTGCTGTCGCCAAAAACCTGTGTTATCTTTTTTTCTGCAGATGTTCCAGTGTATAAGAAATTAGTGAAGGCAGACTCACTTGTTGCATCTTCTGTCGACTTATTGTCATCTGAAGAGCCTTTTTCATATTCAGCTAATTGCTCAGGCGACAGCGTAAGTGTAATCACTTTCGCATTTTCTGGAGAATTTTTTGCCATCAGATAGGCTGTCTTTCCAGTACATGTTCCAAATTCAAAAATTGTATTTGCCTTTTTTGAAAGCGCTGATAGTATCCACGCCTCTGTATCCGAGGTACCCCCTGGAACCAAAAGATGTCCACGGCCGATGAAATCAACTTCCGTTTCTATCGTGGGCCCGAATTCATTTACTTTGAAAATCCTATCAACCTTGTCCAATGAAATTTGCTTTACCGGCCATTTCATAAATGCCCCTCGCTGCTTCCAGAGACTACTGTAACGATTATATTTTGCAAATAGATAAACGCTCAGGGCTGTCAGGAGAACAGAAAGTACAATCAACCAATCCACTGTGGTCATAGATCGCGTAAGTTTTTAGATCGGCAAAATTAACCGAATTATTTAATCAAATCGGCATAGAAGGACAGATAACCCTCGGCAGTCCTGGCCCAGGAGAAACCGTGTGCATGCGCTTTACTATTAATTGCATTTTGAGGATCACTATAATACGATTGCATCTTCTCAAGAAAAAGTTCACTCATATATTCAGGATCGAAATGTTCCCAATAAAACGCGTGCTTCGAACCAATTTCGGGCAGACTTCCAAACAATGAAGAAAAGACTGGCTTGCCAGCTTGCATTGCTTCAATCATTGGTATCCCAAAACCTTCCGACACCGAAGGAAAGACAAAGGCTGAACAATTTTCAAACAACCAATACTTCTCCGCTTCATCCACTTCCCCAGTCAGTATCACGCGTGAAGACAAGCCCAATCGTAGTATCTCAGCTCTAATCTTGTTTCCATATGCATTTGAATTATTACCAGCCAGCACAAGATTATAATCACCCAATTGATGAAGAAAGGGTATCAATACATGAAAATTCTTGCGCTCGAAAAAACTTCCGATCGAAAAAATAAATTTGCCATCAGGAAGGTTAGCGGGTCCTTTTAAAATTCTTGACGGGGACTTTTCGACCCCAAGGTGAATAATTCGCATCGGTTTATTACCCAGTTTCAAATGCTTTTGCACAAGATCTGCAGTATACTTTGAGTCTGCTGCAATGGCATTTGATCTGTCAACAATTTTTTGTACCAATGCCAGTTTTTTCATTGCCACGTCATGCGGATCTTCATCCAGAAAATGAAGCCCATGAATTGTCAGCAAGACCTTGGCGGACTTAGAAAAGTGTGTGAACTTTGTATTCTCTGTTGTGGCATGCCATAGATCATATTCTCCAAATAGGAATGGAAAAAGAAACGGAGGCATGTGCCGCTTTAGCGCACTGGCGATAATGAATCGTTGTGTAAAATCGTTTACAAAATGCTTTGATGATGCATGAACCAAATAGGCGATATCCAACTGCTTCTCACGGATTTCTTCGAACGCCTTTATCAAATTGAAAGAGACCTGACCTAAACCAGTGTGCAAATATCGAAGCGGGGACGCATCAAAGACAACCTTAGGTCGGTCAGTATTCTTCATACTTCTTCACATTAGTTATAGAGCAGAATTGTTCGACCCGTTGCCGAACCTGATCCACGGTGATCTCGTTTACGCACGCACATTCCTTGCTTCTACTGCATGCATTGCAGGTTTTGTTGACTACCAGATAGCTTGCGTTTTTGCCAATCGGCATCCAACGACCGGGGTGTATCGGTCGCATTGGCGAGTAAAGTCCCAACGTATACTTACCAAGCGCTGCTGCAAGGTGAAGAACTCCCGTACTGCAGGCCACTAAACCATCAGATTGACTTACGAATGACATCAGTTCCTCAAGATTCATTTTACCGGTGAGGTCAATTACATTGGAAAGTTGAAATAATTCCGGCAATTCCTTTTTCATCAGATCACCCTCTTCTTTCAAGCCAGTGACAAATATACGGTAGTGATCCGTCGACAGGGACTTTGCCAGCAAATAATAGTTCTCGAGGTGCCATTCACGTGCACTCCCCTTGGATTTTGGGTGCAGAATTAGATTAAAGTACTCAGGAGAAAGAAGACCATTATGATTTTGCAGCGGCGGAACCAATCCATAAAAATCGCCAATCTCTTTGAGATCAAAATCCCAAAACAATTTAAATGGAGATAATAATTTAAAATTCAACTGACTTTCATGAAGACGTGACCGCAGCCTGCTGAAATCAACACGATAATTGCAATACAACCAGTTAAACCACCGATGTGCTGTGGCTATGCGACGTTTTATACCTAGTTCCTTTGAAAGTTTTGCGAGCTCCCGGTCAGGATAAATAAACAGAATCGAATCGGCGTTGATCTCACGAAGTATCTCCGGATTTTTCAATACCTCCTCACGGTCTAACAGTTTATCGACATGAATACATTTATCGATAACTTCATGAGTGTATTTTTTTCCGATAAAATAAATTCTTATTTCCGGCATTGTCGCTTTAAGGTAGCCTAACAATGGAAGGGTTAATATCACATCGCCCAGGTTATCTGTGCGACTAATAATCACTTTCTTACCAAGCATAGCCCTCTTGTTGGCCTCATATAATTTGGCATACTTATAAAATACGTGGTTCGCCTCAGCCTTTGCAACCATCAGACCTTCATAGCCGTCAAGGAAACCCTGTTTGATGATATAACTCTTAATGAATGCAAAAGATGTATGACCAAGGATTTTTACAATCGAACTTGATTTGCGACCTGCATTTTCAAACGCAAAGATGTCAGAGTAGCGCTGAATCTTGTCGAGTGTTTCTTTTGAATCTTTATAAGCGCGGTGAAGAATATCCCCCTCGAGGTGAACAACCCGTATCGCTTTTGTTAAAACTACACGATCATGCGGATTTTCTCCTCCCCACAATCCCATGTCCCTGTTCCACAGTCTTATTTTTCGGTCCGGATACCAGGAACCATGCTTTATCCATTTATTGCCGTAACTGGATAAACGATTCATGCGGAAAGCTTCCGCTGGCCAGGTATTTTTGACTTCAAGAATACATTGGGTCAACTCCGGCGAAAGGTATTCATCCGCATCAAGTGACAAAATATATTTATGGGTGGCTTGAGTAACAGCAAAATTCTTCTGATCAATATGATTTCTGAAAAGGTGCTCAATGAATATTACACCTTTGGAAAGACATATTTCCTTGGTTCTGTCCTTTGAATAGGAGTCTATTACTACGATTTCATCTACTACCGGGCTGACAGACTCAATACAACGTGTAATATTTTTCTCTTCATTGTAGGTAATTATTACAGCGCTGATCTTTACCATTCGACAAAAATAAAGATAAAGATTGACTAATCGATAAATATGGTCCTGCCATGACATGAAGGCACGACAGGACCAGTGGCATAATTTCGCCCTCTATCTACTTGCTACGAGCCCCATCGATTTCACAAGATTTATAAATTCAGCGCGATATCCATTTTTATCATCACCTCGGGCAGCCTGAGCCAACTGTGCTACCTTATCATAAGAAAACCCTTTAACATATTCAGATTCACGAAGCAACATTCCAAAAGCAGCTACTGATGCAGACCAACGAAAATCTTCAGATGATGCGGATAAACTCTTATTACTATCCATCAAAGGATGAACAATTAATTTGCTTACGTCTCCATCAGGTTTTTTATACCTAAGCTTGATGGTCATAATTTCATCAGAGTTATTTGCAGCCATGGTAGTTTTGGTTTTTTGATACTTCAACTCATCAATCTTATAAAAATCACTTTCCACACCATGTGGAATAATTTCATAAAGAGCCGTTACGGTATGCCCTGAGCCTAATTCACCAGCATCCTTTTTGTCGTTATTAAAGTCTTCACTCTTCAGCATACGATTCTCATAGCCAATCAGCCGATAAGCCTGCACTTTCAAGGGATTAAATTCAACCTGAATCTTGACGTCTTTAGCAATGGTAAACATCGTACCCCCGAATTCATTTACCAATACCTTTTGTGCTTCAAGAATTGTGTCGATGTAGGCATAGTTTCCGTTGCCCTTATCTGCAAGTATTTCCATCTTGGAATCCTTGTAGTTACCCATACCAAATCCAAGGACGGTAAGAAAAATTCCATCATCACGCTTTTGCTCAATCATTCGCTCCATCCCACCATTACTGGATTCTCCCACATTAAAATCCCCATCCGTCGCGAGAATTACACGATTGTTGCCGCCTTGGCGGAAATTCTGTTTCGCAATTGAATAGGCCAGATTAATTCCAGCTCCGCCGGCAGTAGATCCACCTGCCTGCAGATTGTCAAGCGCGGCGATGATCGTTTGCTTGTCGGAACCAGATGTGGATGGCAATACCAGACCAGCAGCTCCTGCATACACAACGATCGCAACACGGTCTTGCTCGCGCAAAGGTTCGACAAGCATTTTGAATGAAGATTTCAGCAATGGCAATTTATTGTCTGCACTCATGGACCCTGATACATCAATCAGGAAAACGAGGTTGGAGGCTGGTAAATTATCGGTTGGAATAATTTTTCCCTGCAGACCAATATGAACAAGTTTGTGTTTCTCATTCCACGGCGCTGTAGATATTTCAGTATATACCGAGAAAGGATCATCGTTTTTTGGCTGTGAATAATTGTAATCGAAATAATTTACCATCTCCTCAATCCTGACCGCGTCTACCGGAGGGCGATGGCCGTTTTGAATAAAGCGCCTCATGTTGCTGTATGAAGCGGCATCGACATCGATCGAAAATGTCGAAAGGGGATTTTGTTTGGCGCCGTGGAAAATATTTTCGCTTATCGCATCGTATTCTTCAGTGTTAAATTGTGGCTGTTCTGGTTCACCCTGATCAATCGCAATGCCCATAACTCTGCCCTGTAGAGTTGCTGGTGCATTTATTGCTCTCTTATCGTCTTTCACTCCATAGCCATTAACCACGACCTCTTTTAACTTTTCATGGCTACTGACAAGTTTCACGTTCATTACATTGATAGTACCAACATTCACCTCCTTGTTAATAAATCCGATGAAAGAAAAAACCAACGTACCGCCCTTTTCAGGAATGTTTATTGAATAATTTCCGTTTACATCGGAGATGGCCCCAACTGAAGAGTACTTCAACACAATATTCGCCCCGGGAATTGCGCTGCCATCTTCAGCTGAGGTAATTTTTCCAGTGATTGTTCGAACTTGCGCCTGCAAAACCCCGACAAAGGCTGCGAGAATTATTAAAACGAGCATCCATTTCTTTTTCATAACAATTATATTTTGTTTTTAAAGAAGATGCGTTCGGCTTCGTTTTTCCATAAGACTTTTAAAAAATTTATCTTGGAACGTGTTTTTGAGAAAAGCCAATACAGAAAAGACAGATGATGAACTGCTGCGGCTATATCAGACCACCCATGACCTGGAATGGCTGAGCACATTATACCTTCGCTATGCGTCGATGGTTTATGGTGTTTGTCTGAAATATCTGAAGGACCGTGACGAATCCAAAGACGCTGTGATGCAAATCCACGAGAAGTTGATAGAAAGCCTTTTGCAATACTCTGTGCTTAATTTCAGGAGCTGGCTGTACGTAAATGCCCGAAATCACTGCCTGATGCAGATTAGGGCAAAAAAGGGAAAACAGACTGAAGAAATTTCGCCTTTCCTTATGGAAAATGGCCCCGAAGAGCATCCTGATGGTGAAATTGAACTGGAAGAGAATATCAAAAAGCTTGAAAAGTGCATCGAAACCCTCACCAGGGAACAGCAACAGTGTGTGCGGTTGTTCTACCTGTATGAAAAATGCTATAAGGATATTGCGGACGAAACCCGTTTTGACCTGAATCAGGTGAAGAGCTATATTCAGAATGGGAAAAGAAATCTGAAGATTTGTATGGAAGCTAATGGCTGATCTGGAAGACGATATTAAACGCTACCGTGAAGGGACATTACGTCCGAAGGAAAGACATGCCCTTGAAAAGAGAGCGCTCAACGATCCATTTCTCGAAGATGCATTAGAGGGTATTCATTCTATTTCATCCAGCGACTTTTCGGCGGATGTTAGCGAATTAACAAGAAAACTCGGACGACAAGAAGCGTCTACGTGGTTTACACCTCTTCGGATTGCAGCAGGCGTGTTGTTAGTATTGGGAACCGGTGTGGCTTTACTCCTGATTGATTTTTCTGAACCAACAAACCTGGCTCTGCAAAAAAACGAAGTTCCGGTTGCCATGTCAGCTGATTCCTTGATCACCTCCAAAAAAGATTCAAGTGCATCGTTGCTGACCCTTGCAGAGCCAGAGGAAGAAAACGTTAAAAAGAATGAAGCACCGATAAGATCCATAACAAAAGGTCTTGCATTGTCCAAACGGGAATTAGGACCCGACAAAACATCTGTGTCCGGGGCATCCTCTGAAGCCCAGCCGGCAAACATTAAGGAATCGGAAGAAGATAAACCAAAACTTTCGTTGGAAGTGATTGATGAAAAGGAAAAAGCTACTCAGTCAATTCAGCTTATCCCGGCAGTGTCTGGAAACCAGGGCGAGTCAAAAAAGAAGGAATCCATAGCTGATAAAAGATCCAGTGGCTTCGCATCAGCAGATGATGCAAAAAGCAGTACAACTATTTCGGGAAAAGTTATCTCCACAGAAGACGGCAGTCCGATGCCGGGAGTCAATATTCTTGTAAAAGGAACAACAAGCGGGACGGTTACAGATGGCAATGGGTATTTTCAGATTAATACCGAAATAGAAAAACCTGAACTAATTTTTTCTTTTATCGGAATGGAAACGATAGAGACCAGAGCACGCGATAACTCTTCCCTTGAAATTAAAATGAAAGAGGATGCTTCACAACTCAGCGAGGTGGTTGTAACCGCATTGGGAATCCAGGAGAATCGTGTGGCTGATGAACCTATAATTAAAACTGCTTCCCCTTTGGGTGGAATACGCGCCTATAATAAATATCTTGAAAATAATGTGCGCTACCCAACGCAGGCTTTAGAAAATAAGGTCAAGGGAAAAGTAATGATCGAGTTTACGATCGAAGCCGATGGCGACCTTGCTGACTTTAACGTTCTTAAAAGTTTAGGATACGGTTGTGATGAGGAAGTAATACGGCTTGTAAAAGAGGGACCAAAATGGACCCCTACTTCCCAAGACGATATTGCTGTTGACACCCAGGTAAAAGTCAGGGTGAAATTTGACCCTACCACAGCCAAAAAATAATTTTTACACTACTTTCTTTCGTATAAGCTTTGCGTAGGTACGACTTACCGGGAAGCTTTTTCCACTCTGCATCTTTACCACCATACCGCCGTTGAAGTGTCTTTCAATTTCTTTCAGATAATTCAGATTGATGATTGTTGACCTATGCACACGGATAAAAGTATCCGGGTCCATAATTTCTTCGAGCTTGCCAATTCCAGAGGAACTTACGAACTGGTCATTTTTTGTTGTAATGACAGTATAATCGCCGGAAGCTTCCAGGTATACGATTTCTTCCACTGGAAGATTGAATAGCTTCTCCGACTTTTGAACAAAAATATGTGATTCGAAATTCTTGTTGTCCGATTTTATACTGCGCAACAATTCTTCGAGGTTGCCATGCTCGGCTGTTTTTCGCTTCATCGCGCGATTGACAGCAAGTCTGAACCGTTCCTCATCCAATGGTTTCAGTAAATAATCTACAGCATTTTTTTCAAATGCCTTTATAGCATACTGATCATAGGCTGTAGTAAAAATAATATACGGTTCGTGATCAATTTCCTCCAATACCTCAAATCCCGTCATTCCAGGCATTTGAACATCCAAAAAGATAACGTCAGGCTTTAGCTTATTTATTTTTTCAACGGCGTCACTTCCTTTCGAGCACTCCCCAATTATTTCCATCTCTGGAAATCCTTCGAGGTATTCGTGCAGAAGTTCGCGTGCGAGTTTTTCATCATCAATAATTAAACAAGTAGTGCTCATAATAGTTGATTTTCGTATTCAGTAATTTTAAGTTCTCCATTTTTTTCTTTAGACTCCAGGATCGGTATGGAGAAACTCACCGAGTAGCCATGTTCGGACGATTTTACTTTCAGCGACGAACTCGGCCCATAATAACTTTTAAGCCGAAGGTCAGTGTTCTTCATTCCAACACCGCCGGCGCTGCCATCCATTACCTTTTTTGCATGAATTCCCAATCCATCATCCCGTACTTCAAAAAAGACAGCACCCGATATATGTTTTACAATGAGGTTGATGGTCCCACCATCCTCTTTGGGGCCAATGCCATATTTCACGGAGTTCTCCACCAGTGGTTGCAGGATCATTGGCGGTATGCTCAATCCAAGGCAGGATGAATCGACATGTTTTTGAAACTTAAGTCTGTCTCCGAATCGCACTTGCTGAATACGGATATAGTTTTCGATAAAGTCAATTTCATGGATCAGTTTTACCATCTTACCCGAGTGTGAGTCAAGAGCATAACGAAAAATATCAGAAAGTTGTGTAATTACTCTTCTGGCCTGATCCTTGCTGGAATGTATTAGAGTGGAAATTGAATTCAGTGTATTGAATAAAAAATGAGGATTGATCTGCGATTTGAGCAGAGATATCTGCATCTCTTTGTTTTTAAGAGCAAGCTCACTTTTTTCTTTTTCTTCTTTCTGAAGACCCTGGAAGTACTGAATCACATAATAAATACCCACCGTGATAATATATTGGTCGTAAAAACGAAGGGCGTCCCAGTTGAGAAGTTCCACCATTGATTCTTTCCAGTTTTCGAAGTAAACGAGCCCATCAACGTAATCAGTAAAGTAATATGTGAGGGTTCCCATGATCATAAAAAAAGAACCGATACCAACGGCGTGTCCTATCAATTGGATCACCGGTCGAAAACGAAAGAGAAACCTGGTCCATAAGAAGATAAGTAAGATCAAGGCACAAAGGCATTCCCACAAATAAAAACCATTCCAGAAGACGTAGGGGAAAGGACGTTTCAGTTTCCATTCAAAAAAAGTGCTGACAGCGAAATTGATCGCATACCATACGCAAATGAGCAAATAAGCCCTTTTCCAGATCTTCGGGATGTTGTCAAACCACTTCAAAGCGTAAAATAGATTGGACTAGAAAGATGTAAACTCCAGTATAAAATTAGATAAATGAATGAATTCACCGTTAAATTGCTTTATGCTAAGTTAAACTGGTTTTATTATCGTCAAACGGCCTATTCAGGGAGACAAGCAAACTGTTACCTTTATCCTTTTGGCAGTACTTAATGAATTAGATGCGCTATTTTATTTTCCTTCTGCTCGCCTTTGTCGTTGCTTTTGCTGCCTCAAGTCAAAATCTGACGATCTCAGCAAGAATCATTGATAAAGAAACCAGGGAGCCCCTTCCATTTGCTTCCGTTGGCATCATGGGAAAGCCCATCGGCACGATCAGCAATCTGAATGGTGAGTTTGATTTCCACTTTCCCCAGCAGTATCGGAACGAGATTTTCGTGATCAGTATGCTTGGATATCAGAACTATGAAGTGCCCGCCTGGACGTTAATTGAGTCAAAGGATTCGGAAATTGCTCTATCAAAATCTACAACGATCCTAAATACAGTAGTCATCTCTGACTCACTTCAGGGCGGCGACATTCTAAGAATTGCACTCACCCGGATTGAACAAAATTATCCTGAAAATCCTTTTCTCCTTGAAGGCTTTTACCGGGATCTTAAAAAAGTTGGCGGAACCTACGTTTCCTTGCTGGAGGCGGCTATAAAGATCTATGATGATAATTATAAGGAGCCAAGGAATAAATCAAAACTTAGAGAACGTGTTTCGCTGGTAGAAGTCAGGAGAAGTCTTGGTTACTCCAATAAGTTCACCACCTATTTTGATCAGGATAATCTACTCGAAGTACTTTTGCTTAACAACGATGTTCGCTATCGTCTCTTTCCCGAAGAAGAATTCTTTTTCGGCAATCTTGTGAGGGATCAGGACTCCTATTATAATGGACATGAAGTCTATGTTGTTTCTCACGTGAAAGATTTTAGATTGAAATTGTATGTTGACAAAAAGAATTTTGGAATTATACGGGTTGAATATGAAAATAGCATGCCGGAGGATCTCGGAAAAAAACGAGGCCTCGTCCGAAGATTTGAAAGTATTAAGCGAGTGGTTGACTTTAAGTTTTTTGAGGGCAAGTTTTTCCTCAATTACCTCACCGTCGACTACAAACTAAACTGGTATGATCCCGAGACAGATAAATTACGTTTTGAAACAGAATTACAACAACAGCTTCTGATCAACAACGTGGTTTCTGAACCAGACGATCGAATTGCCATTACACAAAAAATGAGAAGCTATGGGCTGCAGTATCAGGATCAGCCCTACAATAAAAAGTTCTGGGATGAATATAATGTCATAAAGGACAGCCCTCTCGATAAGAAGATCATAGTCGACCTCGAACTTGAAGGGCCACTGGAAAAACAGTTTCAAAAGAACTGATGTTATCACGACATCGTTAAGATCGTCGTGAGTGCATACATTGCTAAACTGAGGCCGACAAGAAGCATTATTTTTTTCATAGGTTATTATTTTTGGTACTCGGGATTTTTATTCGGATTCAATGATTCCCAATCTTATCGCGCCCACACGCCATGCTGCGCCCTTTTTACTTGATCCAAAACCCGACTGAGAGTTGATCGTCAATATTGCGCTGGCGCTGAGAACAAATTTTTTACTGCTTTAGAATTGATAGACCAGATTAAGATAAATAGTGAGTGGTCCAACTTTGTATTTGTCATCCGTTACCAGTTTCATTCCTTTAAACGCGGCAATTACTTCTGGGCGCAACGTAAGTCTGCTTGACAATGGAACGGAAAGGCTTGTCTGAACGGTGTTAAATACCTCAAGAGCCAACACAGCGTCTTGATGCCATTTCCCACCGGACAACAAATTCATCATCCCATTTACGCAGTGAGTTTCAAGGGCTCCCGCGCCGATTGCCCAGCGAAGCCCATTTTTCATTCTCCATTCTGCATCAATAAATCCCATCGATAACATCCATGGCATTACCGTTTGATTGGATTTATCAAATAGGAAGGTTCCTCTGCGCTCAGGGTAGTATACTGAACTCACGCGCAAAAGCAATCTGAAATTATTTTGTTGATGCAGCGCCGCCGCCATCCTTATTCCCAATAGCCCAAGCGTGCCCGTGGTACCTGCAACAACACTCAGGGAAACTCTGTCGCTAACGCCATAGACGATCTCACCGATCATTACCGGGGCTGCGATAGCGGTGCCGCGGTAGGTTGTGTAAAAACCTGCATTAAACGTACGCTTCGTCGGAAAGTAAGGATCATTGCTAAATCGACTTTGGCCGTGAGCTGTTACGCCATAAAGTAGAACGCCAAGACAGGTGACAACAATTAGCTTTTTCATGTGCTTTAAGTTTTGCGCTGAATGTTTGAAATGTTTTTACAAGGGTCCAAATCCACCGGATGGCCCGCCCTTTGGGATTGCGATCACTATCACAGCTCCTCCTATTGCCAATGAAACTATCAGAAGCCCGGTCATGGCTGGATCACGGTGCCAAAGCAGAATACTTTGAATATCATGAATCATAATGGGTCCTTTACCGGAGGCATTCCCTGATCTTGAAAAGGTTCTTGTTATACTATCAATTCCCATTTCCTTAAATCTCATTTTAATAATATCACCGTTATTAAGTTTTATTTTTATTTTATCCTTTGGTTTTATTGTCGTTGACAGGTTGGAAAAATCTTTTCCAATTTGCGCTTCTGGTAGCGCCTTATAACTTCCGCATGACCCAATCATAAAAGACAGAATCGCCGACAAGTAGAATTTATTGAAGAGTTTCATGGTTTGATGTTTAAAGGTTTTTGAATTTGATCTTTCGCCTGGTTGCCTGTTGTTGAACCAAATGTATCAGGACGGCGCACGCCTACAGTTTCGTTCTCCGCTTTAACCTGGGTAAGTTTTAGTATTATATCCGTTTTTTTGTGTCTTTGGGTCCTTCTGTTGCATTTCTTACAAAAGATTCAGACTTTAGAGTATCGGGCGCATTTAATCATCCACAATGCAAAGTCCATCAGGTGGTATTCAATCTGCCTTTCTTGAGCATATCAAGAAAAATCTTCCTAAGAATGTCTCATTCGCCGATGAGCTTGCTGAAATATTAGCGATCAGCCGCGACAGCGCTTACCGACGAATCAGGGGAGAAACCGTTCTTTCCCTTGATGAGGTACAGGCGCTCACCAACCATTTCAAAATTTCCCTTGATGCCTTTTTGTCTCCAGCCTCCGATCAGGTCACATTTCAATTAAAGGCGATAAATCAAAAGGACTTCTCGTTTGAAAAATGGCTGATCTCCATTTTAGAATACCTGGATTTGTTCAATTCCTTCAAGGAGACACAAAAAGAAATTGTTTTTGATTCGAAGGACTTGCCGGTATTCTATTACTTCCAGTTTCCCCGGCTAGCGGCTTTTAAGATTTACTTCTGGAAGAACTCCTTTTCAATGGAAACCAAAGTGACTTCTGGAAAATATGACTCCAGTCAGGTTGGTAAAAATCTTATTGCATTGGGAGAGAAAATCTGGGAGCGGTATTCACAAATACCAAGCACCGAAATCATCCGTTACGAGATGCTGATTGTGACGTTGCGACAGATTGAATACCTGTACGAATCCGGTATGTTTATGGACAAGCAGGAGGCGATAAATCTTTGCGATGATTGCTCATTGCTGGCGACTCACTTACAACACCAAGCGAAGTTGGGCTCAAAAGTTACGTATGGATCCAACGATCCCGGTGCAAAAGTGCTTATGTACCTGAATGACGTACTCATCGGTGGAAACACGATTCTTTTCAGGATTGGTGAAAAAAGGATTGTTTTTGTTACCCCTAATAATTTCGACATTCTGAGAACAGATCATTTACCTTTCTGTCAGCTTACCGAAGAACACACCAGCAACCTGATTAACAAATCTGTTTTGATCAGCGGAACGGCGGAGAAAGAGAGAAACCGATTCTTTAACAGAATTGAAGAAAGAATACGGGAAATAAAAACGAGGATAACCTAATCAAAGCTTCGCCACTGCCTCATGGAGTAATTCGTCACGGTCAACAGGCACAACTCCCACCTGCTGACAAACCAAACCTCCACCGAGATTGGAAAGTCCGGCAATTTTTTCAGGGGCCAATTGTAATGCGACACAAAGAGCTGCAACACTTATAACCGTATCACCAGCGCCCGACACATCGGCAATCGCCCGCTTGTGTGCCTCCAGCTTCAATGTCTGATTTTGATAGTCGATGAACACCCCATGTTCCGACAAGGTGAGCATCACACCTTCTACATTCAATTTCTTCTTGACCTGTTCAACCGCCTGGTTAACCGAAGACTGATCATGTGCATCAACCTCGACCTTAAGTCCTTCGCGCAATTCTTTGAGATTGGGTTTAAAAAGCGTTACACCATCGTAGTGGAGAAAATTTCTTTTTTTAGGATCTACAACCGTAGGGATACCTTTTGATTTGGCGAGCGCAACTACAGCCTTAATAATCTTAGGGGTAATAACTCCCTTGTCATAATCTTCAAAGATCACCACCTGGCAGGCTGGCAACAATTTCTCAACTCTATCAAGTATTTCTTTTTCCTCTTGTTCAGAAGCCACCGCATCTGATTCTTCATCAATCCTTACTACATGCTGATGCGCTGCAATAACGCGTGCCTTCACGGTTGTGGGTCGTGACGTGGTAATCACGATGCCCTCCTGGGACATCCCCTTTTCTTCGAGAAGATGAAGAAGTCGTTTCCCATTTTCATCCTTGCCAATCAGTGCGCAGAGAATTGGCTTGGCACCGAGTGCCTGCACATTCAGCCCAACGTTGGCGGCTCCTCCCAAACGGTAGTCGCGTTTCAAGACATTGATTATGGGAACCGGAGCTTCTGGTGATATTCTCTCTACCGCGCCCCATATATAGGCATCAACCATTACATCCCCGATGATCAGGACGTTGAGATTATTGAATTTTGAAAAAATATCAGGCCAGGACTGCATGCGTTACCGGTGTCTCTTTAAACCCTGTCAACGTCTCTTTGATTCGTCTCAGTGCTTCGATAAGATCCTTTTCGGATGCTGCATAGGATAATCTCACACAATTCGGATCGCCAAAGGCTCCACCTGGAACAAGTGAAACATGAGCTTTATCCAATAAGTACAAACAAAGTTCATCGCCGTTCTTAATGGATACTGTTCCGTTCGACTTGCCAAAATAAAAACTCACATCCGGGAAAAAATAAAACGCTCCCTGGGGATAGTTGGACTTTACTCCGGGAATATCTTTCAGCAGGTTGTAAACAATATCACGACGCTTATGATATTGCTCGACCATTTTCAGAGTAGGAGTGATATCTCCGGTTATTGCCGCCAGTCCAGCGCGTTGTGAAATTGAGCTGTTGGCGGAAGTCAGCTGACCTTGCATCTTATTTGCGCCGTCAGCAATCCATTTTGGTGCGGCGATGTATCCAATGCGCCAGCCCGTCATTGCGTATCCTTTTGCAAAACCATTTACAGTGATGGTACGATCAAACATTCCCGGAAGGGAAGCGATACTAACCTGCTCTCCGCTAAAGTTTATATGTTCATAAATTTCGTCTGCTATAATCAGGAGCCCTTCATGCTTCAGCACCACATTGGCAATATCCTGCAGGTCTTTTTTGGAGAACACTGAACCCGTTGGATTGCAGGGTGAAGAAAAAATAATAGCCTTCGTCTTATTGGTGATGGCTTTTTCCAACTGAGAAGCAGTGACTTTGAAATCATTTTCAATTCCGCCTTTTACAAACACCGGAACGCCTTCTGCCAGCCTCACAATGGCATCATAGCTCACCCAATAAGGCGAGAACACCACTACCTCATCACCCGGATTAATAAGAGTGAACATCACATTGGCAATAGATTGTTTTGCGCCGTTTGATACGACGATATTTTCTGCCTTATAGGCAACGTTATTCTCTTTTTGATACTTGGCAGCAATCGCTTCTCGAAAGTCCTGATAGCCCGCAACCGGGGGATAGGAAAAATACTTTCCATCGTCAATAGCTTTCTTGGCAGCCTCACAAATATGTAAAGGCGTCTTGAAGTCAGGTTCACCGAGACTAAGGTTAATAACGTCAATGCCCCTTGATTTGTATTCGCGGGCTTTTGCAGCCATAGCAAGGGTAGCAGATTCTTCAATTGATTCGATGCGACGGGAAAGTTGATTCATAGTGATTTGGTGGCAATAAATTTTGCGACAAAGAACGGAATTAAAATCCGAAGTTGGAAGATTGCAATCACCCCGATTTTTGATAGTCCTCCCCTGGTCTAAAGCTTACTTTATAAGAATATCAGAGGGGACGGAAGGGACATCGATCTTAGAGCTTAGGGATCCATCCGTGTTGTATAACTTGATTACCCCAGCGGTACCTGAAATATCTCCCATCAGAACAAGCTTCTTCTTTTTATCATACGCCATTGTTGAGGCATTGATAAAATTAACGTTTAATGTCCTGATATCATCCGACACAATATTGTAAGAGGAAAAGATGTATGGCGCTGAAGCAGGTTGGGCCGCTTGCCGGAGGAAGTAGACAATATCATTGTCCTTGTCAATGCAAAACCCAACACTGTTGGTAATAGCACCAAAAGAATGGTTGACTGATGTGCCTCCTATCAACTTCGTCTTGATGGTCACGTAATCTGTTGTACTGATAATTATAATTTTCCCGCGCGAAAAGACCAGCAGATTATCGTGTCTGTCAAATAATAAATCCGTGGAGTAGCCCTCCCCAAGATTAATATCTTTAATGATAGCATAGGTGGCGGCGTCCAGCACGAGGATTGAAAGGGAGTAGTCCGGCATCTGCCTGGAAATAAAAATTTTACTGTTCAATTGTGTCATCGCTAAAATTGCGCTGTTCTTAACAATAGGTATGCTATCTACCTTGCCGTTATCGGGGTCAATAATTTTTAAAAAAGATTCATCATCAAATGAACCATTGGGAATAAACCCCCGATCTGATACAATGATTTTGTTGTTACTAAAATCGATTTGTCTGTAATAATTTCCAGAAGAGCCCTTTGCAAAGGGAAGTGATTTGATCAATGTCATGCTCGCCACGTCGATGACATCAACCAGACTTGACACAGCTCTAACAGCGTACATTTTGTCCCCGGAAATTACCGCATCGGAAATCCGGTCCTGAAAAGGAGACTGATTGACAAAGTAAGATTTTCCAGTATAAATTCCTGCGGAGTAAACTGACACCGATCCATTGAATGCCTGATTGGAGCTGACCACCAAATACTTTGGCGCTTCATCAACTGGCGCCGGATCGTTAGATTTCCTGCATCCAACGAATAGTGAAGATATAATGGCCAAAATGAGGAAAGAGCGTCTCATCATGCAAAAGCGAATCGCGGGCAGCAGCATAAGACCTTGTTTTGACTTAGCAGTCAATTAAAAATTATCCTTGCGTTTATGCTCCGGCCAAGTGTAATCTCATCGGCATACTCCAGGTCACCACCCATTGGTATGCCACGGGCAATGGAAGTAATTTTAACAGGATATTCTTTCAGTTTACGATGAAGGTAGAAGGCAGTGGTATCCCCCTCAAGAGTGGGACTTATTGCAAGAATAATTTCTTTTATTTCTGCGCCAGGGCGGGAGATACGGGATAGCAACGAGTCAATAGTGAGTTCAGAAGGACCGATTCCCTGCATCGGTGAAATTATTCCGCCGAGAACATGATACACTCCCCTGAACTGGGCGGTGTTTTCAATTGCCATAACGTCGCGGCTTTCCTCCACGATGCAAAGAATGCTTTTATCGCGACGGTGACTTGTACAGATATGGCATTCATCGTTGTCAGAAATAGAATGACACGTCTTACAGAATTTAATATTTGCCCGGAGCTTATTCAACGCTTCTGTTAACGCCGTGGTCTTATTTGAACTTTCCTTAACCAGGTGCAGCACAAGACGCAAGGCTGTCTTCTTGCCAATGCCCGGGAGCCTGGCTATTTCATTTACAGCGTCTTCAATAAGTTTTGATGGATATTCCAATTATACAATTTTTGCATCTATCCCCGCCTCGCAGATTCCGTCTTTCATTGGCTTCAACTCCTCAAGCAAGCCGGTCTTCACTGCACACTTGCCTTTGTAGTGAATTAGCATTGTACATTGTTCGGCTTGTTCAGCCGTATGTTTGCACACCCTGATGAGTGTGTTGATCACATGCTCAAATGTGTTCACATCGTCGTTAAATACCACTAGATCCTTGACATCGATAGCTTCCTCCATTACCTCGACTGCCTTCTCCTCGTGATGTACAGGCTTCCCTACTTTTTCAATCGGCATAACTTGATGTACAATTAGTTTGCGATACTGACAGCAAAAATAAAAAAAATTACCAAGTTTGACCCTTTCAATTTACATATGAGTCCATATCTCGTACTTACGATCATACTAATTTACTTCGCGGCCCTCATCATTATATCTATTATTACCTCCAAAGGGGCCACAACGGACACTTTTTTTACCGCAAATCGCCAATCTCCGT
Source organism: Cytophagales bacterium (assembly GCA_038229375.1). GTDB lineage: Bacteria > Bacteroidota > Bacteroidia > Cytophagales > Cyclobacteriaceae > ELB16-189. Next base: position 11,495 of record JBBRON010000011.1, on the reverse strand, counting down.
GGTATCTCGTAGCCTTTGGAATGATTGGTTCGTCCCTTTCGGGAATAACATTTGTCTCCGTGCCGGGCAACGTAGGTAAAGTCGGATTTTCCTATTTCCAGGTAGTGCTCGGGTACATAATAGGATACGTCGTAATTATGACTGTGTTGATGCCATTATACTACCGCCTCAACCTGGTATCAATCTACACATATCTGGAACAACGTTTCGATTCCTGGGCATACAAGACAGGGGCATTTTTTTTCCTGCTTTCGCGAACGATGGGTTCCGCACTGCGTTTGTGTCTTTCCGCCACCGTGCTGCAGCTTTTTCTATTCGACGCGTGGAACATACCTTTCTATGTCACCGTAGCCATCACCATTTTTCTCATCTGGATCTATACATTCAAGGGTGGAATTAAAACAATTGTCTGGACAGACGCTTTTCAAACTATTTTTCTCGTGTCCGCGGTTGTCATCAGCGTATATCTCATTTCTCAACGACTCGGATTGTCACTCAGCGAAATGATAAAAACCGTTTATAATAGTGACTATTCACAAGTGTTTTTTCTTGACGATTACAAAAGCAATCTATTTTTCCCCAAACAGTTCTTTGCAGGAGCTTTCATCGCCATTGCCATGACAGGCCTCGATCAGGATCTGATGCAAAAGAATCTCACCTGCAAAAATCTCGGCGAAGCCCAGAAGAATATGTTCTGGCTAACAGTCTCTATAGTGATTGTAAACCTTCTTTTTCTTACACTTGGCGCACTTTTATACATATATAGCACAAGCAAAGGCTTGGCAATTCCTGCATCTACTGACGAGCTGTACCCACGGCTTGCCCTCACGGAATTTGGCTTGCTGGCAGGAGTCTTTTTTCTCCTTGGGATCATAGCATCGTCCTATGCAAGTGCTGATTCGGCTCTGGCCTCTCTTACAACTTCTTTTTGTATTGACTTTCTCGATTTCAAGAGCAAACCAGAGGACACCAAGCGTAAACAAAAAAACATAGTACACCTCGGATTTTCATTCTTGTTTCTTGTCATCATCCTGATAGCAAAAGAGCTTAATCAAAAATCATTGATTGAGACCGTGCTGCTCGTGGCGAGCTATACATATGGTCCACTGTTAGGACTCTTTTCATTTGGAGTATTTACCAAGAGAAGTTTAAAGGGGATAATCGTACCGATTGTTTGTGTTATTCCTCCTCTGATATCCTTTTGGATTGTTTCTCATTCTGCTGAATGGTTCGCAGGGTATAAGATTGGTATTGAGGTTTTAATATTGAATGGAGGTCTTACGTTTTCTGCGCTGTGGTTGGTCTCTAAAAAAACCTCGAACGATCAACAGTCAACCACCTAATTTAAATTTCTCTTCCTGGATCCCACAGCAACTTCTCAAAATCCACTACCTGATCCTTCATCACTTTTACACCTTCCTTCTCCAATCGCTCCTGCATTGTTTTGGGTGTTTCAAAATGGTGTTTGCCGGTAAGTAGTCCTTGGCTATTGACAACACGATGTGCCGCAAGATTCTTTTGCTTGTGAGCGGCATTCATAGCCCAACCAACCATGCGGGCGCTCAGGCCTGTGCCAAGATAGCGCGCGATGGCTCCATAGCTTGTCACTCTTCCTTTCGGGATAAGTTTTACTACATCGTAAACATCTTCAAAGAAATTATGCTTGGCGGGTTGCTTTTTAGGCGAAGGCATCTTGAATAATCAAATATTGTGGGAAGATAAAATAATGGAAGTACAACGGTGGTAAAGCAAATGCATTTCCAGCAGATCTTCGCAAATTTAGCCCCGGCGCGTTTAGCAGAATTCAAAAGCTGCAGAGAGTTCCGCTAAAATCTGCGGGTATTCGATCTGTGAGCCCGCCTTTTATCCAAAAAATAGCGGCCAATCGGTAATGACGCTTATTTTTACGGATCTAGATCGGGATAAATGCGAGTTGTATTATTATTAGTATTTCTCACGGGTGCTATGAGTCTCTCAGCTCAGCAACTAGTGTTTCCTTCCCAACCGGGCTGGACTCAACTTGAAGAAGGAAAAGAAATTTCCTTCGATCTTACACTTAGTGACAATAGTCAGCCTCTCAGTTTTTCCCTTGATGGTGGCAATGGGCTGGGCATGCAGCTTGATTCAGTGGGGCATTTTTCCTGGACCCCGTCGTTTGATCTGGTAGACCGAATTGAAAAGAAAAAGGAAGTGGGCGTAATTTTTCAGGCGGAGTTGAAAGAAGGGAAGCGTTCTCGGCATGCAGTCAACTTTATTGTGAATCACATCAACCGTCCTCCGATGGTGAGTGAGCTTCCGACCTTTTATGTAAAACAAAATACTTCCTCTAAATACCAAATCTCCGGAGACTACGTGAAAGATCCCGATGGTGATCCTGTGATCTTCAAGGCTCGCGAGTCGCAAATGCCGGAAGGTGCACAGCTCACTTCGGCTGGGTTGGTAACCTGGACACCGTCACGCACGCAATTTAATTCCCTTAAGTTAACCCCGATTTCGATCGAATTCATTGTAGAAGATCAACCCGATAAGACGGAGACCATCGGAAAAATTCACATAGGTCAGACACAGCTGGACTTACCGCCGGAATTGCTGCTTGTTCCAGGTGACAGCATGTTAAACATCCGGGAAAATGAAGTGGTCTCTTTTAAGATTTATGTGTCGGATCCAAACGGTGATGATAACATTGATCAGGTGGATTTTATCAGTTCAAATGTAAATGTTCCCAAGACTTCACTGAAAGATAATTCAAAAGTACAGCGTGAGTTTACCTGGTCGCCGGGTTATGACTTTGTTGATGAAGCCGAGAAAAAGAAAGAAGTGCTTCTCACATTTTTTGCTTTTGACAAGAGTAGCAACAGGGTTCAAAAGCGAATCAGAATTACAATTTCTGATACGGAGAATGTTGAGGAAAAAGATAAACAATTCTATCAGAAATATTTTAACATGCTTGCAGCGACAAAAAATCTTATCGATAGGCTGGATCAGAATAATGATAAACTTGAAGAAATCTACAAACGCGCGCGAAAAGGAAAAAAGAACCGAACGATCCTTACTGCTTCATTAGGTGCTGTTACGGGTATATCTCCTCTTGTATTGTTGTCCGATCAGTCGAAGGCTGTTTCGGTGGTTGGTGGCACTTCTGTATTTACTTTGAATTCCCTTGAAACTGGTCAGGTAATAGGAAGGTCAGCCAACGAATACCAGAACCGCATGAAGACCAACCGTGATTTACGGACACAGCTTCAGTTGAAAGGAAATTTCTTTGCGCGCAAATATTCATTGAAGTCGGCACGACGCATTTCGGAATTTGAGTTCGATCGTGATGAACTGGTCCGCCTGCTCAATGCCGAACAGATCACAACACTTGAACTTTCTGCAGAACTTCAGAGCATTCCCACTGCCAAGGAAATCAAGAAGACGTTTTCAGATTTTAGCGAGGAGTAGGCTAAATGAAATGAACTCTCGACTAGTCGAAATAACTGGGAGCAATACATTCCCTCCAATACTCAACTATTTTTCTAATCGTATCTTCTAATCCCTGGGCCGAACTTGGTTTTATAAAAAAACCCTGAACAGAAAGTGCATAAGCATCAAGTACGGATTTTTTGGTGCCACCCGTCGTGAAAAATAAGTAAGGAATACACTTGACCTGCAACTGCTCGTTTGTAAAAATTTTACTTCGAAGTTCAAAACCGTTAATTTTCGGCATATTTATATCTGAGAGGATGAGGAAAGGATGAATGTCCGTTGTATTAAGATATTCAAGCGCCTCGTTTCCATCATGAAAATAGACAACTTTGTTTTCATAATTCAGTTTCTGAAAAATCTCAACAAGCATTTCCTGATCGTCTGCATCATCTTCAATTATTATAATTGGTCCCGATTTATTCATTTCAAGTCAGTTAAGGGATTGAAAGATACATAATTGTCTTTGGAGACTGGTTGAAGTCAGCCGTGATCCCCATTTCGAGGGAACATCCCGAGAATTGCACCAGTTCATTCTACCTCGCGAACCTGGGCAATAAACTCTTAACTTATGCTAACTTCGGTTTAGACTGAAAATACCGATTTCTGTCGTGTCGTTCAGCATGAAACCCTTTCTATCTGATCAATGGCATTTGGGTCGACAACACGCAAGTTGACTGCTGGATTTTACGTTTGTTCTGAGTTGTCCTAACGTAGATAGGTGCCAACCCCTTGTTGTTGATTCTTGAACTGTAAAGCCAAAAGAGAAATTTGATTCTGTCGTTCATTCCAAAGGTGTTTAAAGTATAGGGACCGGTGGAGATGAAGAGGGACCGATTTGGATACCTAAGATGTAAAAGAAAAAGCCCTAAGATGTTTATCTTAAGGCTTCTGACTTTGATCGGCAGAGGAGGAGGGATTCGAACCCCCGGAACCCGTGAAGGTTCTCCGGTTTTCAAGACCGGTGCAATAAACCGCTCTACCACTCCTCTGTTTCCCTATCCAAAAAGCGCCTTGAAACCGCTTCCGAGTCGAAATTTTCATTTCGGGATTGCAAAAATAACGCTTTGGATCGAACTGCAAAACCGTACATCGAGATTCGACTAGCCGTGCTTAACTTCGCTTGCGTGATCGATGCAAAATTGAAATCACTATTATCATTGCTTGGTTTCCTGCTTATTTCCATAATCGGAAATTCTCAGGTAAGTGTTGAAATCAAATACTCGCCTGAAAAGGCGCACGGACCGAAAATTTTCACTACTCCCCTTCCTGATGGAAAATTCCTTTTCGGAAAGCGTTTTGAAGCTGTTCCAGATCCCGACGGAATTATCCATCTCAAGATCGATCTGAAAAAACCTGGCTTTCTCTATACGTTCACCGATGCCGGATTCCTGTCCATTTATCTGGAACCCGGCAAGACAATAAATATTGAAATAGGAGACGATATCCGGTTCAGTGGCCAATTGAAAAAAGAAAATGCATACCTCTATAATTTCAGAAGAAAATATGGCAAAAACGGGTATGCTGAATTTGAAACTAAGCTTGCAAAAACAACTTCAAGAGAAGCTTTCATTGATTCTTTGAACACAACAATTGACTCTGATATTAAACGGACCAACGTGACTAACACACTGAATCCTGAGGAAAATGCAACCTTCGAATCCATCAAAGAGTTTATTGTCCTTGATAGCAAGCTTTTCTATTATTCACACGCCTTTTGGGCCATTTCAGATAAAATAGAATTAAGCAAACGAAATGGAACGTATGACTCAGCCATGCTATCATATTGGGATAACGTGAGGGTGAAACTCGTTGACAAAGATCTTATCAATTGTAACCTCACAGGGTCCTCCTGGTATTCTGAATACTTGTTCAATTATATGGGTTACCTCTGGACAAAAAATGGAGGAAAATACACGACGGCTTCAGAATCCACAACACGAAGCACCTCATTGGCCAATCAATACTTATCCGGAATTCCCAAAGAGACTTACATTTCTCATTACCTCTCTTTCTTTACCATTGCAGGTCAAGCTTTCAAAACCCCTGAATTGCTAGCTCTTTATAATCAATTCAAAAAGGAATTTCCGAAATCAAGTGCTATCCCTCTACTTGAGCCCAAAATGAGAGACGTAGCAAAGTATGCCTCGACTGATGCTCCAACCTCAGCAGAAGGCGTGATCGTGATAGAAAATTTTAAGCAGATATCGGAGTTAGGGTTACTAATGGCCCCTTTCAAAGGGAAAGTTGTTCTGGTTGACATCTGGGCTACGTGGTGTCTGCCTTGCATTGAAGAGTTCAAATCGCACCGCAACATCAATCTTCTTATGAAACAAAGAGATGATTTTACAGTACTCTTCATATCAAAAGACAATATAGATGACGAAGACCGGTGGAAGAGATTCATTCTTTCAAGAAGACTTCAGGGCTTTCACCTTATTTCGAACGATTCGCTCGGACGACAAATTCAAAAAGTAATTAACTGGAATGTCATACCTCACTACGCAATTATCAGCAAGGAAGGAATAATTGTGGATGCTAATGCGCCCGCTCCAAGCTCAGGAACACAATTAATTGATAAATTGAAAAGTTACCTTAAATAGTTTCACATCACTCACTTCTCAAGCTATCAACAGGATTTGTCAGTGAAGCTTTTAATATCTGCGCAAAGACTGACAGGAAGGCGAAAACAGAAACGAGAACAATAGGGATAACAAACATCCACATACTCAGAGGTGCCCGATATGCGAAATTGCTTAGCCAGAAATTAAAAGCATAAACCGCCAAAGGAATTCCGATTATAAATGCGATCACAATTAGCTTGAAGAACTCCTTCGAAAACAAAACCACGATGCTGCTGATCGTTGCGCCCAAAACTTTTCGAATTCCAATTTCTTTCGTTCTGACCATTACCGAATAAGAAACCAGTCCAAAGAGCCCCAGGCAACCTATCAGAATTGAAAATGTTGAGAATATCAGGAATACCTTATTGAATCGATCCTCTTCCCGATAATGATTGTTGACGTCATCTTGTAAGAACGAATAGACAAATGGAGTGCCTGCATAGGTTGATTTCCAAACGGCGTTCACCTTTTCAATAGTCTGGGTGAGACTGACCCCTGGATTTTCAGATAATCTTATTGATATATATTTTGTGAAGTTAATTCTGTGTCTGATCAAGATCGGTTCAAAGTTGCTCTTCAATGACCTATGGTGATAGTCTTCCAATACTCCTATGATCTCTTTCTCCCGTCCCTGGAAACGCAGCTTCTTTCCTATGATTTCTGAAGGATCGGAATAGCCAAGTAGTTCCGCCGCTCTCCTGTTAATAACAACCGCATCATCCGGTGCGTCGCCAATAAGCTGCAAATCCGTGATCGGTCGTTCATTGGAATAAAATTTGCCGGCGGCCATCTTAAGTTTGAAGACGTCAGCAAAATCCGGGTCGACACGGAAAACGGCGAACGATAACTTGCGGGAATCATCCACACCAGCCATTCGGATTGGACCGTTCGTATCAAGGTCATTGCTGAGTTTCCCAGGCAGCGATGAAGAGATTGTTACCTTATCGATCTCCGGATATTTTAAGAGCTCCTGCTTAAAACCGCGATAGGCGTTTAAGAAACCTATTTCGCTTTCAACGGTCCTGGGTGAGTTTATAAGTAAAGTCTTCTCATGCTTGTATCCAAGGTTCTGCGTTTTTACAAAATGAAGTTGGTTGTTGATGATAATGGTACCGGATATCAAGCCAATGGACACAACAAATTGAAACACGACGAGTGACTGGCGAAGAAGAGATTTCCCTTTCGCAACGTTATGCGAGCCGGACTTAAAAATATCAACCGGCTTAAATGTTGATAGGACAAATGCAGGGTAAATCCCTGAGATGATACTTCCAACTATGTATAATAAAATCAGCTGTTTGAGGAACGATAGGTCGGCCATCAACGATAGGGTCAGCGGTTTTCCAAGTAGCACTCCAACTAAAGGAAGACTGGTTTGGACAATCATTACTGCTATGATCACTGCAATTAAGTTCATGAGAAAGGCCTCAAGCAAAAGCTGGCCAATGATTTCATTTCGGGTTGCTCCGTTCACTTTACGAATCCCGACCTCTTTTGCACGTTTTTCCGACCGAGCGGTAGAGAGATTAATATAATTGACCCAGGCGATGACTAAAATCGCGAAGGCAATGATCGTAAGGAAGTACACGCTCTGTGAACTTCCGTTTGCTTCAAGTTCAAAAGCAACATTGGAATACAGGTGAATGTCTTCGAGTGGCTGTAACACAATCTCATTTTTCTCATATTCCTTCTGATGTCTTTTAACAAAGCCTTTTAATTTGGATTCGAACGCCCGGAGGTCTGTAGAAGGATTCAATTTTATGTACGTGTAGAAATCATTCCAGCCCCAATTGTTAGCGGCATCATTTTTCTTCAGAAATGTTGAGAACGAGACAAGTGCTTCAAACCGCAGGTGGGAATTCGCTGGTGTGTCTTCCATGACACCGGTTATTTTGAAAGACTCTTTATTATTAATGAGAATCAGCTGACCGACCGGGCTTTCGTTCCAGGTAGATTTTGCTCCGAAATATTTTTCTGCAGTGGATTGTGCCAGTACAACGGAGTTAGGATCCTGAAGAGCAGTTTTCGGATCGCCAACGAGGAGTTTATATCCAAAGAAGGTAAAGAAGGTTGAGTCGGCGTAATAGACTTTATTCTCATCAAATATTTTTTCATGGGCATTGAACACCATCCCATAGTACTCAGGGGTGATGCGGACGAAATCGACAACTTCCGGATACTCATTCTTTAACGCTGGTGCGGCAGGGGCAAAGTTTGCACCATCCATGGGGAGCTGTCCGTCGGATTCAATTGAAAGGATTGCTCGGTAGATGTTACTGCTCTGTGGATGAAATTTATCGTAGCTCTCTTCAAATTTTACATACTCCAAAATGATCAGACAAACAGAAAGGCCAAAGGCAAGTCCCAGGATATTTATAAGAGCATAGGTCTTATTTCGCAGCAGGTTTCTGTAGATGATTATGAAATAGTTGGCAATCATGGGCTGAGATTTCAATAGGGATTGCAAATATTCGACCAAGCTGAATTTTTAGCTCCTACCATCTAAAAATATCAAATAATAGGCATTTAGGCGTTCGCTGGCGGACGGAGGCGTTCGAAAGAGGGCATTGCAAGGAGGAAAAGGAAAGGAAATAGGGCACCTAAGGATCGAGCTAAGACTCTAAATCTGTCGGATCATGACCAATGCCTTGGTGTCACAAAATTCTTGTATCTCATGAAAATCCTTTTCAGAATCATTCCAACTGTTTTTTTCCGCTTATTGGATGAAATTGACTAATTAATCATATCAATGATTCTCAACTAAGCCAAATCCGAACCTACAAACTGTAACTGTAATGATAATTTGTTAATTTAGAATTCCACAGACAAAATTATCCATGGATCTTGGTGTGTTAAGGACAGTTCCTGCAAGGGTTCAATGGTCCAAGGAATCTAGGAATTTAACTCCTTGGTTGGTGGATAATATTCACCTATTAAACCAAGCATTAGGCCTTGAACTCGAAGTTGAGAATATGGAGGTGGCGGCGGGTCCGTATGCGGCGGATATTCTAGCAAAAGACACGGGGACAGGAGAGTATGTAGTAATCGAGAATCAGCTCGAGAAGACGAATCATGATCACCTTGGAAAAGCATTAACATATGCGTCTGTACTTGATGCCTCTTGCGTAATATGGATCGCTACAGAATTTACACCTGAGCACACAAAAGCCCTTGATTGGTTAAATGACCACACTAATGATGATATTTCTTTTTACGGAGTTCAAATTGAATTGTGGCAAATTGATGAGAGTAAACCGGCATTGAGATTTAATATTATCAGCAAACCAAACGAAGCCGTCAGACGAGCAGCACGAACGAAAGGGAGCGAAGATTTGAGTCAAAACAGACAATTTCAATATGAATTTTGGACACGACTTAAAGCTAAACTCGAGAGAACAAAAAAAATTCCATCACTGCAAACCCCTGCAGCACAATATTGGTATAATATCGCATTAGGCAAATCAAACATTCATCTCACAACGACTTGCAATACTGATACCAATACGGTAGGGGTAAGAATTTACATCAGTAATAAGATTGCAGACACGATGCTACCATATCTCTTAGGAAAGAAAGAAGAAATTGAAAATAATATTGGCCAACGACTTACATGGAATCCAAATCCAGAAAGTCGTGACAAGATTATCAATTTACTGTACTCAACTGATTTCAAGGACGATAAGAAAACGGAAGAAGCTTTAAATTGGCTTGTCGAATACTCAATTAAATTCAGAGATGTATTCTCAAGAGTCCTTCGCGAACTGAACGGTTGAAATTTTACTCGATGCGACGATCGTCAAAGGTTGAAATCGTTAAAGCTACTTTCTAAAGGATGGTTTGGATCCTGATTCCAACTGACTGAAGTATATCAGCACGTCAATTAACTACAATATCATTATGTTGTTGCTTTTATTGCCTATACCATACGAATTGCCGAATGACCTGATCAAAATAAGAATAAAGATAAACAGGGACATCAAAGACCTTTCTGAATTAACCAGCCTAATCAAAGCTTTTGATGAGGTTAGGCCGAATGTGACACTTATAAAGTTATCGGTCAATTCACCTCCGGTCCTTGAGATTTTGTCAGACTATCACTGGCTTGTCGAGTTTATCGCAACGATTTCAGGCCTTATCGGAATCAGAAAGGATGCTGCAACTTTATTTGGGTCCATCAAGGGATTAGTTAGGCGAATCAGAGGGCTTGACGATAAACTCAGCGAAAAAATCAGCCATAACCTATTAAATCACCTCTTAATAGTTCAGCGAAAGCCGAAATCAAGACAGAATAAGAACAGAAAAATCATCCTAGGTGAATTGAAAGGCAAGAATCAAATTGAAATAATGGTCATTAAGACGGATAAACTGAAGAAAAAGAAAAAAGAATAAAGAGTTGGTTGTTCCCCAAAAGGAAAGTAGAGAATAGGCTATCGCATAAACGAGTTGCTTGCATCGTAAGTATCTCCATAACGATAGCAACGCTGTTTCCCTCTTCAGGAGAAACCTCCAGACTTCACAACCCCATTGCAAAAATCTTGACAAGAAAGTGATGTGATAACGTTGAGAGAGTTAACCTCAATTCAACACCAATTCAAGCAAATTAAGGTAATTTTATAATGCTTACCTTTGACATTTCACAGTCGTTTTATATTTTCGACAATTCCTAAATTGTTCCCATGGCCACTTATCCACAGCTGAGAACTCCACCAATTAAGGAAATAATTTTCACCATTTCCTTCGAGGAAAAAGTCTCACTAATTCAGTTACAACAATTTTGCTCAAGTCCAATAATTACGGCAAAATTTCCTTCAATAAGCCCCGGATTTCATACAAATATTACGAATGTAAATAACAACGAGCCACCTAAAAGTGAATCGCAGGTCGACGGATTCCTGTTGCGCTCTCATCCTATTTCGCATATTCTGTCAGTGAAAAGAGGCACTTTCTCGTTTCACAGAGTTAATGGATATGAGACCTTTGAAAAGCTATATAGCGAAGTAGATACTTATTGGACCCATTTTAAGAATTTTGCACCTGTTGACAAAATAATAAATTTGTCAATTAGATATGTTAACTTTATAGAGGCGGCAGAGGAAATCGATATCGACAATTTACTATCCCTCAAACTAAAACATCCATTCTCAGAGAAATTGGAGGGTTTTTTTGCCCAAATACGATTCAAGTACGAACCAAATCCCGCTATAGACGTTAATGTGGTGGCTTCAGGGGCCAAAGACAATAAAAAGAGTGGCGTAGTTTTAGATATTATCTTGAATAAGAGACTTTCCGATTCCGGGCTAAAAGGATTCTTGGATATGCGTGAAGTCAAGAACAAGGTGTTCTTCGATTGCATAACTGATTTTGCTGTTAAAAAATTTAATCATGAAAACATCCTTTGATCATATC
>JBBRON010000010.1:0-138023 GCA_038229375.1 Cytophagales bacterium | reverse complement strand
ATTGATGAGCGCTTACTCTGGTTTGGGTTTTATAAGGATGAACCAGTTGCATTTTTTATATCCTTGCCTGAAATCAATCAGATATTCAAGCATGTAAATGGAAAACTTGACTGGTTGGGAAAGCTCAAATTCCTCTGGCATAAGATCAATAGGACCAACAAGAAAGCATTTGGTATTTTATTTGGAGTAGTGCCAGAACATCAGGCCATGGGCGTCGATGGTGCTCTGATTATGGCCTCAAGGGAACTATGGCAGTCTTCGAAACTGCATTATACTGATTTTGAGATGAACTGGATTGGCGATTTCAATCCAAAGATGATACAGGTGGTTGAGCAAGTTGGTGGTTACGTTGCAAAGCGGCATATTACCTATCGGAAGTTATTTGATGAGACGAAGCCGTTCAGACGGCATCCAATTTTGAAATAGAATGCAGGAAGAAGAAGAAACGAGATCCAGTTTTCTGTGGAAAAACCTCTTGCGGGGTTTGGCATGGTTTGCTGTAATAATCACAGCGTATATTCTTGCAAGCGAGGACTTAAAAGTCTATCAAAAGGAGATCAACAACATTGGGGATCGTTTGCCGTTGCTGCTGGGAATATTTACAGTTTCGGAGGTTGTTTTTGGAATTATTCCGCCGGAATTGTTCATGATGATCTGGCAATCCAAGGGAATAGTTTCGGAATATATTCTAAATCTTACTTACCTGACACTTATTTCGTATGCAGCCGGTGTTTTAGGGTACTACATTGGACATTTTTTTTCGAAGACAAAATTGTATCAGCGTATTAGTGAGAGATACCTGAAGCAATATGACAAGCAATTGAAAAGATTTGGTATTTATCTTGTATTGGTGGGTGCGGTGACTCCGGTGCCATTTTCAGCTACCTGCATGCTCGCTGGATCGGTTAATATTCCGATAAAGAATTTTTTATTGATCTGTATCTCCAGAATTCTTCGCTTTGCGGTGTATGGATGGATGGTGTGGACGTTTCCGAGCTGGTTTAATTGATCGGATTACTCTATTATGTCAGAGTTCGGCAGGAAGGCGCAGACTTTTGTGTTAGCGCCCTTATTTTTAGAAATCGCAAAAGTCACCTTCGGAATTTAGCTCTGCGGCCGTTGTTGTAAAATAACTGTTGAACAGTTTCTTCACCAACATGCGCGACAAATACGTCATTTTGATTGAAGACTTGCTTTCTGGAAATGCTCGTGAAGTAGAAGAACCTGAGGGATCACCATGTGCTGATCATCATTGTATATAATATGATCCGCGCGTTTTAATTTTTCTTCTTCGGGCCACTGATTTTTCATAATTGCTTTTATAGCCTCTACTGTTCGTTGTGGGTCCCGCGCACGAACGCGACTGATCCGCATTTCTTCCGGTGCTGAGACCACAATCATTTTGTCGATAGATTTGTACGATCCAACTTCATACAATAGGGCGGCTTCGCGAAGCAGGTAGGGTGCCTCGGTATTATCATCAGACCATTTTTCATAGTCGATGGCTACCCGCGGATGAATCAGACTGTTTAGTTTCTCAAGCTTTTCTTTGTTTCCAAAAGTGACTTCACTGATGTAAGATCGATTAAGACTTTTGTCGGTCAGATAGGAAGACTCGCCAAATTCCTTTTTGATCAAAGCAATTAATATACTATCTGTGGTCATTAATTTTTTAGCACGGCTATCAGCATCGTAGACAGGAACGCCAAGCGCTTTAAAAATAGAACAGATCAAACTCTTTCCAGAACCAATACCACCGGTAATACCAACCTGGAGCGGGCGATCCATAATCTTAATATTTCTTCACCCTGACTGAATCAACCAGAATAAGCCTTGCATAGTCAGGCACTCCCTTCGCCATCGGAACAAATGCTTTGGTTTCTCCTTTAGAAAGTTCTGTTATGTTGCTCGGTAAGGTGACATGGATTGACTCCGACTTAAAGCGCTCACGTTCTTTAACAGGAATGAGGAATATAGCACGCACGGTGTCTCTGTCTACTTCCGTGCCCCATGGGGTAGTGGGAGATTTTAGTTTCAGATAACGAATAATTTCTTCGACGGCACCTACTTCAAACATTACTTCCGCTACAGGAGGATTGCGGCTGATCAGGTCATTATTGCTGACGATGACCTCTACGTTTTCCCTGAGATTACTGTCAAACCTTGTTCCAGTGACCGTCAGAATCAATGTATCGGGCAGATTAGCTATTAGGCTTTTAGGACCACCAAGAGTTACAGAATCCGGCAATACAACTATGGGGCTTGTACGCCCGAAGTTCTTTTTATAGGTGACGTTCCGAATATCGGCCAGTAGTTTTATTCTCTTTGTTGCGGTTGGTTCGATCCTAAACCGAAGAGTATCGGTAACAATATAATTTATCTTGAGGACGCCGATCTGACTGGCAATAATTGGGGACAATGTGCTTGCAACAATCTTTCTTGTATCAGCAGGCCTATCGAGTGGCATTAAAATAATAGGAACTTTTACACCGAGGCTTTTGCGAAGCAGATCCCAGCCACTCCCGGTTACATTGAGGGCAACTGAGCCGGGCAATGGGTCCACTGCAATGTATGTTGAATCATCGAATTCAAAATGCAACGGAAACTTGAGATTTGTTGCATAGTTTTTATTCAACGCATTGAAAGCCCAGAATATGGTACCTGCAAAAACACAAAGTGCCAGCGCTTTCCAGTTGGTGCGGTCAAACCGCAGAAGATTGCTGATGGCACGAAAGAAATTCAAGGCTGTTGCTCAGCTTTCTCAGGCAGATGTTTTAGTGCCTGAATTAGCTGCTTTTGTTGAATCCATGGATACTGATGACTTAGAGAACTTGATGCGCGCACCACGTTCAAATTCAAGGATGAATGTATCTCCTTCAATATCTGCTACGCGTCCGTGAGCTCCTCCGATGGTTACCACGAGGTCGCCTTTCTTGATCTCTTCTACAAATTTTTTCTGGTCTTTAGCTTTCTTTTGCTGAGGACGGATCATAAAAAAATAAAAGACTACGATCATCAAACCGATCATCACGTAGAAGCTCCAACCAGAACCGGGAGCCTGAGCTTGTAAAAGAATAGAAGGAATCATAGTTAATTAATTTGCGGGTCAAAGGTAGGAGTTTTAGCCTGAAAAAAGTAGAAACAAAAAAAGTCCTCCGGTTTCTGCGGAGGACTTTTATTCAGTGTATGAACTGAAATTATCTTGTAGGGCCTTTTTGATCTGCCTTGGCGGTCACCATAGCCTTGAATCTCAAGGTGGTGGTTTTAGGCCATGTATTCGCTGTTACCGTGATGGTTTTATTATTAATACCAGTCTTTCCATTGGTGTCAAATTCAGCCTTTACCAAACCGGTTCCTCCAACGGGGATCGGTTCTTTGGTCCATGTAGGAACGGTACAACCGCAGGAAGGCTGAGCGTTCTGGATGATCAAAGGCGCTTCACCTGTGTTCTTTAATTTATATGTGTAGGATACCTTAAGGCCTTCGTTCACTGTTCCGAAATCGTGATCAACTTTTTCAAATTGAGCGATTGGAAGTGGGCCTTCTGGTTTTTCGTCTGCAACCGTAGGGGCTGCATCAACAGGTGTTGTTACTGCTGGGGAAGCAGCGCCGCCTTTCGATTGCAATTGCGCCATTTGGCTTTCAAGTTCAGCAATACGCTTTTCTGCTTTTCGGTCTGCGCAGTTCGTTAACAACAGCGCGATACCAGCTATCATTAAACAAATTGAGATGGTCCGTTTCATATTCATTATCATTTAATTATTCGGTTCGTAAAATTATCCAGAAATCCTGGATCAATTCAATTCATTAACAAAACATTAACTTTTCTTACTTCCGCGAATCTGTTCCAGAAGGTCATCAACGTCCTCCAGAAGGCGTTCTGCTTTTCCTTTAGCTTCAGAAACCACTTTTTGTCCCTGGGCCTTTGCCTCCGTGGTCAGAGGGGTTTCTTTTCCTGATACGAGATCGTCCAGAAAATCCTCCAATACTTTCTTGTACTTATCTAAACGAAAAGAAAGTTTCTCCCTTGTGTTAGAACCCTTATCAGGTGCATATAGTACCCCCAGGATGGCTCCGGCGGCGGCACCGGCCAGGAAGGCCATCAATGTATTGCTGCTTTTTTTACCCATGACGAAATGACTTAGGGGGCAAAGATAATTGTTTCATTTGACTCCCAATAGCTGAAAAATCGTTTCGAAAAGCGGTTTATGGCCTTTGAATTGGCCCTACAAATTTATTTATTGTCCATTAACCCCCGGCCGCTCTTTTTGATTTTGCCAGATTCCTTAAGTTCCTTGGCAATTACATCCAAAATTCCATTGATGAACTGCCGGCTTTTCGGAGTGCTGTATTGTTTGGCCAGTTCGATGTATTCATTGATCGTCACTTTTACAGGAATATTTGGAAAGTCTATCAACTCCGAAATGGCCATCTCCAGTATGACTCGGTCAGTCAGCGGCAAACGATCTACCTCCCAGTTCTTGGTATTTTTAGCGATAAGTTCATGATATGGTTTGTCCAGCTTTGTGGTGGCAACGAAGAGCTTTTCAATAAAGATTTTGTCCTCGTCCCAGTCGAGTGAAAGTTTTTGAATTTCTACACTATTGGTTTTTTCATCCAGAGACTTGAGTGTCTTGTCCGCCATGCTTTTTACAATTTCATGATCTTCGGTCCACCTTAAGTCTTCTTCTTCAAAGTGTGCGTTGATGGCTGTGTCGCCCAAAATGAGTTTACGGATCAAATGTTTTACGAAAGCCTTATGCGTCTCAATATCCGGCGACACTGCCTCGGTGTATTGTTGAAATTCTTTATCTGGCTTTACACAGTCTCTGTACCAGCCTCGGACAAGATCCATTTTTTGATCCCATCCACCGCCATTCCTCAGCGTTTCCTTTTTTAGATGAGCATTATCTTTTAAGGCAATCACCACGGGATTGTTGTTGAAATTTTTTGAAATGAGCTTTTTATCAGAGGAGGCAATGGAAGCGAACGCCGGAATCAGGTTTAGTGCAGCGAAATAGAACTGACTTATCTTCTCAACTTCCAGCACAATGTTTTTGCGAAAGAAATCAAAATCTTTCTTCGTGAGCTTTTGATTTAGCGCAACTGCTTCATCTATCGCCTGGCTAATCCGGGGATCAGCGCCCTCTTTAAAAGGTTTTTCATGAAACTTATTTTCGAATTGCTTTAAGGCTATAGTCCGTTGTCCTTTTAAAAGCACTTTGTCCTGCACTTTCATGGAATTAAGGTCAGGTTGAAAGAATGCGTCGATATGTTCAAGTGCAAGCTGGTAATCAGCTTCTTTGCATTGCTGATAGGCAAAGAGACTTTGCATTATTTTGATTCGGAGGGTACGGCGATTGAGCATGGCAAGGAACGGGTAAAAAAGAACTTTGCAAGTTACATTTTGTAGTGGATAAATGGTTGATTTGAACTAAAATTTGACTCGCCCGTTTTAACTGCATCTGTTCGCTGTCCCAAAGCATGAAAGAACTTTCACACCTTAATAAGTACCTCCTCAAATACAAATGGCACCTGATCTGGGGGCTCATATTTGTCATAATTTCAAACGTCTTCCAGATCCTGCCGGGGGCAATGGTCCGGTATGCAATTAATCTGGTGACAGAGAACATTCGTTTATACCGCTCCTTTGGGAACTCGGAAGCACAAGCTGAATTTTACGCAGTATTTGCCCAAAGCATACTTATTTTATCGGTCCTTATTTTATTAATGGCCTTACTTCGTGGTGTGTTCCTGTACTTCGTTCGACAGACGTTGATTGTCATGAGCCGCCTGGTAGAGTATGATTTGAAAAATGACATTTTCAGTCATTATCAGACGCTTCCACTGAGCTTTTACCGTCGTAACAATACGGGGGATCTCATGAATCGCATTTCAGAAGATGTGGGTCGAGTAAGAATGTATCTTGGGCCATCCATAATGTATGGCTTGCAGCTCTTCACGCTGTTCTTCATGCTTATCCCGTTCATGTTTACCATTAGCGCAAAACTTACCTTGTTTGCTCTGATCCCTCTTCCATTTCTTTCTTTCAGTATCTACTATGTAAATAATATTATAGAACGCCGATCAGAGGAGATTCAAAAAAGTCAATCAAGGCTAAGCACCTTTGTTCAGGAAGCCTTTTCGGGAATTCGCGTCTTGAAATCGTTTAACCGTGAAAAAGAATCTGTATCAAAATTTACCCTCGAAAATGATGAGTATAAACGGCAATCGCTCCGACTTACGCGTGTGCAGTCACTTTTCTTTCCACTGATGCTGGGGTTGATAGGTTTGAGCACGATTCTTACTGTTTACCAGGGAAGCGTTGAGGTCATCACGGGATCGCTTACGTTTGGCAACATTGCCGAATTTATAATTTATGTTAACCTTCTCACCTGGCCCGTTGCCTCATTGGGCTGGACAAGCAGTCTTGTACAGCGCGCAGAAGCATCACAGAAACGTATCAACGAGTTTCTCCAGACAAACACTGATATTAATTCTGAGAAAAATATCAAACATGTGATCGAGGGGAAAATCGAGTTTAACAATATCTCATTTACCTATCCTGACACAGGAATCAAGGCTCTTAAGAACGTTTCAATTACAATTCAACCTGGCGAGTCACTTGCGATCATCGGTGGAACGGGGTCTGGAAAAAGTACCATTTCAAATCTGGTGTCACGCTTGTATGATGTGACCGACGGTGAGATCAGAATTGATGGAATACCAATAAAAGACTTCAACATTACCAATCTCCGAAGTCAGATCGGATATGTGCCTCAGGAGGTTTTTCTTTTCAGCGATACGATTTTCAATAATATTGCTTTTGGATTAAAGTCCCCTGATGATCAGATAATCGAGCAGGCAGCAAAAGATGCTGATGTCTATCAGAATATTATTGAGTTCCCGCTGGGCTTTAATACCCGGGTAGGCGAGCGAGGAATAACGCTGTCAGGAGGTCAAAAACAGCGTGTTTCGATAGCCAGGGCCATTGCAAGGGAACCTAAAATCCTGATGTTGGACGATGCCCTGTCCGCGGTGGATACGAAAACGGAGAATACAATTCTCAACAGCATGAAAAAGATCATGGCGGGACGAACAACCATTATCATCTCTCACCGAGTTTCTTCTGCAAAACTTGCTAACAAGATCGTCGTGCTGAATGATGGTGTGCTGGTGGAAGAAGGTACTCATGAGGCGTTGCTGGAACACAACGGAGTGTACCGTGATCTTTACGAAAAGCAAATGATGACTGACGAGGTTGAGAATTGATCCCAATCAAATCGAGGTTATTGAGTTGATAATTTGACGTAAGTAAGTTTATACGTAACGGTAGTACCGCCTTCACTCTCAACTCGTATTCCTTCAAGAATATCAGAGCCGTTTTCTGTGGTAAAGTTATAGGAATTGCTCTTTCCCTTTCCGGTCATGTGTTTGTACAAAAGAAGGCTTCCGCTTTCTGTTGAATTGAATTCTCCAATGATTGAGTAACTGGTTTGATCGTCCTTGTCAAGGGACAATTCAATGAATTCCCTCCCGGTGCCTCCCGGATCACGCAAGATTGCAACCTTTGCGTAATTGTCTCTCCTCTCAATAGTTTTCTCCTTTGCTGTATTACCAAGAAAACCTTTTCCTTTCTTTATCACCTGACCCGATACGGTGTAGATTCCCTCAATGGAGTTGAGTTTATCCTTTTTCATGTACCTCCTTATCAACGCATGAAAATCTACCTGTTCATAAGGCGATGATTTATTAACTAGTTTTCGTTGCAATTTTCCGACAGAGCAACCCTGAATTGACGCAAAGATTAAAAGCCAGGGTATTAATTTTCGAGGCATTGTTGGCGAAGATGTAGTTATTTATCAAAACACGTAACGCAGTCCTGTCCCGCCCTGAAAGCGGGTGTAGCCAGGATCAAGGAACGCATCGGTAAATACTTCTATTTCGATAAAGGCAGAAATAGGAAGTGAAAAATAGGAATATTCAAAACCTACAACGGCAACAGGCCCGTACGTAAATCGTGTCTCTTTAAGCTTGCCAAATTTTCCATCATCGGTGTTTTGAGAACGGTCGTTAAAATTATAATCGTATTCGAGCTGAGTATTGCGCCATTGCCATCCAAGACCGGCATAAAGTTGCAAGCCCTTTGAAATTTTTTCAGCGTCCCATTGATAAAGGAATTTTGTTTCAATAAACAGGTCGCTGACTGCTTTATGTGCCAGGTAAGTTATGCTTTGATCCTTCTTCAGCGTATCGGGGAGATAGGATGGAAACGCTTCACGGTAATATCGATTATATAGACCACTGGCTGCCTTGCCAACGTCGGCAGCGAAGGCAAAATGTTTGCTTGCGTAGAACTTGTAGGTAATGGCAAAAGGATCGCCCAACTTGAAGCCAATTCCCTGATACGGGTAGCGGCTTTCGACGAAGATAGGGCAGATGATGCGGGCCTTATTTCCGCGGATCGCGTGTACGGTGAAGGTAGAACTCCGTGGACTCTTGTTGGTTTGAGCAAAGGATGTCACTGCTCCGATGAGCAACATTGCCAGGATCATGGTTAGTTTTGAGCAACGCATTAGAGCAAATATAGTCGTTTTGCACTAGGGATTGGCCGTAATGCCAAAAAGGCAGTCAGACGTCAGACTACTTCTTTATACTGCATTTTGTGGAGCTGAGAATAGAATCCAGCCTGCTCCAAAAGGTCTTCATGTCTCCCAATTTCCTTGATTTCGCCCTTTTCCAGAACGATAATTTTATCAGCCTTCTGGATCGTCGACAAACGGTGTGCGATCACAATGGACGTGCGGTGACTCATCATTTTTCCGATGGCTTCCTGGATCATCTCCTCAGTTTCGGAGTCGACAGAGGAAGTGGCCTCGTCCAGAATGAGAATTTTTGGATCGTACACCATGGCGCGAATAAAGCTTAGTAGCTGCCGCTGTCCAACGGATAGTGTAGCGCCCCTTTCCATTACGTTATAATCAAGCTGTCCGGGTAGGCGGTCTATGAACGTTCTGGCGCCCACCAAGTCAGCAGCATGTAATATCATTTCATCTGTTACCGCAAGATTGCCAAGGGTGATATTGTTCCGGATGGTGTCGGAGAATAGAAATACATCTTGTAGAACAACACCGATATTTTGCCTCAGGGCATTAAGATCATACTCCTTAATATCAATGCCGTCAATCTTGATGGATCCACGTTCTATA
The DNA here is from genome assembly GCA_038229375.1 of Cytophagales bacterium. Classification (GTDB taxonomy): domain Bacteria; phylum Bacteroidota; class Bacteroidia; order Cytophagales; family Cyclobacteriaceae; genus ELB16-189. The sequence goes on along the minus strand of JBBRON010000010.1, from coordinate 128,814 downwards.
TCATAGAAACGATTTAACAAATTAATAATCGATGATTTCCCAGCACCGGTTGCACCAACCATAGCAATTGTCTCGCCTGGTTTAATGTCCAGATTAATATCTTTTAGTACGTAATCAGCGTCATTGTAGGCAAACCAAACATGATCAAACAACACCTCACCTTTCATTATTTCCGGAAGGTATGTACCATTTGTCATCAGGTGCTCTTTGCTGTCTAAAAGACTGATGATTCGGGAGGAACTGACAATTCCCATTTGCAATGTATTGTACCGGTCAGCGATCATGCGGATAGGTCTGAAGAACATCTGGATATACATGATGAAAGCGGTCAAAGTACCAATCGTAATTCCAGTTTGCTCTACGTTCAACACGCTTTTGGCACCATACCAGATCACCAGACCTATTCCCATCGCTGCAATGATTTCAGCAACGGGAAAATATACCGAATAGTAAAGCACTGATTTCAGATTTGAATCGAGGTGTTCTTTGTTGATCTCTTTGAACTTTTCAAATTCTCTTTTCTCGCTTCCAAATATTTGGACAATATTCATTCCGGTAATATGCTCCTGAACAAAGGAGTTAAGGTTGGCAACGGCGTTGCGAACATCGTTGAAGGCAACTTTAATTTTCTCTTTAAAGATATAGGTTGCCAGAAACATCAGGGGAATACACGACAGGCTCACCAACGACAGGCGCCAATCGGTGTAAAACATAAATCCAAGGATACATACTATTTGCAACAGATCGGACAGCATAGCAGCAAGACCTTCGCTGAATACGTCCGCCAGTGTTTCAACGTCAGAGATTGTGCGCGTAACTAGCCGTCCGATAGGTGTCTGGTCAAAAAACTTCAAACGAAGACTGACGATATATTCGTAAAGTTTGATCCTGATATCCCTTATTACGTATTGACCGATTCGCCCTGAGATATAAGTGTGAATGTATTGTAGTATGGATTGAAATACCAACAGACCGATTAGCAGCACCGTGAAGTTAAGAATCATGCTGTAGTTGCCCTGTGTCACAAAGTCATCGAGCATGTATTGCGTTAATATGACTCTTAATGGCGACAGGAATCCCAGGAAAAATGTAAGGACAATAACGAAGTAGAATCTTCCTTTATAAGGTTTGATGAATTGGAAAATACGCTTCAGTACAGTGAAGTCGATGATATTGCCACTACTAACCTTTTCTTTTTCCATTTCTTTCTAAAACGCAGCCACCACACTAAGACACAAAGTAAAAATAAAAGGAACTCAACTTTATCCCTTCGTGTCTTTGTGGCAAAACAACTATTGATTTACCTCTACTTGATAAAAATCGACTTCGGATACTTAACGCTCATTAAAAATAGCCCTTCCGGGGGGGCATTCATTCCTGCTTTCTTACGGTCTTTGCTTTTCAAAACGCTCCGAAATTCCTCTATTGTCATCTTTCTGGTGGCCGTGTCCAGCAGCGTGCCAATTATTGCCCTCACCATCCCCCTGAGAAACCGATTTGCTGTGATGGTGAAAACCAATAAGTCGCCTTTTTGATTCCATTCTGCCTGCTTCACATCACAAATAAAGTGGTTCACGTCAGTTTTTACCTTGCTGAAGCATTCAAAGTCATGTTTCCCGATCAGTAACGTAGCCGCCTGCCGCAGGGTTGGCAGGTCGATAGGTTTATAAAAATAAAATGACAGCCCTTCACGAAGCGGATCTTTTGTGCGGGTAATATGATACTCGTAGGTTCTTTCAAACGCTTCATAACGGGCACTCGCGTCAGGCTTTACTTTTTTGATTGAGCGAATGGCAATGTCCTTTGGAAGAAACGAGTTTAAACGAATGATCAGATTATCGCTGTCAAACTCCTTGTCAATATCGGCGTGGAAAAATTGTTGTTTGCAATGAACACCTGTATCCGTGCGTCCACTTCCAACAATAGATATTTTTTCACGGAATAATTGTGTCAATGTTTCTTCAACCTTTTGTTGGATTCCGATAGCGTTTGATTGCGACTGCCATCCATGGTAGTTTGCGCCGTTGTAAGAGATTTCGAAGAAATATCTCATTTCCCAACATGTTCGTAAATCACAGCTGCTCCCTGACCCACACCAATACACATTGTCGCTAAACCATATTTGACGTCGCGCTTCTGCATTTCGTGAATTAAGGTGGCGCTGATCCTTACGCCACTGCATCCCAAGGGATGTCCAAGAGCAATTGCTCCTCCATTCACATTCACGATCTCAGGATTTATTCCCAGATCGCGAACACAAGCGAGGGATTGTGAGGCAAAAGCTTCGTTGAGTTCAACTAAACCGATATCGGAAATTTTGAGCCCTGCGCGCTTCAGGGCTTTTTGGGTCGCGGGTACGGGTCCGATCCCCATAAACGCCGGCTCTACCCCTGCTACCGCCATTGAAACGACGCGAGCTTTTGGTTTTAAATTAAATTGTTTGACGAATGATTCACTAACAATAAGGGATGCCGCTGCTCCGTCATTGATTCCGGATGAGTTGCCAGCTGTTACACTTCCGCCCTCCCTGAATGCAGGTTTAAGTGAGCCAAGCTTTTCAAGGGATGTCTCACGTGGGTATTCATCACGGTCAAAGACAATTGACTCTTTCCCCTTTTTGATTTCTATTGAAATGCGTTCCTCTTTAAACTTATTTGCCGTTTCAGCTTTAAAGTATTTTTGCTGAGAGGATAATCCGAAAGCATCTTGATCGGCGCGACTGATCTTCCATTTCTCCGCCACGTTCTCGGCGGTTTCACCCATGGAGAAAGGATAGTACATTTTAGATAGAGCGGGATTAGTGAATCGCCAGCCCATAGTGGTATCAAAAATTTCCGTTTTGCGCGAAAAGGCCTCTTCTGATTTTGCCATTACGAATGGGGCGCGACTCATCGTTTCCACGCCCCCCGCAATGAAGATGACTCCGTTGCCGGTCATAATCCCCTTTGCAGCGTCCATGATCGCCTGTAATCCTGAAGCACAAAGGCGATTAACCGTTATACCTGCCACTGACATAGGCAGTCCTGCAAGAAGCAACGCCATTCGTGCCACGTTACGGTTATCCTCACCCGACTGATTGGCTGCGCCAAAAATCACATCTTCAACCTGATTGAAATCGATTGATGGATTTCGCCTGAGCAAAGCGCTTATAACATGTGCGGCCAGATCGTCAGGACGAACAGAAGCAAGTGTTCCACCATACTTGCCAATGGGAGTGCGGAGAATATCAACGATGTAGGCCGTTTCCATAAGATCAATATGAACAAAGGCAAAAATTCCTACTTTTGCCATTCTGTAAAACGGACCCAAGTTAGTTCAACCTCGTTATGTGGCAAAGAAAGCAAACAATATTCCTGGGATTGGCGGTACTGTGTCTTCTGTTATCAATCTTTTTTCCGGTATGGATGACAGTAGATGGTGATTCTACCAAAATGCTGTTTCCGCTTCATTATACTGTTAAAAATGCAGGTGTAAGCAACACTATTTATTTCCCCTATACCATTTGCGCTATATTGTCAATTGCCGCTATTACCATCGCCATTACCGAGATTGGGAAGTTTGAAAACCGACTCCTTCAATTGAAGTTAGCTGCGCTCAATTCGCTTTTGATGGCCGGTTCAATTGGAACATCTGTGTATTTTGCTACTCAGTTGATTAAAGAAAATCAGACCTCAGGCGAATATGGGTTGGGTCTTTGGTTACCTGCTGTGGCAATGATCAGTAATATGATTGCCAATCGTTTTATCCGCAAGGATGAAAAACTTGTCCGGGATTCAGACAGGATTCGTTAATTCTCATTTAATCTAAAAACAAAATAATGTCACAAACCAAACTGGGCGAAAATACTGTCAATACAAATGGAACTCTACCGGCAAAAGGAAGCATTGCACCGGACTTTACGCTCACCGGGGTCAATCTGAAAGACGTGAGCCTTAAAGATTTTTCGGGTAAGAATATCGTATTAAATATCTTTCCCAGTATCGATACAAATGTTTGCGCTGCTTCTGTACGTGAATTCAACAAGCAGGCCACTTCACTTGATAATACCGTCGTAATAAGTATTTCAAAGGATTTACCGTTTGCGATGAAGAGGTTCTGCGGCGCCGAAGGCATTGATAAGGTAGTCCTTCTTTCGGAGTTCAAGAACAAGAATTTTTCAAACGCTTATGGGGTGGAAATGATCGACGGGCATATGAATGGGCTTCACGCAAGGGCGGTGGTTGTTATTGGACCTGACGGCAAAGTTAACTACACTGAATTGGTCCCATCTATTGGGCAAGAGCCGGATTACGATGCGGCAATCGATGCACTGAAATGATATTTATTTCTTTCGGCTTAATTCCTTGGCATTCGTTTATGGCTTAAATACTTTTTTCTCTTTCGCTGATTGCTCTACTTTCTGGCGACTGAAGTACACAGGAAAGTGGGTGTCAGTAGCCCAGAGTTCAAAGAGATTGCCATAGAACCCGCTTGATGGGTCACCACTTTGGCCAGGGGTGTTGGTAAAAATAACCTTGTCCCAGTCAGAGACGTCAGCGACCATCCTGAAAGAAGCTCCTTGAGATTGATTATTCGTATTACCCGTCACGCCGGGTGTTGACGCGGAGCCTCCACGGGGCAAGGGACCAAAATCTAATTTTTTACGTGTATCGTTATTCACAGCATTGCTCATTATATGTTTGATTAGGGCGTGATGATAAGAAGGCTGCCCGTATTGCCATTTCGTTTTATCGACGCCGATTTTAGTTTCAAGATCGTTAACTGCCTGTTCCAGATTTGTCAAAAGAAACTTATCGCGTTCTGCGGTTGCATTTTTCCCAAAAACGGAGCCAGCGGATACGGTCCAATGAACAACTTTGCTGAGCGGAATAGACTTGATATATTTTTTTCCTTGTTCTGGAACAACTTTGAGTAGCATAGCAGATGAGATTTTTTTCTCCCATGCCATGTAGACGCCGGCTGCAACCGAGTTCTTATCCATTACATAATTCCAGTCTAATAGGATTTTGCGAGCCTCTTCCGCCGATGCATCTTTTGACGAAATATTTTTCAATAACGGTACCAACGATCGGGCAGGCAACGAGAGATAGTCGAACTGTAACTTCATCATTTCTTCGAATGAATGTTTTTGTCCGTTGCCGAGTGCTTCGTTTAGCCTGTTAGCTCTGAACGGATCAGCCCAGTTCCAACCCACTGCATTTCGGTGATCATAATTTTCCGGAATAAGATTTTCGTTGGCCGTAGCCCAGAATCCCTTTGAAGGATTGAACACATTGGGAAGTGAGGTGATGGGTAAATAACTGTCCCATTCATAGGTTCCATCTCCCGGAACCGGAACCAGTCCGCTCCAGTTTTTGCGTATCGGTGCGATGCCAACAGCCTGCCAACCTATATTTCCTTTTTTATCAGCCCAGATCATATTTTCTCCAGGAATGTTGCTGAAAGAGCATCCCTCGCGGAATTCCTCCCAGGTTTTTGCCTGATCAATTCTCAAGCTTGCCATGTACGGGGCACTGCCAGGTTCCATCCAAGCGCATCGAACAGCGTACGCCACGTTATTTTTTTTGTCAATGAATGTAACGGGTCCGTGGCGGGTGAATTTATGTTCAACGAATTCATCAGGGCCCCCTTTTACTATAATAGTATCCTGAATAGATCGCATGTCTTCCCATCCACCCTGGTATTTATATTGATTGGGATTTTTGGGATTGAGATCATACACGTATAGATCTTCACCATCGATGGCAAAAACGGTAAGTCCCCACGCACCATATTCATTGTGACCAATTGAGATCCCCGGAATAGTTGGTTCACCCCCGCCCACCACATTCCATCCCGGTGCATTGAGATGTACCATGTATCGGAGCGACGGCGCAGAGATCGCGCGGTGGGGATCATTGGCAAGAATGGGAGAGCCACTTTGAGTCAAACTGCCACTGACAATCCAGTTGTTGCTTCCTATGATCTGGCGCTCAATCGATGTGACAGCGGAATAATCTGTTTCATCATCCGCCCTGAGTAGTTGATACTGGTCATTATTCGGATTGGCCTGAGCTATAAGGTCACTTGGCGCGAAGCGAAGTGGTTTCCGAAACGCATCATATAATTCTACAATGCTATCAAGAAGAAGTTCTTTTTTGATTTTAAGATCAATGGTCAGGTCGGGATCACCCGGTTCAAATACTTCTGTTTCTTTCACTTTATCAACACCCACCACGGTGATTGCACGGGCAAGCGTTATTTCTTTCGAAAGGTTACCAAGGAGGCCCTGGTGACGGGAAATAACAATATCGGAGGTCCATTTCTGAGGTTTTATGCCCAGCAGTTTAAATTCGATTGGAAGTAGGTCGGGATTCTTTTCAGTTTCGGTCACGTAAGCGTTAATGCCCTCTGTGAAAGAATTGATGATGACTTCACCATTCGGATGATAATGATTGAATTCTTTTTTTAAATCACCCCTGAACTTAAATAGTCTTGCGCCGATATCGCGCTTCAATTCACGTGGACCGAGGATCTCTGCAACGGTTCCAGTTGCCTGACGTCTCCAAATTTCAAATTGAAATGTCCGGTCTTTTGCTGCTGCATAACCCTGGGTATAAAACAGATCATGTTCATTTTTTGCGTAGATGTGGTTGACCCCATAGGTGTCACGGATGATTTCAACCGGCTCCTGCAAACCCGGAAGGCTGGGATCGCTGGTGGATTGACAGGAAACCAGTGACAGAAAAGTAAAAGCGAAGAGAAGGGTACGGATCATCCTGTTTGAATTAGTATGAAAATATACTGAATCAAATCAGTGATTGGAATCAAAATTTGATGGAAGGATAAAAATGCATAACCAGACATTTACATAGATTGTGCATATAGCACCTATGTGATTATGCGGTTAAAAAATTAGGACGCTGCAATTTTTCCCACTGCCTCAATCAACCGGTCAAGATCTTTTGTTGTTGTGTAAACATGAGGAGTGACACGCACAGCACTTACATTTTCCCAAACGATGCCAGTGGTGTGTATTTGATAGTCACTGAATAACTTTGAAACGATATCATTCGGAGCGAGACCATCAATGCTGAACGTGCCAAGCGCACAAGAGTATTCCGGCTTGAGCGAGATGTGAATCTTCACTCTTGGATTTTTCAACACCGCATTGCACCAATACAATTTTAAATAGTGTAAGCGCTCTTGTTTGCGTCTGGCTCCGATGGCATTATGAAAATCTATTGCCTGACCGATTGCCTGTTCGGGTGCAAAGGAGCGGGTACCTAACGCTTCAAACTTGCGTATATCAGGGCTTTGAGGTTTGTCATTTGGAAACAGCGGCCAGGTTTTTTCGATCAGGTCTTTTTTCACATACATCATCCCCGTACCGAACGGTGCACATAGCCATTTGTGCAGACTGGTCCCGAAATAATCGCAGTTGAAATCAGAAATCTTGTAATCAATATGGGCAAAAGAGTGGGCGGCGTCAACGATGCTAATAATACCCCGCTTGCGGGCTTCTGCACAGAGTTTGGCGGCAGGAACGATTTGCCCGGTCCACGTCATCAAGTGAGTAATGTGCCAGATTTTTGTCTTTGGAGTCGTGGCGTTGATGTATGCTTTCAGTACCACTTCATCGTTGTCAAATGGCAGCGCAAGATTGATCCAGTTGATCTTCACGCCTTCACGCAGTTCGCGTTGCTTCCAGGCATGGATCATGTTTGGATAGTCCTGTTTCGTCATCACGATTTCATCGCCGCGTTTCATGTCAATGCCCCAGGTAAATGTTCCTAGCGCTTCAGTAGTATTCCGGTTGATGGCAATTTCTTCGCCCGACACACCAGCGAGGTCAGCCAGCTTTCTGCGAAGAGGCTCCCGGCCTTTGTCAAGGATCTGCCACATATAATAGGTTGGAGCTTCATTGCTCAGGTGATAATATCTATCAACGGCATCCTGTACCACCTTTGGCTGTGGACTTACGCCGCCGTTGTTAAGGTTTAGGATATTGGGAGTAACGGTATAGGCTTGCGCCATTCGCGCCCACAAGTCTTCATCATCGGCAGCCATTTCCGGCGATAGTTCATTTAACGAAAATAACGCATCGGAAACATCATCTGCTAAAGCCTGTTGGGCAATTGATGTAAGCGAGGCAGCACCGGCAAGGGTGAGTGATTTGCGAAAAAATGATCGTCTTGAGGACATAACTTTTTTCAGTTAAATGAAGAATTGGTATTCCTGAGAAAGCAAGAGGTTGAAGATAGCGAATTGGTGTGAGATTTGGTAGGTAAAAACGCGGGCTAAAAGATGAATTGGGCAACGTGAAATCATACATGGGTCAACACATCCCCTTACTCCTCCATATCCTTCAACTCAATCTCCAGAGCGCGTGTGCTTATAAAAATCTCATTCAACGAAAGAGCCAGCGATAAAAGTAAAAACAGTAAACTCAGCGCGAAGATAGCGTAAGCTCCTCCTTCATGCTCCAGGTAAATGAATAGCATCGACAAAACACAGAGGAAGAAACTTAATATTCCGCTTGCCTGCATTTGCTTGATGAGCGTAAGTCGCCGATGGAGGTTGACAATCTGGGCCTTCACGAGGTACTTGTCTTTATCAAGCAACTTGTATTCAGTATGGAGTTTCCGGATGAGGGAGGCTAAAGCGAGAAAACGATTTGTGTATGCCAACATTAATAAGGTGATGGCAGGGAATAATAGGGCAGGGGTGTTGATGGAGATTTGCATGGATAAGTTTTAAAATCCGCGAGAATTGAGTGTTTGAGGAGTCAATTTACATTTTCCAACTTTCGTAGAGAAGGAGCTTTCCAGGCAGTTATTGCAACCACCACCAATGTCATAACGCCTCCGAAGATAACCGATGGAACTACTTTAAAGAGACGGGCTGTAACGCCGGACTCAAACCCGCCAATTTCATTTGATGATCCAATGAATATATTGTTAACTGCTGACACGCGCCCCTTCATATTTTCCGGTGTTAATGTTTGAAGGAGTGTAAGTCTGACAATTACGCTGATACAGTCGAATGCTCCGCTCATGGCCAGGACGCCGATGGACAGCCAGAAATTTCTTGACACTGCAAATGCTATCATACACACTCCAAAACCAGCAACACTGCACAAGAGTATTTTTCCGATGTGCTTCTTTATGGGATAATGCGTGATATAAAGTGCCATCAGCAAAGCGCCCGTGCTCGGTGCGGCTCTAAGAAATCCAAAGCCGATCTTTCCAACACTTAGGATCTGATCGGCAAAAATCGGAAGTAAGGCTACTGCACCTCCAAAGAGCACGGCGAACAGGTCGAGTGAAATGGCTCCAAGCACAATTTTATTCCGAAACACAAATTGCAATCCGGCTTTAATTTTTTCGACAATGCCTTGCTCTTCAGTCACGGGTGGCAAGGGGCGATCCTTTACCAGTAATGCCAAAGACAGTCCAGCAAGCATCAGCAACGCATCAACAGTATAACCGGTTTTTAAACTCGAGAAGCCAATTAGCAAACTTCCAATGGGCGGACCCCCGATGGATGCCATTTCCCAAAGCGTACTATTCCAGGTGATGGCATTTTGATAGAGTTCACGCGATACTAATTGAGGCATGAAAGAAAAAACGGCAGGCGTCATAAATCCGCGAGCAATACCGCTGATGAAAATCACCAGGTAAATCGGGAACACTCCATATTGAAGAATATGAACGGCCATGTCCGTGGTAAATGAAAACAAGGCAATAGAACATAGCAACAACGTAGTGAGCGCTGCGACAATAATCTGCTTTCGCCTGACGATGTCAGCAAGGTGTCCGGCATAAAGAGAAACGATAATGGATGGTATGGCTTCTGCCAGCCCAATCAACCCCAATGAAAGGGGATCTTTCGTCATTTCATAAATCTGCCATCCCACTACTACCGCCTGAATCTGTATGGCAAGTGTTACGCAAAAACGAGCACTGATAAACAACCTGAAGTCGCGAATTTGAAGTGCTGCGTACGGGTTGTTCATGGATAACTAAACCAGGATTTTTTCAATCTGTTCGACGGCTTTTCTTCTTCGATCCTCACTGACTCCCGAAATTTCTATGAAAGGAATTTTTGATGCCGCCGCTTCATTCTTGTAAATATTCCAGAAGTACTCACGTTTATCAGGATGCTCACGTTGAGGGTCGGCTTCCCACGGAATATCAATATTCGTAAGTAAAAGCAGATCATAGTGACGGGCATTCATTGCTGTAAGAATTTCTGGCTCACACTGTCCAAACTTTTCTTCACTCCACACTTTTATTACAATAAGATTGGTGTCACAGATCACTACCCCGTTGGCTGTTTGCATCCATTCATCTTCGACGCGCAGTTGACCGTGAGCAATTTTAGTAAGATCCGATTGATCATACGGCCGGTTAAGTTTATTTAGATAAGCGCGCGCGTATTCCGGCACCCATTCCGTCTTGAAACGCGTGGCCAGAAATTTTGACAAATCAGTTTTGCCGGTGCATTCCGGCCCGATAATCGCTACCTTTTTTATTGTTGAAGAGGTTGGAGGGGTTGCCAGCATTTTGCTTTTTACGGGGCAAGTTACCAGAAATAGAGTCATTCTGGCCTCCTTTAAGCCCATACTAACGGAGGGGATTTTATTAGGAGGTACGGTTCTGTATCTTTCAGGTTAAATTATTTGCGTGAAGCGTAGAAAGGCATTAAAGCAAATCGGGTGGGGAATTTCCGGAGGTCTCCTATTGCCTTCGCTCATGGATGCATGTTCACCCAATGATCCGGGTCCGGAGATTTCCTATGATGGAAACGTTGCGATTATTGGAGCTGGGGCAGCCGGACTTTATGCTGCCGATATACTCCGTTCTAAAGGAGTCAAAGTGATCATATTTGAAGCCCGTGGTCAACTTGGAGGAAGGGTTTCCTCGCTGCGTAATCAGCCAGTAGATCAATATCCCTATGCTCCACAGTTGAGTTCAGATTTTCCTATTGAGTTGGGGCCACAAACAATAACAGGTTCTGACTCCATACTGGGGAAAATCTATAAAGACTACAATCTGACGACAATAGAGTTAGCGGCAGCAGATAACAATTTTGTTTTAGGCAACGAAGCAAAAACAGAGTCGGGATGGAATGGTGACACAGACTACGTCGCCGCACGTACTTTTAAAGACAGCCTTCCTTCGTTTGCGGGAAATAGTCAGACAGTACAGACGGCTGCTCAGGCGGCCCCTGGTATTAACGCCCGCAACCTGGGAATGATAAATGGCCTGATCAGCAACCTCCATGGCGGCAACAGCGAGAAAATTGGAATTGGTGCCTTGGGCGATGACGCAAAACTTATTCCTACAGACGGAAAAGTTTTAATGTTGCGCTCTAATCCTATGCAGGATATTCTGATCTCCAGATTTAGTGAGGTTCAATCCCTCGTAAAGTTAAGTACCCCAATAACCTCAATAGATTATAATGGCGATTTGGTAATTCTAACTGCCAAAGACGGGACATCTTTTCAGGTTAGTAAAGCAATTGTAACCGTTCCTGTGAGTGTTCTCAAAAACGGATCGATGACATTTAGCCCGGCGTTGCCTGGAACGTTCTCCAGTTCGCTGGCAAAGTTTGAAATGGGCGCCTCCATTCGCGTACTACTTGAGTTTAAAAAGAATTTCTGGGGACCCGCGACAGGATTTATCTGGGGTTCAACGAACATACCTGAATATCTGAACGCCGGACAAGGAAGCACATTCAATCAAACACTCACTATTACTGTAAACGGAGATAAGGCTGCCCAGTATTCAGCCCTGGGTGACGGAGTAGTCGATGCAATTATCGCAGATCTTGATTTGATTTATGCAGGACAAGCTTCTCAGTTTGTTCGAAAAGACGTTAATACCCTTAAGACAATTTTTATCCGCGAAGACTGGACCACAAAACAGTACATTCTTGGCGGATATGCCTATCCGTTGGCTGGTGCGACGATTGCCGATCGCAAATCTATTGGCACTCAAGTAGGGGAGAAGATATTTTTTGCCGGCGAAGCAACGGATGTTTCGGGCCAGGCAGGGATGGTGAATGGTGCGCTTGCTTCAGCTGAGAGAGTGGTGGAGGAGGTTGTTGTTTCGATCAAGAAAATAATTTGAAAATGGGTTCGCTTTAAATTATCAGATTCTTTTTCAAATTAAGAATTCGTCGAGACTATCAAAGAATTCATCCCGAACTCAATCAAATTTTCAAATTATTCCATTTTTTAAATTCCTCTTTTCTCTAACTCGCGTTTCAAATCATAGGTACCCAGGAAGTGTATAGCATCAATTCCCAGTGCGCGGGCTCCTTCAATGTTTTTCAGATTGTCGTCTATGAAAATGGATTTACCTGGAGTAATCGAATAGCGATCGAGCAAAATCTGATAGAAATCGGGGAATGGCTTTCGGGTTTTCTCGACACCACTTACGACAATACCTTCGAACCAATGGAGAAATTCAAAATTCGCCAGCGCCCAGGGAAACGTTTCAGCTGACCAGTTTGTAAGAGCGTATAAACGGTATTTACCGGATTCTTTGAAAGATTTTAAAATCTCAACGGTTTCAGGCATAGCGCCCCCGATTGTTTCCTGCCACCTCCCATACCAGGCACGAATGGCGTGTTCATACTGTGGAAATTGAATTACGAGTTCATCGGTAGCTTCCTGAAATGTGCGACCGGCGTCCTGCTTCTCATTCCATTCGTGGGTGCAGACATTTTCCAGGAACCAGGTAACTTCATCTTCACCTTTTAAGATCTTATTGTAAAGATATCTTGGGTTCCAATCGATAAGCACATTTCCCAAATCGAATATGATTGTATCAACAGTTTGCATGTAAGATTTAATTTATTCCCGGTTATTTCATTTTGCAAAGCTGGATGCACATCCCGCCATGAGCTTCAAATTCTTTTTCAAATTTCATTCCTATTTTTTCCAATACGCGGAGTGAAGGAATATTTTCCTTCATTGCTCTGCCAATGATTTTCGTCAATCGCAACTCATTAAATCCATAATCAATGCAGGCTTTGGCCGATTCCGTCGCGATACCTTTCCCCCACTGACTCCTCAGGAACCGAAAGCCAAGATCTGTTTCCTTGCTCTCCTCATTAAAATTTAAACCACACCATCCAATGTATTCGGATGAATCGTAGGCAAGCACAGTCCATCGTCCGTAATGATAATTTTTATATTGGTCGTATTTATTAATTAATTGTGCTGCTTCTTCTATCGATTTAAAAGCTTCATCTCCGGTAAAGCGAATCACCTCGGGGTCAGAATTCAATTCGAACATGCTGCTGGCATCTTCCGGAATGAACTCACGCAGCACAAGTCGCTGGGTGCGAAGAATAATTTTTACCTCACTCATCACCGAATGCCCATTTTAAAAAATGTGGCATCGCTTGCGCCCAGGTTTCCTGATTGTGTTTGCCATCTTTGATCTCGAGGTATTGAATGTCATGAAATGGCCGGTATCCCTTGCGGGCTAGTTCTGTTATGAGGTCCAGGGTGTCATCAATTGAATCAATTACGCCGTTCTTGTTTCGGTCGCTGTTTTCGTCCTGTGTACCAGTTTGAAACCAAAACTTCATACCCGGTTTGAATTTGCCACGACGGACCTGAAGATGCATTAGCCGGTCTCGATAGTCAGAATAGAAAATACTGCGGGTATCACGTTTTCTCCACCAGAATGATCCACTGAAGATTCCAGCCTTGCCAAACACCTCCGGATGATTCCAAACAATATCAATTGCGGAAAGGCCGCCCAGGGAATAGCCTGCCATCACACGATCCGAAACGGATTCGCTGATCGGATATTTGTACGACAGGTAAGGTATTAATTCAGTAATAATATAATCAGAGTACGCTTTCGCCATCTTACCGCGACCAAAATAGTCGGAGCGGTAGGCAACCCCATATTCCTGCATCCGGTCTGCTGCCATTACACCGACAACGATTATTTCTGGAATAACTCTTTCAGAAACTAGCTTCTCTATGATTTCTTTCACTTTCATCGTCTCACTGTCCTGACCATCGTTTAGGATCAGCAGGGGATAAAGTTTGTTTTTAAGCAAATGCGGCGGCGTCATTATCTCCACTTCAACAATTCGTTCAAGCAGTTTGGTGTAGATATCCGTTAACTTTTCGGACGTATAGGAATAGCCCTGATGAGCGACGGTTGAGAGGTATGCGGCTTTATTTGGTGCTTCGGGCATTTATGCTTGCAAAAATAGAACAACGAAGGTTAACTTACCTGACAGATTTACTATTTATCTAACCCATCGCCATGCACGAACATTATCATCGTTGGTATTCGCCAAGTCTCAGCCGGGATATAGAAGTGCTTGCGTTCGGCACAAGGGGCTACCCGGTGATGTTGTTCCCAACTTCAATGGGGCATTATTATGAGAACAAGGATTTTAAACTTATTGATAGTGTTGCCTGGTTTGTTGAAGAGGGCCTGGTAAAAATCTATTGCCCCGATGGCATAGATTCGTCAAGCTGGTACAACAAAAGCATTCATCCGGCACAGCGCGTAACCAATCATATGTGGTATGATAATTTTCTCCTGACAGAACTTGTTCCGCTCATGCAACGGGAAACCGGTGTTGGCCGAGTGGCAACTGCAGGATGCAGCTTCGGTGGCTATCACGCCACTAACTTTGCTTTCAAGCATCCGGAAGTGGTAAAGTATGTATTTAATATGGGGGCAGCTTTTGATATAAAGGATCAGTTGGATGGGTATTATGATGACAATGTCTACTTCAACAACCCCCCTGACTTTATACCAAATGCTCAAAATCCTTTTTACAACGACATGTTCGTCGTGTTGGGCACTGGTACACATGATATGTGCTGGAGTGCAAATGAGAACATGGCTTCCATTTTGAGAAATAAAGGAATCCATCATTGGCTTGACGTGCGTCACAATGCACCTCACGATTGGCCTGTCTGGAGACAAATGTTCCCTCATTACTTGTCACTGATACGATAACCGGTTTCATTCATTATTGTGAAAAAGCTCCAATTAAAAATTTTCATAGCTGCCTTTATCATTCTTCTTGCTAATGGTTCGTATGCCTTCAGCTGGATATATCTTCAGGAATCTGTTGCTATCGGGGGCATTAAACAATGGATCAGTATAAAAGGGGCCGACAAAAAAAATCCGGTTTTACTTTTTCTTCATGGAGGACCTGGTAATTCCGCCATGGGCTATGATGAAAAATTCACAAAAATTCTGCAAAAACATTTTATAGTGATTCAATGGGATCAGCGTGATGTCGAACGAACGCTTAATCTTAATTCGTCGGATAAACAATTATCGGTTCAATTGATAGAAGCTGATGCAGTCGAGCTCATTAATTATCTGCGAAAGCGATTTTCTCAAAATAAGATCTATTTGGTTGGTCACTCATGGGGTGGATTTCTGGGTTTAAAGATCGCGAATGACCATCCTGAGCTACTGGAAGCCTATTTTGCCGTCAGCCCAATGATCTGGCAGGATGAAAGTGAACGCCTCTCGCTTGAATGGGCAAAAAGCAGGGCAAAGCAGAAAGACAATAAAACGGAAATGGAAGAGCTCGCTAAGGTTCACGTGCCGTTTAAGAATACGGATGACGTATTCTACCACCGGAAATGGATTGTCACCGAGATGGGATCCAAGCCTGCCTCACGTGAGTTTGTAGATCGATGGTCTGGAAAATGGTTACCGCTCACCCTGGAAGCTTCCAATGTGAATTTTTTTGAGATAGCACCCGAAATTAAATGTCCTATATATTTTATGATTGGCGACAGGGACTATCAAACTTATTTTAAGCTTGCGGAGGATTACTTTAAAATGCTGAAAGCAGAAAAAAAGGAGTTATTTTGGTTTGCCAATACAGGACACAATATACCTACAGCGAGAGCGGCAAAATTTCAACAAATTATTATCGCTAACAGAAACATTAGAAATTAAAGATCATCATATGAAGAAAATCGGAATCTTACACGGCATGGAGAGGTCCTTTCCGGAGGCCTTCGTTGAACGCATTAACAAGTTGGGAGGTAATGATATCAAGGCAGAACCGGTGATGATTGACATGGTGGGGCAAGCCGACCCGACTGGATACGCTGTTATTCTGGATCGGATTTCTCAGGACGTGCCGTTTTACAGGGCGTATCTGAAAAATGCGGCGATCTCCGGAACGGCCGTTATGAATAATCCTTTTTGGTGGAGTGCCGATGAAAAATTTTTCAACAATGCACTGGCGGTAAAAATTGGCGTTCCGGTTCCAAAAACCGTGATCCTTCCATCCCATGAAAAACCAACAGACACACAGGATGCATCTTTCAGCAATTTGAAATTCCCACTCGGATGGGATTCGATATTTGAACATATTGGGTGGCCGGCGTATATGAAGCCTCACTCCGGCGGCGGATGGAAGAGTGTTTACAAACTTCGCGGACCTGAAGAGTTTTTCAATGCCTATCGCGAAACTGCGCAACTGGTAATGATGCTTCAAGAAGAAATTATTTTCGATGACTACTTCCGTTGTTATTGTCTCGGAAGGAAGCATGTTCGAATTATGCAATATGAACCACGCAACCCACATCATCTTCGCTATGTTGTTGAGAAAGGACCTGCATCGGAAAAACTGTTGAAGAAAGTTCATGACTATGTAATGGACCTTAACAATGCTCTAGGCTATGATTTTAATACAGTGGAAATGGCAGTTCGCGATGGCGTTCCTTATGCCATAGATTTTTGTAATCCGGCGCCGGATGCAGAGTTAGCTTCCGTAGGTCAGGAAAATTTTGAATGGGTTGTAGAGCATGCTGCGAAGATGGCTATTGAACGGGCGCAAGCTCAGAAAGATGGAAAAGACAACCTCACATGGGGAACATTTGTGAGTAGTGGCGTTGCATCATTCCTTGCATCTGGCAGTAAAGCAAAGCCAGTAGTTGAAAAGAAACCGGTGGTCAAAAAAACAACTAAGAAGTAAAACCCTTTGAATGGGAGTAGGATTATGGAAAAGTTCACGTTGGGTGTTGAAGAAGAGTACATGGTTATTGACCCGTTAACGCGGGAATTGAAGTCCCATGAGCATAAAATTGTAGACATTGCTGCGGGGACGTTGGGCGATAGCGTTAAAGCCGAAATGCACCAGGCGGTCGTGGAAGTTGGTACGGGTATTTGTAAGGATGTGAAGCAGGCTGAAAGTGAGATTAAGTTCCTACGCAAGACGGTGGCTGAAATTGCCGCGAGTATCGGGCTGAAAATCGGCGCATCGGGTACACACCCTTTCTCTCATTGGAGTACCCAGCTCATTACTCCCAACCCCCGGTACGACGAAATTGTGAATGAAATGCAGGAAGCGGCGCGTTCCAACCTGATTTTTGGACTTCATGTTCATGTCGGTATTGCCGATAAAAATATGGCAATTCATATTATGAATACGGTCCGTTATTTTCTACCTCACATCTATGCTCTTTCTGCTAATTCACCTTTTTGGGAAGGCCGAAATACAGGATTCAAATCCTTCCGGACAAAAGTGTTTGATAAATTTCCCCGCACGGGTCTGCCAGATTACTTCAACGATTGGGATGATTTTAAGAACTATGTCAACCTGCTCATCAGAACAAAATGTATTGACAATGCAAAAAAGATCTGGTGGGATGTGAGGGTTCATCCGTTCTTCGACACAATCGAATATCGTATTTGTGATGTTCCAATGTGTGTGGAGGAAACTATTGCCATCACCGCCGTATTGCAGGCACTCACAGTGAAATTGTATAAGCTACGACTGCAAAACATGAGCTTCATTGTTTACAATCGCGCGCTGATCAGCGAAAACAAATGGAGAGCCTCACGCTATGGGATAGATGGCAAGTTGATTGATTTTGGTAAACAGTCTGAAGTAGATACCCGATTGTTGATCCATGAGCTACTGGAATTTATTGATGATGTGGTTGATGATCTCGGAAGTAGAAAACAAATTGAGTCGGTTCATAAAATTCTGAAACAAGGCACTGGAGCCGACCGGCAACTGGAAGTATTTGAAAAAACCCATAGTCTTGAAAAGGTCGTAGACTACATCACAGAGCAGACACTAGCAGGCGTTTAGCCGGACATTTTTTCTATGAGTTCTATCAAAGTTGCCATTCTTGATCTTTATGAAGGAGAAGCTAATGAAGGCATGCGTTGCATTGTTCAGCTCGTCCAACAGTTCAAACAAGATTACGGATTAGACCTCACGTATGATGTGGTGGATGTGCGATTGAAAAAGGAGATCGCAGACCTGACGTATGATGCCTATATATCTTCCGGTGGCCCGGGAAGTCCTTTGGACAGTGAGGGGTCGGATTGGGAGGATAACTACTTTGGACTGATCGATGGCATTCGAAAACATAATTCTCAAAATCCGTTCGATAGAAAATCGATTTTTCTGATTTGTCATTCTTTCCAGATCTTTTGCAGGAAATACGGTTACGCACAGATAAAAAAACGCAAAGGCACAGCCTTCGGAGTGATGGCAATTAACAAGACAAAGCCGGGCCGCAGTGAAACTTTATTAAAAAACCTGACAGACCCTTTTTATGCTGTCGATTCTCGTGATTACCAGATCGTGCAACCGCGGGAAGAAAAAATATGGTCAGGAGGAGGTCAGATCGTATGTATCGAAAAGGACAGGCCTCATGTCGAACTCGAACGTGCAGTAATGGCCATCCGATTTGATGAATCCATTTTTGGTACTCAGTTTCATCCCGAGGCCGACTCGGATGGCATGTATCGTTATCTGATATCTGACGCCAAAAAGAAAGACGTGATTGAGAAACACGGCGAAAAAAAATATCATCAGATGCTTCAGTACCTCAATGAGCCTGATAAGATCAAGCTTACCTATAAGACAATAATCCCAGGATTTTTGAAGACGGCTCTTCGTTCCAAAATGTAACGTTATGATCCAATCTGCCAGGTCAGCTTACAACGATGATTTTTCAGAGGGTAAGTATCAAGCTTTCCTTGCAGATCTTGATGGACTATATGATCATAAAATAACTTTTCGCGTGGCGGAGACGCCCGTTTTCATTGATCGTCTATTTAAGGATAAGCTTGTTGACGCGTCAAATGATATTGTCAATTTCCTAACTGGCGCCGACGTGAAAAAATTGACAGCGGCTGCTATTCCTCCTAATTTGAATGTTCCCAACGAGACAGATCACACACTATTTCTTGCACTCGACTTTGCTGTCGTGAGGGACGGAGATCAATTGGAGCCACGTCTGATAGAGATGCAGGGATTTCCATCACTTTTTGGATGGCAGGATCTTATTTCAATCAAATATAGGGAACACTTTAAGGTTCCTGAAAACTTGCAAAGCCATTTCGGACTATCGTCTGAGAGGTACCGCGATAAACTGAAGAAAGTTCTCCTAAATGGTCACGAACCGCAACATGTAATATTACTGGAAATCGATCCCATAAAGCAAAACACGGCGATTGATTTTTTAGTGACACGCGATTTTACAGCAATCGAGCCGGTGCATATCGGCGATGTGATCCGCGAAGGGAGAAATCTTTTTTATGAAAAGGACGGTGAACGAATTTCAATAAAGCGGATCTACAATCGCGTAATTTTTGACGAACTGGTGAAGCGACCGGACCTGCGCCTTTCATTTAATCTTACTGAAGATGTGGATGTTGAGTGGGCTGGTCATCCGAATTGGTTTTACCGGATCAGCAAGTACACCATGCCCCTTATAAAAAGTAAATACATTCCGGATTGCAGATTTTTATCAGAGTATAAAGAGTTTCCTGAAGACCTTGGGAATTATGTTTTGAAACCACTCTTTTCTTTTTCCGGCAGTGGTGTAATTTTTCATGTGTCGGCGGAAGACCTAAACGCAATTCCTGAAAGTCAGTACAATGAATTTATGCTTCAGAGGAAGGTTGAGTATGAGCCTGTTATTCAGGCGCCGGATGGCATGGTAAAGATGGAAATCCGTCTGTTGTTTATTTGGGAGGATGGCCATGCAAGGCCTCAGTTAGTTACCAACCTCGCACGTCTGAGCCGTGGCGAGATGATAGGAGTGAAGTACAATAAAGACAAGACCTGGGTGGGCGGCTCCGTTGGCTTCTTTGAGCAATGAAGATTTTTCTCACAAATCAGGAAAAAAATTTAGATACGCATTTACACGAACTCATGTCATGCAAGGTCATGGAGTTCGATCGCAATAAGCTCACGGCCAAAACCAGTATAGAGCAACTTACCACCCGCAAGAGCCTAAACGAGATTGATCTCAATTTCTTTTTCAACTACTTCATTTTTCCATCCAATGTTATGGTTCATAAGACGCAGTGGGCAATAGAAAACAGAAGTATGAGAATCGGTGACACTATTGTTCAGCAGGTTTTCATTCCGCCATTAAAAGAAATTTCTCAGAAAATAATTTTTGGAGTCAGGATTAACAGTATTATCAGGGAGCCGCGCCGTGTTGGTTTTAGCTATGAAACGCTTGAAGGTCATGTTGAAAGAGGAGAATCAACTTTTACAATAGAGGAAGAAGAAGGCCAGTTGCTTTTCAAAATCCGAACATTCTCTAAGCCTGCCACCTTCCTAACCAGACTTCTTGGACCGGTATTTTCCGTTCCCTATCAGGCCTACTGTACTAGAAAGGCGCTTCAAAATGTGAAAAGCAGGATTTCCATAGGCTAAAGCCATGGCGTTGAGATAAACGTATGCCTAACCATACATCTTATTTACTTTTGCAGGATGTCGTTGTTGCGATCATTATTGCTGCTCACCCGGTTCTGGAATCTGCTAATCATAGCAGTGGCACAATACTGCACTGCGGGCTTCCTTATTTCACCTGATTCAATTTTTGATATAAAGCTATTTCTACTCTCTGCCTCGACAGTTCTAATTGCGGCAGCCGGCTATATTATAAATGATTATTATGATGTAAAAATTGATCTGATCAATAAACCTGAACGAGTAGTTATTGGAAAGGGAATTAAAAGAAGGTCCGCCATTCTATTCCATTCTTTACTTTCGATCACAGGAATTGGAATTGGATTTCTGTTGCATTGGAAAATCGGGATGCTGAATGTTTTGTGTGCATTCCTTCTGTGGTTGTATTCCAATGCTCTTAAACGACTTCCTTTTATTGGGAATTTTACGGTTGCTTTACTAACCGGCCTGTCCATTTTTATTGTCAATGTTTTATATCCGCCGTCGTTAGTACTCACAATAATTTATTCACTCTTCGCTTTTTTTATTACGCTCGTGCGTGAGATCATTAAAGACCTTGAAGACCTGCGTGGAGACGACACGTTTGGATGCAAGACACTCCCCATTGTCTGGGGTTTTCGAAAAACAAAAATGTTTACCTATTTTCTATTGTTCCTTTTCGCCGGCTTTGTTCTAATACTGCATCAATGGGTAGCACTATTGCCAATGCAGTTCTTTTTTTGGTCATTGTTTGTGCCAATGGCTGTCCTGACGGGTTGGTTGGTGAGGGCAGACACGAGAAGAGATTTTTATCAGTTGAGTCAGTTTTGCAAGATCATAATGGTGGCGGGTGTCTTAAGTATGGCTTTTTTATAAGTATTTGCCACGAATGCACAAAGTAAAGTCTTCTCAATGCATTTCTTTGCGCCATCGCGCCTTTGTAGCTATCATTTTCTTCCTTGTATGACAAAAAGAATTAATCTTGCAGCGTCTTTACTCTGATGAATCACAAGAAATTCAACATCGCGATTTTTGCTTCAGGCAACGGAACCAACGCCGAAGCCATCATCAAATATTTTTTAGGCAATCCTTCCATTTCTGTAGCGTTGCTTGTCAGTAACAATCCAGATGCAAAAGCCCTGGAACGGGCCTATAATCTTGATGTACCAACCCTTACCTTTCGTAAAGATCAGTTTGAAGACGGCAAGGAGATCAGAAATTCATTGCAAGAAAGTAAAGTGACCCATGTGGTTCTGGCCGGTTTCCTCCGCCTCATTCCGCCCTTTCTTTTGGAGACCTACCCAATAATCAACATTCATCCTTCTCTTTTGCCTGCATTTGGTGGAAAAGGCATGTATGGAAAAAATGTGCACGAGGCGGTGAAGGTAGCCGGGGCAAAGGAAACCGGTATCACGATACATGAAGTCAATGATCGTTTTGATGATGGTAAAATATTATTTCAGGCGTCGACAATCATTGAGCCTGGTGACAGTGCTGAGCTGATTGCCAATAAAGTGCACGCGCTCGAATATCAACACTATCCTATTGTAATTGAAAAATGGATTTTGAATGAATCTGTTGATCGGTGAATTGATCACCGAATTATTTTTTCTGTCCAGGTAAAGTCTTCTGACTTGGGGAAATCATCAAAAATTCGTTGTACTTCTTCCGATGGTATTGCCAGCTTTCGCTTGATGATGTCAATCCAGGCACCGTCCATAGTAATGATCGCCGACAGCGTGTTGCCTTCTTCTTTATATAAATGATGCCGGATACTCCACCGTGCGAAGTCGCGGGTGGCTTTTGTGACGAACATGTCAACAGTCACACGATCTTCGAATTTTATCTCGCGCTTGAAGACAGCTTCCTCACGAAAGAGAATCGGTCCAATGTGAAGCTCATCAAATTTCAAATTCGTAAGGCCGTGTTCGGAAAAGCAGGAAATCCGAACGGTAGCTCCATAATTATAATAAACGGAGTGACGAAGGTGACGGTTCTGATCAATGTCAGACCAGCGGACCTGAATGGGGAGAGAGAATTTTTCCATCGATTAGATTGGGTTTACCTAAGGTGTGTTCACCTCATTATAACCCTCTTCATGATCGGTCCAACTCATGGGATAGTTTTTGTCAACAAACTCAAGAGCATCGGTTGTCAGCAACAACGGGTGAAAGGTATCAAGCATCACGGCCAGCTCTTTTGTTTCTTTTGCTCCAATACTTTTTTCTACGGTTCCTGGATGCGGTCCATGAGGTAGCCCACCAGGGTGAAGTGTAAATGATCCTCTTTCGATCCCCCTCCGGCTCATGAAGTTTCCTTCGGCATAGTACAACACTTCATCGCTGTCGATGTTGCTGTGATTGTAAGGTGCTGGGATTGACAAAGGATGATAATCAAACAACCGCGGTACAAACGAACAGATCACGAAGTTTTTTCCCTGGAAGGTCTGATGGACAGGTGGCGGCTGATGAATTCGTCCTGTGATAGGCTCGAATTCATGGACCGAAAATGCGTATGGCCATAAAAATCCATCCCAACCCACTACATCAATTGGGCTGAAGGGGTAAATATATTGATGTAAATAGCCCTGCTTCTTTATCTTCATCAGGAACTCTCCCTTCGTAGTGTCTGGGGCCATTCCAACTGGGGGACGAATGTCTCTCTCACAATATGGAGAATGCTCAAGAAGTTGCCCGAGTTGATTCCGATAGCGCTTAACCGTTTCAACCGGAGTCACGGATTCAATAATCAAAAGCCTTAGCGGTCCTTCATTGAACTCAAGTTTATAAATTACAGTGCGAGGAATTACGACGTAATCGCCCTGCTTGAATTCAAGCTTGCCAAACTGGGAGATCAATTGTCCACTGCCATCATGAATGAATAACACTTCATCTCCTTCTGCATTCTTGTAGAAATAATCCATCTTTCTATTTTTCGGAGAGCAGATGGCCAGTGAGCAATCGTTATTCATCAAAAGTACTTTGCGCGCATCCAGGTAGTCATCGCCAGTGACGCCGACCTTGGATGTATTCAAATGTGTTTGTTTCAACCCATAGTCTTCGAGCTTTTTCGGGCCATACTTAACAGGCTCTTTTAACTCTTTGATCCGGGTTGGAGGGTTGATGTGATATAAGATTGAATAAATCCCTGAGAATCCTTCGGAGCTCACTACTTCTTCTTTATACAAGCTTCCATCAGGCTGACGGAACTGCGTGTGGCGTTTAGGGGGTATTTGACCAAGCCGATGATAATACATTTGGATACCGATTAGTACCTCAATTTATGCAAGATTTCTGACTACTTGTATTCTGAGTCTTGCATCCTGTAACTACATCTTCACCCGCTTCAGATCGGGTATCCTGTCAAACAACTTAATGGCCTGCTGGAGCACCTCATTATCTTCGTTGTAGATTGGATAGAATCCATCATTACCCCATATTTTTCGTGCTATCTGTGCCTTGACATTGATCTGAATGACCCGCTTGTGTTTTCCAAGATCTTTATGGTCCGTTTTCACTTTGTTTCCTTCTGCGACCCTTATCAATTGCTGAAGTATTTCATCGGTGATTTCAAATTTCTGGAAGTACTTTTCGTATCCCATTTTTGTAAGCTCATCTTTGTGCTTGTCGGCATAGTTGAATGTAAACTCCTGTATGGAATTAGAAACATAAAGTTCATTGAGGTAATGACTATTTTGAGTTGTGTCAAGCGGAACAAAATAGTCGGGCATAATGCCACCCCCGCCATAAACGGTCCTGCCGCTGAGAGTGAGATACTTTAACGAATCATTAAACTTGATACTATCGGCATTGAAAAACTCGCCATGCTTGTAGCGCTTTAGCATGTCCTTGGAATACTCTTCCATATCAACGTATGGCTTTTGAATCGAGCGACCACTAGGTGTATAGTAACGAGAAATCGTGAGGCGTAATTCAGATCCATCACTTAAATCGAATGGCGATTGCACTAGTCCTTTTCCAAAAGATCTCCTTCCAACGACCAATGCGCGATCGTTATCTTGTAAAGCGCCAGCAACAATTTCTGAAGCAGAAGCACTGCCTTCATTCACAAGAACAATAAGGTCACCAGTCTCAAAATCTCCTTTTGAGGTTGACATGGCATCTGAATTGTATTTTGTGTCTTTACCTTTTGTAAAAACGATTTTTTTGCCCTCGGTCAAAAATTCATCTGCCAGGTCAATAGCTTGATTCATATAACCTCCGGGATTGCCTTGCAGGTCAAGTACGAGTTTTTTCATTCCTTGTTTGCGCAGCTTATCAATGGCAGAATGGAATTCATCAAACGTGGTTTGTGAAAAACGATTGATCTTTATGTATCCGGTTCCGGGTTCAATCAGATAGGAAACGTCCAATGAATGTTGCGGAATCTTATCGCGAATGATGGTAAACTTAAGCGGTTCTCTGGAATTTTTTCTGATGACCTCGAGCTTGGCCTCAGTTCCTTTCGGTCCTTTTAGCAACTTCATCACTTGTGGAGTAGTAAGTCCAACGTTGGCAATAGTCTTGTCTCCTACTTTTACGATCTTGTCACCTGGACGTAAACCGACAGCTTCCGATGGTCCGCCACTGAGAGCCGTAACGACGACCAGTGTATCGTGAAATATATTGAACTCAATACCGATGCCTTCAAAATTGCCCTGCAAGTCCTCGTTGGCCTCTATGCGTTGACTTATCGGAATGTATGATGAGTGTGGATCCAGTTTATCCAGCATGTGCTGTATGGCGTCGTCGACCAATTCATCAGTTTGGGTGGTATCTACGTATTCATTTTTGATGAGACTGAGTACCTCCCGGAGTTTCTGAATGTCCTCATTGGCGGACTTCCCGGGGGTCGGGATGGAGGTTGAATTAAGGCTGGTACCGATCAAAACCCCGGCTGCCAGACCAATGCATAAAACGATAGGAAGGCCTATTTGACGTGGACTATTATTGATTTCACTCATAGAAACATCTTCCTAATTACAAACGTCAAAGATGCGCCAAAGTTCAGATTCAGCGAAACGGGCTCAGAATGAATATTGCAGAAAGGCGGCCCAATTTTTATCTTTACCCTTCCATGGAGAAAACCGGACTTCGAAGCAGGAGAATAGCTGACTTGGTCGAGCAGGACAATGTTCGGGCGTATGTCCTCTATTATTTCGGCATTCGCTTCTACGAGTATTCAGAAAAAACTCTCGAGGAGGTCTGCCATCTTCGCGGTCTGAAACTGGAGCAGGTGGTGAAACAGCTGGAATCCCCCACCCACGCATTGTCCGAAGAAAGCATCCCCTTGCTTTCCTATCCCATCGATCTGATCATTGAATATCTGAAGCACGCTCACTTCCTTTTTGTGAAGAGAAAGCTTCCCTATATATCACGACTTGTGGAAAGTTTTAACGCAGATCATGAGTCGTATGAATCAATTGCAAGGGATCTTAAAACACTTTTTCCTCTTTTTGTAGAGGATTTCGTTCATCATATCTTCGAGGAAGAGGCAACCCTTTTCCGTTACATCAGATTTCTGGATAAAGTTGAAAAGGGGAAACATAATCCATCGAAGCTTTTCTACATGATGGAACGCCATTCACTGCAGCGTTTTGCCATGGAGCATGAAGTTCACGACGATGAAATGGAAGGCATTAGAAAGATCACACAGGATTATCGTGCAGATGCCACAACGCCTCTTCACGTAAGGGTCATCTATTCAGAACTTACCGCCCTCGAGAAAAGCCTTCAGGTTCATGCCAGGATTGAAAACGAAATTTTGTTTCCGAAGGCAATGATGCTAGAGAATAAAATCAAAACAGCCTTCCAGGAAAAAGTTAAGTTCAATTGAGCTGGTCTTGTGATCAGAGAACTTCAGCACGTCGGCACTTCCACACTTCAGCACGTTTATGGCACGAATACTAGCAATTGATTTTGGTTTGAAGAGAACCGGAATTGCTGTCACAGACGTTAATCGCATTATTGCCACAGCTCTTGAAACAGTGGAAAGTGAAAAACTCATAAATTTTCTGACTTCCTACTTTCAAAAGGAGCTTGTCGATCAACTGGTAGTGGGTATGCCCAAACGTCTGAACAATGAGGATACCGATATGACGGAGCCCGTTAGAAAACTGGTGGAGATACTTGCTCTGAAATTTCCTGAAAAGCCTGTTGCCCTGATTGACGAAAGATTCACCAGTTCAATCGCCGTTCAGACAATGATTGATGGTGGAATGAAGAAAAAGGATCGTCGCGTGAAAGGAAATGTTGACAAAATCAGCGCAACCCTGATTTTACAATCGTACATGGAATCCAATAAATAGCCTTTTTTTAGGGAAACAAAACATCAACACTTCAACACTTCCGCACCTCAACACATTCACACTTTTTTCTACCTTTGTGCGTCAGTTTTTAGAAAATGGTATATCCCATCATCATGTACGGAGATCCGGTATTGCGCAAGCGTGCCAAAGAAATCGAGAAAGGCTCTATCGATATTAAAATTCTTGTTCAGGATATGTTTGACACGATGTACGCCGCGCATGGTATCGGCCTGGCAGCGCCGCAGATAGGAAAAGGTGTGCGGCTATTTGTAGTGGATGGAACTACATTGGAAGATGTGGAAGGCGACATGACTGATTTCAAAAAAGTGTTTATCAATCCTGAAATTCTGGAAGAGAATGGCGATGCCTGGGAATTTGAGGAAGGTTGCCTGAGCATCCCAAACATTCGGGAGAATGTAGCTCGCCCGGCAAAATTGAAAGTCCGCTATTTTGATGAAGAATGGAATCAGAAAATGGAAGAGTATGACGGCATGAAGGCTCGCATTATACAACACGAGTATGATCACCTCGATGGAAGAATGTTTATAGACTATCTCTCTCCGCTTAAAAAGCGCATGTTAAAGGGTAAGTTGACCAATATCAGCAGGGGAGATGTTGACACGGATTACAGAATCCTGGCCCCACTGAAAAAGTAGTTTAGGAACTGTACTTTATGTGAGGCAACTTGGACTCATCCGGCACACGGATTCTCAGCTCCCCGGTGACACGAACCTGACACGCCAGCCGCTCGTTCCTTTTCAATAAGCCTTCCTGTTCGTATTTCTTTTCGGCCTGGGTTTGTCCACTCAGATTTTCCATTCCCTCCAGAACGATCATTTTGCAGGTTGTACACCTGCCTTTACCTCCGCATTCATGCATCCAATCGATATAGTTGATCTGGAACTGGTGGAGGGCGGTTTTATTATTTTCCGTTAAGGGAAGCTCTTTTTGTCCGAGATTTTCTATGATTATCTTTACCATCGTTCAAAAGTCATCTTACCCCGTTTACACTCCCTATCATGGATGAAAAAATCAGTTTAAAGGCCCTGGAGGATTACAGTGACGACTATGCATCGAAGGTAACAGCTTCTTTTTTCTCCGCGAAAGAAAAAATAACAGGCCCGGAAATTCTAAACTTGACGGATGTCCATCAAATCAATCTTTTTATCGTTCGCGAATTGCTCCATGTCTGGAAGCATGAGAGCCAAAAATTGAGAAGTCCGTTTTTTGATTATTCGCCTCCTGCAGTGGCAGAAGCTCTTACAAAATTTCAAAATCTGCTTTCGAACCATATTTCTATCAGCAGGGAAAATTTTCAACCATTGTTAAAGAAAGCAGTCCATCAAGCACTGTTTCTTATTCTGGATCCCTACGATTTCTATTCAGAGACTCTTGACAATGGCACCGGCGGGCAGTTGAGGGTGGAAGATTTGAGGAATGACATAAAATATGTCAAGATAAATTGCACCCCGCTTGAGAACCTCCTCAAGTCGATTGAAGAAAAGAAGCTCTCTTCGATTTCAGGCAATGAAGCCTTCGCATTGCTGGACAGGATTTTGGAAGAAGTTAATTTTACTCCTGAAGATATTGATGAGTACATCCTAAAATTTTCTGCAATAACTCCGCTGGATATTGAAAAACTTTATGATAGAAAGGTGATCGTTGCGACACCTCCTGGCATAACAGAGCCGGTAAAGGAAGAGCCGGTCATTTCCGAACCGGTGAAAATTATTGAACCAGTAAGGGCAAACAAATATAAAATCACCGAGGTCCTAAAAGATGTGCCCGAGAAAAAGGAACCTGCAAAAGTTGAGGTTAAACAACCTCCTCAACCGGACGTAAAAACCGAGCCAGTAAAAAAGGAAGAAGAAAAGAAACCACCAGTTGTGTCGCTGTCCGATCATTTATCCAGAGGTACACAAACCACCCTCGCAGATAATTTTCAGAAGCGAAAAAAGATCAAGGACACGCTCACGATCAATCAGAAATTCATGTTCACCAAGATTCTCTTTAATGGTGACTTCGAATTATTTTCTGCCGCCATTGACCGGTTGGACGATCTGGACAATATCAATCAGGCTAATTCCTACCTCGCCAACAATTACGGTGAATGGAATAAAGAGAGCGAAGAATATCAAGAATTTATCGAAATGGTTCAAAACCGATTCGCGTAGCGAGCGCACGAATTGATGTATTCGCGTGCTCAATTTTTCAAGAGCGCACGTCCACAATTGACGGCTATTTTTCAGATTTAAAAGACCTGGACACAGCGCTCGCTAAGACCGTTGCAGCATCTGCCCTCGGTGGGCATCGAGTTTTAGCAGGATAAAGAGCAAAACAGTAAATCCCCAAAGGGAAGAACCCCCATAGCTGAAGAAGGGAAGCGGGATACCGATTACTGGAAACAATCCTATTGTCATTCCAATATTGACGGCAAAGTGGAAAAAGAAAATGCTGGCGACGCTATAGGCGTACACTCGAGTGAACCGGTTTTTTTGTCGCTCGGCAAGGAAAATAATTCTCAATAACAAGGTGACAAAGAGGGCCACAACGATCAGACTTCCTAGCCATCCGTGCTCTTCACCGATGGTACAGAAAATGAAATCGGTACTTTGCTCAGGAACGAAATCAAATTTTGTCTGAGTTCCTTTTAAAAACCCTTTGCCTGCAAAACCTCCGCTTCCTATTGCAATCTTGGATTGAGTTACATTCCATCCATATCCAAGTGGATCGGCGTCGGGATTGATCAACGCCTTTACTCTATTTTGCTGATGAGGTTTCAGAACGTCAGTGATAACATAATCAACGCTTTCGACCATCCCCATTATGACCATCGCCCCTATACCCAAAACAAGGAACCTTCTAATCTTTTTTTTGCCAAATCCAATTAGAAGAGCAAGCGAGACAATGATCGTTACGTGCAGATAGATCTTGGGTACCAGCAGCGTAAGAATAAAAACAGCAGCGGCACAAATTCCCACAACCATCAGAAACGGAGACATCCCTTCACGAAAGAATACAAGGACGAATGCGGTAAATACCAAAGCGGTACCGGTGTCCTTTTGAGCCAGAATTAACAGCATCGGGAGCCCGATTATGCCAAAAAGGACCGCCTGGCTCCTCAAATTATCAATCTTGAATCCGACCGACCCTGCATACTTGGCAACCGCGAGAGCGACAACAAACTTCGCGAACTCAGAAGGTTGTACACCAAATGAGCCTATTCCAAGCCAGGCTTTGTTACCACCAACTTCCTTTCCAATCAGAGGCACCATGATAAGAAGCACAACAATTACTCCATATAAAACATAGGCAAACGTTTCATAAAATCGCATATCGAGAATAACGATACCCATGATTATTACTAACGAAGCAATAATGAAAAGCAATTGTCTGCCTGAATTTATCGAGAGACTGAAAATCGGTTGGTGCACTCCTTCATCGTAAACGACGGCGTAAATGTTGATCCATCCCAGCAGCACAAGTGCCATGTAAAGACCAATGGTTGGCCAGTCCAGACTTCCTGATATGTTATCTTCTCTTTTCAATGTTTTACAGCATCAAGGAATTTTCCTGCCAATACATAGCTCTCAATATTGGGACGCTCGGTGTGTCCGAGAAGGTATTTTTCAATCATTAAAGATGCAATCGAAGCAGCAGCGCGACCACCCTGGCCATTGTCTTCAACGTACACTGAGATCGCAATTTTAGGATTATCACGAGGAGCGAAAGCAATGAATACTCCGTGCGACGGGAGGGGATCATTCTGAACCGTACCTGTTTTTCCGCACACAATAATATTCTTGAGCTTGGCACGAAGACCTGTTCCGGATTCAACCACGTTCTGCATGGCATCGATGGCGATCAGAAAATTCGCTGAGTCAATAGTTGTATAGTGACGCTCAGAGTATTTGGGCAAAGGTTTTCCCTCCTTTCCAATGGTCTTGACAATGTGTGGCGTATAATAAAACCCACGATTGGCTACTGTAGCGGCAAAGTTGGCCATCTGCAATGGCACGACAAGATTTTCGCCCTCACCGATAGCGATCGAATAAATATTGGAAAACTTCCATGGCCTGTTGTTATAAGCACGGTCGTAGTATTCAGGTGTCGGGATGTTACCATTTTTTTCGTTTGGAAGATCAATGCCCAGAGGCTTGCCAAAACCAAAGCTCATAATGTGCTTGTCCCATTCTGCCAATCCAATCCTCGTGTCTTTGTATGGGTCATTGATGACGCCTTTATTCAGCATCCTTCTCAGTACGTCTCGGAAGTAAGGATTACACGAATTGGTAATCGCTCCTCTCAGATCTTCATTGGAATGCGCACCATGACAGTCAATAATTGAACGGTCGCAACGAATTCTGGTTTCCGGTATAATCACGCCTTCTTGAAGAGCGGTCATAGCCTGTGCGATTTTGAAGATGGAACCCGGACGATACTGAGCCATCAAGGGTCTGTTAAATAATGGCTTGTTGGTGTCGCTGCTGATGAGGCGGAAGTTCGAACTGTATTCCCGACCGGAAAGCAGGGCGGGATCGTAAGATGGACCGGAAACCAGCGCAAGGATCTCACCTGAAGAGGGCTCAATCGCGGCTATACTACCTGCCAGGCCATTCATTAAAAACTCACCATACTGTTGCAGGTCAAGATCAATTCCCGTAACAAGATTCTGCCCTGGCACGGACAAGGTGTCATAGTCCCCATCTTTGAAAGAACCTTTGATGATTCCCTTCACGTTGCGCAACTTGAAACGCACTCCCCGTTTTCCACGGAGTTGCTCCTCGTAAAATGACTCGATGCCGCTTTGACCGATATAATCTCCCTGCCGGTAGATCTTAGTTTCATCATTGTCAAGCCTGGTTTTGCTGATCTCACTCACGTACCCCAAAGCATTTGCGAGTGCTTTCGTTGAATACGCACGGGTTGTTCGGGCTTGAACGTAAAAACCTGGAAACTCATCGAGGAAGTCCTGGATCTTTGCGAAGTCAGTGATCGAGAGCTGATTCATGAAAAGAGTAGGCTTATAATAGGAATATTCTTTTCTCAGTTTCATCTCCACAAACTTCTTCTTAAGCTCTTGCTGGGAAATATTAAAGATTCTGCAAAATTTAGCCGAATCAAATTTCTTAACATCCTTTAGAAGTACTTCGAGTTTGAACTCTGGCGTGTTATAAACGATGAGCTTTCCATTCCTGTCACTGATTAGCCCACGGAAAGGATATTCGACCTGGGGAAGAATGGCATTGCTATCTGCCAGTTCAGCATAACGACTGTCGAGCACCTGGATAAAAAATAATTTAACCAGGAATACTATGCTGACAAGCACAATAGCAATTTGGAATATTTCTTTTCTCCCCTCGTTCATCTTCTTCGTTCAAAAGAAAAATATTGTAAAAAAAGCATGACTGTCATGGTAAACATAAGGCTAGTGATCACCTTCAACATGGTAAACCAGAAAATACGAAATCCGCTTGCCTCTGTAAAGAACAAAATAAAATGATGAACGAAAACCAGCGGTACCGTATAAACCATAAACCACTGAAGCCCATTTACTGCCAGTGTTGGTCCTTCTCCCGCATCATATCCACCCTGCGGAGTAATGGTGCCTAGCCAGTAGTTTCTCAAATAAGCGACCAATACGAGGCTTAGGGCATGCAAACCCAGGCTGTCATAAAATATGTCGATGAAGAAGCCAAGAAGAAAAGCAATTGCCATTAAGACTAACGAGTTCGTTTCTATGGGGAGCAATAGAATAAAGGCAACGTATAGAAAACAAAATGTGGTATTGAACAACACTACTTGTTTGAATAGCATCACCTGTATCAGGAGGTATACAATGAAATAGATTGCTATAAAAAATCCTGAGCGGTTCATTGTGGTTTACCAATAGTTACTGTTTCCAGCGAATCAAGTTCCGGTTTTATCTGACTCTTCACAATTTTCACGAATGACAGACGTCGGAAATCCTGAGCCAATTCAACCCGAATATCATAAAACAATGCCTCTTCTTTTAGTTTAACATCACTTACAATACCCACCAGCACTCCTGCCGGAAATACTGCATTGTACCCCGAGGTAACAACGGTATCACCAACAATGGGCTGGACGTGACGCGGTATATACAGCAGATTTACTATTCGCGGATCAGTGCCATCCCACTGAACAGTACCAAAATTGGCGGTCCGTTTGATAACGCTGGATACCTGTTCATCGATATTGAGAACCGAGATCAACACGGAAAAATGTTCTGACACGGATTTCACTTTCCCGACAGCGCCAAAAATGCTTATTGCGGCCATTCCAGGCTGAATTCCCGCGTCTGTGCCTTGATTGATTGTGATATAATTCTTGAATTGAGCTACCGAATTGTTGACAACTTTGGCGCTTACAAAATCATAACGAGCCAGGGTGTCCTTTTGAAGAGGCGCCGATGCGATTGGTTGCCCTTGCCTCTCCAGAATGGTGCGTAGCTGTGCATTTTCGCGGCCTAGTTCTTCGTTGATCTGGCGAAGAAAAAAATACTCCCGGGTGCTTTGTGAGAAACCCAGAATGCCCGCTGCGAAGCGGTTGGTGGAATTAAAAAACTTTGTGCTCTGGTATTGATTGTTTTCTACCAATAACCAGGCACAAAAGATTTCTAATAATAAAAATGTGAAGAAAGCCCGGTACTCATAGAAAAAGTTAAGAAGACGCTGCATGTAATCATGTCATCAATACTTTGCGATAGTGGTTCAGGTTTTTCAATGCCGCTCCTGTTCCCCGCACCACTGCGCGCAAGGGATCATCGGCCACATGAATCGGCAATTTTGTTTTTAATGAAAGGCGTTTATCAAGACCACGGAGCATCGCACCACCCCCGGTAAGATAAATCCCACGTTCGTATATATCGGCTGAAAGTTCAGGCGGTGAAAGCTCAAGAGCTTTCAGCACGGCTTCTTCCAGTTTGGAAATAGACTTGTCTAAAGCAAATGCAACTTCGCTGTATGATATTTTTATGGTCTTGGGGATACCCGTCATAAGATCGCGACCACGGATTTCATAATCATCCGGACCGTCATCAAGTTCTGTTAATGCAGAGCCCACCTCGATCTTCACGCGCTCCGCAGTCCGCTCACCAATCAATAGATTGTGCTGGCGACGCATGTAATCAAGAATATCACGATTGAACGTATCGCCTGCAATGCGGATTGATTGATCGCAGACAATACCTGATAGGGCGATAACGGCGATGTCGGTAGTACCACCACCAATATCGACGATCATATTACCGATAGGCTGTTCGATGTCTATACCAATACCTATCGCAGCTGCAATGGGTTCGTGAATCATATACACTTCCTTGGCATTCGCATGTTCCGCTGAGTCCCGCACAGCGCGCTTTTCAACTTCAGTAATCGCCGAAGGGATACAAATTACCATTCGTAAAGATGGCGGAAACAACCGACGACCGGTGTCGATCATCTTGATCATTCCGCGTATCATCATTTCCGCAGCATGGAAGTCGGCAATTACGCCTTCTTTCAATGGCCGGATGGTTTTTATGTTATCATGTGTCTTTTCATGCATCTGCATGGCCTCACGGCCAATGGCAAGCACCTTGCCAGTCTGCTTATCAAGTGCAATAATGGATGGCTCATCCACTACCACCTTGTCCTTATGTATGATTAATGTGTTCGCTGTACCCAGATCGATCGCAATGTCACTGGTGAAAAAATCAAAAAGTCCCATTCGTTATATTTTCCTCCTTCCCGTATGTGCGGGGGTTTAAAAATTGCAACGAAATTACAGAAATAATCAGGTGATTTAATGGACGTTACCAGCTTTTTCGAGATTAGTTTTTCAGGATTCATAACGACCATACATTTTGATCCGAATCCCCGGCGAAATTACCTAGGCTTCGCCCAATGTCTTAATGTTTAAAATGCCTGAAACCTGTAAACGCCATCGACATATCGTGTGCATCACAGAAGTCGATTGAGTCTTGATCTTTTATTGAGCCACCTGGCTGGATAACGGCCCTGATTCCCTGCTCGTGGGCTATTTCAACGCAATCCGGGAATGGAAAAAATGCGTCGGACGCCATAGCTGCACCCTTCAATGAGAACCCAAAAGTTTTTGCCTTCTCGATCGCCTGCTTCAATGCATCCACGCGGCTTGTTTGGCCCACGCCGCTCGCTAACAACTGACCCTCAACGGCGAGAATAATTGTATTGGACTTGGTATGCTTACAAATTTTGCTGGCGAAGAGAAGCGCTTTTTCTTCTGAGGTTGCCAGGGAACGCTTTGTCACAACTTTGAGGTCCTCTTTCGCGTCGGTTTTCCAATCACTGTCTTGCTCGATAATTCCATTGAGCAGGGTCTTAACTTGCTTCCGCAAGGCTATGACCTGCTTTTGCTTTAATACAATGCGGTTCTTCTTTGATTTTAATAAGATAAGGGCATCATTGGTATAGTCAGGAGCAATGAGGATCTCAAAAAATAAAGAATGGAGAGCTTCCGCCGCGGGCAAGTCAATGGTTTTGTTAGTAGCCAGTACTCCGCCAAAAGCAGAAATCGTGTCGGCGGCGAAGGCTTTACGATAAGCCTCCTTGACAGAAGTTCCCGTTGCTACACCACAGGCATTGGTATGTTTAATAATGACAAATGCGGTCTCCCCATCAAACTCTCTAAGGAGGTTGATCGCGGCATCGACATCAACCAGGTTATTATAGGATAGTTCTTTGCCATTCAGAATATCAAATAACCCCGCCATATCACCATAAAAAACGCCTTTTTGATGTGGATTCTCGCCATAGCGTAGAACCTTGCCGGTTTGAAAGCTGGCCTTGAAGCTTGGAATTTTCTGCTCTTCGTTAAAATAACGGAAGATTGCTGAATCATAATGAGAGGTGACATCAAAAGCCATTGCCGCGAATCTTTTGCGGTCAGAAAATTCAGTTGTGGCGTTTTTGGATTTCAGCAATTCCAAAACTTCCACATACTGATCCCGTGAAGAAACGATCAGGACATCATCAAAATTCTTTGCCGCCGCACGAATCAATGCAATTCCTCCGATGTCAATTTTTTCAATGATCTCGTCCTCAGAACCTCCTTTGGCAACCGTTTCCTCAAAGGGATATAGATCCACAATCACTATATCCAACGGTCCGATGTTGTATTCAGCAGCCTGACTTATATCAGTTTTATCATCCCGCCGATAGAGAATTCCTCCAAAAACGGCTGGGTGGAGTGTTTTTACACGACCTCCAAATATGGAGGGAAAGCCTGTCAGTTTTTCAACGGGCGTAACCTTATGGCCTAGTTTCTCAATGAATTCCTGTGTGCCTCCAGTCGACACAAATTCGACACCGTGACTTGCCAACGTTTGAATGATCGGTTCGAGGTTGTCTTTGTAGAAAACAGAAACAAGGGCGCGTGTGATTTTGCGGGTGGACATGGGTAAAAATTAAGGTGCAAAAGTAAGAGGTTCCCGGAGATTGTAAGACCAGGATAAAGGTAAACATGAGCCTTGCTGTTTTTTTTCTCCGGCAGGAGTTTGGCTCAATGATTTTGTTCATTCGTCAAATGACGAAATCTTTGTAGAAGCGAAATGGTTAATGCGGTTGCTGTATCGTAGGTACGGAATATTTTGTCAAGCTGTTTGCGAAATCACATAGTGAAAGAATCAGCATCGAGGTACGCCGGGAATTTCGATCGATAGGCCATCAATTCCTGACCATTGAGAACAATCGTTTTGATGTCCTCAACTTCTCCCGCCGAATAAAGAGTTTCTCCTTTTGGCCCGATAGCAACCGAATGTCCATTGTAAGCAACCTCTTTTCCGTCCAGGCCCACGCGATTCACTCCTATTACATACGACAGGTTTTCAATGGCTC
This sequence comes from Cytophagales bacterium, assembly GCA_038229375.1. Taxonomy (GTDB): domain Bacteria; phylum Bacteroidota; class Bacteroidia; order Cytophagales; family Cyclobacteriaceae; genus ELB16-189. Next base: position 91,920 of record JBBRON010000010.1, on the reverse strand, counting down.
TTGCGCGAAGCAAGATATCCCAGGCGCTAACTCGAGTTTCGGGCCAATTGGCAACATAGATCAGCGCGTCAAAGTCCATGATGCTGTTGTTATTATCCCACCCATTCCGGCTCCAAACAGGAAATCGCAGGTCATAACATATCAGTGGACAAATATTCCATCCACGCCAGTGAGCTATGAGTTTTGTTTTTCCGCTGGAGTAGACGGTATTTTCTTCGCCCATTCGGAACAAGTGCTTTTTGTCGTAGGTTTTAAAATCTCCGCCGGGCTCCATCCATAAAAGGCGATTAAAATAACTTCCATTTTCTTTGCAGATAAAACTTCCCAACAGCAATGCTCCCGTCTGGTTGGCCATCTGCCGCATCCACTTGAATGTTTGCTGGTTCATTACTTCAGCCTGTGTGGAGGCGCTCATAGAAAACCCAGTAGTGAACATTTCCGGAAGCACAATGACATCCGTTGGCTTATCAATCTTCCAAATCTTTTCTTCAAACATGGCAAGATTAGCTACAGAGTTTTCCCAATGAAGTTGGGATTGTATGAGGGTGATGGAAAGATCTTTCATTTTTAAAGTTTCCGTAAAATTTCCCCGGCTCTGGCCAATGTCTCCTCCTTCTTCGCGAAGCAAAACCTAAGAATACTATTGTCGCTTTTGTCTTTATAAAATGCCGAAATAGGAATAGACGCAAGCTTGTGCTCTTTCGTCATCCATTCCGCCATCTCCACATCTGATTTTTTTGAGATCTTTTTAAAAGAAAGCAATTGAAAATAACTTCCATGGCAGGGCAACGGCTCGAATGAAGAACCTTTGATCTGATCAAGAAAGAAATCGCGTTTCTTTTGAAAGAACTCTCCCAGGTGGATATAATTCTCAGGATCTTTCAGGTATTCTGACAAAGCCATCTGCACAGGCGCGTTAACACTGAAGGTAATAAACTGATGGGCCTTTCGTATCTCTTTTGTCAGGTAATCGGGGGCAACGGAGTATCCCACTTTCCATCCAGTAGCATGAAATGTCTTTCCAAAAGAAAAAACCGCAATGCTTTGAGAAGCAAGCCCAGGGAACCGAAGCACACTCTGATGACTATGTTTATCAAACACAAGTCGTTCATATACTTCATCACTTAACACAATGAGTCCGTATCGCAGAGCGATATCTTCCAGCGTTTTCAAATCACTTTCTTTCAGAACGGAACCGCTTGGATTGTGCGGTGTGTTGATCATGATCATTTTTGTCCGCGAATTGATCCTCGACCTCACCACATCCCAGTCAATGGAAAAAACTGAAGGATTAAGATTGATCTGAATAGGTATACCACCATTCAGCCGGATAGAAGGGGCATACGAATCGTAGGAGGGATCAAAAAGTATCACCTCATCATTAGCGTGAATCAAAGCGGCAATAGACGAATACAATGCTTCAGAGCCTCCCGATGTAATCAACACCTCTGTTTCGCCATCCGTCCGGCGTTGATAGGTTTGATGAACAACGTCTGCTATTGCATTTTTTAACGCTGGCGTGCCTGGCATCGGAGCATATTGATTATGCCCTGCCAGCATGCTTTTGTGAATGAGTTCCACCAACTCCGGTGCAACCGGGAAATCAGGGAATCCCTGTGAAAGGTTGATAGCACCATTTTCCAGAGCCATGCGTGACATGACGGTAAAAATCGAAGTGCCGGTGTCCGGAAGCCGGGAGGTTATTGTTAAACTCATACTATTTCAATATCCAAAGTTATCGAATCGACGGTAAACAATTCCTGTCAGACCCTTAACTTGCACCATGTTCATCGAGCCTCAGTTAGGGAAAAAGGAGCCGGGTGGCCGTGCTGGCTGGATTGAAGTGGTTTGCGGATGTATGTTTTCCGGGAAAACAGAGGAACTTATCCGGAGGCTCAACCGGGCTCTGATTGCAAAACAGCGGGTCGAAATCTTTAAGCCAACGGTCGATAGGCGCTACCACGACGAAAAAATAGTATCCCATGCGATGCGCGAGATTCGCTCAACACCAGTGAATTTTGCCAATGATATTTTATTGTTGGCGGGCGACTGTGATGTGGTGGGTATTGATGAAGCGCAGTTTTTTGATGAAGGTATTGTAGATGTTTGCAACCATCTGGCAAATTCAGGTAAACGTGTGATAGTGGCAGGACTTGATATGGACTATGAAGGGCGCCCATTTGGTCCGATGCCACAACTTTTAGCGATAGCGGAGTTTGTGACAAAGGTTCATGCTGTCTGCGCTCAAACTGGTGAGCTTGCATCTTTTTCGTTCCGGCTCACGGAAAATAAATCACAGGTGGTGTTGGGTGAAAGGGATACGTATGAGGCAAGGAGCCGGAAGGCGTTTTTGGACGGAATGAAAGACAAAGATTAAAGGTTAAAGTTAATGGGGAATTCAAATGTAGATGGTTTCAGAAAGCCAATCCTGTTTAGCTTGAGCGCTAAGCTTGCATCCTTGATCTTTGATCGTTAAATATCGATGTTACACAAAACCCGGGGCGTGGTCTTTCGCTTTACCAAATACGGTGAAACTTCTATCATCGTAAGTATCTTCACAGAACTATTCGGACTTCAGAGCTACATCGTAAACGGTGTGAGAACGAAGTCAGCAAAAAATAAAATTGCACTCTTTCAACCACTTACATTACTCGACCTGGTAGTCTATCATCGCGAAAACGCTGACATTCTTCGTATAAAGGAAGTCAAATGTTTGCACGCCTATCAGACAATTCATAATGATATCCGAAAGTCGGCCATCGCTATTTTCCTGAACGAGGTGATAAACAGGGGAGTTAAGGATCAGAGCCATGCGAATGAAATATGTGAGTTCTTAATTCATTCTCTTATAACGCTGGATGAAACTAAGGTTCCTGAGAATTTTCACCTGATCTTTCTGCTTAAACTGAGTCGATATCTCGGATTTGGTCCCCAAACGAAAGAAGAAGTCCTGGGTGTGTGGCTGATTAGCGAAGAGGAGGAAGACATCCTTGCTAACTTGATTAACGCCGAGTATAATAGTAATATAACTATGAGTTACACTTCCCGCAGCAAACTGTTGGAGGCATTGCTTCGGTTTTACGCTACGCACATTGACAATTTTGGTGAGATTAAATCGGTTCAGGTCCTGAAAGAAATGTTTAATTAACATCTTTGTAAAAAAATCAACTTGAACCCATTCCAGTCATCAAGCCGCATCATTATTACCTGCAAAAAACGCCTAGCGCCCTATTTGAAGCAGGAAGTGGAGGAATTGGGTTTCGTTCCCGTTCGGGTATTCACTACCGGCATCGAGCTGAAGGGCACTATGAACGATTGTATTCGGCTGAATCTCAACCTGCGATGTGGCAGCCAGGTGTTGTATTCTTTGGAAAAATTTCGCGCAACAAATCCGGAGGAAGTTTATACCCGATTACTCTACTATCCCTGGGAATCAATCATTCCGGAAGATGGATATATCTCCGTTACCAGCAACGTTGACAACTTTACTGTGAACAGCGATCTGTTTATGAATGTGAAAGTGAAAGATGCTATTGCTGATAAGATCCGCCGTGAAACAAGCAAACGTCCAAACTCAGGCCCTGACCTTGACCATACTGTCATTAATTTATATTGGAAAGAAGAAGAGGCGGAAATCTTTATTGATACATCAGGGCACACCCTTGCAAAACATGGTTATCGTAAAATTCCCGGAAAGGCTCCTATGCTCGAAGCGTTGGCAACGGCTACCATCATGGCTTCAAAATGGGATAAGAAAACTCCTTTTGTTAATCCAATGTGCGGGTCAGGCACCGTAGCCATTGAAGCTTTGCTACTTGCAACACATCGTCGGCCAGGCTTGTATCGCAACAACTATTCATTCATGCATGTGACGGGATATGACAAGGCAGTATATGATGCGGAATACAAGAAGCTGGAAGAACAAATAACAGAGGTGCCTGGATTAAAAATAGTAGCCACTGACCTGAGTGAAGATGCAATCTATGTTTCAAAAATTAATGCAGCCGAGGCCGGAGTGGAGAAGTTGATCGAGTTTGCTGTGTGTGATTTTGAATCAACAGCAATGCCTGCCGACACTGGCGTAATTTATTTTAATCCTGAATATGGTGAGCGTCTCGGTGAAGTCTCTGAACTAGAAGAAACGTATGCGCGAATTGGCGATTTTCTGAAAAAGAAATGTCAGGGATATACAGGATATATTTTTACGGGTAATTTGGATCTGGCAAAAAAGATAGGATTGCGCGCCAGCCGAAAGGTTGAATTTTATACAAGCCAGATAGATTGCCGTTTGCTGGAATATGAAATGTACATGGGGAGCAAACGAGAAGTTCGCGCGCCTCAAAAAGAAAAATCTTAGTTCGAATTGTTCTTTATTTCCAGCCGGAAGCCAACGCCATGATAATTGGCTATCTCTACCGATGTATCTTCTTTCAGATATTTTCGAAGTTTTGAAATAAAGACATCGAGGCTTCGTCCCATAAAATAATCGTCATCACCCCAGACTTCTTTTAAAATATCTTCGCGTTTCAACACCCGATCTTTGTTTTTACAAAGCATTTTCAACACATCGGCTTCTTTCTGGGTCAGTGTTTTTGGCCCGTGATTGTGGTGCAAAGTCAGGTTGCTACAGTCGAATGTATATTGACCAAGGACAAAATTTTCTTCGAGAACAGATTGGGGCGCTGACCTCCTTAGGAAGACTTCAATTCGCAGATAGAGCTCCTCCATGCTGAAAGGTTTTATTATGTAATCATCCCCCCCTGCGGTAAATCCTGCAATTTTGTCTTCAAGCATTGATTTGGCCGTAACGAAAAGAATGGGCACCTGCTTATTTCTTTCCCGAACATTTTGTGCAAGCGAAAAGCCGTCTTTGCGTGGCATCATCACATCGAAAATGCAAAGATCGAAAGGTTGAGTTTCAAATGTTTGCAATCCCTCTTCTCCATCGACACAGAGAGTGACATCATACCCTTTCACGGACAGATTGTCTTTGATTACAAAACCCAACCCCGGATCATCTTCAACCAAAAGAATTTTTGCGCTCATGCTTTACTTGTTAAAAGAGGCCAGGGGCATCGTAATTGCGAAGGTACTTCCTGCACCAGGAACACTCTCTAAAGAGATTTTTCCAGCGTGATTTTCAACGATCAATTTCACATAGTTCAATCCCAATCCAAATCCTTTTACATCATGGATATTGCCAGTAGGTACCCGATAGAATTTATGAAAGATCTTTTTCTGGTCTTCAATAGCGATTCCTATTCCATTGTCGGAAATGGAGATCTCCAGGTTGTCGTTTTGGTTGCGCGTTGAAATGGTGATTTCAGGTGCATTTTTATTGTATTTAACGGCGTTGTCAAGCAGGTTATAAATCACATTGGTGAAATGCAACTTGTCAATTTTCACGTTGTGGCGGGTGGCTTTTAAATTCAAATAAATGACTCCGGCTTTTGCTTCAATGGCAATCGCGTTATTTTTTACAACTTCCTGTATCAGTTCGTGAAAGTCTATATTTTCTTTCTTCAGATCGGTTGCCTCCTTATCAAGTTGTGCCATTTGCAACACGCGCTCGACCTGCTGCTTCAAACGCTGGTTTTCTTTTTGGATAATAGTCGCGTAGTTGATCAGCCTATCGGGAGTGTGAATGATGGATGGATCTTTCAATACTTCGGATGAGATGGCAATAGTTGAAATCGGCGTCTTGAACTCATGCGTCATGTTATTGATGAAGTCTTTTTGTATTTCCGAAAGCCTTCTTTGTTTCAAAATGACAAATAATGTGTATACGAAAAAGAATATCACTACCAGCATTACGGCCGAGGAGAAGCCCCAAATGCCCATTTGACTGAGTATGTTGGCCTCCAGGCTTGGAAATTGAACAGCAAAATAATAGCCGTCGTTTGTAAGCTTCGGTGCCTCGGGAAATTGCGAAATCATTTTTGCCTTCTTCGGCGAGACATAATTGCCACCCACCATGCATCGCTCAACGCAGTCATAAATTCCGTATTCAAAATCTGCCGTGATGTTTCTTTTTTCAAACTCGGAAGTTAAAAGAAATTCCAGCACACTGGCGTCAATTGGTCCGTTGACAAGTGTTACAAAATAGTTGGTGGATAGTTGTGAGACCGGATTATTTGCCGGGGATGGTGTATTATTGATCTCGAAAATTTTTTCTGCAACATTATTAAGGGAAGTGTTAACATCCCGATAAAATTGGTTCTCACGAATATCGAATGCCTTTCGCACCCAATAAACCTGAGTAACGATGATCCCTGCAATGCTCATGGCGGCAAGGACAATGACAATTCTTAATGTGGAGCGACTCACCTTGCAAAGGTAAAACGTATTTACCCTACCGAATGGAGTTTAACAAGTCATTAACATCATTTATGACATTATTAACAGGCAGGCCCGGAATTTGATACGAGGTTTGTATCGTTCGGTCGAACAAAGTATTTTTAAACCTAAATTGACACAGAAATGAAGAAATTATTGCTTTTTGCGGCTCTGGTGATGATCACCACTGCCGGGTTTAGCCAATCAGCCTCTGCTAGCGCAGGAACAAAATCGGACGTAGCCGTTGCAACATTTGACACACAAAATTTTGATTTTGGAAAGATCAAGCAAGGCGTTCCAGCCACTCATGAGTTTACTTTTACAAATAAGAGTAAAGTAACAATGGTGATCACTAACGTACAGGCATCCTGTGGTTGTACTACTCCCGACTGGACTAAGGATCCAATTCCTCCGGGTGGCCAGGGCTTCGTAAAGGCTACTTACAATGCTGCTGGAATCGGTGCCTTTGATAAATCAGTAACGGTTATGGCGAATGTTGAAAGCGGAGTAGTTGTACTACGCATTCACGGTGAAGTTCAGTAGTGGAATCAAAGAAAAGCACGCAATAAAAAAAGTCAGGCATGTCGCCTGACTTTTTTTATTAATGCTTGTTACGATTATAATTCTCTGACCCAGATATTTCTGTAGCTAACCGGATTGCCGTGATCCTGTAATTTGATTGACGCTTTTCCATGGGCCTTGTATACGGGTAAGCCTTTGTACTCAGTAGGACCGGTAATAATGTAATGGTTGAGAGTGACTACTCCGTTATGGAAAACAGTAACGCTTGCGGGGGTAACAACACGACCATTGTCACTAAATTTTGGAGCAGTAAACACTACATCATACACTTGCCATTCTCCCGGCTTGCGCGTAGCATTTACCAATGGAATTGCTTGTTTGTAAATGGAACTTGCTTGTCCGTTCGAATAGGTTGGGCTTTCATAACTATCCAGAACCTGTAATTCATATCGTTCTGCTAAAAATATTCCGCTGTTGCCGCGTCCCTGACCATCACCTACAATCACAGACGGTGTTCGCCATTCAATATGCAATTGCATGTCACCAAACGTCTGTTTTGTTTTTATATCTCCTAAGCCCTTAGTGACCGTAAAGGCGCCGTCTTTAACTTCCCATTTTGCGTCTGCGCCCGCAACGGTGCTCCACTTACTTAGATCTCTTCCATCAAATAAGATGATCGCATCGGAAGGTGCTTCGCCAGGATTTACACCAGCGGTAATTTTATTTGGTTTGAGGTCCCAAACTTCAGTTACAGTTGGGTCCAGTGATTCACGAGGCTTATCCTGAGCGATAGCTCCGATAGCCAACAGACAAAAAACGAGAACAAGAGTATTGCGCATGAGTTGATTTATTTTGATTAATTTAAATTTAAGGAATTTTTTTAGAGAATATAGGCTTCTTTTATGGTGTTTGTGAGACATTCATTTTCATACACTCTAGGAAGCCTAAAACTTCACATACTTAGCTAGCAATTCTTTGTCCAATTTTATCGCTCTGGCTTTTTTGGCCTGTCGGCGAAGGATAAACTCAAAAATACTCATCCACCCGGGTAGATTGCTCTCGCTAATATCAAAGAGCCATGCCAGCGCCAATTTATTTTTTGGAAAACCTTTGCTGTTTGTTTGACCATCTCGGGCAAGTCCATAGCCGATCTGAAGTGACTGTTCAAAGCCTTTGCTTGCAGGGCGAAGTTCTACATGGAATTTACAAGCAGAATCGGAGGTGTTAAAAAAGCGGTGATTGACTTTAATATCCGCGGTAACGGTTTGACCAGGCAACAATGTATGAATTTTGTTTCCTGCCTCAACTTTTAATTCGCCGGCGAGGCAATCAAATTTTTCAACGTAGGTCTTATGATAATGAAGTCCGACACCGCCTTTGGAAGCAAGTTCCACTTCCACGAGTGTGTATTCACCTCTGGTATCGTCAGAGGTTTTCAGAAAGGTGACGTAATCTTTCTGAACCGGATTGTAAATGCGCCTCGGATTTTCCATGACGGGATCGGCAGTGAAATCGTTATTAATTGGATTTTTTGAACGAAGGTCTCTTGGTTGTCACAACGATCACGCCGTTTCTACCGTCTTCTCCATAGAGTGCAATGGCCACTTCCTTTTTCACCACTTCCATTTTCTCAATGGTCTCAGGGTTGATATCAAGTTTTGATTTTTTAATACCGTCAATCATAAAAAGGGGCATAGCACTTTTCACAATAGGAACTTTTTCGGCAGAAGGTTTGTCATTTTGCGCCTGCGCAAAAAGAGACGCAAGCAACAAGGCGGCTCCAAATAGTATTTTCATATGGAAATGAGACTCAAATAAAGTTAATGAAACTAATCCGGATTATATCGGTCGATAATCGCCTGGCTGATAAGTTGGTAAATCTCTGCCAGTTTAGGGTCTTCCTTTAAAAATTCCATGTGGTGATCCAGGATCTCCAGGTCACTTCGAAACGCTGGCCCTGTTTGCGCCTTTTCAGGACCAAGCGTAAGGCTCTTGTTAATTGTTTCGGTAATCAATGGCTTTATCAAATCAAAACTCAAATGGTTTTGTTGTAGAATATTTTTGGATAATGTCAGCATGTGGTTCGTAAAGTTGGAAGCAAACACCGCCGCAACATGCAGTGCCTTCCGTTCATCAGAACCAATTTTTTTTACGTTGCTACTGATAGCCTTCGCCATCAAAAGCATTATCTCTTCCGTTTCTTCGTTGTTACTTTCAATGAAAATCGGAGTTGTTTTTAAGTCGACTTTCTTATTCTTAGTGAATGTCTGTAAAGGATAGAATGATCCTATGTTGTCGATGGCAGCAAAACGAAGTATGTTCATCGGCTGACTTCCGGAAGTGTGGATCAGAAAGGAGTCATCCGGCAGGACTATCTCGGTAGCAACGTCTTTGATAGCGTCATCAGAAATAGCGATTATGAATATCCGCGAGGAGCTGGTAGAAAAATCCAACGAAGTCTTTGCCTCGGCCTGGTAAAGCCTTTCTGTCAGAGCCTCGGCATGTTTTGGATTTTGACTGTATACCTCAGTTACCACAAATCCCGCATTGTCCAAAGCCGGAGCCAGATGCCACGCGAGATTACCGGAACCGATGAATGAGACTTTGGGTTGGTCTGGCATAATAATAAATCTAGTTGGTTCTGCGGACCACTTTCACATTTAATATTTTGCCGTTTTACATTTTCAATTCAAAATATAGAATATCAAGCTTTGAATTACATAGGAGATTTTATTCAAACAAAGAGATGACTACTTACACACTTACCCTGCACAACTCACTCAACTTTTCTACGGTAAAATCTATTTCCTCCACAGTATTGTATTTGCTAAAAGAGAAACGTACTGCGCCACGTTTTGATCCGGGATAAATGGCCCCCAATACATGTGATCCGGTTGACGCACCACTGCTGCAGGCACTTCCGCCCGATGCAGAAATTCCCACGAGGTCAAGATTAAAAAGCAACATATCGTTCTCCTCTGATTCAGGAAGACTAACGTTCAATACTGTGTAAAGACTCCGGCTAAGGTTTGCTGAATCTCCGTTAAACGAAACTCCTGGAATAGTTTCTTTAAGCTTTTCAATCATCCTCGCCTTGAGGTGCTTGGCATGAGCCTCATGTTCGTTCATATCCCGGTAGGAAATTTCCAGGGCCTTCGCCAAACCAATGATCCCATAGACATTTTCTGTACCGCCACGCATGTTGCGTTCCTGGGCACCACCATGAATAAACTGACCAATCTTGTGATCTTTTTGAATGTACATAAAGCCAACTCCTTTAGGGCCATGGAACTTGTGAGCACCAGCAGTTAGTCCACAAACGTGAAGTTCTTTCATGTTGTGGCGGTAATGCCCCATCGTTTGTACGGTGTCGGAATGGAAGAATGCCTTATGTTGTTTGCTAAGTTCTCCCACCCGGTGGATATCGAGCAAATTGCCAATTTCATTGTTGGCGTGCATCAGAGAAATCAGTGCATTGGGATATTGCTGCAAAAGTTTTTCAAGATGCCCGATGTCTACATTACCTTTTTCGTCAAGGTTGACATGATGAAGCTGAATAGTGCCTTGCTTCTCCAGCACTTCCAGCGTGTGAGTTACGGCGTGATGCTCGATCGGTGTGGAAACGGCATGCTTGATGTTATAGGTTTGAATGCCACTTATGATAATAGTATTATCTGCTTCGGTACCGCCTGAAGTAAAAATGATTTCACCAGGAGTACAGTTGAGCAGTTCAGCGATCTTCTTCCTTGCTGATTCGATACCTGCCCGCACCTTTCTGCCATGGGCGTGGGTAGATGATGGATTACCAAAGTCTTCCAGCATAAACGGCTTCATTGCTTCGAACACTTCCGGATCGAGCGGGGTGGTGGCGGCATTGTCAAGGTAAACTCTCACAGCACTAATGATTTAGGAACACGAATTTACGATTTTATAATCGCTTGTATATCCTGGATGATTTTATTTGCCAGGGCGTCGGCCTTTACGGAATCCTGCGACTCTGCATAAATGCGAATGATTGGCTCTGTGTTTGATTTGCGCAGGTGAACCCATTCCTTTTCTCTTTCAAAATCGATCTTTACGCCGTCGACTGTATTGATTTTCTCATGCTGATATTTGGCTTTAACCTGTTCCAGCACTTTGTCAACATTAATAGTTGGGGTCAGTTCAATTTTATTTTTCGAAATAAAATAGGCAGGATAGGTGGCTCGCAATGCTGAGGCCTTCATCTTAGACTTAGCGAGCAGAGATAAGAATAACGCGACGCCAATAAGCGAATCCCGGCCATAATGAAAATCTGGAACGATAATACCGCCATTGCCCTCACCACCGATCACTGCTCTGCTCTCTTTCATCGCAGTTACCACATTTACTTCACCAACAGCTGAAGCGATATAGCGACCGTTCACCTTTTCAGTAATGTCACGCAACGCTCGGGTAGAGGAAAGATTGGAGACTGAATTTCCTTTTCTCTTGCCAAGAACGTAATCAGCCACGGCGACAAGAGTATATTCCTCGCCAAAAGGTTTTCCGTCTTCCTGAATAAGCGCCAGCCGATCAACATCGGGGTCAACAACAATTCCAAGATCGCACTTTTCAGTCTTAACCAGCTTGCAGATCTCCTTCAGATGCTCAGGCAATGGTTCAGGATTGTGTGGAAAATGACCGGTTGGTTCACAGTAAAGTTTTTTAATTTTCTTAACTCCAAGTGCCGTCAGTAATTTTGGAATAGCAATGCCACCTGTCGAATTTACGGCATCCACTGCAATTTTAAAATTTGCCTTGCGGATCGCTTTCACATCCACCAATTGATATTTTTTTACTAATGCAATGTGCTTATCGATATAACTATCATTCTTTTCATATCGGCCGAGCTTCAATACTTCAGCAAAAGAAAACTTTTCATCTTTCGCCAATTGCAGAATAGTAGCGCCATCGGAAGCTGAAATAAATTCACCTTTTTCGTTAAGTAACTTGAGAGCGTTCCATTGAATTGGATTATGGCTTGCGGTAAGGATGATCCCACCGCCGGCTTTTTCAAGGGTAACGGCAATCTCAACCGTGGGTGTTGTTGACAGGCCCAGATCAACTACGTCAATGCCGAGTCCCTGAAGCGTGGAGCAAACTAGATTGCTCACCATCTCACCAGAAATGCGTGCATCGCGACCGATGATTATTTTTTTTCCTTTTCGGGATTGAACCCAGGTGCCAAAGGCAGCAGCAAACTTTACAATGTCAACAGGAGTAAGGGCGTCGCCAGGAGGGCCACCGATGGTGCCGCGAATACCGGAAATAGATTTTATAAGTGTCACAGTGATAGGGAAAGTGTGAACGCAAAATTAAACAGTATTAGACACTGTGTTAGATTGATCAAAAACTTTTTCCAGCCTGCGCGAATTGTGTGTGACAGCGATGATCATCCTTCCAGCAGTGTCGAATGTTTTCAGCCTGAGTTTGATCAGTCAGGGATTGAAACTCGATCAGGAATTCCTGACTTACGTATTTTTTACGTCTGGAAGTGGTGCAAGCATCATATCATCCTGCTTGTCAGAATTGGGACAAGCTTCACCTGCTCCAATAGTCTTACCGCAGTAACCGCAGGCGATACCTTCTTTGGCAAGAAAAGGACTCTGTGTGGCGCATGTACCGCGGAACTCACCATTCTTGATGAAAATCAGACGCACTGACATCAATGCGAAAAACAATCCGAAAATCCCCAGTGTGACTAAGAAAACCGCCATTGTGAGCTGCTATTTGATTTAATTTGCTGCTAAGTTATCGTAAAACACCAGCATTCTGAATAAAGTTTACACCAAATGAAAAAACCGATTTCTGCCCCTGATCTCAATCGAAAAGCCAAGTTGGACGCCTTCAATCGGCTGCTGACTATAATGGACGAGCTCCGCGAAAATTGTCCATGGGACAAGAAGCAGACTATTGAAACTCTGCGCCACCTCACGGTGGAGGAAGTTTATGAACTTTCAGATTCGATTCTTGAGGGGAACCTTAAAGAGGTGAAAAAGGAGCTAGGCGACGTAATGCTGCATCTTGTCTTTTATTCAAGAATTGCCTCCGAAGCGGGAGCGTTTGACGTTGCAGATGTGTTGAATGGAATCTGTGAAAAACTTATTGAACGCCATCCTCATGTGTACGGTGAGGTAGTGGCTAATGATGAAGAAACTGTTAAAGCCAATTGGGAAAAAATAAAATTAAAGACGGGAAATAAATCCGTGCTGGAAGGTGTTCCTAAATCTCTGCCCGCTCTTGTAAAAGCGATGCGGATTCAGGATAAGGCCAGGGGAATTGGATTTGATTGGGAAAGAAAAGAACAAGTATGGGAAAAAGTTGAAGAGGAGATGGGGGAATTCAAAAACGAATTCAATGTTGAATCAAACGTTCCAATCAATCGTGAACGCGCCATGGCGGAATTTGGTGATTTAATGTTTTCTCTGGTAAACTATGCGCGCTTTATTGAAATCGATCCGGAAGAAGCACTGGAAAGAACAAACAAAAAGTTCATTAAGAGATTTCAATACCTGGAAACTGAGTCAGCTAAAGATGGAAAGAAAATGGGAGAGATGACGCTGGCGGAGATGGATGAATATTGGAACAAAGCCAAGACGCAGTAGCTGGTGGTTGGAGAGGTATACGTGCGCTGGTGTTTAACTAGTTAATGATGAGTTCACCGTTTAGGACTGACCAGTATTTTTTCGAGGTGGTAACCACATTTTGCAATAATGAATAGCTCACCGGCAAATACAATTCGCTTTTGGAATACCATATTCTCTTTTGGCATGCTCGGAGCTGCCACGAGTGTTTTGTTTCAACAGACTGGCGGTACATGCGGTGATTATCCACAGCATTTTCAAGTGCTGTATGTTGGATTGGCAATCGGTTTTACCTTAGGATTTGTTTATAACAGCGTCAATACCAAATTTCCAAATGCAGCTCTAATAGTGGCTGCTAATATTACCCTCATTCGGTATTTTCTAGCCTGCATTCTCCTTGCATACGGGATCGTAAAAGTGATGGCTACCCAGTTTCCTCACATGATGGCGAACATGGATGCTCGTTTTATAGAGTTGAATCCTATGCGCGTTGCCTGGACATTCTTTGGGTACTCAAAAGGCTATCAAATATTTCTTGGCTGGGGAGAAATAATTCCTGGTCTTCTTTTGCTTTTCAGACGCACTACATTAATAGGAGCGATACTTTCAGCAGTTGTAATGCTGAATGTGTTCTTGATAAACGTCTTCTTCGATGTGTGTCTTAAGCTGAACTCTGCGGTTTATCTCACCCTGTCTATCTATCTACTCTCTCAGAATTTTTCCAGGTTATGGAATTTCTTTTTTGCCAATAAAGTAACATTACCTGAAACTCATCCTGCGATCGAGCGCCCACTGTGGTTAAAAACTTCTAACTGGATTTTTAATGCGTTGGTTGTTGTGTTTATATTGGGATGGGCAATCAATAAGACCTACGACACCTATCAATATTCAAATCGATTAGCTTCCTTGCCCAGTGTGCAAGGAGCCTGGAAAGTTGAAACAACGGACCGATGGGAGAATGGCAGCTGGCAATCAGTCGATCCGGCGGACTCTGTTTTTGCCAGCCGAATATTTTTTGAGGGAAGTCTGGGCGTGATCAAAAATGATGTAATACGGGATCGCTTTATACTTGTTGTCGATGAATCAAACAATTTACTGACCTGTACATTTCGCACAGCAAACAACGAGTTCATGCCACCTGTTAGTTGGAAATTTGAAAAGCAAACATCCGATACCCTGAAACTGCTGGGTCGCTGGAAAGGAGATTCTCTTCGAATGAAATGCTCGCTGCGAAAGGAAAAGCTGACGAGATTTTAAAAATGGTGGAATCGCTGGGTGATGCAGGACCTTTTGCCAACCGTATGGCCTACTGCTTGCTAATCTTCTAAAGGATCTTCCATTTCAAAATACTCATCCTGCTCGAGCTCCAGTTCCTTCTTTTTCTTTTTTCCTTTTAACTTGAATGCCTCTTTTAGTTCTTGCACCTCTTTCTTCAAATCATTTCCGATTTTTTTCTTCACTGCGTCCTTGTCATAGCTGACTTCGTATTTGTCGGTCGTGCCAATAATTTTAAGGAAAAGTCTGGATTGACCCTTGCTATCCTGTTCAATGGCACCGAAAGCTTCATCGGGATCAATTTTCTTTTTGTTTCGCAAGGGAGTGACTACACGGTAATCAATTCGCTGATCAAAGGTGTGTGTTCCGCTCAATTGTATGGTGGTTAGGTTGCTGCGAATTTCCATCTGGGGAATGTAAACTGTTTTGTTTTCGATGTGGATTTCATTCTTTAAATCAGCAAAACGAAGCTTGCTCAGACCCTCGTCATCAAGATATTTATTGAGCGTTTGCATTGGGCTGAAATTGTTTAGTTCACCATTTTTTATGGTTGTACTTGCATCCGCAATAAGTGTTTCGGAAAAAATGTGCAACCCTTCATCCAACGTAGCTTCAAGGCTTAAGTCAGCGAACGCCTGACCTTTCAGGTGCTTGCTCTGAATAAAGTCCTGTTGAAAATTGTCAAAGACGAAAAAGAGTGAGTCGATATCGATGCGGTTCAGTTTGGCCGAGCTTATCAGATCAATTGCTTTAGGATTTTTAGCATCCACGATTCCATTCAGGTCAATTGAGCCACCCATCGCCTGAAGGTGGATATTACGCGCAACAGCAACCTGGCCTTTTACCAGCAAATCACCTTTTATAAACGATGGGTGAAACTTTTTATACTTCATCGACTTTACATTGTAGGTGAAGTTCAGATTGACGTTGCGGGAAATGTTGAATTTGTAGGGACCTTTCTCCTGGGTTCCAAATCCAATAGCAAACAATTGATCTACATCAAGGAAATTGGATTTCAGATCTGCCTCAATGCCGATCGGCTGATTTTCAAAAATGAGGAAGGTGATAATGTTTTTAAAAAATCCATTCAAAACAAAATCACTGTTCTCAAACTTTCCCCGGAGGTCAGACATCGCGAGGTCGTTATTGTTAAATTGTAGCGATCCGTTTAGATCTTTGAATTTCAGCTTGTCACTCCCCAAAAGAAAATTGAGACCGGTTAACTCAATTGTCCCTTCTGTACGCACCTGTTGGGCGGTTGCTTTCTTTTTCAAAAGATTGATTGGACCACTTAAGGAGACATTCGCTTTTATTCTGCCGGACAATTCCTTGACGTCTTTCATGGAATAGAAATTCAACACATCAGCTGCATTCACTTCTCCATGAAAATCGGTAGTGACGTAAGGGTTGTCAAAATTTTTCATCACGAAGTTCCCGGTAAATGGATCACCATTGAGCTTGGCAGAGATGTTTTTGAGAAAGAGCTGGGCCTCGTTCATGTGCGAAAGGGAAGGCGTGGCAAACGACCCTTCCAGGTTGGCATTTTCGATCTTTGATTTAAAGTCTGGATGAAAAAGGGTAACATTCTTTAAACCAAATGAAATAGAAAGAAATGGACTCTTTGAATCACTTATTTCACCTTTAAGTGTCATATCAAAATAAACGTCACCCTTGCTTTGATACTTTCTGATACTTTCAACTGAGGCCGCAGGAAAAAATGAAAGCAGTAATTTAATATCCGTCTCTTTGCCAATCGTGTGAATATTGATCAGATTTTTTGTTTTAAAGGCGTATGTACCGCTTACTTCAAATTTAGCGTCGTCCATCTCCAGTTGTGATGGAATGATCGTTACTGACTTGTTATTGTCATCAAAGTCAACAATTGCGTTGACGTCAAAGACCTTTTTTTGAAACCAGATAGAATTGCGAATACCAATTTGCTCACTGACAATATCTCCAAGTGCTTCGATGTGATAGATGTCGCCCTTAGCATTGATGTTGGCCATCAGGTGGGCACTTGTAAATTCGTGGTGTTGGCCGACCGAAGTATCAATGTAGGTCACAAGGGTATTGCTGAGCTTTACATTTTTCAGGTCGAACGAAACAGCGCTTCCCCCGCCTGCTCCTGCCTTTACAATCGTGTAGTTATTTTTTCCGGCATTGTTGATTCGAAGATTGGTTTCACTGTCAGATATCTGTAATCCGTGAATGGCATAGTTACCTCGCCAGACTTCAATTGGGTTGAGCGTAAATGAGATTTTTTTGGCCGTAAGCAATGGATATTCGCCGGGATGGCTGTCCTCGACGTAAACATCGCGCAGAACAATGGCCAGGTTCGGAAATTCCTGAAAGGCGGATACTTCAATCACACCAATCTTGATAGGCGTACCAATATTCTTGTTGGCCTCCTGAATAAATTGCTGAATTATCCGGTCTTTAAAGAGAAAAACAGACACTACCAGACTGATAGTCAGCACTGTTAGGGTTACGAGAGTGTATAAGACTACTTTTTTAAAAATCTTCAAAACAGGTAATAATGGCAAAGGTACTGGTATAAAAACAGTGCCACAATTGAAGCGTTGACGTTTGAGGATTGAAGAGCGAGGAGTAGGCTAGTTTTTATACTTCCCATACACCGGCTGCCCGGGAAACACATTTCCAACGGTTAAACCATTCTTTACAACAAAGGTACCGTTGACTAAAACATATTTAATGCCTTCCGAGAATTTTAAGCCACCTTCAAATGTTGCTTTGTCAATGATAGTATTGGGATCGAAGATCGTGATGTCAGCGTCGGCACCAGGTTGAATTCTGCCTTTCAAGGCCATCATCGGTGAGAAGGGCTCCATGCGTTTCGCTGGCATGATCGTCATTTTCTTGAGCGCATCGATCAGTGACAAGTCCTTTTCCTGCCGCACATAAACGCCCAAGACTCGGGAGAACGTTCCCGCTGAACGAGGGTGTGCATACTTTGAATACGGCATCCCATCAGAGCCAATGATTGTAATCGGCGATCTGATACCCGCTTTAATCCATTCTGCCTTCATTCCGAATATGACAATAGTTCCGCCGGTCTTTCTATACTTGTTGAAGGTTTCCTCTGTAAGACGCTCAGCGGTTTCAACCCACATGAGGTTTCCATACGTAATACCCATGCGATCCTGCCATCCCTCATCAAATAAAGCGGAGCTTATATCGGTCGAAGAGGCTATATACGGATATAGTTCAGTAGAGACATCCACCCCATGTTGAGCAGCGTTGCCAATCATTCGAATGGCCAGTTCTATTTCTTCGCGCGACACACTATTGATATGAACGATGTGTAAAGAAGCGCCTGTTGAAGCGGCGTCGGAGATAGCTTGCTGAACAGCCAGTGCCTTGCCTTCGCGGATGTGGGAAAATACTAACGCTTTTCGTTGAGAGGCCAGTTCATATACGTTGTAGACTTCTTCACGTGTGGCTCCGGGATAGTAGCCGATAGGAACACCAATTCCCAGCGCGCCAGATTTGAGCTCGCTGTCGATAAGGTCGAGCATTGGTTTCATGTCTTCTGCCGCGAGGGGCAGGTAGTTTAGTTTGCTGTCGCCGGATTCAATTTTGTTACCTTTTTTCTGCGCAGACTTTGCCATGATCTCAGAACGTACCCAGGGGTGACTAACGGTCGCTCCGTAATTAAGCATTGCTTTGTTGTACCGGGAGGCAAGCCATTTGGCCAGTTCAGGTTTACCGCTTTCGAGCTCGAGCGCGGTAGTCACGCCATCATGCGCCTGGTATTCATTTTCTTTATTGGTTTGCCCGTGAGTATGGAGATCAATAAAACCTGGAGATACAACCAGGTTTGTTACATCAATTACTTCTTTGCCCGTAAGTGGCGCGGCAGAGATCTCGACAATACGATTTCCCCGGATTCCAATATTCCGGATTTCATCCAGGCCGGTTTCCGGATCAATGACCCGCCCGTTTTTGAGTACGATATCGAAGTCAGGTTTTGGAGTTTGAGCAAGGAGGGTGAACGGAAGAATGCAGAGAATGAGGCAGAGTTTTTTCATGGTGGTGGGTTGATGGGAACAAGATAAAAAGTTATTGGGAGAGATTGAGTGCTCACACAAATTGGTTGTCCCGTTGATCTCCCCGGATGGATTCAATGGTGAAATAAGCGGTAGGGCGACTTTCCTTCGGCGATCTCAACCCGACTTTGATTTTTTTGCTCAATTGAAAATCTCAATTACCTTTGCACTCCTAAAAAAAGCCAGCCCCGACTTGTCGGGGGCAGCATAGTAAAGGGAAAAATGGGAGCTTAGCTCAGCTGGTTCAGAGCATCTGCCTTACAAGCAGAGGGTCGGGGGTTCGAACCCCTCAGCTCCCACGTTGATAATCAAGCAGTTACGAGAGTGACTGCTTTTTTGTTTCTATGCGTTAGAACAAATTTAAAACCGGAGGGACTACCGTTCGGCCTTCTTTAGACAGTCCTAGAAAGGATGTCCCTGCATATCTTTATGCTAGCTTGAAGGGAGCGTTCTCTTTCCTCTAAGTTGTAAAATAAAGATCCTTGATCCTCTCTTCGTTGAAAAATTTGATATTGATCCTTGCGTTAATCATAGCAAGTTTGGATGCCTTTCCCCAGTTAAAACGGCAGGACAAGTTTTCAACGTTTTGCATTATCGCGAAGGATAGCGTGGAAAAAACATGGGGCTGCGCAATAGCTACCAACAACATTGGCATTGGACAATATGGGGTGTTTGAAATTGAACCAGAAGTAGGAATCGTTGTGTCAATCGCCTATACTCAGCCAGACTATCCAATCAAGGGCATAAAAATGTTAGCGAAAGGATATAGTTCTAAGAGGGTCCTTGACTCCTTGGTCAGCATGGACAGTAGTCCACAGTATCGACAGATTGTCATCATGGATCAGACTGGAAAAGCATTGTGTTATACAGGCAATTTGATTCAGGCGTTTACGTATGCCGGCCATGTTGAAGGCCAAGATTTCATGGCGTTTGGCAATAGCTTCCTGAATGATCAGGTATTGAAAGTAATGGCGGAGGCATTCCGGAAATCAAAAGGCAAGCTCTATGAGCGATTAGGTTCAGCGTTAATGTCTGGTCAGAATGCCGGCGGGCAAGCATCTGGAAAAATGTCTGCGGCGCTATGTGTTAAAAAGACCGGACAAGAGGGATTTAATGAGGTTGACATAAGGGTTGATTACTCATTGAAGCCATTTGATGAATTAAAACAACTTATTGACAAAAGGAGGGGGATTGATTTTCTTATCAAAGCAAGCACACTAACCAATCCGGATTCTATGTTGTTTTACCTTAACAAGTCAGCGACCCTTATGGAAGGTTGGACTTTAATGTACACCGAAGTAGCAAGGGAATACTATAAACTGAAAAGACCTGATTTGGCGATGCATCTTCTTAGGTTGGGCCTTGACAAGGATACAGCATACAAAAATTGCTTACCCTGGAACTATTTTTTAAAGGGATATAAACCGTACGACCTGGAGATAGGTAAAATGGATTTTGGAATTCATGACTGGCTGGAGGCAGTGAATTCACTAATTGAAGCCAATGAATTTGTCAGGGCAGAGAAAACGGGAAAAGAGATATTGACAAAATATCCGAACTCAAGTTATTTACTGATGTTAATCGGTAAGGCTTTGGATGGCCAGCGAAAAATCGAAGAAGCAAAAGTGTTTTATCAACGAGCCATGGCATTGGATAAAAACAATAACGACGCATTACAAGGATTAAAAAATAAGTAGAAAAGAAGTTTTATTATGAATCTTCAATGTTTAAACAGACTTTTAAAGAATTGGTCTTACTACCCACCCTGCAATCTTTACTAAAATCATGAATTACAAACTCTTCGGCCAATCCGGCCTGCGCGTATCGGAGCTTTGTCTCGGCACCATGGGCTTTGGTACCGAATGGAAATGGGGCGCCGACAAAACTGTCAGCAAACTGATCTTTGATGCTTATGCGAATGCGGGAGGGAATTTCCTGGACACAGCCAATCGCTATACAGAAGGAACATCAGAAAAATTTCTTGGAGAGTTTATAGCTTCCGATCGTGATCATTTTGTCGTCGCTACCAAATATTCTCTTCGTGATAAACCAGGTGATCTGAATTTTGCCGGCAACCATCGCAAGAACCTTATGCGCAGTGTGCGTGAAAGTCTGAAACGACTGAATACAGAATTCATCGATGTGTTGTGGATTCATGCATGGGATCAGTGGACTCCAACAGAAGAGATCATGAAAGGAATGGAAGATCTGATCACCCGCGGACTGGTGCATTATATCGGAGTGAGTGATACGCCTGCGTGGGTGGTAAGTCAGGCCAACACCATTGCACAGTTCAGAGGATGGTCGCAATTCATCGGACTGCAAATCGAGTACAGTCTGATTCAACGAACGGTCGAAGCCGAACTAATGCCAATGGCAAAAGCTTTCGGTATGACCGTCACACCATGGGCGCCTCTCGCGGGCGGCGCACTTACTGGAAAATATCTGAAGGGCGACAAAGGACGGCTTCCAGAGGCAAGTGTCCGATTGGGTGAACGCCCGGTTTTGATTACAAAAAAAGTTGTGGAGGTTGCTGACCGTTTGGGTGTGACTCCATCCCAGGTTGCAATAAACTGGACACGTCAGCACAAAGGTCAGTCGGTAATTCCCATTGTAGGGGCTACAAAGGTCGCACAGGTGAAAGATGTTCTTGGTTGTTTGAAATTTGAACTGCCATTGGATGCTATGGACGAATTGAATGAAGTTTCAAAGATTGATTTACCATTCCCTCAGAAATTTTTTGCAGAAGCAGCTGTGCTGGATGTATTGTATGGTGGGCTGAAGGGTACCATGAAGGATTCGAGATTTTGAGAAGAGTCGGGTTTTACTTTGTGGCTAACTGTATAGAATTATTTTCCGCAGATCTAATGCGCAGATCTTTGCGGCGCTTGTCAAGATCTGATGTGATCGAAGGTCATTAACTCAAATACAATATGAATAAAATTCTTTTTGTTGCCGCGTTACTAATTTCAATATGCTCTGCGAAAGCGGCGGGCACTGACAGCTTATATATTGTGACCTACACTACGGGACCCCTGTGGGATCCTGTTAAGAAACCAAGGGAACAGAATTTTTTTTATGAACACTCTTCACATTTAGGTCAATTAAGAAAGGACGGGGTGATCAAATTTGGAGCACGATATGGAGACAAAGGCAGTATTGTCATCATTGCCCCGAATTCAAAAACTGCAAAGGAAATAATCTACGTGGATCAAGCCATTATCAACAAACTTTTCATTGCAGATATTCAAAAGCTGAGCATCTTTTATGATGGATGCCTCGAACGGCTGAAATAGTCATAGTGTATTCATGATTGGAGGAATAGGCAACTCACCTTTGCTGATGGTGTTGAGTCAATCAATGCCTGACAATTGGAGGCCCTTTCTTGCTACTTCAACTGGATCCTGACATGAATAAGTACGGGTGCAGTTGTTCATTTTAGTTAATGTTTAACGGTAGGTTCGAATGTGGGTTGTGTGTTCTTTACACTATATGTCTGGTTTACAAAATCTGTAATGTGCTTGACGACAATCGGTGAGCGAAGATTGTGGCCGAAACCCGTGGTGGTGATCAATATTGAATTCTCTACCGTTCTGTGGATTGCTTCTGCATATTTATAAGGTGCTTCCATTTGTTTTACATCGTCCCGGTCGTGAATGATTAGCATAGGAATCTTTATTGATGTTGCAAACCTGACGGAAGAATAGAATTCCGGCGAGTTTCCAGTATTCAACTCAAAACCATTTGAAAATGATTTGAGAGCATGATTGGAAAGGCCAAGCAGGTTTTGATAGAATTCCATAAAGTCGGTTGCTTCTCCCGGACAACCTGTAATCACCAGTTGCTTTACCGGCAGGGATGGGATTCTGTAGAATGTGTATAGACTTGAGAAGCTTCCCATGGAATGAGTAATGACAGTGTGAACAGGAGGGATTATTCCCAAAAATTTTTCAATTGCCTTGCTGTAAATCGGGAGGTTACAATACCTGCCGCCGGAAAGTCCATGACCCGGGGCATCCATGGCATAAATTGTAAATTCTTCCTTTGAAAATGCATCGATGTAATTTTTCCAGCGAAAGCTGTGACTCTGCCAGCCATGAAAGAAGACAACCACCTTGTCGCCGGTTCCCCAGCGGTAACATTGTATTCGGTTGCCATCGCAGTCAAAACTAAACTTCTCTGACGAATTCAGGAAGGTGTGATGATAGTCTTTCAATACATTTCTCCTCGTCGTGGAAAAGAGAAAGAATCCCTTGTTTGCGGTAAACCGAGGTGCCACAAGCGACAGAAGATTGAAGTATAGTCCAACGAGCTTTAGGATGATCTTTTTCATAACGTTGTTTGTTAGTTCGAAACGTGGTCCTAATTTGTAATTAGATACCAATTGGTATCTTGATGTTTAAATTTTTTTAAACCTCGATCTCTTTCAACATACCCTCGAGGTGACGTATTGTCATCTTGATATCTTCATTGTTGCCGCGAAGCTTGCTCATCATAATGGCGCCTTCCAGCATGGCGATGATAATAGAGGCGTAATATTCCTTCTGGATAGTTGGTTTCAGCTGTCCGTACTTAACACCATTGGCAAGGAGTGTTATGATCGTGTCCCGAAGCAAATTCAAAATAACAATAGCTTGGCGACGCAGCACGGGGTGAGCATCATCTGCTTCGGTGGAGGCATTCAGCAAAGGGCATCCGCCTTTTACGGGTGGGTTGCTGATATACGTTTCGAAATAACTGAATATCGATCGCAGTTTTCCTACCGCGGTTGGCTGGTTCTTGATCCGAATACGCAGTTGACCGAACATCACTTCCGAAAGATTTAACAACGCTTCTTTCTCAAGCTCATTCTTGTTTTTGAAATGCCGATAGATAGCACCTTTAGTCAGCCCAGTGGCAGTGGTAATGTCACTGATCGACGTGGCTTTATAACCCTGTGTGTTAAAGAGTCGACCCGACTGCTTTAAAATTGCTGCTTTTGTTGCTTCCGGTTGACGCATAACTCAAAGATACCGATCGGTATCTATACGGCGCAACTTTCATTTGGTTTTAATTAAATAGCATTAATTAGTAAGGGGAGGGGCTTACGCTCGTCCAGCCACCGTCAATGATCAGGGCCTGGCCAGTGATATGGGAGGCCTTTGGGGACACGAAAAACAGGGCAGCATTTGCAATATCTTCGGTAGATGCTGGTTTCCCAATGGGGGTTATCCGCGACCACGTCTTTTCGTAATCCGGATCCGTTGCGGTCCTTTCGGTTACAGTAGCACCGGGCGCAATAGCGTTGACAGTAATTTTAAATGGTGACAGTTCGAGGACAAGGGTCTTTGCCAGCATTTCCAAAGCAGCTTTGCTCATACCATATGCAGCTAAATTCTTGTGGGCCTGATGTCCGGTAACAGACGACATAAATAGAATGCTTCCGCCCGTTCCCTGAGTCTTCATCTGATTGGCAGCCACCTGTGCAAGGAAGAAACTCCCGCCAAGATTTACGCGCAAAACGTTGTAGAAATCCTCCGGTTTGTATTCAAAAAAATCGCCAAACAAAGTGATCCCCGCATTTGCAACGATGATATCGACCTTACCAAAATGCTTCACTGCTTCATTTACCATATCCTGAATAAATGAAACATCTGATGCGTCACCGGCAAAGGCAATGCAGCTCCCTTTTTCTGCAACAATTGATTTTGCTGCATCCTTTGCAAGCGAATGTTCAAGGTCATTTAATACTACATGAGCACCTTGTAGTGCAAGCTGACGACAGATCTCAAGGCCTATTCCTTGGCCGGCACCCGTAACGATTGCTACTTTATTTTGAAATGCCTTCTGCGTCATGGGAGTTGAATTTAGCAGGGTGAAATTAGATAATGACCCGTACAATCCGAAGTTTCACTTAAAGCCACAGACAGCCGTACATTAGCATCACCCCATGCCACTGAACCTTTTCCCGCAAGGTGTGTTGATAATTGTATAGACAATAATAGTAAGTACATTTGCCATATGTCAATCGAAAAGGATATCAAACAGGAGAAGTTCGAAAATGAATTTCACAAAGCTGCGGTAAATATTTTATTCACCAGTAGCTGGCTGTATAATATCAATGCCGTCCGGATGAAGGCTTATGATATTACACCGGAACAGTTCAATGTGTTGAGAATCCTCAGGGGAAGTCATCCGGAAGCACTTATGCTTGCCGATATAACCTGCAGAATGATTGATAAAAGCAGTAATGCCACACGCCTTGTGGAAAAGCTTCGTCAGAAGGGGCTTGTAAAAAGAGAGATCTGCGAAAACAATCGCCGCCAGGTAGACATCATTATCACACCAAAAGGACTTGAGGTTCTTGCCAGGATGGATAAAGATCCCGATTCATTGCAGGCCACGTTGAAGAAAATATCCAAAACGGAAGCCCAGGAAATTAATCGCATCCTTGATAAACTTCGTGCTGTCTGATCACCGTTGCTGGGGCAAGACGGTATTATTAATATCAAAATTATCTTTAAGACTCACGCTCATTAACACAAGGTTTGAAAACTCACTTTTCTTAAGACCCTTTTTTTTCTTGGTCGTTACGGCATTTATATACATGCCTTTTACCGGTTGCTGCGTTCGGTAGTATCCGCTGGATTGCTCCAATTTTTCATAGTGTAAAGCATAGATCGTTACCCGGTATTGATTGGGAAGTAACACGACCATGAACTTTCCTGTCCATTCACCTTCCCAATACATCCGTGGAGTTGTGAGGCTACTCCTTCCATAACGCTTACAATCAACCTGATAATACCGGATTTCCCCAGTATAGCCGGTCTCATTACGGGTAACATTAAACGTGAAAAATTTGGACTTGAGCATTTGTACTACCCTGTAACGAAGTTCGTCTGGAGCATCGGAATATTCATAGGTATTCCTCCAAAAGAGTTCTTCTCCTTCCAGTTGAAACAGGGCATACTTAGTCGGGTCCTGGGAGTCGGCTTCGAACGCTAAGAATACACCTGAGAAAATGAGCCAAACAAACACTCGGATCTGCATCTCCGTAAAGGAAAAGAAAATTCGATTACCAGATGCTGGAATAACATGTATGGTGAGTTAGTACGGAATTGAATTTTGGGATGCGCCAAGTCCAAAAAATAGCCAGACACTCTATTTCTGATCCACTAAATAAAAAAAGCGATATTTTTTCCACAAGTGGTTCAAAAAAGACCCATGAAACAAAAATATTGGTAAGAAGTTTACAAAATAAGGCTTGATTTTACCCAATTGGAATCGAATTCGGTAATTTATTTTGTGAATTGGGTCTTTTTGTGACTTACATTTTAAATATTCGTAAAGAAAAGGTTAACAATTGACCACTTACCTAAACCCTTTATTCAATGAAAAAACCGCTTATCTATCTCATTTTACTAATCGCGATCAGCGTCCTTGCGCTGTTCATGCCGGCGGTGCCAACCACCATCGTTACGGAGGGCATAGATTCAGGTGACGTAGCCTGGATGCTTTGCGCAACTGCCCTGGTTCTGTTGATGACTCCAGGCCTTGCTTATTTCTACGGTGGAATGATTGACACCAAAAACATTATTTCAACCATGCTGCAAAGTTTTATAGCGATGGGTGTGATCAGTGTCCTTTGGGTTGTTGTTGGTTTTAGTCTGGCCTTTGGAGATACTATCGGAGGCTTCATCGGCAATCCGACTACTTTCTTCATGTTTGGAAATGTGTTGGATGGAAAACCATGGTCACTGGCGCCAACCATTCCGCTTGTATTGTTTGCATTGTTTCAATTGAAATTTGCGATCATTACCCCTGCCCTCATTACAGGAACATTTGCTGAACGCGTCCGATTTAAATCGTACATCATATTCCTGGTTCTTTTTTCGTTGCTCATCTACGCACCCCTGGCACACATGACGTGGCATCCTGATGGATTCCTTTTCAAATTAGGAGTCCTTGATTTTGCGGGTGGCACGGTTGTGCATATGTCAGCAGGTTTTGCAGCCCTTTGCGCTTCAATCTATTTACGCAATAAGACTGAAATGAAAGTGGCCATCGCGCCAACTAATATTCCATTTGTATTACTTGGTACAGGTTTGTTATGGTTTGGTTGGTTTGGCTTTAATGCAGGGAGTGCATTGGGTGCCGGACCTTTAGCAGCATCTGCCTTTGCAACGACCAATACAGCGTCTGCCGCAGCAGGTCTTTGCTGGGTCCTGATTGATGTAGTGCGCGGAAAGAAACCATCCGCTCTTGGATTTTGTATCGGCGCCGTTGTAGGTTTAGTAGCAATCACGCCTGCCGCTGGTTTTGTTACAATACCATCGAGTCTTTTTGTAGGAACAGTAGCAGCGATGATCAGTAACCTGGTTGTGCACCTTAAGAATAAAACATCATTGGAAGATACACTTGACGTGTTCCCTTGCCACGGTGTGGGTGGCGCGGTTGGTATGTTGATGACAGGCTTTCTTGCAAATACTGCAGTAAATGCAGCTAACACAACCGGCAATGGATTGTTGTTTGGTGAGTTTACACTTTTCAAGATTCACGTAATAGCACTTGTACTTGCTATTGGTTTCATCGTTATCGGATCATTTATCATATTGAAAATCACTGACCTTATATCGCCAATGGCTATCACATTGGAAGAGAAGAAGGTTGGATCAGACTTCAGTCAACATGGAGAACACGTCCCTTCTTTTAATGGAACAGCTATGAAAGAAGCTGTATAAGAGAAGTCACTAAAGCGTCCCGGGGGGTGTGAGATACCCTTTCCGGGACCACTCTAGCTTATTGTTAATTAAAACACATTCAAAATTATGAAAAATATTAAACTGCAATATTCATTGTATGCACTTCTGTTGGTGTTATCTACCATTAGTGTAAAATCTTTTGGACAAGGTCAGGAAGTCATTGTCGCATCAACTGACAAGAAGACCTCAATCATTAAATCAGAATCGATTACGACCGCAGGAGAAGTTGCTCAGGCGAAAAAGGAAGCTGAGGAAGAACCTAAACAAGAGGGTAAACTTGCGATCTCCGGTTACCTTGATTCATACTATTTCACCAACTTCAATAACCCTGCGTCACGTGATAACATGGGACAATCGGGAGTAGGCCGCGGTTTTGACAGACGTGTAGACCAGTTTCAATTGGGTATGGTTCAAACTGTCTTCAAGTATACCAATAGTAAATCTGAAGCCGTGATAGATCTTGCCTTCGGCCCAAGTGCTCAGTATGGCAATTATGGTAACGTGCCAGTCAGTTATCCCGCGTATGGTTATAAAGTTGGTAATGATGTATACTCAGCTATTATGATTAAGCAGGCCTACTTTAAGTATAACGTTACAGATAAACTGAATTTTATTGTGGGACAATTTGGCACGCACATAGGATATGAATATATCGATGCGCCCCTTAATTTTTTCTACTCCATCAACCATACCTTCAATAGTGGGATCCCTTTCTATCATACCGGCCTAAAAGGAACCTATGCGTTTAACGATAAGGTTTCTTTAATGCTGGGAGTTGTAAACGGATTTGATTATGTCCATGATAACAACCGGTCAAAGGGAGTAATCGGACAATTGGCACTGACCCCGGTTAAAGGATTGAGCTTGTACTTAAATTACATTAACTCAAATGAATCCAATGCCGATTCTCTTGGTAATACACCTAGTGGCAACTTTACAGTCTATGACTTTAATGGCGGATATCAGTTTACTGAAAAGCTGTTTGTTGGGTTTTGGGTTATGTTTGGCAGCCAATACGGAAACCTGGGATCACCTGGAACCTTCGTGCCCGCCGACGGAAATGTTACGTCTACAAAAACCTGGAGCGGTGCAAACCTTTATCTGACATATGCCTTTACTGATGTATTCAGCCTTGGCTTCAGGGGGGAACATTTTGACAATGCATCTGGTGCAAGGGGACTTCGTAACGTTGACAGTTCGGGGCAAGGCCTGGGAACCTCAGCAAACACCTATACCGTAACAGGGTCATTTACATTGGCTGAAGGACACTTGCTACTAAAGCCCGAATTGAGAATGGACATATTTGATAAGCTCGCCGGGACAGGCAATGAGCAGTCACAACAGTTTATGGATGCGAATGGTAAGTACACCAAGAACAGCCAAACAACGTTGGGAATGGCTGTGATCTACAAATTCTAACTGGTATTTAAAAACGACGACTACTAAATCAATAACCCTATGAAAAAGGTAAAACTTGAGTATATCTGGCTTGATGGATACTCACCAACACAAAGTTTGCGTAGCAAAACAAAAATAGTAAGAGATTTCGACGGTTCTCTTGAAGGCTGTCCAGATTGGTCCTTTGACGGAAGTTCGACGGAACAAGCGGCTGGGCGTTCTTCAGATTGTATACTGAAGCCTGTCGCTTTATTTCCTGATCCGGGAAGAAAGGACGCATTTCTTGTAATGAGCGAAGTACTGAATCCAGATGGTACGCCTCATGAGACAAATGGCCGTGCCACCATTGAAGATGATGACAGAGATTTTTGGTTTGGGTTCGAGCAAGAGTATTTTCTTTGGAACACTACAACTAATAAACCACTCGGCTTCCCCGAAAATGGTTATCCAGCGCCGCAAGGTCCTTACTATTGTTCAGTCGGCGCAAAGAATGCATTTGGGCGAGAAATAGTAGAAGCCCATTTGGATTATTGTCTTGCTGCTGGTATTAATGTAGAAGGTATAAATGCTGAAGTTGCAACAGGCCAATGGGAGTTCCAGATTTTTGCAAAAGGAGCTAAAGCTGCGGGCGATCAAGTTTGGATCGCGAGGTACATTCTTGAAAGAACTGCAGAAAAATATGGTGTTGCCATCAACTGGCATTGCAAACCACTAGGCGATACTGATTGGAACGGTTCAGGAATGCACGCGAACTTCTCCAACTCATTGTTGCGTGAATGTGGATCACGTGATATTTACGAACAAGTATGCCAGGCATTTGCTCCGGTAATAGAAGAGCACATCAGTGTGTATGGAGCAGATAATCACCTGCGCCTGACCGGTAAGCATGAGACACAATCCATTCATAAATTTTCATACGGCGTGTCAGATCGCGGAGCATCCATTCGCATTCCGATTGCCACTGTTGAGAACGGATGGAAGGGCTGGCTTGAAGACAGACGGCCGAACTCGGCAGCGGATCCATATAAGGTTGCTGCGCGGATCATAAAGACGGTTAAAGTCGTTCCAGAACAACATGTGTATGCTGCCAACGGAAATGGAAAGGCCGTGGCAATGAAGTAGTTTGGTTGAAATCTGATGTAACAGGAGAGATCTACCCGGTCTCTCCTTTTCTTTTTTAAAAATGGTTGACTCCAACGTTAGAAACCTCCAAATTCCCGTCAATTTCCACCTATTAAACACACCTGTACAATAGTTGTAAATACAATAATTGTATGGAACTTTGTTGCCCTTAAACAGGTTAATACGATTAAATAGACCATATTTTATGAAAACACTACTTCACAAGGCAGAAACAAGAGGCCATGCTGGTCACGGCTGGCTCGATTCATATCATACGTTCAGTTTTGCGGGCTACAGTGATCCGTCAAGAGTACACTTTGGCATGTTAAGGGTACTGAACGATGACACGGTAGCAGAGGGCAGAGGTTTCGGACGTCATCCTCACGACAACATGGAAATAATTTCTATCCCTCTGAAAGGCACGTTGGAACACGGAGATAATACCGGTGGTCACGGCATGATCAAATCAGGAGAAGTTCAGATCATGAGTGCCGGATCCGGGATTGCCCATAGCGAAAAGAATGCGTCATCGACAGAGGAAGTTAATTTTCTGCAGATATGGGTATTCCCAAAAAAAAGGGATATCACTCCACGTTATGATCAAAAAGAATTCAAAGCAGAGGACCGGATCAATAAATTTCAGACAGTGGTTTCCCCAGATAAAGACAACACTGCATTGTGGATCAATCAGGATGCCTGGTTTAATCTGGGAAACCTGAAAAAAGCATCTTCAACTGAATACATTATAAACAAGAATGGCAACGGAGTATATGCGTTTATTATTGAGGGTGATGTGACGATCAACGGACAAAAGCTTAATAAGCGTGATGGCTTTGGTGTTTGGGATACCGATAAGCTTTCAATCACAGCTGAAAGCGATGCAGAGGTTTTGTTGATGGAAGTACCGATGAACTAGCAATTCAAGCCATGACCTTACGTCAAGGTATGACTCCTACCAAAAAATAGATTTATGAAACTCAGAACCGTTTCCTCATTATTATACGGCCACAAGGTTGACATGGGTGGAATGCCAGTTCGTCAGCCGTTGCCAACAAACCGCGTGGAGCAAATTGATCCGTTTATCTTATTGCATCACGCCGATATTAAAGTTCCAACACACGTTAAGCCGGAACATGCCGGTGTGGGTCCGCATCCTCATCGTGGATTCTCACCAGTGACATTTATTTTCAAAGGCGGAGTTCATCATCGTGACAGTCGCGGGAATGACAGTGTGATCTATGCCGGCGGGGCGCAGTGGATGAATGCTGGAATGGGTGTCATTCACAGCGAACGTCCCCCGTATGACATTGCAGAAATAGGAGGAAGGCAGGAAATCATTCAATTGTGGATTAATACACCTTCTGAACATAAGATGGATCAACCAGCGTATTTTCCATTGAGTGCTGAAGAAGCTCCGGGTAAATTCAGCGAAGATGGAAAAGTAAGCGTAAAAGTCTTTTCAGGAGAGATTCTCGGATTGAAAGGTCCGATTCCTTCCCACACGGAAGTGAATGCGGCAACGCTGGAGTTTAAGAAGGGCGGAAAAATCTCCATCCCATTGCCCGTTCATCACAATGCATTGATTTATTTGCTGGCTGGCAAGCTGACAGTTGATGGCTTTGGTTTGGTGGAGGAGCTGAATGTTGTTCATTTTAAGAGTGATGGTGATTGCATCGCCATGGAAGCATTGGAAGATACGCGCATACTATTATTGAGTGGAGCGCCATTGAATGAAAAGTTAGTTTCGCACGGTCCATTTGTGATGAATACGGAGACGGAGATACTGGAAGCGATGCGGGATTATCAGAAAGGAAAGATGGGGATTTTAATTGAGGAGTAGGGTGAATATTCGGGACTAACACCCACATAGGCGAGGCCTTTTATTACCGCAAAGACCGTTGAACTTCCTTCGAGAATTACTGTTTATTACAGCGGACCGATTTTAAGATTTCTAAAAACAAAGAAAACAGATGGAAACGTCAAGCATTTTTGAATCAACTGTACTGGATATTATAAAGGACCGGAGAAGCCGTAGGGCTTTTTCTGACAAGCCAATAGAATCTGAAAAGATAAAATCAATATTTGAAGCAGCCCGATGGGCGCCTTCCAGTATGAACGATCAGCCGTGGACATACATCTACGCGACGAAGGGTCAGCCTGAGTTATGGAACAAACTTTTTGATACGCTTAACGAAAACAATAAAGTATGGGCAGCGCAAGCGCCTTTGCTTGTATTAAGTCTTGTGAGAAAGCACTTTACTGCCAATGGCAGAGAGAATAGAACTGCCCAGTATGATCTTGGTGGTGCAAATGCTTTCCTGACATTGCAGGCAATGGAGTTTGGTCTCAACACCCATCAGATGGGAGGGTATGACCACCAAAAGGCGATTGAAAATTTGAATATTCCCGATACGTTTGAACTGGGGGTTATGATTGCAATTGGGTATAACGGCGATCCAGAAAATCTCAATGACAATTTAAAGCTGCGAGAGCAGGCGCCACGACATCGTTACCGGCAGGAACATTTTGTGATGAACAAGACCTTTTGAACGCTGATCTCTATAAAAAGCCACCTTCTGCTTCGACTGGATGAGAAAATTCCGTGAAAAATAAGATTTCCTGACCTTCTCACAAGGTGATTTTGCTATCTTCGCGACCCCGAAGCAGTCGGGCAAGCGGGCTATAGCCCGACTTCGTCCGGGATGTTAGCTCAGCTGGTTTAGAGCACTACCTCGACAAGGTAGGGGTCACTGGTTCGAACCCAGTACGTCCCACAGAAGAAAGTAATGACTCCGTAGCTCAGCTGGTAGAGCAAATGACTCTTAATCATTGGGTCGAGAGTTCGAATCTCTCCGGGGTCACATAGAATTAGGCAGACAAAATCATAACCACTCAAATTTTATCCTCGAGTGGTTTTTTGTTTTAATAGCCACCAAGCAGAAAGAAGATAATGGAGCAGATGGGGCACTTCAATACTATTTGGATAATTTTATTTTGTGAACGTCATCATCATTTCAGGAATTGCTATCAGTATTTTTCTGCTGAGCCTAATGCTGGGCAAAAAGAATAAACTTGTCGCAGACAAATTTTTGATACTATATCTGATTTTCTTTGTCATTAGTCAGACTTACTTTTATTTCGAGACAAACGATTTTCTTCACAATAGCCCGTGGATCTTGCTGGGAAAAGGCGCTTACCTGCTTGGCGGGCCACTTTTTTTCTACTATGTCTATTCGCTGACTACTTCTAAGGTATTATCTCCGAGAAGAACGATTCTAACATTACTTCCCTTCTTAAGCTACGTAGTTCATTTTTCATATTATTATTTGGTTGGGTTTAATGAAAAAGACCTTGAAAGGCATTGATAAAAGTGGAAAACATCAATGGCCCTGTTCTTCTTCTGTCTGCTAATAAGGATGAGATGTGGCCTTCAAAAGAAATGAGTAATGAAATAATGATACGATTGAAATCTAAGAGCTTTCAGCATCTATACCAACACATTTCAATCGACGGAGGGCATACCGATGTACTTGATCATTTTGATATTATTTTTAAATTCCTAGAAGAGAATTTTCCGGTTGATTGACACTTTCACAACATGGTCGGCGAATCCCCATGAAGTGCAAAAACGGAAACTGCTTCTAAACCATCAAATTCGGCACTTTATCCGCGAAAAAGAAAAACGGTACGCTTATCGTAAAGTCAATGGTCCCTATCTCGGCAACTATGAGAGGTTATTTTTTCTGGCCTGCTCTTTTCGGTCTCAATATTAAATGGGATATTACAAGATAGATGCGATTAGAGAATTGATGCTGTAGGCTGCGTACCCGTTTATAGGTATAGGTGCCGAAGGACCATATTCACATCTTTACAAGCGCAGCAGGTATTCTCGTAGGTGCTTTAGGATAGGGGGTTTAGAGTTCGTTTTACAGGGGTCGCTTTTTATTTCCATTTGCCGACAAAATCAAATCAATAAAAAAATAAAAACAAAGGTGGAGCTCAGAAACCACTAAAATAAACGAGGCGTATCCGAAAAGCCTTATGAGTAGGAATTATACACCCTCAAAAAATTACTGCAATGATCAAAAAATTCACACTTAGCATGGCCATGATTTGTGGAATGCTATTCTCAATTCAAACCATTTCTTATTCCCAAACAAAAGAGGAATTAAAAGCGGAGCGTGAGCAACTAAAAACTGAAATGAAATCATCTGCTTCTGTAGAACGACAGGAAAAAATATCAAAACTAACGGTTCCAAAATCCTCCGGTGTTAAAAGTGTTGATGATCTCGCCATCAGCTCGGCTGCTATGTTAGTTACTGCTGCAGACAACAATAAAATAATTCCTGACCTCTATAAGAGAACAATCGGCGAGACGATCGATGGAGTAACTGATGTTACTGTTAAGAAACCTGAACTTGCCGAGCTGGAAACACTCGCCGCGAATATTGCAACACAGACTTTAGCCGTTTCAAAAGCATCGGAAGCTGTTTCTGCAGCATCAGCGGATATATCAAAGGCAGGTCCATTGCAGGCGCCAAAGGCAACCAAGGCACTTAATTATACAAAAGATACATTAGCTTTACTTGCCCCTGAACTACAATTGAATGCGAAAGTTGTAAAAAACCTGATTGCTACTTTAAAGTCAGCTAAAAATTACTAAAAATGAAATCTGCTATTTTTCTAGCATGTATCTGCCTGTTGAGTAGCGTTGGCTACTCGCAGGCAGATCTAAAACCCGTGGTGGGGGTAGCAGAATTTACCAAGGAAGTCGACTCGAAGTATGCTAGCGCTGTAGCGGAAAAAGTGGTGCAGATTGTTACCAATACCAAGCGATTTACGGTTGTAGACCGAACCACCTACGACAAAGTAAAAAAGGAGCTTGAGTTTCAAAAATCAGAAGCTTTCTTAGACAGCAAGACAGTAAAACAGGATGCTGC
Organism: Cytophagales bacterium; assembly: GCA_038229375.1. Taxonomy (GTDB): domain Bacteria; phylum Bacteroidota; class Bacteroidia; order Cytophagales; family Cyclobacteriaceae; genus ELB16-189. The sequence goes on along the minus strand of JBBRON010000010.1, from coordinate 56,914 downwards.
GGTTGCCGCTCAGTTTTTAATCGTTGGGCACATTGTAAAAATGAATATCTATGCAATGAAGAATACCGACGGAAGTGTTAACGGTTACCGGTCGAGTTGCGCATTCACATTAAAAGTGAATGATGTTGAGTCAGGCAGGACCACAGAGGCCGAAAGCTTTCAAACGGAAGTAAGCCCGATTATGCTATCGCCAGAAAGTGCCGTTAACGAGGCGTTAAAATCAATTGAACCTGGATTGAGTTCATATTTTATAAAAACATTCCCCCTTACTACAAAAATCAGGAAAGTGCTGATATCAAAAAAAGATGCTGCGTCATCCGTTTTAATTGCGGGAGGCAAGTCGTTTGGTTTTAAAGAGGGTGATAAGTTGATTGTTGAAAAGAATGAGCTTATTGATGGGAAGCCATACCCCGTTCAGATCGGGCAGATCAAAATTGTAAAAATTGCTGGTGATGATTTTTCTGAATGTGCTGTCTCGGACGGAGGAAAAGAAATTCAGGAGAGATTCGCGGCGGGTGAGACTCTGACATGTAAACTCATTATGAAATAAACTGGTTCCAGGTAATATTGACAAAGGCGACAAATGTGATGTTATGATGAAGGGCTGTTTTTTATTTTTGTATTTATTTTCCGTCCTGTTTTCTAATGTTGACACAATAGCACAGAGCAAAGCTGCCACCTTTGCCGAAGTTCAGCCGAAAATAATCGTAATACCCTACACGAAAGAGGGAGAAGACATACGTACGATCCTTGAACAGGATGTAAACCGCAGGATTGCCATTACCAAAATAAAGGAAGGTTTTGACAGCCGGGGATACACAACCATAGATTTTGTTGCGAGATTAAAGGCTGCTCAGGACAATAGCATATTCACTTCAGACAACCAGAGTGATATCAAGTCGCAGATAATTGAGCTATCAGGTGCGGATGTTTACGTTCAGGCCGAGGTGAGCTCCATAAAATCTGAATCAGGAAATTCGGTCACACTGGTTTTGACAGCCTATGAGACATCTACGGGTAAATCATTGGCAAACAAAGTTGGGGAGAGCAGTAAATTCTATACGGATGATGTTGCAAAGCTTGCATCCAGAGCTGTAGAGAATTGCGTTCAGGATTTTCTAAACGTCATGCAGGCCAGATTTACAGAAATAGTTAAGACCGGTAGGTCCGTCGTAGTTGATATTAGTTTTGATCCGGAGTCCCAGCATAAGATGTCTTCAGAGATAGGGGCTGATGGAATACCACTGTCTGATCAGATAGAGCAGTGGGTTGAGAAAAATTCTTTTAAAGGTAGCTATCACATTCAAGGCACAACTGATGTTAAGATGATCTTTGATGATGTTCGCATTCCTTTGAAGGATCCTGTGAATGGGAATACGTATAGTCCCAACAAATTTGCTCTTGAGTTATTCAAATTTTTTAAAGGACTCGAAATGCAAACGGTAAAAGACATTAAGAACAACACGATATACATTACCATCAAATGAAGAAGAGCATGAAAATGTTGGCTTTTTATCTGTTGTGGTGTTGTTCTGTACTCAATGGATTTTCACAATCTGTAAATGACATTGGAAAAATTTCTCTGAACGTAGCTGTACCGACAGATATTCAGGGTTTGGAGTTAAGTCAATTGCAGCGATTGCAAAACAAGATCGAGCAAATAGTTACTACGAACGGTTTGGCAACAGCAGGCGTGAATGGGAAATTTTCTATTTCTCCAACGTTCATTATCCTAGAAAGCAATATCGTGGAAGGAGGAATGGCGAAAATAACGGTTTCGAAGGTGGAGTTCAGCCTTGTCGTTAAACAGATCGATTCTGGCGTATCGTTCTCGACTATTACCAGGCAGATTTCGGGTAGCGGAAAATCTGCGTCACTGGCAGTCACCAATGCTATTTCCAAGATTTCTACGTCCGATCCACAATACAAGTCATTTATTGAAACTGCAAAAGGCAAGATCATCAAGTACTACGAGTCCAACTGCTCAACAATCCTTACCAAATCAGAAGGTTTAATGTTGACGCAGGATTACGCTCAATCGCTGGCTCTGTTAATGAGTGTTCCCGCGGAAGTAAACTGTTATGCATCCGTTCAGGAGCGGTCGATGCTGGTGTATCAGGCGCTGCAGAATCAAAAGTGTGCCAGGCAAATTCAGTTAGCAAAAACTCAAATGGCCTCTAAGAAGTATAGCGATGTATTGGATATCATAGCTCAGATAGATCCATCAGCATCTTGCTTTGCCGAAGCGCAGGGCATTCTGAATACAATAGAGAATAAACTAACGGAAGTGGAGAAAAATGAAAAGGCTGCTCTCGTTGCCAGCTATAAAGACCCTGCTTCACTTGATCAGATCAGACAGACGGCAATTAAAACGATAGCTGTAAGTTACGCGAATGAAACCGTAAAAGATAAGACTCCAGTCGATGTAAGCCGCGACGGACCTGCCACCACTACCACTTCCACGACTTCAGACAAGGCCAGCTCAAATAAGCATCGCTACTTTGCTTTATTAATGGGTGTAGAAACCTATGCAGACCCCGAGATTACTTCTTTGAATGAGCCAATTAAAGATGCTGAACTTTTAAGGAAGGTACTTGTTGATAATTACACATTTGAAAATGAGAATATTACTTTTTTGAAGAATCCGACTTTTGAAGAAATCAGCGTAGCGTTTGAAATGTTGAGTGAGAAAGTTGAGCCAGGAGATTTTTTACTTGTGTTCTATGCCGGTCATGGATACTTCGATGAGAAAACCAACATTGGATACTGGTTACCGTCGGATGCACAAAAAAAGAATAAAGCCAAGTGGTTCAGGAATAGCTCTCTCGTAGAAAACATCAGAGCCATTAATTCGAGACATACATTGTTGATTGCCGATGCCTGCTTTAGCGGCGGAATTTTTAAGACGCGGGCGCCATTTAATAACGCCAGTCCAGACATTGCTGACATGATGAAGCGGCCCAGTAGAAAAGCGATGACCAGTGGATCCCTCACGACGGTGCCAGACAAAAGTGTATTTATGAAGTACCTTCTTAAATCGTTGACTGAAAATCAAAATCAATATCTCCCATCGGAAGACTTATTTGACGAGATAAGAATTTCCATGAAGAATAATTCCGATACGAAACCCCTTTATGGCGAAATTCAAAATTCCGGCGATGAAGGAGGGATTTTTGTTTTGATAAGAAGGAACTAGACTGAATCCTCTTAACGAAACGGCATTACCCGTTAAGGATGAAATCTTTGTAGAAATGTATTTATGCAGTTAGCGTTACTATAATCTCTCTTTCCTCTGGGAACTCTTTCAGCAACTCACTCCTCTTCGCCAGTTCAAAATCCGTAAAGTCAAAACCCGGGGCGACGGTACAACCAAAAAGAGTGAAGCTTTCCGGCGTATCAATCTTAGATCCAAACCAGCAGTTGGCAGGAATCACAACCTGAAGTGATTCACCTTTTTCAGGATTGCTCCCCAATTTTCTTTGAGTCAGGCCATTTTTATCCAGGATATAAATCGTGAGAGCACTGCCATCGTGAAAATGCCAGAGTTCATCTGATTTGATGCGATGAAACAGGGATCTGTCCTGAGAACGAAGCAAAAAATAAATTCCGGTGGAAAAATTCCTTTCGCCTGAAAATCGATCAGGCAAGCATTTGGTCATTTCTTCGGAGCGGTAGGTTTCCTTGTAAAAGCCACCTTCAGGGTGGGCAAGTAAATTCAGGTGATTGACCCAAAATTCGGCGTTACGCATAACCAATTGTTTTAACTGTGAATTCACGTTAAATAAATCCAAACATTCCTCAAATAATGTATTTTGAGAATGAATTTAGAAACTATTATTGACTGAACTGAATGAAGAAAATCATTTTCCTTTTGCTGACTGGATTCGTGCTATCAGGAGCCTGCCTGATGGCGCAGCAAAAACCTGTGCCTTATGTGATATTGATTTCTTTTGATGGCTTCAGGTATGACTATGTAGAGAATTTCAACCCGCCGAATTTCAAGGCATTTATTAAGAAGGGATCAAAGGCAAAAGCGATGATTCCTTCCTTTCCAAGCAAGACATTCCCCAATCACTATACCCTGGTCACGGGTCTCACGCCAGGTCACCATGGCCTTGTTGATAATTCATTTTATGATCGCACCAGAAAGACAACTTTCGGAATGCGTGATCAGGAGAAAGTCAGTGACCCTTATTATTATGGGGGATTTCCTTTGTGGCAGTTGGCCCGCGAGCATGGAATAAAGTCGGCTTCATACTTCTGGGTCGGGTCAGAAATGAAGCTTGAACAAAAACGACCCGATTATTATTTCCCATTCAATGATAAAGTTGACCCGCAACAAAGGATTGATCAGGTCTTGGCTTGGTTGAAGCTTCCGGAGAAAGAGCGACCACATTTTATCACGCTGTATTTTTCTTTTCCTGATCATGAAGGGCACAATCACGGTCCTCGTTCGGAGGAGGTGAGACAAGCTGTGTTTCGGGCTGACACCTTGCTGGGCAACCTGATGAATGGTCTTGAATCTGTTAAGCTTCCAGTGAATGTTATTGTTGTTTCCGATCATGGTATGCGTGAACTCATTGCCAAACCCGATACCTATATCAGTACAAATGAATTGATCAATACAAAAGATACGTCAATTATAGTAGTCAATGGCAGCACCCAGGCCCACCTTTACATTGCCAATCTTCCAAAGAGAGATTCGGTATATAAATCGTTAAAATCCAAGGAAAAAGGATTCAGAATTTATAGGCGGGATGAATTTCCAGAGCGCTGGGACTACAAAACAGATCGCACGGGGGATTTGCTCCTTGAGGCGGACAATGACCATTATATACGGGAAGGGGCGTGGGACGATCTATTGGAGGCATCAAGACTTGGAAACTCATTTGGAGTACATGGATACGATCCTGAACACCTGGTAGATGTTCGCGGCATCTTTTATGCTCAAGGTCCTAACATCCGGCAAGGACTGGTGATCCCAGCCTTTCAGAACATCCATGTGTATCCCTTGATCGCAAAAATTCTTGGACTGCCTCTCCCTCCAATAGACGGAAAAGAAAAAGTTTTGCGCAATTTATATAAGAAAAGATGATAGGGGGAAGGTTATCTCGTCGGGTCGGGCACACGCAAAGACTGGTTTTGTAGCAGCCTGACTCTAATTGATACAAGCAGTTCCCGCTTAGCACTATTTTTGCGGTGTAAGATCGATCAGGAAATATGAAAACAACACTACTCTGCATAGCGGCTGTTCTACTCTCTTTTATTTCTCAAGGTCAAACTTTTCCTGACCGGTTTAGTCGGGTTTTGGTTGCTGGTAATATTAACGGGCCTACTGCTTTTGTTTTTGCACCCGATGGTCGCATTTTCGTGACAGAGCAAACAGGAAAATTAATAGTAATAAAAAATGGGTCGTTGCTACCAACGCCTTTTGTACAACTCACGGTAGACTCAAATGGTGAGCGCGGTCTGCTGGGTGTTGCATTGGATCCAAATTTTATAACCAACGGATTTATTTACCTCTATTACACCGTTCCAACAGCAACCATTCACAACCGTATTAGCAGGTTTACTGCCAATGGGGATATTGTTGTTCCCGGTAGCGAACTGCTCGTGCTGAATCTTGACAATCTTAGTACGGCGACGAACCATAACGGCGGGGCCATTTCTTTTGGCCCGGATGGAAAACTTTATGTTGCCATTGGAGAGAATGCAAATGGTGCAAACGCTCAAAACCTGGATACGTATCATGGTAAAATGCTCCGCATTAATAGTGATGGAAGTGTGCCGGCAGGAAATCCCTTTTCCAGTGGAACCGAACAAAAAAAACGGGTTTGGTCATATGGCCTTCGTAATCCATTTACTTTTTCGTTTCAGCCGGGAACGGGAAAGCTGTTTGTGAATGATGTTGGTCAAAGTACAAAAGAGGAAATTAATGATGCAACGTTAGGTGGTCTAAATTATGGTTGGCCGACGGCAGAGGGGACCAGCACCAATCCAACCTTTACCAATCCAGTATTCACCTATGATCATGGAGCTGGTGATGGCAAGGGTTGTGCTATTACCGGCGGAACGTTTTTCAATCCAGGCGCGACTACGTATCCCTCTGCCTATCAGGGAACCTATTTTTATCTGGACCTATGTAATAAATGGATCAACTACATTGATATCTCTGGTGGTACCGCTGTACGTTCTCCCTTCGCGACAAACATTGGAGGCAACACGGTGGCCATGTCGACAGGACCGGATGGAAACGTGTATTATTTGTGTCGTGATGATAAGGCGCTTTATAAAATTCTCTACGACAATACAGGCGCGCCACAAATACAAGCGCAACCTGCAAGTGCTTCAGTGAACCAGGGTCAGTCTGTATCGTTTTCAGTAACGGCCACAGGGACTCCGTTAGTTACGTATCAATGGCAAAAAGATGGTGTGCTGATTGGGGGCGCAACTTCGCCTACCTATACTATTAATCAGGCTCAAACGTCAGATAATGGTATTTATAAAGTAGTTGTTAGTAATAGTGTTGGAAGCTTGACAAGCGATGGAGCTACATTGAATGTAACGGTACCGGTTATTACTGGTTTTGAGGATCAAACTGCTGGTTTAGCTTTTTATCCTTCACCTGCTCGGGAGTGGTTATATGTCAGGAGTGAAAAGTTGGGAGTAGAAAGTGTCGAATTGCTGGATAATATTGGTAAGACGAGAATGATTCCGTCACCAGAGTGGATATCCAAAAGTGTTTTGGCTATTGACGTTCGTTCGCTGTCTTCAGGAATCTACTTTTTAATGGTACGATACGCAGACGGAATTGCTGCACGTAAGGTGGTGATTGGTAAGGAACAATGATTCTGTAGGGTAGACACGGACTAAAAGCCTACCTGGTAATTCACTCAAGTGTTTCATTACTCATTGCAAGGAACACTCCGTTGGTCCACCCGAATCCATCCTGGTTAGGATATTCGCCACCGCTGGCTTCCGCATCGTTGCTCCAGACATCATATTTCTCAGTCATCTTACCTGTTTTTTCATAAACTTTACGATTGGCGTCCGTCCAGTGAGATCTTATTTTCCCGGCTATATTGTTTAGACCATAATTGAGAAGACCTTTATAAGCTATCCATTGCAATGGCGCCCAGCCGTTGGGAGCATCCCATTGTTGGCCACTTGATTCAAGGGTTGTTGTAAGGCCTCCGGGTTTTAAGAATTTTTCTTGAAGTATTTTACTGACATCCAAAGCTTGCTCAAGAGACGCGACTTTAAAAAATAGAGGGAATGCCGCTGCAAGCGTATAATGCTCTTTTTGTTCAAGCTCCACAAAATCAAAGTCGAAGAAGAATTTCTTTTCTTCATTCCAGCAATACCTGATAATTGCGGTTTTTCTTTTTTTTACTCTTAAAGAATATTCATGCGATTTTTTTTCATCGCCCGCCAGACTAGAGGCTTCTGTCAATGTTTCTTCGAGGTGGAGCAAAAGACAATTTAAATCAATGGGGATGATATCGGTGGTGTGGATAGTTGAGAATGATCTGTGTTTTTTAAACCACCTGCTGCTGAAGTCCCATCCGGATTCTGCGGCAGCGCGCAAGTTCCTGAATAGATCTTCCGGTTTTTGTTTCGAATGGTGTGATAATTCAAGGTCTTCTTTATAGGCTTCGGGGCGGGGAGTCGTGTGCGTGTCCCAATAGCGATTTAAGATACTGCCGTCGGGCATTTCTACTACGCGATCGTGTTGCGTGTGAGAGGGCGTTAATTGAGTGGCGCTATTCATCCAGAACCGATGCTCCTTTTCCATTATGGGAAGATATTTTACCAGAATATTGTCGGCGCTGTGTTTTGACTTATTTTCTTCATGTAACAACTTTACCATTAATGAGAAGAATGGTGGTTGTGAACGACCGAGAAAATATGTTCTGTTTCCGTTGGGGATATAGCCGACAGTATCTATCAGATAAGAAAAGTTATCGACCATGTTTTGGATGAGGTCTGTGCGTTTCGAAACCTGAAGTCCGAGCATTGTAAAATAACTATCCCAGTAATAGATTTCGCGGAAGCGGCCTCCCGGCACAATGTAAGAGTGGGGTAATGGCAAAAGCGATCCGCCCGATTGATCGGGCGTGCGGGTAAGCACCTCCCACAATGATTCAATGTGCTGCTTTGCTGATTTCGATGCATCGCTTGCATAGCCAGTAGAGTACGTTTTAGGAAGCGAAAAATTTGTAGTTATAAATTTTTTTAGATCGAAGTCGGCTTGGCTCTTTTCGACCAGATAGTCAGAGTTGATTTCCTCCAGAGATCTTTTTGGGATGCAATCGGGAAAAGTTTTTCCGTCGCCAAGGATGTTTTGTAATTGGACTTCTTCAAACAATAGACCGAGCTCGTGAATCTGAAGATTTTTCATGTGATTATTAATGACCTCCCTTGGACGTAAATTCTATTTTTGCTTCTGATTTTTTCTGAATCCTGTGAAAGAAAAAAAGACAGGTGATTAATACTCCGATTGGCACGAGTGAAAAATAAAATGCGGTTTGGCCACCATACGCTTCAAAAATGTTTCCAGTGATAATTGAGCCAGTAGTTCCACCCAGCGCCGAGAAAATTACGATCAGTCCTGACATTGGTCCGTGCTGGCGGGGCGGAAGCGTACTGAGAATAACAGAATTGATTGCCGGGTAGATCGGCGCGATGAACAATCCAATCAAAGGAAACACAAATGCTCCGAGCGGAGCAGTTGCCCATCCTGTCACAGGTGCTCCCGACGTGCTTTTTGCCAAAGGTATTGCAACCAACACCAATACGCTTGCTGCCAGCAAACAAACGATAAGGACATTGAACCAATGGATTTTTCGTAAAACGATACCAGCAGTAAATCTTCCAACCGCCGTTGATGCCGCAAGAATACTTGCCATTTGAATACTCAACGTGACGGGTAGGCTCAGCACCTTGCTGTTGAAAGTTGGGAGCCAGCTCATAATGCTTTGCTCAATCAATACATACGTAAATGCGCTCATGATGAATACCAGGACCAGCGGCTGGAGTGCCAGCGTTACCATTTCCTTAAAATCTTCCTGAAAGGATTTCGATTCAGTTGCCTTCACAGACGATTCATCTAGCGGGGCACTCAATAGAAGCAGAAAGGCGAGGGTTGAGATACCGGCCAGTACATAGTAGACCTGTAGCCATGCGGTTGACTGTGGCAGATTGTCTTCAACGAAAGCGCTGAAAATAAAATACCCTGTGAGGATGCCAATCATGAAAAATGATTCAATGAAGTTCATGAAACTGGCATGTTCTTTCTTGTTCTCTGTAACAATGCCAATAGTAGCATAGACTGAAACCTTGATAAGAGCGAAGCACGTTCCGGTTGCAGCGAACAAAGCTTCGTCATGGCAAAACTTCCCATTGAAGGCATCAGCAAACAAACCGACGCAATGAATCCGAGAGCAATCAACATCGAATTTTTATAACCAATGCGGGTTATGTAGGATGCTACGAGAAAAGAAACGATGGCGATGCTAAGATCTTTAAAGGCTTCAAGGATACTGGCAGCAGATTCGGACACACCATAATTACTTTGCACCTGTAGAATGACAGTACCCACACTGTTCAGTAGGATAGCAAAAACAAAATAATTGAGAAAAAGTGACACCTTGATTTTCCAGTTGGACATACGGTGAGGGCTTGGATAGTCAAACGTACATTATTTGAGGGGAAGAGTAAAGCGGGTGAAGCCTCTTATTAGGACACCGAAAAATGATATCCCACTCCTTTAATTGTGATGATTTCTACCGAGGCATCCTCTTTTAAGTAATCTCTGAGTTTGGTCACATACACATCCAGGTTCCGGGAATTAAAGAATGAATCATCTCCCCACACTCTCATCAGCACGTCTTTGCGGCTAACGACTTTGTTGATGTTTTCTGATAACACAAGCAGCAGCATTCCTTCACGATGAGATAGTTTCCGCAGATTCCCTCCACTTTTGAGTTCATATCGATTAGGTGTGAATTCAAATTTTCCCAGGACAATAGTATCCTGAAAGGGATGATTATCTGTTTTTGTCCATCGTAACAGATTGTTTACACGAACAATTAATTCCTCCATGCTGAATGGCTTTCGCAGGTAATCATTGCCGCCAACATCAAAACCCTTCACTAGATCTTCTGTTTGAGTTTTTGCGGTGACAAAGATTATTGGAATAGAAGGATTAATCTGACGAATATTCTTGGCAAGCGCATAGCCGTCTTTATTAGGAAGCATTACATCCAGCACGCAGATGGCCGGTTCGGTTTTGCGGAACAAGTCCATCACATCCTTCCCATCAGTCGCCATGCTCACTTCAAAGTCCCGGCTCTCGAGACTTTCTTTTACAATGCGACCAAGGAACGGCTCGTCTTCAACATATAGAATCCTGATCTTACCCATTCGAGAATTTTTTTGGAAGAAGAATAGTAAAGGTGCTGCCTTTGCCGGGTTCACTCTCCACGTTTATCTTTCCGTTGTGCGCTTTTAATACTCCTTGCACGTAGCTCAGTCCAAGGCCATATCCTTTTATGGTGTGAACATCGCCTGTTGGCATGCGAAAAAACTTTTCGAAGATCTTTCCATGAAATTCTTGTGGAATTCCCACTCCGTTATCAGAAATAGCAAGCGAAATACTTTCTCCAAGATCTTTCAAGGTGATATGAATTTCAGGCTGACCGGCACTGTACTTTATTGCGTTGTCAAGAAGGTTATAGATCACGTTGGTCAGGTGAACATTACTTCCTTCGGCAATAAAATCGCCGCCGGTCTTTTGAAAGTCAATAGTTGAATTGTTTTTTTCAACAATCAATTTCATTGAGTTCAATATTTCAGAAATAGTTTTCTCCAGATTTATTTTTTCGAGATCAAGTTTCACACCACGTTCATCGAAGATTGAGGTATTCAAAACCTTGTCGGTAAGTAACGCCAGCCTGCTGAGTTCATATTGAGCGATATCCAGGTACTCACGCGTGCGTACGGGGTTGTCAATGCCGTTGAAATTTTTCAACGCTTCCAGTGCAACACTCATAGTAGCGATAGGTGTCTTTAATTCGTGGGTGATGTTGCTGATAAAGTCACTTTTCAATGCCATCAATCTTTGTTGTGACCGGATACTGCGGTACATAAAAATGAACGAAATGATCGTTAGCGTTGATAAGAAAACGGAAAAGAGTATTTGTGGTGCGATCTTTTTTAAAACCGGCAACTGAAGGTTATCAAAGAATGCAGAATAGTGAGCAGCAGGGGAGAGAGGTATTAATTCGGTCGCAAAGGCAGTCATTGATTCGGGTAAAGGTTTTTTTACAAATGGCGTGGTATTGATTTTGAAAGTGAGGCTAATATTTGCGTCGGCAAGTGCATTTTTAAAATCTCGTTCGATGTCTGTCTTTTTAAGAGTATCTCTCCCTAGTCGGATGGTAAACCTTCTCTGAGTGCCATCTTTTTTAAGACGATCAACTAACGGTCTCATGAATAAAGTTTTTAGGCTGTCCTCACCTTCAGGAGAATTAATAAAAATCTGGATGTTATCAGCATGATTCTCACGTCTTACCATAGTATCCAGAAAGTGACGGGTAGTTTTAAGTCTGAAGGTAGTGCTGTCACCCTGCATCAAAGGTTTTATGCTTTTTTGAATCAGAGAATCCTGAAGAGCAAAAACCGTTGAACGAAATATAAAATTCGTCTCGCGGCGAAGTTGGGTGAATTCATTCCGAAAGGCACTTTGAAGCCAGAATATCTCCAGCACCAGCATCAGCAAAATGCTGCTGGTCATTAAAATAAGCGTAAGTGAATTTTTTGGCTGTTTCATAGCCTGGCTCAGTCTGTTAAATGCCTCTGCAAATTAACGGCTTTCTTCCCATGGCCGTTGGGTCTTTAACCTTAATTAACCTTACATATAGATCGATTAACCACAATACGTTGGGCTTGCCCGTAAGTTTACACGAGAATTAAAACAATGATTAATCAGAAACTTATGAAGAAGATAATAATGCTCGTGGGCATGTTGGTTTCAATCGCTGCAATCCAGGTAGTTTTTGGACAAGGAAAGGAAGGCGTGATCACTTATGAGGTAAAGACAAATATGCACAGAAGGCTTACTGGTGCCCAGGAGGGAATGAAGGCGATGGTTCCCGAGTTTCGCACCTCCAAACAGCAGCTGTTTTTTAATGAGAATGAGTCGTTATTCAAACCACTTATTGAAGATGAGGATGAGGAGACGACCAGCAACTCCAGCGGTATGAGAGTGGTGCTTCGTAGTCCAATGGCAGAAATCTACCAAAATCCTTCCACAAGCAGTATCATTTCAAAACAAGAGTTTATGGGAAAGGATTACCTCATTGTTGATACTCTTAAAGTTTCTCCCTGGAAATTCGGTATGGAGACAAAAGAGATTCAGGGATATGTTTGTAAGCAGGCCTACTACACCGATGAATCGATTCCTGATCGAAAACAGGAAATCACTGCATGGTACACTGATCAGCTACGGCCGATGATGGGACCCGACCGGTTTGGATCCTTGCCGGGAGCCATACTCGCCCTTGATATAAACAATGCCGAACGAGTGATCGTGGCGCGGAAAATTGAAATCCGCCTCCTTAAGAAGAGTGAATTAAAAGTTCCGGCTGGTGGGCAAGCTATAAGCCGGATTGAATTCAGAAAATTAATGGACGACCAGATGAAGCACGGGGGTGGAAGCGGTGGTGGAATCATCATTAGGAATTAGTGACCGATTCTTTTCAGAATAAAAACAGCTCGATGTGATTTTATAAAAACAAATGCCGGAAGGTAATGGAAGAAGTATGAAAAAAAATTTACTATTGATTGTTGTATTGATTGCAGGTTTTCAAGTCTCAGGGCAAAAGTTCTCTATCAAAGGACAAGCTGTGGATTCGGTGGCAAGTCCGATGCCTTCCGCCACTGTGATGCTTTTGAATCCTGCTGATTCCTCCCTTATAAATTTTGGCGTGACCGATGTCAGGGGATTTTTTGAACTTAAAAATGTTAACAAGGCAGATTACTTATTGAAAGTTACGTTCGTTGGATTTGCGCCTATCAATAAACGGATTGGCTTCTCAGATTTTATACCCCAAGGAGTCGATTTGGGAAAATTAACCCTGCTCACCACTTCGAACGAGTTGGATGCTCTTGTCATTCAAGGGGAAAAAGCACCAGTAACCGTTAAGCATGATACGATCGAATTCAATGCCGGGTCATTTAAAACAAAAGCCAATGCCAATGTTGAAGACCTTTTGAAGAAAATGCCGGGAATGCAGGTAGAGACAGATGGCACCATCCGTGCTCAGGGGGAGCAAGTTCAACGTATAACCGTTGATGGTCGTGAGTTTTTTGGCCGCGATCCTAAATTGGCAACAAGAAATCTTCCGGCAGATGCCATCGACAAAGTTCAGGTATTCGATAAAAAATCGGATCAGTCATCATTCACAGGTATTGATGATGGGCAAAGGGAGAAGACGATTAACCTTGAATTGAAAGCAGACAAACGGAATGGCGCTTTCGGAAATTTAATGGGAGGTGCGGGTACCAATGATCGCTTTCAGGGAAGAACTAGTATTAACAGGTTTGGAAAAGGCAAGCAACTTTCCTTTCTGGGAATGGGAAATAATGTCAATGAGCAAGGTTTTTCCATGGACGACTATATGAATTTCTCCGGCGGCTCCCAGCAAATGATGGGAGGTGGAGGCAGCGTGAGAGTACAACTAGACGCGAATAATCAGAATGGTGTGCCGATCAATTTCGGAGGAAGACAGAATGGTATCCTCACAAACTATGCGGCGGGCGTAAATGCCAACCGTGACCTTGGAAAGAACACAAAGATCAGTGCAAGTTATTTTTACAATCAGATCGATCAGAATATCACCAGGGCTATTGACCGCACCAACTACCTGCCGGATGGAAATTATAATTTCAACCAATCGAGCAAGCAGCTCTCGTTTAGCGAAAATCATCGGGCTAATTTTTCAATTGATCAACAAATCGATTCTGCCAATTCAATAAAATTTACCGCTAACACCACGTACACTACATCTAACCAGAACGTGCAGAGTGAGAGCTCTACTATGAACTCTCAGAATACGTTACAAAATTCGGGATCACGAAACACCTATTCGACAGGGGCATCAACAAATCTCAACTCAAGCCTTTTGTATCGTCACCGATTTCCAAAAAAAGGAAGGTCTTTTTCGACGACACTCACCTTCGGACTTAGTAAAAGTGATTTGGACGGCAACCTCCAATCCACGAACGAATATTACAATTTGCAACCGGAAAAGCAGGAAATTTTGCAAACCAATACGCAGAAAACCGACAATCAATCCTATGGGGCTCAACTGGCATACATTGAACCGTTGGGCAACAGACGGTACCTCGAATTTAACTATTCAATCCGCACCAACCGGAATCAGGTGGATAAACTTGTATACGACGTAATAAGTGGACAACCAGTTGTGAACACGGTTCTGAGCAACCAGTACAATAGCAAATATCTCTACAACCGGCCAGGATTAAATCTTAGGATGAATCGTCAGAAGTATAACATTGTGGTTGGTGCAAGCTATCAGCAAACACAATTAAACGGTAATCTGATCCTTCATGACACCACTATCAACAAGGCGTTTGAAAATATATTGCCGGTGGCACGGTTTAACTACGACTTCTCCAATTTCAAACACGTGCGCTTCGATTATGAGACCGCCATGCAAGAACCAACTATTCTTCAGCTTCAGCCGGTGGTGGACAATAGCGATCCATTGAACTTGTCAGTAGGTAATCCAAACCTTCGTCCTGGCTACGCTCACTCATTCAGGACAAGCTTCACACAGTTTGACCCCGGTACGATGCTGGGTTTATTTGTCTTCATCAATGCAACATATACCACCAACGCAATAACCTATTCGCAGAGAGTAAATGAGAACCTTGTAAGACTAACGATGCCAGTCAATGTTAAAGATAACCTTACCATTTCATCCAATTTTAATGTGGGATTTCCTATTAAGAAACTTAATGGACGTGTCAGTGTTGGCCCGACGGCTTCCTTTTCGAAAGGAATTAATTTATTGAACTTAACCGAAAACACGATACGCCAGCAAACTTTGGGCGGCTCCGTGCGGTACGATTATACATTGAAAGAGATATTGACTTTCGGACTGAGCGCAAATCTCAGTCATCAGCAGACCAATTATAGCTTCAGCACGCAGCAGAATCAGACGTTTCTAAATTCAACCTACTCATCAGAAGCAAATGTGAATTTTCTAAAGAATTATTCATTCAATGCAACGTTTGACTTCTACCAATACCACAGCCAGACCACCGGATTTGATCAGACTATTCCAATAATGAATTTGTCTGTTTCAAGGTTTTTACTGAAGAATAAAGTAGGTGAATTAAAACTGGGCGTAGTTAACATGTTTGACAAAAGTCTCAGTATTAATCAAACTGCTACTGCCAATTATCTTCAGACGGAAGTGACCAACAATCTGGGACGTTACTTTATGGTCAGTTTCACCTATGCCCTCAATAAACAACTGAATCCAATGGGTGGGCGTCCGGGTGGAGGAGGAAACAGGATTATGATACGACAGTAGTTTGTTAGTAAGAAGTAATCACTGATCGGTAAGAGGTAATCGGTGAGCGAGAATCAGTACCTTTGTGAATGCGTAAACTGTTCTTCTTACTCGCTTTCTTGATGTCACAATCCATCGCAGCTCAGATTTACATCCCAAAGTTTGATGTTCAGGGCCATCGGGGTGCCCGTGGACTAAAACCGGAAAATTCTATTCCCTCGTTTATAGCGGCGTTAGATTCGGGAGTAACGACAATTGAAATGGATGTGGCGATCACAAAAGATCATCAAATCGTCGTATCCCATGAACCGTGGATGAATGCGGCAATCTGTCAGTGTGCCGGCAAGATCATCACCGCAAAGAATGAAATGAAATTCAATATTTTTCAAATGACCTATGATGAAGTGAAGAATTGGGATTGCGGACTAAAAGGAAATGAAAAATTTCCGGAGCAAGAGAAAATGGTCATGTACAAGCCGTTGTTGAGAGACGTAATACTCGCTGTGGAAAATCATATAAAGAATTATACTAAATACGAAGTTGACTATAATATAGAAATCAAGAGTCTTCCTGAGGGCGACGGCAAATTCCATCCAAAACCTGAAGAGTTTTCTGAAATGGTATATGCCCTTCTGGACCAATACCTTCCAATGGAGCGTGTTATTATTCAGTCCTTTGACTTTCGCATCTTAAAATACTGGCATAAAAAATATCCTGAGATTCGGCTTGCTGCCCTAGTCGAAAACTTAAAAACCATTGACGAGCATATTAAAGAACTTGGGTTTGTGCCATCTATTTATAGTCCGGATTACAAACTGCTTGACAAGGATGAAGTAAAGCATTGTCACGAATTGAAAATGCGGGTGGTTCCCTGGACAGTTAATGATCCTGCCGAGATGATTGCACTTAAAGGAATGAATGTGGATGGCTTCATTACAGATTATCCTGACAGGGCAAGAAAGATAAAAATGACGCTGGCAATCAAGCCCAAAGGTGGTGACTAGTCATTTTTGGGTTTCTATTAAAATGGAATGCAGGGAAGTTGGGCAACGTCCTGCACCCGGCCCCCTTATTAAAGCCCCTTTTCCACCTTGCCGTCTTTCATTACAAAACTTACCTTTTCAAGCACTTCAATCTTCTGCAGAGGGTCACTATCCACTGCAATGATATCAGCAAACGCACCCTTGCTAATCTCACCAATCTGGCCTGTTTTATTCAGTAACTCTGCCGCTACCGTTGTTGCACTTTTAATCGCCTGCATCGGCGTCATTCCATACTTTACATAAAAGCTAAATTCCCGTGCCTGAGGAAGTTTTTGCCAGTCAAAACCACCAGCGTCGGTGCCAAAGGCGATCTTAACACCCTTTTGAAGTGCTCTCTTAAATAATGGCTGGAGACCCTGATACATCTGTAAGTAACTTACGGCACCCAGCTTCGCCCTTCCTTCCGCTACATAATCCATGACGGTAATTGTTGGAACCCAATACGCGTTTTTCGAAACAAAAAGATCCATACATTCTTCATTGAGGGCAGATCCATGTTCTATCGTCCGGGCACCTGCTTTGAGAGAATAGATGATTCCGTCCGGAGTCATTGCGTGAGCTGCCAGCATCCGTTTTGATTTAATAGTTTCATCAGCGACAGCCAGCATCTCTTCAGCAGTAAAATTCTGGATGCTTCCAAAAGTTCCATCAGGCTTTTTGAAATAGCCCCTGTCAGCATAGATTTTTATCCAGTCGGCACCATAACTGATTTGTTCCCTCACGGCGCGTCGGGCTTCGTCAGCGCCAGTGACTTCCTGTATGCCTTTTGGCATGTGAAGCTCCCAGCTGTACTCGCCATTTCCGATTGGATAGTGACCTGTTGTGTTGATGGCACGTGTTGAAACAAACATTCGCGGTCCTGGGATCACTCCGTTATTAATAGCTTTTTTCAGATCAACATCGGCATACATCGCGCCCTCTGTCTCAACATCACGGATGGTTGTGAAACCATTCATCAGAGCTATTTTGCATGCAACACTCGCACGCAACGTCCGGTACGGGATGCTTTCCTTTAAAAGTTGAGCATCATATTCTTCAGAAGTAATGTCGCCCTGAATCAGCACATGCGTGTGGCAGTCGATTAATCCCGGCAGAACGGTTTTTGATGACAGGTCAATAACGGTGGATTTGGCTGGTATTTTATCCCAATCAATAATGTCCTTGATAAGGTTGCCTTCGATTATGATCGCTTTTTTGCCGAGGGGTTGGTCTGACTTTCCGTCAATCAGTTGACCACATTTGATAATTGTCGTTTGAGAAACGGCATCGAAACAAAGAATCGTTAACAAAAGGAATAGCAGTTTTTTCATGGCGGCGGTTTTGAATCCGATGATAGACATTTCCTTCTAAAGAACCAATGTCAACTTATCAAGCATCTTGTATCCTGCATCCAGTAACCTTACTTTTGCGACCTAAATCTAACTGCGAAAAATGAAATATGATGTATACGGCATTGGCAACGCCATTGTGGATATCGTGACGGAAGTGGATCACGATTTTTTTGCCAAAAATTCTGTCGAAAAAGGTGTTATGACCCTTGTGGATGAGAAGCGCCAGCAGGAATTGATGAAAGTCATCGACATGAACAAAAGCAAGCTTTCCGGTGGCGGATCTGCAGGAAACACAGTAGTGGGGGTTAATCAGTTTGGTGGAAAAAGCTTTTATTCCTGCCTCGTAGCTCAGGATGATATGGGAAAGATTTTTCTTGATGATCTGAAGAGGAATGGAGTTGAT
The DNA here is from genome assembly GCA_038229375.1 of Cytophagales bacterium. GTDB lineage: Bacteria > Bacteroidota > Bacteroidia > Cytophagales > Cyclobacteriaceae > ELB16-189. The sequence continues at coordinate 38,532 of JBBRON010000010.1, read as the reverse complement.
ACTAACCTTAAATATGAAAATTGTCCTACCGGACATTCCGGCCGTTGCCTGGTGATGACTTCACCTGACGCCCAGCGGACGATGAATACATTCCTTGGTGTCAGTACTTCTTTTTCACCCGATCAGTTGGATGAAAATGCAATCAAACACTCTTCCTTTGTTTATCTTGAAGGATATCTTGTTACGAGTCCATCGGCGATGGAAGCTATGAAAGCTACGCGAAAGATCGCTGAAAAAAATAAAGTAGAGATTGCCCTGACATTTTCTGACGCGAGCATGGTTAAATACTTTGGCGATCAAATGAAGGAAATTGTTGGCGCAAGCGTGGATTTGTTGTTTTGTAACGAGGAGGAGGCAATGATTTTTACGGAGACGAATTCTATCAATGAGGCACGCGAGAAGTTGAAAGAAGTTGCAAAACGTTTTGCAATAACCCTCGGAGCAAACGGAGCTCTCATTTATGACGGCGATACATTTATTCAGATCGAACCTTACAAAGTAAAAGCTATCGACACCAATGGCGCAGGAGATATGTTTGCCGGTGCATTCATGTATGGCATTACTCACAAACACAGTTACGCAGACGCTGGTAAGCTTGCTTCCCTTGCGTCTTCCCGAGTGGTAAGTCAGTGGGGACCAAGGCTGGAACTACACCAGGCTAAAAAAGTGTTGGGAGATTTGATCGCTTAAAGAATACTTTTCTATGATTTCTTTTTCTTCATTCACTCTGGATAATGGACTTCGCGTGTTGGTGCATGAGGATCCGCGAGTTGATATTGCAGTAATGAATATTTTATACGACGTTGGGTCACGCGATGAGCGTCCGGATAAAACGGGTTTTGCACATTTATTCGAGCACCTCATGTTTGGCGGTTCAAAAAATATTCCAAGCTATGATGCACCACTTCAGCTAGTGGGAGGTGAAAATAACGCGTTCACGAACACAGACATTACTAATTATTATCTCACCGTTCCTGCCGCTAACCTCGAAACGGGTTTCTGGCTGGAAAGTGATCGCATGCTTAGCCTGTCGTTTGACCCTGTAGTTTTGGAGGCACAGCGTGGCGTCGTGATCGAAGAATTCAAGCAACGCTATCTCACTCAACCATATGGTGATGTGTGGTTGAAACTGAGGCCACTTGCTTATAAAGTTCACCCTTACCAATGGGCAACGATCGGGAAGGAAATTTCTCATATTGAAAAGGCGACACTAGAAGATGTGAAAGATTTTTTCTTTAAGCATTATTTGCCTTCGAATGCAATTCTTGTGGTGGCAGGAAAAGTGACGCATGACCAGGTGAAGCAGTTGTCGGAAAAGTGGTTTGCGCCGATCGCGTCGCCAGGCAAGCCTGAACGAAAACTCGTAGTAGAACCGGCGCAAACTGAAAAGAGAATACTGACTGTTGAGGCCAATGTGCCGGCGGATGCTTTATATAAAGCATGGCACATGCCGGGTCGTTTTCATCCTGACTACTATGCTATCGATCTTCTGAGTGATATTCTAAGCCATGGACAATCGAGTAGATTATTTCACCAGCTGGTCAAAGAGAAAGAGATCTTTAATTCCATTTCCATGTATGGATTGGGTAGCATTGATCCAGGATTATTAATTATCAGCGGCCGAATGAACGAAGGAGTGAGTCTTGAAAAAGGTGAAGCTGAGGTCGATGAGATTTTATCGGAGATCATTGAAAAAGGTACAACAGATGTTGAGTTAACAAAAGTGAAGAACCAGGCAGAATCAATGCTGGCCTTTGATGAAGTAGAGGTGATGAACCGCGCGATGAATCTGGCATTTGCTACATTGTCCGGAGATCCAAATCTCGTGAATGAGGAAGCGGCGAGGATTGAAGCCGTTACGAAGGATGATATAAAACGCGTAGCAAAGGATATTTTCAGAACGGAGAATTCCAGTTCGATGTACTACAAATCGACGATGTCGAAAAACTAAAATGAAAATAAGAGTTGGTCTCGGTTTTGATGTTCATCCTTTGCAAGAGGGACGCGCATTCTGGCTGGGAGGAATACAAGTGCCTTCTGCCAAAGGAGCTGTAGGACATTCCGATGCAGACGTACTGATTCACGCAATTTGTGATGCGTTGCTCGGCGCCGCCAACCTCGGTGACATAGGAACTCATTTTTCTGACACCGATCAGAAATGGAAGGGAATGGACAGCAAGTTCTTTTTGAGAGAAGTTACCCGCATGCTTGTTGAAAAAGGTTGGAAGGTTGAGAACGTAGATTGTACGCTCACGCTGGAAGAACCTAAGATAAAACCTCACATTCCACAGATGAGGAAGGTTTTGGCGCCTCTTATGAATATTGCAGAAGACGATGTTTCCATTAAGGCAACCACCAATGAAAAGCTTGGGTACGTTGGAAGACAGGAAGGCGTCAATGCTTACGCTGTCGCCCTGATTTCGAAGGAGTAAATAGATGAACGAAATAAAAATCATCACCACCGAAGACGGTTCCCATTCCTTATTTAATTCCACACTGAACGAAACGTATCATTCAATTCACGGAGCGATCCAGGAATCGCAGCATGTATTTATTCATGCGGGGCTTGATTTTTGGATGGAGAACAATAAAAAAGCAAACCTCAGAATTTTTGAAGTTGGATTTGGTACAGGACTGAATGCATTTCTTACGACCATCTATCCCGCGAAGGCAACAAATATTTATTACGAATCCTGGGAAGCCCATCCAATTGATGATCAACTTACCAGCCAGTTAAATTATCCCGAATCCTTGGGATCACAGCAAATATTTGCAAGTCTTCATAAAGCGACCTGGGACCAGGCCGTGGTAATCTCAAAGGAATTTACCCTTCACAAACATAAAGGCGATGTTATTCACGATGAATTGAGTGCATCGAAGTTTGATCTTATTTACTACGATGCTTTTGGGCCCTCGAAGCAACCTGAGATGTGGACGAAGGATGTACTTGAAAAAGTAGTGACCCTGCTTGATCACGGTGGCATCTTTGTTACCTATTGCGCAAAGGGCCAGGTAAAGCGTGATCTTAAAACATTGGGCTTAACGGTTGACACGTTGCCCGGCCCCCCTGGGAAATTGCAAATGATCAGGGCGAGGAAATAAATCATCTGATTCGTGCCGCGGCCACCTTTGGCGATCGACACCAACATTGGAAAATAGTAATAGGCAAAGACCCTCAATCAAATGAGCACCTTTGCCTATTACATTTTTTCAACTGTCAGCTGAGGCTACTTTCCCTTTCTCAACAAACTATGCTTCTTGCTATAAAGGAAATACACAAACAATCCAACGATCAGCCATGAGAACGCTGCTGTAAGTGTATTTGAATCAAGAGAAAAAATTAGCGAGGAGCAAACGATTATTCCTAGAATAGGAACCAGTGGAACAAGTGGTGTCTTGAATGGACGTGCCAGTTCAGGATTTTTCACACGCATTACCCAGATGCCCGCGCAAACAAGGACAAACGCAAACAACGTTCCAAAGCTTGTTAAGTCTCCGGCCACGCTGCCAGGAACAAACGCCGCAAAGAGGGCAACGAACACAAAGAGGATCATATTTGACTTAAACGGTGTGCGGAACTTAGGATGAAGCTCTGAAAATACTTTCGGTACAAGACCATCGTTCGACATCGAATAGAATACACGGGATTGTCCCATTAACATTACAAGTATCACGGATGAGAAGCCTGCCAGAATAGCTACGGTGACAAGTGTACTCAGCCATCCGTAACCATGCATGTAAGTATTGATTGCATAAACAACTGAAGCCTCTTTACCCGCAGTCTTAAATTCCTGCCAGTTGGCAACACCAGTCAATACATGTGAGAACAACACGAAGAGGATTGTACAAATCAGTAATGATCCAAGAATACCAATTGGCATATCACGCTTTGGATTTTTTGCTTCCTGAGCCGCTGTTGATACTGCATCAAAGCCTATAAAGGCAAAGAAGACAATACTGGCTCCCCCAAGCACACCACCCCATCCGTGTCGGTTCCATGCCTCATGCGCAGGGCCTGTAGATTCAGGAATTGTAAAAGGAGTGTAATTCGCTTCGTTGATAAATCCCCAGCCCACAGCGATTAACACAAGTACGATTGAAACTTTTATTACAACGATGATTGAGTTAAGCGTAGCTGATTCCTGGGTTCCTTTAATAAGGACCAGTGTTAGAAGAATAAGAATAAAGATCGCTGGTAAGTTGATAACACCTTGTACACCACTTAATGATGTTTCAAAGGGCGAGTGGCATAAATGATATGGTATCTCTCCCATCCCCAGATTCATGAGCAGACTATTAAGGTATTCACTCCAGGCGATTGAGACTGTTGCGGCGGCCAGAGCATATTCCAAAATAAGAGCCCATCCAATGATCCAGGCAATGAACTCACCCATCGTAACGTACGCATAGGCATAGGCGCTTCCGGCAATCGGAATCATTGAAGCAAATTCGGCGTAGCACAATCCTGCGAAAGCACAACCTACACCAGCGATAATAAAGGAGATGACAACCGCTGGTCCAGCGGCTTCACCCGCCGCAGTACCTGTGCGGACAAAAAGCCCCGCGCCAATAATCGCCCCAATACCGAGCGCGATAAGGTTGAGAGGCCCGAGAGTACGCTTCAGACCTTTGGTAGTATCGGCTGCCTGCTCCATTAACTGTGCAAGCGGCTTTTTTATAAATAGACTCATGAGGTTAGTAGGTTTAGGCAATTAGTTAACTCCTAAAAGTAAACAGATTATTGTATTTCTATAATGCCGGTCGTCAGATAACCCGGGGCGTCAGGCCCCGAACAGAAGAGTTCAGTTAAGGAACCCGCCCTCCGTCAAAAACCCGATCAGCTTCTCCCGATACAGATACACATCATAGGGCGCGTTGTCCAGCACGACAATCAATATCCGCTTTTCCGGAAAGGCTATATAATTGTCAGCAAACCCGCCCTGGTGTCCGGTATGTTCGGAAGTTTTGGTTCCGGCGACATCCAACACCTGCCATGACCAACCGCGATCAGCGGGTTTTGTATCCGACCAGTTCGGGAATGTTTTTACTGTTCTGGAATCCCGGATTGTTTCTGGTTTTAGAAATACGGCATTTCGGAGAGCGGTCTCGTAATGTGCCAGTTCGTCAAGCGAACTCCACACCCCGCCGTTGCCTGAAGCACAGAACGTCGGCTCTTCACCGTAATCATCTTCAGTCCACTGATGTGCGATCTTGGTGTAAGCATGCGACACACCTTCACTTGGATGAGCGCCGTCCGTGATCGTGGTGGTGGGCATTCCGCTGGGCAAGAGAATTTTTTCTTTTATAAAATCCTGCCATTTCTGACCGCTTACCTGTTCGATGATGAGAGCAAGCGCATTATAGGCAGGATTGGAATAATTGTATTTTGATCCTGGCTCGAACTCAAGGGTATCGGTTTGAGTAATGGGATACCAGTTTTGTGCATCATTAGCTGTGAGAAAAAATACGGAGTCTTTGCTTACTTGACGATTATCAGGAAGGCCGGATGTATGGGTAAGAAGATGTTTAATCTTTACTTTCTGAGCGATGGCTTTATTCTTGAATTTTGGAAAGTACTTAAAGATGCTGTCCTCAACAGAGAGTTTTCCCTGCTCCTGTAAGATCAGGATTCCATTGGCAACAAATGTTTTTGAAATGGAGCCAAGGTTGAAAAGTGTTTTCGGTGTGATTCGCACTTTTGTTTTAAGATCGGCCAGACCATATCCCTTGGAGAATAGCACGGTTGTATCTTTTAGCACAAGCACTGCTCCACCTGGCTGATCGGCCGGATACTGCGTTGAAAAAAACCCATCAATCTTTTCAGCTAGCGTTGGTTTTTCTTGTTTTGGAGTGCAACTGGCTATTAGAAATGAAAAGAATGATAAATAGAGAAAAGATTTTTTCATAAAATATTTTTAATTTTTTAACTCCTAACTCCTAACTCCTAACTCCTGGCTCCTAACTCCTAACTCCTAAATTAGTTCTTTATAACACTTTTAGAAAGGTAGAAAAAGCGGAGGGTTTGGACGGCTGTGAGTAGTTTTTTGTAGATTGGGATGATAGCCAGGGAACTATATCGATAAAAAATTTATGATTTTCCACGTAACAGTCTCCACCATTTACCAATGCTCGTTGGAAAGAGCATTTAAGACACCAATGCTCTGTGACATTTCCAAAGTTCATACCGGATATGGGATCATGCCGAAGGTGACTCATTGCACGGATGACGAAAATTGGGGAAAGCCAGGTTTTTCAAAAAAAGTTTTCGTTGCGAATTCGTTGACGCAAAAAGGTGGTTTCGCTTCCGTTGACAAAGTGATTGAACGGGTGGAGAACAGCTATTGGAAAATTGAAGTAAATGAATTTCAAACGTGGATGTTGGGCTTCTTTAAATTTGTTGGAGAATGGAAAACGGTTGAACAAGAACCGAACAAAATATTGGTTGAATATTCCTACTCATTGCACTCAAATGTCGCTCTGCTTTATCCATTGAATTGGATATTTGCCAGGACATTCTGGAAAACGTATATGAAGAGAGTGCTGGAGAATATCAAACAGATGGCGTATAATAGTGAGCCATATCTTTATGAATAGGAACGGCCGACCTGAATTGATGGTCTATTCCATTGAATAATGCGCTTACAAACCATTGCTCAGCGCAGTTTAAATTCGTAGCTTGGTTTATAACCAACGCTTTATTATCACACAAAGTGCTTGGTAAGGATGGGACCGGCCTTTAAAAAGCGCTATGGGCAGTTTAGTCTTTTATAGACCAGCAACCAGTTCACCCTATGGCGTCCCTAACCCCACAGAGTTCCAATCCCGATAGCAGCGGTTTGCCATTTAGCAAGAAGTACAGCCAATACGTACTCTTTATTCTTACGGGTGTCTATGTATTCAACTTTATTGACCGCCAGATCCTGGTTATCCTGCAAGAGTCTATTAAGAAAGAGTTAGGTCTTTCAGATACCCAACTCGGCCTTATGTCAGGATTCACGTTTGCTGTTTTTTACGTTTCATTCGGAATACCAATCGCAAGACTGGCGGACAAGGGCAATAGAAAGAATATTATAACGATTGCTTTAATTGTATGGAGCGGCATGACGGCAATCTCCGGTATGGCTCAGAATTTCTTCCACTTATTACTGGCCCGAATGGGGGTAGGCGTAGGTGAAGCAGGAGGAAGTCCGCCAGCTTATTCGATCATCTCCGACCTTTACCCTCCGGAAAAACGAGCAACCGCACTCGCTATTTATTCAACTGGAATTTCCATTGGCATTTTGATAGGATTTGCTGTCGGCGGCTGGATCAATCAGCATTTTGGATGGAGAACAGCTTTTTTTGTTATCGGTATTCCTGGAGTTATTTACGCATTGATTTTTTTCTTCACAGTTAAAGAACCCGCACGAGGGCTTTTCGAAAAGACCACGCTTACAGAAGCGGATCATTCATTAAAGGAAGTGGTGTTATTTCTCTGGCGAAGTAAATCGTTTCGGTATTTGGCACTGGGAGGAGGGATGGCCACCTATTCGGCGTATGCAGGCAATTCATGGATTCCTCCGTTCTTATCAAGAGTTCATGGCATGAGAAGTGATGAGATCGGGTATTGGCTTTCATTGCTTTTTGGGATTGCAGGCGGACTCGGATATTTTATGGGTGGCTTCCTGACTGATAAAATGGGCAAATTAGAAAAGCGCTGGTACCTTTGGTTGCCTGCGGCTGCTTTGATCACAGCAATACCTTTTTCACTAACGGTCTACTTTGCTTCAGATAGTAAAGTAGTTTTGACCCTCCTGGCAATTCCTATTTTTCTTTTGGCGATTTATTTGGCACCCTGCATTGCTCTTACCCATGGGATTGCGGGTATAAGGATGCGAGCATTGGCGTCCGCAATTTTTCTTTTTGTTATAAATATTCTTGGACTAGGCTGTGGACCTCTCGTTACCGGAATGGTAAGCGATTTGTTGATGCCATCGATGGGAGTAGAATCGCTTCGCTGGGCTTTGAGCAGTTCACTTGTCGCTAATGTTTTGGGAGCGATTCTTTTTTTAATTGCCGCGAAAACATTGAGAAATGAGCTGAAATAAAAATAATAATACAAACTGACGGCATGAAAAAATGTTTGCAACTACTCACTTCGTATTCAAGCATGAAAACCTTGGCATTGATTCTTCTTTTTACTTTTCCCGCAATTTTAATATCCTGTAGCAAAGCAGACACGCTGGATAAAAGATTAGTCGGCAAATGGACGATGGAAAAAGTCTATGAATATGGGGAAGATCTAACAGCTAAACATGACTCCAGAGATAACAGATACATCAAATTTAATTCGGATGGAACATTTATAAGTGATGGAGATCCGGGGCGAAATACAGGAAGATGGAGAACAGACAATGAAAAAATGATTCTATACATTGACAGCGACGTGGAGGACGATGATAGTGAGTGGAATGTTACCTTTAATGGTGATGAAACAATTTGGACAGGTATTGGCCATCCACGAAAGGAGAACACTAAGCTTGTGCACAAAAGAGAATAACATGAAAAAAGTAATTTATACTCTATGTCTTTCCCTGGGAGCCATTATCGGATCGTCCGTTCTGTTAACGGCTGAAGCGCAAACGGTGACCCATCGTGTTGCCATGTTTGAAAACGACGACGTAAAAGTGTGGAAGACGATTATCGTCCCCAACTCGCCACTTTCTATGCACCGCCACGAACATGGCAGAACAATTGTGGTGCTTAAGGGCGGTATGATAACGATTCAGCAAGACACCGGTGAGAAAAAAACCATTGAATGGAAAACCGGCCAGGCTTACTGGCTGGATGCAGATCCTCCAGGTGATAAAAAACATGCGGATGTGAACGAAACAAAAGAGACGATTGAAGTGATGGTCGTAGAAAATAAAAAAGATCAGTGAACTGACTTACAATGCGGATCGACATCATTAGACGAATTTCAGTCCACGTCTGGAGAGGGATATGTTCTATTAGCAATTGAGCTCAAGGCAGCGGCTGCCAACCCTGGCATGGACTCTTTCGATACAAGCATACTTAACTTATAGTTAGACACCTCAACAAAATAAAATATCATGAAAAAGTTACTTGCCACTTCCATTTTACTATTAGCGATGGTTACGCTCCTGAATGCCCAGACAAAGGAATCAGTAAAATACATTAATGGTGATGGGTCGTCAACCCTACCTTTTTCGCAGGCTGTTCGGGTTGGGAACATTCTTTACCTCTCAGGTCAGATAGGAAGTAAGCCAGCAGGCGGACTGGTCGAAGGTGGAATCGGACCGGAGACGCGTCAGATCATGGAGAACATTAAAGTTGTGTTAGAACAGAACGGTTCTTCGATGGATAAAGTAATAAAATGCACATGCATGCTGGCGGATATTGGCGACTGGGCAAAGATGAACGCTGAATATGTGAAGTATTTTACCAAGCATAAACCAGCAAGAAGTTCGTTTGGTACCAGTGGGCTGGCTATGGGTGCAAAGGCGGAGATTGAGTGTATGGCGTCCATAGATTAGGGATTGGATGAGAATAAACACTTTTTTGTATCTGTTTGCATTGGCAACCCCTTACTGGGGTTTTTCGCAGCCGGTGTTTTCCAAAGAGCAACAAGAGGTATTTAATACTAGCGTTATTATTGGACAAGCATGGACAGAAAATAATATCGACACATTAGAAAAGTACATAGCCAAAGACTATTTACACACGGATGTCAGGGGTCACGCTTTGCGAAGAGCTGCCTGGTTTAATTACGTAAAAGATAGAAAAGCGCACGGGCTTGGAAATCCCGGATTGAGATTTGAAGATGTTGAGATAAGCATTAATGGCGATTTTGCCTTTATAACAGGAACAAATGTTTTCACAGGGGCAGCATATGTTGGTAATGATTCCAATGACAACCACAAGCTCCGTTTCACTCAGGTTCTTCGTAGAGAGAATAAAATTTGGAAACGGATTCTGTTTCAGGCCACTTATGTGGTGGCAAAGGAATAAACTGTATAGTGACTTTGTTTCGCTAAATTGATCGCAGTGATGCAGGATGAGAGAACAAACCCAGAAATCAAATGAAAAAAGTTACTTTATTATCGATTTTACTTTTGCAGTTTCTGGTTTGGGATCAGGCCAGGGCACAAAACGATTCCATGAAAGCACTCCGTGAGGAGATCATCAAAATGGAAAAGTCTTTTGCTGAAGCAATAAAAGGGCAGGACTCAATTCAGGCCGCGCAACTTCAGAGTGAATCATTTTTTCTCGGCATTGCGGTCCAGGGATTACCAATTCAAGTTGTCACAAGATCACAATGGTTGTCAAATCTGAAATATTACGTTACCGAATCATACTCCATAGATGATATTAAAGTGAGCGTCTTTGGAAATACAGCGGTGGTCATGATGTTGTATACTCAAAAGGCAACGGTGAGAGGTCAGGATCGCAGTGCACAATTTCTCATTACAGACATTTGGAATAAAGGTAAATCGGGCTGGAAGATTTCAGAGCGGCATTCGGGTCGGCCTGAACAAGGAGCAGCGGTAAGACCTAAGTAGACAAAGGCAACATTTTATTTTTTCTCAAATTGGCCAGAGATAAACACTTGAAGTTTTCTGAAAGTATTGCGATTTCTGGTAGTGCTGAATCACTCTTTGACTATACCCAGGATTACAATAACAGACTGAAGTGGGATACGTTTTTGACAGAAGCCCATTTGCTGAATAATGCGGTCAGAGCAGACAAGGGCGTAAAGGCGTGGTGTGTAGCCAAAAACGGACTTGGTATGGAGACTGAATATGTTTCCTTTATCCGACCGAAAGTGACGGCGATAAAAATGACGAAAGGGCCGTATATGTTTAAAGAGTTTGCAGCTTCATGGACTTTTAAAGAAGAACCAAACGGTATGACAAAGGTCACGTTTTTATACTCCTTTTCTCTCAGACTGCCCTTCAACCTTTCCGGGATTCTTGTAAAATGGATTTTGCAAAGAAACGTGCGACAAAGGTTGATTGATTTAAGAAATGAATTCCTCGTAAATCAGGAAATAAAACGAATTCATGAAGCATTCTAATTCTGAGCCTGAGATTTCCAATTTCCCCCTTCAATTCTTCTTGTCCAGTGGAGGCAACAAAAAATCATCCAGCGCACTTGGTAGTTTCATCATCGCCTCAATATCTTTCACAGTACGGGGGGCCATCGTTGATAAGTGCTCATATCCGTCTTTCGTGATCAGGTAATCATCTTCAATTCTCACAGCAATCCCCCACCATTTCTTGTCACACTTTGCATTGTCCGGAATATAAATTCCGGGCTCTATGGTTACTGTATTGTTCTCTTCCAGATATTCTGAACCCATGTCATGGACATCAAGGCCGATGTTATGACATACTCCATGCGGAAAATACATGTGCTTTTCACCAGGCTTTGCTACTCCCAATTCAATTAATCCTTTATTGATCACATCCTGGCAGACGACGGTCAACTGCGCGCGCGGGGTGCCCGGTTTGCAAATTTTCATAGCTTCTTCCTGTGCCTTTAAAACCAATTCGTAGATCTGCTTTTGTTCAGGTGAGAATTTTCCACTTACCGGAAAAGTACGTGTGATGTCGGCGCTATAACCGTGAAACTCGGCCCCGAGGTCCATTAATATCAATTCTTTTGACGTAATCTGTGGTTTGTAGTTATCGATGTAATGAAGGATGCATCCGTTGTGACCGGCGCCAACAATGGAGGGATATCCAAGGTCTTCAGCTTCGTATTTTTTAAAGACAAATTCATGAATACCCTGGATCTCACGTTCTGACATGCCAGGCTTCATAGCTTTTAAAACCTCAACCTGACCTGCGCACGAAATCGAGACAGCTTTGCGGATCAATTCAATTTCTTCCTTCGTCTTGATTCCCCGAAGCTTCGACATTAGATTGAAAAGCCCTTTCGTATCAAGATTATTTTTTTGAGGCTCACGAACGACGCCCAGGTTGTTTTTTTCGGGATACTTTACTTTGGCTTTGAATTGGTTGATAAGATCATATAAATCAGACGAGTCGCGTTGGCTATCGCGAACATCATTATTAAAGTCTGTAAACAGTATCCTGTCGAACTTACTGAAATCGACATTATATCTTTTGAACTCTGTATTATTGAATGCCTGTTCAAACCCAAGAATTTCTTTGGCACCCGCTTCACCCAGGCGACGGCCGGTCCACATTTCACGTAGTTCGTTTCGGGGTTGAGTAAAAAGTATCTCATTATATTGAGACCCGTTCGAGGCAACTTGCTTGTCTTTAAACACAAATAAAATTGCATCGGGCTCTTTATAGCCGGTCATATAGTAGAAATTGGGATCCTGGTGATAAACATAGTCCACATCATTTGCCCGGTTACGGACAGGGTTGGCGAAGAAAACCGCTACTGAATTCGCAGGAAGGCTTTCCCGAAGTTTTTGTCGCCGGTCGCTATGAAAATTCTTACTTAGAAAATCAGTTGGTAAATCTGCGTTTTGGCTCTGGGCGGAAAAGCAACAAACTGTTAGAAGAATCAAAATAAATCGCATCATATAAAGATTTAAAAACTTGTTGGATAAAAGTATTAAAAAAACCAACGGAATAAGGTCACTAACACGAAGAAACTCCCAAAGCACACCTTGCAAATAAAATTTATGGCGCGCCAGGAGAAGCCCCCTGTACAACCCGTTACCTAAAATCCTTACTAGATTGACCCAAACTGACCGCTTTTTCTTTACCAAATGCATTTGATTTATAGAATCAGTTTTACCTTAGTCGCCGGCACAGTTTTTTCGACAAATAAAATTATGAGTGCGATCCCCAACGAATCAATTTTCGCCCGTCGCCACGACCTTGACTGGCTGCGGCTTATCGCAATTATTATTCTGTTGTTTTATCATACTGGGATGTGGTTTAACACCTGGGGCTGGCATGTCAAGAATGCAGAAACGACTATAAGCTTTAACTACTGGATGGTGTGGCTGCACTATTGGCGTATGCCTCTGTTGCTTTTTATCTCTGGCGCGGGAACGTACATGGCGTTGGGCAAGCGCACACCAAAGCAGTTTGCCGGTGAACGATTCAAGCGTCTTTTTATTCCACTGGTATTCGGAATGTTTGTAGTGATACCTCCGCAGATTTATTATGAACACATCAAGGAATACAACAACTACTGGGATTTTTATAAAACCGTCTTCAATTTTGTTCCTTATCCAAGGGGAAGTTTTAGCTGGCATCACCTTTGGTTTATTCTTTATTTATTGCTTTACTCGCTGATTGCGCTGCCGTTCCTCGGTTATCTTCGTTCCGATAAATCTGCAGGCTTCAGAGACCAGGCGTTCAAACTTTTGTCAAGACCGGTAGCAATACTCTTTGTTCCGTCGACGATTATATTAATTACCCAGGTTATATTGCGGCCTTACTTTCCGGAGGAAACGCATGACCTGAAGGACCTGGGTTTCTTTGTCTTTTATTTTTTATTCTTCCTGTTTGGAATAGTGTGCTACTCCAACCAGAATTTATGGGGAGCTATCGGAGCCAATCGCAAATTTTTACTCATTGCTTCGTTGTTTGTACTGGTACCATTTTATACTTGTTATTTTCATTTCCGCGAGATAATTCATTTGCCTTTGGCGATGGATACAGTTGAAACGTCATTTGATGTTACTGCGATTTTTCTGAGCTGGTTTACTGTGATTACTGTCATTGCTTACGGGCAACATTATCTGAATAAGCCGCATCCATGGCTGAAGTATATTAATGAAGGACTGTATCCTTTTTATATCCTGCATCAGACTGTCATTATTGCTATCGGTTACTATATATGCCAATGGGATTGGAGTATTAGCGCTAAATTCTTCTCCATAAGTTTCCTTACCCTGATCAGTTGTGTTGTTTTCTTTGTACTGGTGATACGAAGTAATAAGGTGGGGAGGTTTTTGTTTGGATTGAAGAGCAATGAAAGATGAAAGATGAAAGATTAAAGATGAAAGATGAAAGATTAAAGATAAAAGATAAAAGACTAAAGATGAAAGATTAAAGATTAAAGATTTCGTTCATTGCAATTTTGAAGAGTCGAATGACTATTCGAACAGGTGCCTCACTTGTCAAGACTAACTCTTACGAACCCAGGTCTCTTACCTCAAAGTCCTTCCCTTTCCCGAACTTGAATGTCTCTTTTAACTTGTATCGCTCCAGTGTATGAATGTCTTTCACAACAAAGTCGCCGTTGGGAAGGATGCGCTCGACTTCAAACTCGTACTTGTCGCCGTAGTTGACGAGCTTGTATTTTTTTCCTACGCGCAATACATCAAATGATAGTCCGGCCATTACAGATCATCCTCCCGTTCTAGCATCAATATGGAGGCTTGCGGCACGATATAATATTTCTCGTTCTCATACATTACCTCAATGGCACCCTTCTGGAGAAATATCGCCAGGTCACCTTCATGAGCCTGAAGTGGTAGATACTTTACTGAATCTTCTTTTCCTTTCCACAAGTCATCTTCGTCAGTAGGCATCGGCAGGGGGTATCCCGGTCCAACCTTTATTACAAACCCCCGCTGAATTTTTTCTTTTTCTTGAACGCTGGCTGGAAGATAAAGCCCGCTGTCTGTCTTTTCCGATTCTTTGGCCGGACGGATCAGGACGCGGTCACCTACAACGATGAGTTTTTTGAGCTTGTTATCGGAAGTGAGTTTCATAGAAGTATAAAACTACGGAATAATAAAGAAGGTTCGTTACGACGATTTAAAATCCCGTGGTATAAAATCATGTGACGCACCAGGCCAATGTTTGTTCTCCCAATCCATTGTGCAATTTATTTAAACCGGTTGATGAACGATATATCAGTGTGCTTAAAACAACTGCCCCTGTTCCTCATCTTTTGGATCTTCAATATCCGATGTGTACAACGGAATTCTGTCAATGGTCTTTGATAGCATCGCATTCTCAGTGATGATGCCCTTTGCATTTGCATCATTATTCAGTTTGGTCGTATCCATCTCCAATTCCTTGATATTGATCTGCTTGGCCCGTTTTTCAATAGGTGGATTGATCTTTTCAGCCTTTTCAAATTCGTTGACTTTCTCGAGAATGTCTTTGGGAAGATCTGCCTCTCCGCGATAAACCAATTCAAGAAATTGTTTGGCAAAGAAAGCATCAATCTGGATCCTTCGTTTTGACAGGTGTGCAAACTTTCCAAGTACCCTGCAAATGTTATCGCGTTCTTCAGGACTAAGCTCCTGTGCAAATTCATAGTCCTCAATGGTCTTCAAGCTCACAATAATGGGCTCCAGCGCATCCAAAGAGATAATATATACTGTGTAATCCGGGAGGCGATATATAAACGTTTCCAACGTTTCGAGTGTGTTGGTGGGAACCACCAGGAAAATCTCCCTCCGGACGTTTTCTTCCTTGGCGTATTTCTTAATGGACTCCGTTTGATTTTTTATATAGCCGGGAAAATTGCTTAGATCATCACTTGCGGGACTTTTCGCATCAAACACGATAAACTCGTCGGCAATCTTTATAGTATTATCTGGTTCTCCTTTAAACGGAACTTTATCCACGTATTCAACTGTGTATTTCGAACAAATTGTGCGGATAGCATTGCTAACTTTCTCTTCGTGATTCAGCCAGGTTTCTTTTTGTCGCTTGAGCCGATCAATTTCCGTATTCTTTCTTTCTTCCAGTTCGAGATCGCGATCGCGCTGAAATTTTTCCTGAATCTGCTTTAAAGAAGCTACAGAATTCGAATGTTGTTGTTGCCGGTGTTCTTCGTCTTTTCGAAGCTTCGCGTTGTCATCGCGAAGTTCACGCACCTCTTTTTCGAAACTGTCTATTTTAGCTTTCGATGATGTCAAGTCGTTTGATAACTCCTGTCCGCGTTTTAAATATTGTTTATTTTCAGTTGTTAGAGAAGTAACCTGCGATTGCAGCTCTTCGATCTTCCTGATAAAATTCTGCTCACCGTTCTTTAATGCACCATTCTCAGAGGCTAGCCTCGTATTGGTTTCCTGAAACCCTTTCGCCGAAGCTTTTTCAAGTGAAAAATTATTTTCAAGTTTTGAATTCTCTGTCCGCAGTCTGTCAATTTCAGAGATTAGTTTTTGTACATCACCACTGGCATCAATAACCTGGTTCTTAACTTCTCCCCACTGAAAAAGTCTTCCCAGGAACCCTATGTTCTTTAGGTTCTCAAAAAGTACTTTTATTCTGTCAAAATTCATTTCCATAATATCTTTCTACACTCATCCTTTCTATGAGCAGAGTCTTAAAACTCAATCAATAACTGACCTTTCTCGACAGTATCTCCCTTTTTTATCTTCACGTTCTTGACGGTGCCTTCGCCGGAAGCTTTTATTATATTCTCCATTTTCATCGCTTCCAGCACCAATAACGGGTCACCTGCTTTTACAGAATCACCTGCTTTTACCCGCAGGTCGATGATCAATCCCGGCATGGGTGCCTTAATAACATTCAACTTGCTTGCTGCGTTGGCATTCATACCCATCTTTTCCAGAAGCAAATCAAACCTATCACGAAGCTGGAGCGCATAGTTAATGCCATTGATCTTGAGATCTACCGTCTTTGCTTCTTTGTCGATTTTGACAATTTCAGCCTGATATCCCTTGTCCTTATATAATATGTGGAAATGCCCATTCCCCAGTGAGGTCACATCCCACAAAAGTGGATTCCCATTTACCAGCCAGTTTTCTTCATCTGGTACAATTTCAAATGCCTTTCCGTTGATTGTTGCCTTATACATGATGTCAAAAATAGGAGGTGAGACGGTGGTTTAGTTTAAAATCATGAAATTTGTTTCCACTTGTCTGTGAATAAGCCCGGAAAACATTACACCTCAACTATCGCGTGAACTGGAAAACCCTTCTTTCTGCCAACCGTCTCGGTCAAATTTCTACTTCTTCAGAATCGTATCGGAGTGCCTTTGAACAGGATTACGACCGTATAATTTTTTCGCACCCTTTCCGTCGCTTACAGGATAAGACGCAAGTCCACCCCTTGCCGGAGCATGATTTTGTTCACACCCGACTCACACACAGCCTTGAAGTCTCGAGCGTAGGCCGATCACTTGGAAAGCGAGTTGGAGAAAAAATTCTTGAACGGCATCCTGAGTTAACAAACGATTTTACATTATTCGATTTTGGTGCCATTGTAGCGGCCGCTTCCTTGGCACATGACCTTGGCAATCCACCGTTCGGTCATGCAGGTGAAGATGCTCTGTCGGATTTTTTCATCGAACACAACGAATGGAATAAATCCATGGCGGAATCCGAATGGACCGACCTCACAAAATTTGAAGGCAACGCCCAGGGCTTTCGTATTCTCAACCAGCATGAGTATGGAATGAAGCTCACGTGTGCCACACTGGGTGCCTTTACGAAATATCCCTGTCCAGTAAATTTTTCTGGACGAGATAAATCAAAGAAGAGTCAGAAAAAATTCGGGTTCTTTCAGAGCGAACAGAAACTATTTGAAGGCCTGGCTTCGCAGCTCGAGTTGAAACCCGTAGCAACAGGCGTATGGTGTCGTCACCCACTGGCGTTTCTGGTGGAAGCCGCAGACGATATTTGTTATAGCATTATTGATCTTGAAGATGGGTGCCGGCTTGGCCTTGTAAGTTTTGATGAGACAGTAGAATTGCTGGCACCGATTCTTAAAGAAAAACTTGACAGGCAAAAGCTGGCAGGTGATCAAAGTCTAAATAAAAAACTTGGAACACTTCGCGCACTCACGATCGGTCAATTGATTGACGCTTGTACGATCATATTTCTAAAAAATGAAAAAGAGATCATCGACGGCACGTTTGATTATGCTCTTGCGGACTTGTGTGAATATGGAGATGCTTTGAAAAAGATCAGTGCAGTTTCAATCAAAAAAATATATCGTGCCCGTCAGGTTGTGGAGATTGAAGCTGCGGGGCACGAAGTGCTGCCAGGATTGCTGAAGGAATTTGCTACCGCGGCTGACGTGCTGCGAAAGAATGGGAAGTCGCGTAAATATAATAACCTCGCGCTGTTATTTCCGCCAGAGATTATCAAAGCTATTACTGAAAGTCGGAGTGACTATGAGATGTTGAGACAGGTCATTGATTTTGTTTCGGGTCTGACAGACAGGCATGCACTTTCCCTGTTCCGAAAGATAAAGGGAATCTCTTATTGACGAGCCAGGAGCCACGCGTGAGGAGTAAGGAGATAAGGATCCTTCCAAAAATCCGCCTTCCCAATTCTCGCATTCTTGCCTTACATTTGCGGGTTCTTAAACAAGCATCTCAAAGTGTGGTCACGCATCGCCGATAGTATAATCCGTTTTCGCCTTCCGTTGATGGGCTTAATTGCCCTTATCACGGTAATAATGGGGTATTATGCCACAAAAGTGGAGCTTAGTTATGACATGAACCGGACTGTTCCTGCCGAAGATCCGGACATGATTTTCCTAAACAAATTCAAGGACCAGTTTGGAGAGGATGGCAACATGGTTGCCGTGGGGGTCCATGATAGCGCCGTCTATCAACTTGATAATTTTCGAAAGTTTAAAAAGCTGAGCGATGATATCAGAAAAATATCTGGAGTCAATGAAGTCCTTTCGCTTTCCAGACTAAAGGTTATTCTAAAAGATACTGCTAAGAGTAAATTTTACCTTTCTCCTATTTTTCCTGACAGTATAGCTTCTCAAGAGGAATTGGATAGTCTTCTGTCAGAGGTGAGGAAGCAAAAAATTTACATGGGTCAGCTGGTGAATGTTACCAATGGGGCAACCATGATGCTGGTTTCTGTTGAAAAAAGTGTTGCCAATTCCTCCAAACGGCTGGACTTAATAAATAAACTTCACGCTTTAGGCGATAAATTTTCGGCAGAAACAAACGGGCATGGCGTTGATAAAGGCATCGAACTACGATACGCCGGACTCCCTTTCATACGATCCGTTGTAGCACAACAGGTAAAAAGGGAACTATCATTTTTCACCTACATGTCAGCCATTGTAACAGGGTTGATTATGTTGGTGTTCTTTCGCTCAGTACGTGCCGTGCTTTTTTCCATGGTCATGATCGGTGTAATGGTTGTCTGGACTCTTGGAACCATTGCCTTGTTTGGATTCAAGATCACTCTACTTAGTGGTCTGATCTCACCAGTGATCGTCACCATAGGCATTACCAATGCTATCTATTTGCTTAACAAATACCATGTGGAGTTTGTCAAGTCCAGAAATAAAGTTGAGGCTATTAGAGTGGTTGTTCAACGAATGGGCCTGGCAACATTTCTCACTAACCTGACAGTTGCCATTGGCTTTCTGACATTACTGTCAACGGACATCGTAGTTCTGCGCGAATTCGGAATTGTAGCCGGCATCAATATCATTGCGTTATTTTTTGTAAGCCTTGTGATGATCCCCGGTATCCTTACCTGGCTTCCGGAACCTTCACCAAAGCACTTGCGTCATTTGAATTTTAAAATCCTGGGCTGGTTTGTCAAATCAGTTGATCTGATGGTCCATCGTTCCCGCCCGGTAATCTACATTATTACCACCGCTATCACGATTGCGGCTGTCGTGGGCATGATGAAACTGGTGTCAGTATCATTTATGGTAGATGATCTTCCTGAAGAAAGTCAGATCAAGAGAGATTTAAAATTCTTTGAGGCAAATTTCAGTGGGATCATGCCTATTGAATTTATGGTAGACACCGGCAAGCGACGCGGATTGCTTCAGGTCAATACGCTCAAGAAGATCGAAGAGTTTGAATATTTTCTTGACTCTATATCATTCATCTCAAGGCCAGTCTCGTTGGTCAGTTTTGTAAAAGCTTCGAAACAGGCTTTTTACAATAACAATCCAAGTTTTTATTCACTCCCAACGAATCAGGAAAAGGGATTCATACTTCGATATATGAAAGGACAGACCGACAACAGCGGGCTTTTTAAATCCTTTGCCGATTCAACATTCCAGAAGATGCGTATCAGCGCGCAAATGGCAGATATTGGTTCTATTCGCATGGATTCATTGATATCTGGAGTAATTAATCCCAAGATCGATTCCTTGTTCGGTGACCCCTCGAAGGCGGAAACAGAAGTAAAGGTGAATGTTACCGGAACATCGGTGCTATTTATCAAAGGAAATAAATTCCTGGTTGCCAATCTATGGGAGAGTCTTATACTCGCATTTGCATTGATCACTCTCAGCATGGCTGCGTTGTTTGCCAATGCACGCATGATCATCATATCGCTTATTCCAAACCTGATTGCGTTAATGATCACGGCAGGAATTATGGGATATTTTCATATTCCGCTTAAGGCCAGTACGGCATTAATTTTCAGCATCACATTTGGAATCTCGGTTGATAATTCCATACGTTTCCTGGCCAAGTATCGGCAGGAATTGTTGAGCACAGGTTTTTTTGTTCCCCACGCTGTTAGCGAAAGTATTCTGGAAACAGGCAAGGCGATTATTTATACGTCCATTGTATTATTCGCCGGCTTTATCATTTTCACTTTCTCAGATTTTGGCGGAACAGTGGCATTGGGAATTTTAACGTCAACCACACTCGTGATTTCGATGTTTACGAATCTCATTTTGCTTCCTGCATTGATCCTTACCTTTGACAAGCCAAAAAATAAGAAAGGGGAAAAGCTTCTGATAGATGATTTCGATTCTACTGGCTACGGGGAAACGGAAGACGAGGAGATTGACTTGAGCAAAATCAGAATTCATGACAGGAAGGGCTTTGAATAACCGATCCTGATAGGAATAATTATATAGCCACCATATTTATCATCGAGTACCGAAATGAGTGCGAAGTACAAAGAATACAAAGAACTGAGTTTTGCCAAGGTCGCAGAGGACATACTGGCGTTCTGGAAAGAGGAAAAGATATTTGAGAAGTCAATCAGTAATCGCGAGGGAAAAAAATCGTTCACGTTTTACGAAGGACCACCTTCAGCTAATGGAACGCCCGGAATTCATCACGTGATGGCCCGCACAGTGAAAGACATTTTTTGCAGGTTCAAAACCTTACAGGGTTATCAGGTAAAACGTAAGGGCGGATGGGATACGCATGGTCTTCCTGTTGAGTTGCAGGTTGAAAAAGAACTGGGCATCACCAAGGATGACATTGGCAAGAAAATCTCGATTGAAGATTACAACAAGAAGTGCCGCGAGACGGTAATGAAGTATAAAGATCAATGGGACGATGTGACCATGAAAATGGGCTACTGGGTTGATCTTGATGATCCGTATATCACGTATGATAATGAGTACATCGAGACGCTGTGGTGGATACTGAAGCAGTTCTACAATAAAGGATTGCTGTACAAGGGATTTACCATCCAGCCTTACTCCCCATCCGATGGTACTGGGTTGAGCTCGCATGAGCTAAATCAACCGGGTTGCTATAAAGAGGTTAAAGACACAACCGTTGTTGCTCAATTTAGGGTGACGCGAAATTCTGAATCTGATTTTTTATTCGCAGCTTCTGACAATGATGTTTTTATTCTAGCATGGACCACAACTCCATGGACACTGCCGTCCAACACTGCATTGGCAGTAGGCGCAAAGATCAGCTACGTTCAGGTCAACACGTTCAATCCGTACACCTTCAAGCCTGTCAGTGTAGTATTAGCAAAGGATTTGGTCGGTAAATACTTTTCGGAAAAGGTCAAGGATCTTAAGATTGAAGATTATAAATCTGGTGATAAAGCAATTCCTTTTTACATTGTTCAGGAGTTTTTTGGAAAGCAATTGGTTGGGCTTCGCTATGAGCAGTTGATGCCTTACGTTCAGCCGATGTATGATGCTGATAAGGCCTTCGATGTGGTAGCAGGGGATTTTGTTACAACCGACGATGGCACCGGCGTGGTGCATATCTCGCCAACATTTGGTGCGGATGACTTTCGTATAGCGAAACAGAATGGCATTCCACCTATGACATTGAAAGACGAGGCTGATAACGAAATACCGACCGTTGATAAAAAGGGAAAGTTTGTGAAAGAGATTGGTGCCAGACTTAAAGAAAGTGTTGCGGAATTTAAAATCAAAACGCACAAGCCGCTTGGTGAAAATGATTTTTACGTTAAGAACTATACGGATGAAGATGAGACTAATCCCGATTACAAAACGACGGACGTTATTATCTCTATCATCTTAAAAGAAGAGAACAAGGCGTTCAAGGTTGAGAAGTACGAGCACACCTATCCGCACTCATGGCGCACCGACAAGCCGGTCCTTTACTATCCACTGGATGCCTGGTTCATAAAGACCACCGCGTTAAAGGACCGTATGGTGGAATTGAACAAGACCATTAATTGGAAGCCTGAGTCGACGGGTACTGGCCGTTTTGGTAATTGGCTTGAAAATCTTGTTGACTGGAATTTGTCACGGTCAAGATATTGGGGAACACCATTACCAATCTGGAGAACAAAGGACGGTAAAGAGGAAATTTGCATAGGATCAATTCAGGAATTAATTGAAGAAGTTAAAAAAGCAAAGGAGTGCAATATCCAGAATCCAGCATTCGATCCTCAGAAACTTTCATTTGATCTTCATCGTCCTTATGTTGATGATATTATTTTGTCAAGTGCGTCAGGGCAGCCCATGTATCGTGAGGCTGACCTCATAGACGTATGGTTCGATTCAGGTGCAATGCCGTATGCTCAGTGGGGCTTAAACTATGATAAACTAAAAGCAGGAGCGTCTCAACCATTCAATAGTGGATGGGATGGAGCCTATCCCGCTGACTTTATATCAGAAGGTGTTGATCAAACCCGTGGATGGTTTTTTACTCTTCATGCGATTGCTGCTTTATTATATGATAGTGTTGCATTTAAGAATGTATTGTCCACCGGCCTTGTGCTTGACAAAAACGGTAACAAAATGTCCAAGCGCACAGGAAATGTGGTTAACCCATTTACAACGCTGGAAAAATTTGGTCCGGATGTCGTGCGTTGGTATATGATGGAAAATGCGCCACCATGGGATAACCTTAAGTTTGATCTGGAAGGCGTTGGCGAAACACAGCGTCGGTTCTTCGGGACATTAATGAATACGTATTCCTTTTTTGCGCTATACGCAAATATCGACGGGTACGAAAAAGACGAAATGAATCTGGTGGCGTTCAAAGATCAATCAATACTTGATCGCTGGATTATTTCTAAGCTTCAGACATTGATCGAAGAGGTAACCTCAGCTTACAACGACTACGAACCAACGAAAGCAGCGCGTGCGACACAGGAGTTTGTAAATGATCATCTCTCCAATTGGTATGTGAGGTTGAACAGAAAGCGTTTTTGGCAGCCTTCGTCCGTTGTAGCTTCAGCGAAGACAGGCCACCTTCAATTGTCAGAGGACAAAAAAGCTGCATACGAAACACTTTACGAGAGCCTGATGGTTGTCGCTCAACTCATGTCACCCATCGCGCCGTTCTATTCTGAATTCTTATATAAAAGCCTTACGGAATCAATTCGCGGCGAAGCAATAAAAAACAAAACTCCTCTGCGACACGAATCAGTACATCATACTGACCTTGTGAAAATGGAAGCGAGCCGAAGAGATGTTGAATTGGAAAAATCCATGGAGTATGCGCAGAAGATCTGTTCTCTGGTTCATTCTATCCGTAAAAACAGTAAAATAAAAGTCCGCACACCGCTACAGAAAGTCTTGTTGCCTGTGCTGGATGACAAATTTGCGAAACGAATAAAAGAAGTTGAGGAAATTATTAAGTCGGAAGTCAATGTTAAAGCAATAGAATACATTGATGATGCATCGGGGTTGTTGGTGAAGAAAGTGAAACCTAATTTTGCTAAACTCGGCAAGCAGTACGGTCCACGTATGAAAGAAGTTTCAGCCGTGATCAATGGATTATCAAAGGAGGAGATCAACACACTGGATAAGAAAGGGTCGTTGGCAAAAGATGGTTTTGATCTGGTGCTTGAAGATGTGTTAATAAGTTCTGAAGATATTCCGGGCTGGTCTGTTGCTAATGAGGGTGCACTCACGGTAGCGCTGGATATTACGATTACAGAAGATCTCAAGAAGGAAGGCATTGCCCGTGACTTTGTAAATCGTGTGCAGAATATGCGCAAGGACATGGGCCTTGAGGTGCTTGATAAAATAGGAATTGAAGTGCAGAAAGACGGCGAATGGACTACAAAGGCTCTTACCGAATTCAACGACTATATTCGCACTGAAACGCAGGCACTTAGTCTGGAACTGAAAGAAGAGGTCAGTGATGGAACTGAAGTGGATATGGACGAGTTTATATTGAAAGTAAAAATAAGTTTGAAAAAATAATTGGAAATATTGTTTGTGTTGACTTTGATCGAATGAGAATATATAGATATTTTTTGATAGCCGTTTTTGTCATCATTGTTGATCACGTCAGCAAGCTTTTGGTGTACAATAACATGTATCTCCATCAGGAGATCAATTTGATCGGTGAATGGTTTCGACTTCACTATCTGCTGAATCCAGGTATGGCATTTGGGCTGAGGTGGGAGAGTGAATTTGGCAAACTGGCGCTAACTATTTTCCGCATCGGTGCCATGGGAGGTATAGGATGGTATTTATTAAAATCCGTCGAGCGAAATGCGCACTACGGGTTTTTAATTTGTCTGGCCTTGATCCTTGGCGGCGCAGTGGGTAACGTGATTGACAGTATTTTTTATGGAGTACTTTTAAACAACGCTCCCGAAGGCTCACCTACACCGTGGTTTCATGGACAGGTGATTGATATGCTGTTTTTTCCAATGTTTGAATTTCAATGGCCCAATTGGTTCCCAATGATTGGTGGAGATACTTTTTTGTTTTTCAGTCCGGTTTTTAATGTCGCCGACTCGTCAATTTTCATCGGAGTAGTGTCAATCCTTATTTTTCAGAAGAAATTTTTTAGTGAGGACGGTTCAGAGATAAATATTTCTGAGTCACATACTTCAAAGGTACTGATGGTCGGTGACAATAGAATAGAGCTAACGGAATCTCCCGATGTGCCATCTAATTCTGCTAGTAATCAGACATCATCTGATGAACCGAAAGAAGACGTTAAATAAATTCGTGTATGGCAGAAAACCTTATCCTATCGTATGCCAGCGCCAAACCCGAACGCTACCAAGAGCTGGTACCACAAATTCAAGCGCTTATTGGTGACGAGAAAGACGTTATTGCAAATCTTGCGAACGTAGCGGCAGCTTTGAAACAGGCTTTTAATTTTTTCTGGGTAGGATTTTATCTTGTTAAGAATGATGAACTTGTGCTTGGACCCTTTCAGGGACCAATAGCCTGCACGCGAATAGGACTTGGCAAAGGGGTGTGCGGCGCAAGTTGGAAAGAGAAGAAAGTATTTATCGTTCCGAACGTAGATGAATTCCCTGGCCACATTGCCTGCAGCTCTGATTCAAAATCCGAAATCGTATTACCTGCTTTTAAAAATGGTGAAGTAGCGTTGGTACTCGACGTTGATAGCGATTCGATGAATGACTTTGATACGACGGATGAGTATTACCTTCAACAAGTGATGCGACTCGTTGAAAAATTTATTTAGAGAAAAATTAGAAAATATTTTTTGAGTCTTCTACTCAATCCCTGATTAAGCATCCATTACTTTAACGCAACCGCCCATTCCCTCATTTCTTTCCATTGATCAGCTGTGAGTTTCGCATCACCATGCAGGATCAGATAGCTCTCCAGTGGCATCCATTCTGTTTTTGTGGTTTCTTCGATCTCTTCAAATTTATGTTTCGCTTTCTTCTCTGGATAGGTCGCAAACTCATCAAAGTTTAAATGTCTTTTGCCATCGTTAACATGACTCTGCAACCACAACCCAATGGGCTGAATGTTTGTGTACCATGGATATTTTGTGTTATTGCTATGACAATCGTAGCAGGAATATTTTAATGCCTTTTGCACATTAGCAGGTATAGTATATTTGGTTTCAATACCATTCATCATCGGGCCCGCAGATATATTTTTCGCCGGACGAACAAATTGAAGCAGAACCACGACGACCAATAGTCCAATAAGAATTTTTTTAGCCATGACAGGAATTTGAATTGAAATTTAAATAGAAATTTTGAAATAATATTATTGATCTAATGTCAAATCACAAAGAATAATTTTATCAACTCAAACTACAACTACCAGCCGCTAACTACCTGTTACCAAATTTCCCTACCTTTGTGCCGTGGTAAGAAAATTCTTTCCGCTGGATAAAAACTACCTCCTCGAAGAAGTTCAACTTCGACTGAAAGACTGTCTCCTGACGGAATTGACCGAAACTGCTAAAATTACGTATCAGCAAGTTCATAATCCTTTAGGGTTGAATGATTCATTCAGTGAGGAGATCATACGCTATCATACTCAAGACTTTAAATCCCTTGAATCATTTTACCAAAAGCTGGCCGCCATCTATCGGTATAAATACGGGGAAAATCAGCTTGGCTTCCTTTGGGATGGGAAGGATCATGACGAAAAATATCAGGAGGATTGGTCGAATGCTTTTCGTCATTGGACTGGCCAACTTTGCAATCGCTCACAGTTTGTTCAATCCGTACTTGACCTCACTGTTTTTTTGCCGATCAACCGCCAGGCACACCTCGCTGAAAACAGGATGAATGCCGTGATGCTGGATCTCTTTGAAATGAAGATTCATAAGTCGAAAGGAATCGTGGAAATGAAAGTGGCGTAGGGAGTCTGGATACAGGTTGCAACTGGGACTTGGAGGAATACGGGTTTCGCAACGACCTATAACCGGCATTCCCGTATTGGGCAGCATCCAAGCGCGTTTCAATCGCTATTTCCATCTAAAAAAACAGTTATTCTCTTATATTTGAGAACCTCAAACTCCCCTGCTATGAGAAAAATATTTGTTATCACCAGTATTTTACTTACCGTCATTATCATTTTCTGGGCATGGTTCTGGATTGACGCGCTGTTTGCTTTTGTAATTGTCGGGCCATTCATCTACATGGGCATTGAGGATATGATTCAAACTCGTCAGTCGATCAAGCGTAATTTTCCGATAGTTGGAAGACTTCGTTACTTCTTTGAAATGATCCGGCCGGAGATACAACAGTACTTTGTTGAGTCAAATACCGACGGGGCACCGATCAATCGTAATGAACGTTCGGTGATCTATCAGCGGTCCAAAAAACAGATTGATACAATTCCTTTCGGTACACAGTTGAACGTGTACGCTGAAGGATATGAGTGGATCACTCATTCCATCGCGCCAAAAGATTTCCATAAAATGGACCACAATCCGCGGGTTCCTTTTGGTGGAAAAGAATGCAAGCAGCCCTATGATATGAGTGTGCTGAATATCTCAGCAATGAGTTTTGGTTCATTGAGTCAGAATGCAATTCTTGCGCTGAACTCTGGGGCGAAGGTCGGTGGCTTTGCACATAATACCGGAGAGGGTGGGCTCAGTCCGTATCATTTGCAGCCTGGGGGTGATATCATCTGGCAGGTTGGTACGGGATATTTTGGCGCACGCGATGAAGGTGGAAATTTTTCAGGTGACGCGTTCCAGAAAAATGCGGTTAAGCCGAATGTGAAGATGATAGAGATCAAACTTTCGCAGGGCGCCAAACCTGGTCACGGTGGTATTTTGCCAGCAGCAAAAAACACACCTGAGATTGCGGCGATCCGTGGCGTGAAGGCAGGAACGACTGTGTTTTCGCCTCCGTTTCATAGTGCCTTCTCAACACCAACCGAACTTATTCTCTTTGTAAAAAAATTGCGGGAGCTATCAGGTGGAAAGCCTATTGGTTTTAAACTTTGCGTTGGCCGAAAAAGTGAATTCCTTTCCATCTGTAAGGCAATGGTACATCTGAATATCTATCCGGACTTTATAACGGTTGATGGTGGTGAAGGAGGAACTGGTGCGGCACCACCCGAGTTTACCAATTTTGTCGGCATGCCATTGCTTGACGGTCTTGCTTTTGTTGATAATGCGTTGCGTGGTTTTGGCATTCGCAATGAAATGAAACTTATTGCTGCGGGGAAAATTCTAACGGGCTTCCACATTCTTCGCGCGATGGCCCTCGGTGCTGACACCTGCAACTGTGCACGTGCAATGATGATGGCGCTGGGATGTATTCAGGCATTAGAATGTAATACAAATAAATGCCCTACCGGCGTTGCAACACAGGATCCTTATTTTGTTAAGGGCCTTGTGGTGGAAGACAAGACGATCCGCGTTGCCAACTTCCACAAAAATACCGTTGAAAGTTTTGTCGAACTCATCGGCGCTGCGGGCCTTGATCATCCCGACAAGATCAATCGTACACACGTCTATCGTCGTGTTTTCATGAATCTTGTGAAAACCTACGAAGATATCTATCCAACCATTCCCGATGGATGCTTATTGGCAGGAGCCGATGTGCCTTATGATTATGAGGAAGATTTGAAGAAGTCGTCGGTCGAGGTATTTGAGGTAGTTTGATGTCGAGGTCTCCAGCATCGGAAACCAGTCCTGATCAAAGAGAAATGGCAGTACAGAAAAATCTCCTATTCGAGCGAATCTGAAAGGTTTATTAATTGAATAGGTATAACTCTCAGCAAATAAACCTTATCGCCTTCGGCACCATCTTTATTTTCATCGGTGTATTGCCTATGTACTCTCCATCCATATCAATCGGCTGAGGCACTTCCGATTCGACTAAAATCTCTTTGGCTTGTTCATAAAAGACCTGCGGATGTTTTATTCGTTTGCATTTCCTGATATCTGACAAGCTCTTCAAATAAAATGCAAGAGAGATCTCACCAACGATGACAATTGAAAAAATTCCATCATCAGGCATGGCATCTGGAGCTACGCCCAAACCGCTTCCGAAGTATTTCCCGTTGGCTACTATATAGTTCATCACTTTACCAGTATAGATCAAAGAATCTGCCCTCGCCTTTACCGGCTGATGTCGATACGATATCAACGACCGGATAATCGCCCACTGGTACGCAATCTCAGCCCCAAGCCATTTGGACGATTCATTTACCCAACGGGAGACGATCCCACCAAGACCTACGTCTGCTATGTTGATGAAGTGTCTCGTCTCTTCAGTACCTGATAAGTTCGTGAACTTGACAAGTCCCAGGTCTAACTCTTTATGACGGTCACTGTCAATCCAGGTCTTAAGCAATGGGATATCAAAATCGACATCAATTGTTTTGGCAAAATCATTTCCGGATCCGTAGGGTAAGACTCCCGTACGAAGCTGTTCAAAGGCTGCGGTTGATAATACCTGCTTTGCTTCCATTATCCCGTTAGCGACCTCGTTAAGGCTGCCATCACCACCGACACAAATGATGACCGTAAAATTTTCCTTGATGGCTCGCAACGTGAGCCGGGTTGCTCCGTTGCTCAATTCAGTAATGAAAAAACCCAGGTTGTAGTCGCCCTTAAAGTTTGCTTGAATGGCTTTGATCAGCCCTTTCCGTGGCTTGATCTTTCCGTTCACGATGAATGCGATCTTCTTCATGATTGATGAATTTCCGAAATTCTCTCATCCAATTGGGTTTTGAATCTTTGCTGAAGATGAGCCTTTAACTTCGGATATTTTTCAAGTACGATTTGCCTGGTAGCCTCTCCCCATTTCCACCAGTTTGTGTCGAACTTTATAGAAGTCATAAGGTTTTCTTAAAGGGATAAAGAAGATCTACTTCATCACGAAACCACTTTTCTTTAACTCGTCTGCACTCATCGTGATTACATTAACATCAAGCTTGATCGGATCAAGGGGCTTGTCGGTACTGTCTGTCTTTACGGCCACAATAGCATCGACAACATCCATTCCTTTAAACACCTGTCCAAAGACTGTGAATTTTCCATCCAATCTGGCTTCTCCAATTTTATTTTGAACAATATAGAACTGGCATCTTGCCGACAGCATTTCCGGGTTATTGTCGCGACCAGCTCCAACCGCACCATATATGTGACGGATGCTGTCATTGAATTCAGGCTTCAACAAATAGAGCGAGTCAGTAAAGCCTTCAGGAGTATCTGGACATCCACCCTGGGCAACGAAATTATTAATAACACGATTGAAGGTAAGGGAATCCCAATAGCCATCATTTGCAAGCTGGACAAAACTCTCCTTGTGTTTAGGTGTTTCATCGTACAGCCAAAAAAGGATTTCTCCTTTATTTGTTTTGATCTGCCCGACCTGATAGGTCTTCTCTTCTTTCTTTGTACAACAAAAGGCAACCCCCACGACCATAACAAAACCTAATTTCTTTATCATAATTCTTTGCTTAAATGATCTTAATGAATTGCCAGAACTTAAAAACGCACCACTTCGAACCATTTTAAATTTTTAACCTCTCCTTCCTCTACGTCCACTCTTTCTACTTTCGCCAGAGCTGGGCCCTGCTTACACCATTCGGTTAATTCTTCAATTTGAGCAGCCGTCCCTTCTGCTTCAATATATACACTTCCGTCGGGCTCATTTCTTACCGTTCCACATAGGCCTAGTTCTTGTGCCTTTGCTTTAGTTGATGTACGATAATTTACCCCCTGCACCACACCAAATACACGGATTTTGACGCTCGATGCCATACAGAAAAATTCTAATTAAAAAATATAGTCTGTATTCAGGAAGGCAGACTCGCGGTTTCTCAAAATATTTCCGACAATCTGTTTATTCTCAGGTGATGATTTGGCGGCTACCAGCGTGCGAATGGAAAATACACGTAGTGCATCCCGTATGGAGAGTGTTCCTTCAGCTGAATCTTTTCTGCCGTTAAATGGAAAAGAATCTGGCCCGCGCTGGCACTGGGTATTCAGATTGATTCTGCCAACTTGATTAGCAAACGCATCAATATACCGACTGATTCTTTTCGAATCTTTGCCAAAGATGCTGAGCTGCTGACCAAATTGCGAATTGAGAACATAATTGATTGGCTCATCATCATTTTCAAATGCGACAATCGGTATAACCGGTCCAAATTGCTCTTCAGAATAAACCTTCATCTTCTCGTTTACTGGATAAAGTACAGCAGGATAGAAGAAAGTCTTGACGACTAGGCCACCACTTGGATTCATTACTCGCGCCCCATGTTGAATAGCATCGGCAACGAGGCTTTTTAAATAGTCTGTCTTACCAGGTTCCGGTACTGGCGTAAGTCCAACACCAGAATCCCATGGCATCCCAGGTTTAAGTTTGGCGATACCATCAATCAATTTTTTTATAAACACATCTAAAATGCTGCGATGGACAAAAAGAATTTTTAACGCCGTGCAGCGTTGACCGTTAAACGATAATGTTCCTGTTAAACATTCGGTAACAGCATTATCAAGATCAGCGTCTGACATAACGATCGCTGGATTTTTTGCATCAAGTCCCAGGATAGCCTTGAGTCGATGCGATTTGGGATGAAGCTTTTTCAGTTCATTTGCCCCTTTATTAGTTCCGATAAACGCAAAGACATCGATCTTTCCCGTTTCCATCAACGCACCGACCGTTTCACGCCCCCGGCCGTAGATGATATTAATAACTCCTGGAGGGAAACTATCGCGAAAAGCTTCGAGCAGTGGACGTATTAGTAACACTCCGTACTTTGCAGGTTTGAAAACAACCGTATTGCCCATGATCAGGGCTGGAAAAAGAGTAGTGAATGTTTCATTCAAAGGATAGTTGAACGGCCCCATACATAAGGCAACGCCGAGTGGCACTCGTCGCACCTGACCCATGATCCCTTGTTCCTGAACAAACTTGGCGGAGTTGCGATCAAGTTCTTTCAGTGCATTTACGGTGTCAACAATATAATCGCATGTTCTGTCGAATTCTTTTTCGGAATCTTTTTGAGCTTTTCCAATTTCCCACATGAGAAGATTAACGATCACAGTCCGTTGCTCACGCATTTTGATGAGGAATCTTTCCACGTGTTCAATTCGTTCGGTGACTGTCATCAACGGCCAGGCACCATGGCCAAGTTCGTAGGCTGCAACGGCAGCGTCAAGAGCCTGAAGAGCTTCAGTAGATGTCAGTAGCGGAGTGCTGCCAATAATTTTTTGTTCATATTGTTCTCCCTTTTTCAAAAATACCGGGCTCATTACTGGATTAAGCTCGCCCTGCCACAATCTCAATTCACCATTGATGAGATATTCACGCTGCTCAATAAAATGAGGCAAACGTGCTGAAGCTGGAACAGATTCTTCGGTTGGGAAAAGGTCAGATAGAAATTCACTCATGGGGTTAGATTAGGTTGAAAATTTGCTGCTACCATACTTACTGCGGAAGATGTGCCAATTCGATCGGCACCTGCTTCGATTAATTGTATTACATGGTCAAGTGTTTTGATCCCACCGGAAGCTTTTATTCCTACAGATGGAGGAAGCGATTTACGCATTAATTTAATATGCTCCACCTTTGCTCCGGAAGGCGCAAATCCTGTCGATGTTTTTATAAAGTCAGCTCCGGCATCGGCGCACAATTTGCAAGCATTCTCAATTTCTGTCTCGGACAAATACGCGGTTTCAATAATGACTTTTAATAATTTTTGGTGATCGTGTGTCAACCGGGCACACTTGGCTACTTCAATTTTTGTCCAGGGAATTCCTGTTTTAAAAGATGTCACGTTCCAGACCATGTCGATTTCATCCGCACCGTTGTCGATGCCCCTCTTGATTTCATCGAGCTTAGTTTCTGTCATGTTGTATCCTAGCGGAAAACCCGCTACGGTAACAAGCGTGATCAGGCTGTTGGAGATCTCACGTTTAGCGCGTTTTACCCAAAACGGTGGGACACAGATGCCCAGAAAATTGTATTGTTTCGCTTCCTCCACTAACCGATCGATGTCATGAATGGTAAGCGTCGGGCTTAAATTAGTGTGCTCGATGGTACGGGTGAAGTCCAATTATTGGGGATGAAGTTAACCTTGACGTAAGTTATTACGAAAGTGCCAACCGACCAATAACCGGGAGAGTTGATGGGCCTGAAAATTGGCCCCGAAGGTTGTTGTCTCAGTAGTGAATTGCTTACAACTACTAACTACCCATTCTTAATGCCGGATCCCACAGATCTTGCAATACTTTCTTTTTTCAATAGCCCTTATTTTTGGTGGTCTCTTATGGCCAAAATACGGAGGCTTCATGTAGTCAAGTCCTTCTCCACGGTCAAAAGATTTTTCGCGTTTCTCCCGTTCTCGCCACGTATTCTCGATACGTTTGTGATATTCGTTTTGGGCATCATGAGTGATGGCGCCTTTCTTCTTTTTTGATTTCTTCTCCTTACGCGGGCCATAATATCTTACGGGATTAACGGGCTGGAGCGTGGTAGGAAACTTTTTATCTGTTGGTTTGGGAGATTCCTGCGCATACAACTCTGCTACCGCAGCTGCTGAAAAAATAAGGGACAGCAAAACCAATCTGAACTTCATAGTGTAAAGTTACAGACTATAGTAAGAAAATATCCGCACGTTGACCCAATAATTTAATGACGTATTCCGCACTCGTTGCAATACCGCATTTTATAGGATGGCCTGCGTTTAGGAATGCGTTTGTGGCCAAAATAGCGAGGGTCCGAATACTGGGCTTTTGACAGTTTTTTCAAAATACGTTGTTTTTCGCGTGCAACTCGCTCTACCCTTTCGTAGAACTCATATTGCTGGGTGTGCGTGATTTTTGGTTTGCGAAATTTCTTGGCCTTTGCCCTTAGAGGAGCATGAACAGCATGTTTCTTTTCGGGTTCTCGCGAATTGGCAACGGAATTTTGCCCGTTCGCGGTGATGAATGATATTGACAAAGCCAATAAAGTGATAAACCTTAGCATTTGCATAGCTATGGTTTAACGTGATTCTTTTGGATTTATTTTGGTGTTGTTGAAAATTGAGGCATGCCCGGAAAATGCTAGTCGTTATCTGTGATAGGCAGCGAACTCTTATTAATTATTGAGCGGAGGTTGAGACCCAATCAACTCGACTTCTGTTGCATCATGGTTTGTTGGCGTCGAAATGTCCAGGGCGGTGTAGGATTTTCTTCACTCCAAAGACCTTTTCCTTTAGCACGAGCGTCTTCTTTCAGCGATTCAAGTTCCGCGATAGGTTCTTTTTCGGAAGTCCATGCAAGACCCTGCTTAACTAACTCTTGCCTTGGATCAACGGCGCCATCAATTTGAATGTCACCCAGTCGATTTCCGAGACGATCTTTGCCATGAATCTTTATCGTGACTGATTTATTCAGCAGTAATTTTTCCAAAAGAGATTTTGCCTGCTCGGCATATCTTTGGCCTGGATCAGGACTATCAATTCCATGTAACAGTACCTTGTATGACTCGTTACGGCTCACGGCAATCTCTATTGTGTTTCCATCAATAACCGATGTGACAACACCCTTTAACTCTTCTTCTGCAAAACTACTGAAGGAAATACAGCATAAGATGATCCCCGTTAAAATGTTTGGTTTCATAATTGTTCTGTTTTGGATGAACAAATATTAAAAACCGGAATGGCAGTTATGAGACCATATCAATGGTGGGGTGGCACATGTAAGATTTTAAGGTGTATTGTAAAAAAATGGAGTCGGCTTGCGAAAAGGAATTGATTGCTAATTGTTTCCGAATCCCAGCATATAGAAGACCGTATTAAAAATCAGAACCAGGAGATTGAGTATTAAAACGGCACCAAGGAGGTAGCCAAGGAACTTAGCCCCATTGCCAAAACCTTTTAGCAGCAACATTTCCTTCTTTTGCTGTTCCATTTAGATTACCGAGAGTAAAAATCGAACAACAAAGTAGCCCAACAGGCTTAATACAATCAACACCCCAAAAACCCGGGCCCGATGGTAGTAAAACTTGATCGATGGCATTTTCATAACACACTGATTTACATCCTTTATGACCCCAATCAGTCAATAAAAGGTGATAAACCCTGTCTGGTGTCGGCGAACGGTAAAAGAGGCGGTACCAATGCACCGAAAATAGCCTTGAAGGGCGGTTACCTGTAACAGTTTAATGAAGAAAACAGTTTTTTTTGCAGAATTATGAACGCCTGCGACTTTCCTAAGATCAGCAGGCCGATATCTGAAAAAATTCAAGGGAAAGTGACTGCTCTCACGGCGTGGTTGGCCCACATAATCAAGGCGATTGTTTTGAATATATCAGGATGGATTTGACACCACCGATCCAACAACCTGCATGGTTTCCAAGGTTGGATTATCTTTTCCACCACGCGGTTCAATCGTGATTGCAAAGGCCGCCGCGCCATTAATGCTTTTCATTTTTAGCATTCCGGCGAAGTTTAGATCAAATACACCTGCATCAATCGGTTTTCCGTTGACGATCGCCCACAGTTGAAATTGGTTCTCTTTTGAGATAGCCTTTAACTGCTGAATGCTGAGGTAAACTTCCTGCGTGGAGGCATTCCAATAAACGGATGCGAGTGCATTGGTATCATTGGCCGTTCCCTTCATTACAACTTTTGTAAAAGAAGTGTTCTCCATCACGGCCAGATCACCCTGGATTTTATCCAGCTTTTGATTGACGGTATTGTAGTCTTCAGCCATTCGCTGATTTTCCGATTTAATCAGAGCCAACTCACTTGAATCTGCTTTCCATAGCTGGCGATACTGAATTGCCATCACGGATGAAATCAGAGCAATAGCAATTGATGCAGCGGTGGCGTATTTCCAGACTGGTCGTTCAGGAGTCATGGCAATAATCCTGCCTTCCGGTTTGGAAGAAGAGGAAGTAATTTTTGCCATAATCTTTTCTTTTACTTCTGCACGCGGCCGGATGGCAGAAGCAAACGCAATATTTTCCAGCGTTTCCTCTACTTTTTTCAGTTCCTCACGTACTTCTGGATACTGTTTCAGTGCCTGTTCTAAGCTCGCGCGTTCGGCATCTGTCACCTCTCCAAGTGCATAGGACTCTAAAATTCCACTCGCTATGTATTCCTGTATGTTCACGTTACGTTTAAAATAGCCCGTAATTCTATCATTGCCATCCGTGTGCGCGTTTTTATTGTGCCCAGCGGTATTCCAGATTCCTCAGCAAGTTCTGACTGAGTAAATCCTTTTAAGTACAAATGGTCTATTACAAATTGTTGATCTTCAGGGAGCTTGCTAAGCAGTTCTTTCAGGCCTATTGCGTCTGTCGGAGTTTCTTCTGATTCCTGCCGGTCAATTCTATTTACGAGATTATCGATGTCATCGGTTTTTCTTCCTTGACTCATTTCTTTAGAACGTGTTTTATCGATTGCTTGGTTCCTTGCAATATTAAGCATCCAGGTAAACAAACGGCCTTTTGAAGGATCATAGCTAACCATGCGGTCCCAGATTTTGATAAACACGTCTTGAAGGCATTCTTCTGCAACTTCTTCTTTTCGCACAATACGAAGAACCACGCTATACAGTGCGCCGGAGTAATGATCGTACAAATAATCAAGTGCCGTTGGGTCACGACGACTCAGGCGCTCTATTAATACACTTTCTTCTATGGTTTTGGCACGGGCGATAAAAGGGGGCTTCACTTAAACGGATCTAAGGTATTGAAAAAAGTATACATACAATATAGTGCCACGAGCAACTATTTGCAGATAAATCCAAACAATACGGTAGCTACGTAGTTATACGATGTCGAAACTAATTACTAAACAATTTTTTTATGAAGAAAATAATGATTTCAGCTCTCAGTCTGTTTCTTGCAGCGGGAGCTTTTGCGCAAAAGCCAGTAGAAGTTGGTGGAGCGATGATGTATCCAACGAAGAATATCATTGAAAATTCAGTTAACTCTAAGGATCATACAACCCTGGTTGCGGCCGTTACGGCAGCAGGGTTGGTAGAAACACTATCTGGTCCTGGACCATTCACGGTATTTGCTCCGACGAATGCAGCTTTTGATAAACTTCCTGCAGGTACAGTGAACACATTGGTGAAGCCAGAAAACAAAGCCACGCTCACTACAATCCTTACTTATCATGTTGTATCAGGTAAAATGAGCTCAGCAGACGTTGCCAAGGCAATCAAGGCTGGCAATGGTAAAGCCGAGCTTACAACTGTTCAGGGTGGTAAACTTTTGGCCATGATGAGTGGAAAAGATGTAATTCTAAAAGATGAAAAAGGCAACACAGCAAAGATTACAATTATGAATGTGAATCAGTCAAATGGTGTGATTCACGTGATCGATGCGGTATTAATGCCGAAATAATTTTTTTTCAGGGTGGTTTTAAATTTTGTAGACAATACTCCCCGGTAATAGCAAGTAAACAATCATTTCCGTCATGGCATGATGTTTTATATACACCGGGATCTGATCGAAAAAATAACTCCCTCAAACTATTTTAAATCCAACAAGCAGTCCAACTCCGTACATTAAAAATCAAACAAACTAAAACTATGAAATCTCAATCCAAACTAAGAAGAATTGCTCTCGGCCTAATTGGTGCGCTCGCAGTGACTTCAGGTGCCTATCTCATTGCGGCCGATCATATCGATGCCCCAGCAGTTACTGGCAAATCGTCGGACATCACTGACTTTTATGCCTTTCAAAGCCCTTCAAATTCAGCAAACATGGTGTTTGTTGTAAACACCCAGGGATTATTGGCTCCTTCAGCGACATCAGCTGCAAAATTTGATTCTAATGTGATGCTTGAAGTCAACATTGACAATTCTGCCGTAAAAGATGGAATTGAAGACCTGGTGCTTCAGGTGACATTCCTCAATGGGAAAGTACAGGTCTATGGACCAGTCGCTCCAACCCAGAAAGGACTGACTAGTACGTTAATGTCAGGATCACAAAAAGTTGAAGGTTCGATCAGCACATACGGTGCAGCTGCATCAATTGGTAACAGCAACAGCATTCAGGTATTTGCCGGTCCTCGTGATGATCCATTCTTTTTTGACCTGGATCAATACAAAAAAATTATTGCCAACACAGCTTCTAGCTTTAATAATCCTGGGGTAGACACTTTCAAAGGAACCAACGTAATGTCAGTAGTTATTGAACTACCTAAGACCATGCTTGGAACAGCCACGTCTATCAACACATGGGCAACTTCAAATCGCAAAATCTAAGTCACCTATCAACTAACAAGAAAAGAATTATGAAAACAAAATATTTTTCAATTGCTGCGCTTGGTCTTCTATTGGCGATCAGCGCGTGTAGCAGCAAAAGTGATCCTGCGCCGGTAGTTACTTACAACCAGGAAGATCAAATGGCACGACCAGCGATCAACACAGTATTCGTAGTTTCAGCAAATAAGGACAAGTTCAATACAACTGTTCCTTCAGCACAAGGCGCCGCTTTTGCTTCAGCATTTAAAACACAATTGCTGGCTTTGAACGCAGGATACACAACAAATTTGTTGGGTCTTGATGCAACAGCTTTTACGGGTGTGCTGGCAACAGATGTACTGTCTGTGTCCTTGACAGGGCCAACCACTTTTTACGATGGTACCAATGTATTGACAGGCCGTAAGCTTGACGATGACGTTATTACTGTAGAACTGATTTTGATCTTTGGTGGTCCTACCAATTCTCAAAATCCTACATTGACTGATGATCACGTGAATGCTAATGATAAAGCGT
>JBBRON010000009.1:0-148174 GCA_038229375.1 Cytophagales bacterium | reverse complement strand
TCAGGGTTTTGCTATCGCGCACATTTCCATTTCTAAAATGATTGCACTGCTCTGGGGTTTGGCATCGATTTGGTTTGTCATCCCCAAAATGATGTCACCTCCGCAGGGTTTTGCTATCGCGCACATTTCCATTTCTAAAATGATTGCACTGCTCTGGGGTTTGGCATCGATTTGGTTTCGTCATCCTCAAAATGATTTCACCTCTTCTGGGTTTTGTTATCGCCTCACATTTGCAATCTCAACAATAAGGTTAAATTTTCTGAAAAATGTAATCGCACATTACGATCTGGGAGCAAATCAAAGCCCAGAGGGCTGACATGATTGTTGAACGTGAAATCAGGTATTGGCCGGCAAACCCCGGAGGGGTGACATTATAGATTTACCATTTTGCTGAAAACCTGACAATTTTAGCAATCAAATAAATCAATTGATGTCCTTGTTAAATTGACTGTAAAATTAAAATTCAATTTATATGACAGAAACAGCAATTTGGTTTACGCCAACAAAGGCATTCCTTAAAATCGTTGACCTTACCGATAAACGCCTCATTGACCTGATGTTTTATGGACCCTTTAATCCGTTAGCATATACACGGGATTGATTTTAGATTCTGCGGTTCTCAAGGTCACCTGGCTTTATAATGACCTGCAGGAAATGACTCTGCGTTTCAGCCTCCTATGTTTAAAAAATTATTATCTTGGGTAGCATTCCACCGTCAACTCGCATCAATATGCTTCGGAACTATCTGACTACGGCACTTAGAAATTTTATTCGTCAACCTATTTATTCTGCTATCAACGTTTCGGGACTGGTTCTTGGACTTGCCAGTAGTATTTTTATTTTCCTGTGGGTGATTGATGAATTGAGTTATGACCGCTATCATAAGGAAAACGATCGCGTTTTTAAAATAATGCAGAACCATTTGTACTCGGATGGTCGACTAACGACAGACGACTGGACGAACGGATTGCTGGGGGAAGGTTTGAAGGCTGAACTTCCTGAGATCGAGGAAGTAATGCGTCTTTCATGGTCGGAGACGAAGCTTTTCAGTTTTGGAGAAATAGCGAACTATGAATATGGCGATTACGCGGATCAGTCGATTTTTAGCTTATTCAATATTGCCCTCATAGAAGGAGATCATTCTCACGCACTCCCCGACAACAATTCCGTTGCTATTTCGAAGAAAATGGCAATCCGATATTTTAAGAATGAGAAGGCGTTGGGAAAAGTTTTCAGAGTTGATAATACGAGGGACCTTACGGTGACGGCGGTGTTTGAAGATCGTCCTAAGAATTCCAGTTACGAATTCGAATTTATATTGCCATTTGAAATATATATTAGGAACGAATTCACTGGCAGTCTTGCTGAGTGGGACGGTAGTGGTTGGCTCACTACGTTCGTAAAACTGAAGCAGAAAGATATGCAGCAGCAAGTTGATTCGAAGATTGCCGATTTTATTAAAAAGAACCAGAAGGCGTCATCGTCACCACCACCACCCCCATTTCTATTTTCTATGACAGAATGGAGATTGCGTAACAATTTTGTCAACGCAAAGCAATCCGGCGGTCGTATAACCTATGTGATTTCATTTACGGTTGTTGCAATATTTATCCTCGTGATTGCCTGTATCAATTTTATGAACCTTTCAACCGCACGGTCCGCCAATAGATCCCGCGAAGTCGGTATCCGGAAAGTAGCGGGTGCGTCCCGCAGCGTATTGATAAGACAGTTTTTGATAGAATCTGTGTTGTTGTCTTTCCTTTCTCTGTTATTTGCCTTAATGATAGTTCATGCTCTTCTTCCCATGTTTAATTCTTTTACTGAGAAGAATATGCGTATCGATTATATGAATCCAGCTGTTACCTCTAGCTTACTCGGCATAGCATTGTTGGTGGGTGTTATCGCTGGGAGTTACCCGGCATTTTTTCTATCATCCTTCCGGCCGTCATCTGTTCTTAAAGGAAATCTTCAGTCTACATTTGGAGGGGCAAATTTAAGAAAGGGATTGGTGGTGTTTCAATTTGGATTGGCATTAATAATAATCGCTTGTACATTGGTGGTCTATGATCAGATTTCGTTTATAAGGAACAAGGATCTTGGATTTGATAAAGACAACGTGATAACGCTCAAAACAAATGAAGAACTTTATAACAGCTATGAGGCCTTCCGCAATGAATTACTTCAAAGTCCGAACGTGATGTCCGTAGCGGTCGGAGCTGCTCACCCAATGGAAATCAATGGGGAGGGATATTATGATTGGGAGGGCAAGTCGGACGATGACGACACTTTCTTTAATCAAGCCAGTTGCGACTATGATTATCTGGAAACAAT
Source organism: Cytophagales bacterium (assembly GCA_038229375.1). Classification (GTDB taxonomy): domain Bacteria; phylum Bacteroidota; class Bacteroidia; order Cytophagales; family Cyclobacteriaceae; genus ELB16-189. Next base: position 145,843 of record JBBRON010000009.1, on the reverse strand, counting down.
GGGCTTTACATTTGTGCTGGGCCGAAACTTTTCAAAACAGTTCCTGGCTGATAGCGCGAGTTTTATAATTACAGAGGAGGCAGCTCGTCGGATAGGATTTTCCAATCCGCTTGGTCGGCATATCAAACTTCAAAATTTCGATGGACAAATCATTGGTGTAATAAAAGACTTCAATAATCTCAGCATCCAAGAAGCGTCACAACCCACTGTATTTTCCCTTGGGCGTACCCATGAAGAATTGGGGAGATGGGCCGGCATTTTCATTCGCTACGAGCCGGGAAAACTGACGGAGGCGTTGGACTATCTGAGAGGTGTTTACAAAAAAAATGCCCCGAGATTCCCGATCCAGTACGGTTTCGTTGATCAATCATTTGAGCATCAGTTCAAGTCGGAGTTAATAATAGGAACTCTTTCTTTTTGTTTTACGATTATCGCTATTATAATTTCCTGTTTGGGCTTGTTCGGACTTGCCTCGTTTTCAGCCGAGAGAAGATCAAAGGAAATTGGCGTCAGGAAAGTGTTAGGCGCATCTGTCACAGGACTTGTTGTTTTGTTGTGCCGTGACTTTACCCGATTGATCGTATACGGTATTATCGTAGGAAGCCCATTCGCCTATTATTTGATGGATCAATTTCTGAGTAGGTATCCCTACCACACAGACCTGAACCTGTCGATGTTTTTAATTCCAGCCGTTAGTATGCTTCTTATTTCATTAAGTATTATTTCATATCAATCCATTAAAGCGGCGATGGGTAATCCTGTGGATGCGCTGAGGGGTGAGTAGTTATCTTTGACTTAGAAGAATATTAGCCAGATGAAATTCATTAAACTTTTAAGGAAGTCGATTGCAATTCTTGTTCTGACCTGCTTATCCACAAAGTATATTCACAATCAGACTTAAAGCTCTGGTATAACCAGCCTGCCGCCAACTGGAATGAAGCTCTTCCCATCGGCAATGGAAGAGTTGGCGCTGTGATATTTGGTGGTGTCTCCGAAGAGTTGATTCAACTCAATGAAGCAACTCTCTGGTCCGGCGGACCGACCGATTACCGCTGGCCAACTACCAGTCACCTGTTTGTTAAATTAAAAGAGCTAGACCAGAAACATCTTATTCTGCGCGAGGCAATCAGCCAAGTGTCTGTACGTTTTTTTGATTGAACTCATCGAATTGTCACCGTTCATGGATCTAATGATGCGATCGGAGAGAGTGCCTTCATTCAAAATAACGGAAAGCTCGGGTTCCCACTTTTCAAGGGTAATATTTTTACTCTCAAGAAGAGTCGACAGAATGTGTTTCCAGATGCTTAGTGCAGTGCACGGGCTGTCAAGGCCAAAAGCTCCGGGATATTCTGAAGAAAAAATTTCAGCACGCTGTCCCAATTCTGAAGTGTCATCTAATATTCCCGCGAGTATTTCAGTTTTAGCTCGCATCTGTTGCTCCAGATTGCAAAACTGTTCGCTTACAAGAGCTTTGATGGTTTCAATGACCAATGTCTGAATCGCAAGATCTGCTGGCGGACATTCCTGGATATCCATGATCCTGATTTCAATGGATCCGCGGTCAAAACGGGGAATGGCTCCGCGGGAGTTTACCCAGATTGGATTGAGGATATTCTCTGGATCATACGGCGCGAGATCTGTTTTTATTTTTTCATAGATGGTATTCAGATACTGACGCTTCGAAAAAACAGCCTCAGGAACAATCTTTCCGGTAATCGAAGGAATTCTGGATTGGTTTGTCCGGTAGTAGTTCATCCGGGTATCTACAGAGCCTGTCACTTTTCCGTCGAGGATCGGTGAGCTGGCACAAAGGGCAGGGAGTATAGGCAAGACCAAACGAACGGCAGCATGAAGTTTTGTGAACTCTTCATCGTCATAGAAGGGTAGATTTAAGTGAGTGCTTTGTAGATTGCTCCATCCGTGACCTTTGCAGTCAAAGATCTTGTTATAAATAGTATACACCTCATTACTGTCATGCGGCCACAACTTGGTTTCCGTCATAGGATTCATCCATGGGTGAGCGGCGGTGGGCAGCAGCATTGCATCCCATTTTTCAAGTATGGTGTTAATTCGTAAGACATTGTCCGAAAAAGCACTTGAGAGGGTATTGAAATTACTCTCTGGTTTTGTGGATTTTAATTCAATGACATGAAGGACCAGCTCGTTTGACCATGTTACTATGTCGTTTTCAAAGTCGCTTCCAATGTGCCCAAGCTCCTGTTTAAGGAGCTCATCAGCAATAGGCATGATGTCTAGCGTTTTCCTGTTGACAATCATATACTCCAGTTCAACACCGTAGGCCTGGAAAATATGCAATCGCGATGGCTGGGTCATTTTGTCGCTTTTATTTTGTTCAGTATGACTTCCATGATGGTGTCATATAATTTGTCTTTCAGAATTTTGTCTTCCGTGCCAGCGTCTATGTTGGGATTGTCGTTTACTTCAATGATAACGAATTTTCCGTCCACTTCTTTCATATCCACACCATATAAGCCCTTGCCAATAAGTGATGTGGCCTTCAAGGCTGCTTTTAACAGTCCCGCAGGCGCCTGGTCCACGGCAATGCTTTCCACTTCTCCATCACGGGATTCTTTCTTCGCATTCCAGTTCACGATCTGCCAGTGTTGACTGGCCATAAAATACTTACATACATATAGGACCTGTCCATCGATAATTCCTACCCGCCAGTCGAATGGAGTGGGGACAAATTCCTGGGCGATGATAAGATCCGATTTTTCAAACATGCTTTCCCTCACAGCTTTGAATTCTTCGAGGTTGGTGACTTTAACCACGCCTTTCGAGAACGCACCGTCAGGCTGCTTCAGAATAAACGGAAAGTTCAATTTTTCAGGAAGGGCGTTGCAGTTCTCCTGCATGATCACATGCGACTTTGGAGTTAATATTTTATTCGCACTCAATAGTTCATGTAGATAAACTTTATTAGTGCATTTTAGAATCGATTCTGGATCGTCGATGACAGCAAGTCCCAGTGATTCGGCCTTCTTAGCAAATCGGAATGTGTGATGATTTACGTTGGTGGTTTCGCGTATGAACAAGGCGTCGTATTGAATCAGCTTATCAATGTCGTTTTTGGTGATGAATTCGGTATTGAAACCCGCTTGTAATGAGGCTTTATAAAATCTTTTCAAAGCACGGTCATCCGATGGAGGATTCGGATCTTCCGGATTGACAAGTATGGCTAGATCATATTTCTTTTTGTCCGGCCGGTAATCCCTCTTTCGTAATAGATATTTCTCAAGCGCCTTTTCCAGGATCGGTTGGTCATTCTCCGGCATTTCATTCAAACTTACCGGCCGAATGCTTTGTAGTATCCATTTGCTTTTTTTTGAAAAACTCGCCCTAACCAGTGGTGCCTGCACAAGCTGGAAAAGCTGCAACGCAAGACGGTTAAGATGTTCTGCTTTGGCCGATCCAAAATAGATATTGAATTCCACCCGATCGTAAGGTTCGTGTTTGAAAGTCGTTTGAATGAGTGAGTCAAAATCCTGGGAATCATCACGAAGTATGGATGGAAAACGCAAATCCTGAATGGTCGAAACTTCCGGTAAGACCTTGTGTCCCCGCGCCTCTGCCAACAACGAGACATAATACCCTTCACTCTGATACTGGTACGATTTGCAGAGGTTAAGAATCTTTAGATTCTTCGTTGATTGATACTGTTCGTCGGCGATGTATTTGGCTGGTGTAATGACTTCAACATCTTCGATGGCGAAGTTCCATATCTTGGGTTTTTCGACGATGATGATCTTAGGCATTAGGATTGGGAGATTGGGTGTTAGGTAACTAAGGATTTCTTTCGGATTTTGTGGATCTGATCGAGTGCCTAATGCCCCTTCGGTTCTATGATTAATAAATTCGCATCATACGTCACGATCCCCAATAAAATACTATTAATCAGTCTTGTAAAAGTTACACTGTAGTATTGACTTTTCAACGGATTTGGATTCATTGGATCTGCAAGATAAACATCGTGAGACGCTGCATCGTAGCCATTGATGATAGCAAAATGCCCTGAGGGCTCTCCTTTTATACTATCAAATGTATCGGTAGCTGAGATCTCTCGTTCTGTTCCGTACAAGTGAGTTGCGCTTAGGCCAGTGAGAATAGGTATCGATTTTTTCAGATAGCTTTTTATTAACACATCGTCCAGCTCCTGATATAGGATTTTCCCACCTGCCTCCAGAAACTCAATATACGACCGACTGGCAACCTGAAGTTTTCTTCGTTTTGATTTGTATCTCATTTGACGTTTCAGATTGACCACCATTTTGGCAGGGGAAAGGTTAAACCAAGTGGGATCAAATACATGCAAGTTATACGTGTAGATGGTCGCTTTGTAACCACGCTTGAGTGCATGATTTCCCATCATTACTGCCAGCGTACCGCCATTTTTCAGTGACTTTACTTCCTGAATCACTTGTTTCAGACTGATATCATCATTGAAATACTGGTATAGAGCATGAAGACACGTCGGTCCGCAGGTCACTTCATCCGGCTGGGCTTTGATATCGAAATTTAAAAAGAGGGCCTGGCGTTGCATAAAATTATTGCTTTCCTATTCTGACTCTGAGTCCTGCGTGCGAAATTACCGAGTTAAAGTTAAAGCTAATATCATCTTTAATAATTTGGCGTTTTAACGAAAAGTCTAATATTGCACCTTCACCTCTCTACTATGAAAAAGAACCTGTTCACACTAGGATTGCTGGTTTTATTAATCTCAAATACTTTTGGATGGGGTGTAACCGGCCACCGTACAGCCGGACTCATTGCCGAACAATATTTGAACGCCAAGGCAAAGAAGAGAATCGCCATGATCCTTGAACAGGAGTCGATCGCTATGGTGGGTACCTGGATGGATGAAATACGATCAGATTCGACTTATAATTACGCCACGGATTGGCATTGGTCTACCATCCCGGATGGGAAAAAATACGAGGATGTGGAAGGCATTGCCAACCCGGACGGAAAGTTGATATTCATGCTGGAGAAGATTGTAAAAGATTTAAAATCCGGCAAGCTATCGCCGAAGCAGCAAAAAGAGTATCTAAAAATGTTAATTCACATGGTTGAGGATCTTCATCAGCCACTTCACGTGGGCAAGCCAGGTGACAAAGGGGGAAATGACGTTAAGATAAAATGGTTTCGCAACGATTCGAATTTACATGCCCTGTGGGATAGTGATATGATCAACGATACGCGCTTGAGCTTTACTGAGCTTGCTCAGGGAATTGTGAAGCCAGATGCTCAGGTTGTTGCTAAGTGGCAGGCTACCACCCTGCGGGATTGGGCTATGGAGTCAATGGGTTATCGCACCCAGGTGTACGATATAGGCAATGGAAATCTCGGTTACCAATACACCTATAAGAATTTTGGAATTGTAAAGCTGAGGATTCTTCAGGCCGGCATCCGACTCGGGGGATTGCTGAATCAGATCTACGGAAAATAACCTGACACTTGAACCCTGAACCCTGAACCTGGAACCTTGAACCTTGAACTCTCACATTGTGGCGTTTAGTCTACACCTTATCGAGAGGCACTCTCTTTACTGCACCTATTTTCTTAAAATGACTTGGCGTTAGTCCGGTAATTTTTTTGAATTGGTTGGACAGATGCTGCACACTGCTGTAATTCAATTGATCTGCGATTTGTCCCAACGACATTTCATCATAAACCAATAGCTCTTTTACACGCTCAATCTTCTGATGAATAAGATGTTGCTCAATTGTTGTTCCCTCAACTCCCGAGAATAGATGACTCATTGATGCATAATCTTTGTGAAGAAGTTCAGATAAATATTTTGAAAAGTTGATCTTTTTATTTTTTGCCTCTTCGCTATAAACCCATTGGATAACTCCTTTCTTAATTTGATTTACGATGCGTGCGGTCCTGTCTTCAATTAATTCAAATCCAAGTGACCTGACTGCGTTGCTGAATTGTGCCAGTGTCTTTTCTGAAGGGGGCGTTTCGAGTTCAACTTCTCCTAATTCAACGGTTTTGTATGCTATTTTCGATTTCTCCAGTTCACTTCTCACCGCCGCCTTGCAGCGATCGCAAACCATATTTTTTATGTATAGTGTAGGCATAATTTTGATAACGAATTATACAAATTTGCATCTGTAACAACAGGATTCAACTATTGGTTTATTAAATATTGGCAACTCTCAGATTTCCGCGAAATCAGCAGGGGCCTAAATCCGAGAGAAAATAGATTCCAGTCTAAAAAAAGATTCTCCCGAATTCACAAAGCCTTTATACCTTTAAGGTTTTCAAATCAGAATTATGGAGGAAAAGAGTTTAAACTTCCTGGAAGAAATCGTAGAAAACGACCTGACGGCAGGAAAATACCAGACTATTGTCACTCGGTTTCCTCCCGAACCGAATGGATACCTGCACTTGGGGCATGCAAAAAGCATTTGCCTCAATTTTGGATTGACAAAAAAGTACGGCGGTAAAACGAATTTGCGTTTTGACGACACCAACCCGGTAACAGAAGAAACCGAGTATGTGGAAGGCATCAAGGGTGATGTCAAGTGGTTGGGATTTGAATGGTCCAATGAGCTATATGCATCCGATTACTTCGGAAAACTGTATGAATTTGCAGTCACTCTGATCAGGAAGGGATTGGCCTATGTCGACGATAGTACAAGCGACGAGATTGCTACCCAAAAAGGCACACCCGTGAAACCTGGTACAGCCAATTCCTATAGAGGCAGAAGTATTGATGAAAACATAAGGCTGTTCAACGAAATGAAAGAGGGTAGGTACAAGGACGGCGAGAAAGTACTCAGAGCAAAAGCGGACCTGGCGAGTCCTAACATGCACATGCGCGATCCAATTATCTACAGAATCAAACATGCGCACCATCACCGCACCGGAAGTACCTGGTGTATTTATCCGATGTATGACTTTGCTCACGGACAAAGTGATGCTATCGAAAATATTACGCACAGCATCTGTACGTTAGAATTTATACCCCACCGCGAATTATACGATTGGTTTATTTCGAATCTGGAGATCTATCCTTCCCACCAGTATGAGTTTGCCCGCCTCAACCTGACATACACCATTATGAGCAAGCGCAAGTTGCTTCAACTGGTGAATGATAAAAATGTTACAGGCTGGGATGATCCACGCATGCCGACGATTGCAGCGATGAGAAGGAGAGGATACACCCCGGAAAGTATCCGTGACTTTTGTGATAAAATCGGAGTCGCTAAACGAGAAAACCTCATAGACATAGGCTTGCTTGAATTTTGTGTACGGGAACACCTTAACAAGATTTCTCTGAGAAGAATGGTTGTCTCAGATCCCGTTAAGGTAATCATTACCAATTATCCGGAAGGAAAATCAGAAATGCTTCCGAGTGATAATAATTCTGAGGATCCTTCCACCGGTTCACGTGACATTCCATTTAGTCGTGAGCTTTATATTGAAAAAGATGATTTCATGGAAGTGCCGGCCAAGAAATATTTCAGACTCGCGCCGGGACAAATGGTTAGGTTAAAGAGCGCCTATATAATTAAATGCGATAATGTGGTGAAGGCGGACGATGGTGCTATTACGGAGCTTCATTGTTCATATGTCCCTGAAAGCAAGAGTGGCTCTGATGTTTCCGGAATAAATGTGAAAGGAGTGATTCATTGGGTTAGCGTTCCTCATGCTTTGGAAGTAGAAGTAAGGTTATACGACCGGCTTTTCAAAATTGAGGACCTTAGTGCCATCGACGATGATTTTAAAAATCACCTGAATCCCGATTCTTTGAAAATTCTGCCAACAGCCTATGCTGAGCCAGCTCTTGCTCATGGAAAGGATGATGATCGTTACCAGTTCATGCGCGTTGGTTATTTCCATCGTGATGTGGACTCTACTCCTGATAAACTAGTCTTTAACCGGACGGTGACTTTGAGAGATATGTGGGCGAAGGAAGCGAAGAAAAATTAGATGGACATTTGAAAATGGACCAACCAACAATTTATAGGCTGGCATAACCTATGTCTGTTGGCATTTTTTGGTTTCAATCCTGTATACCAGCAATTCCCTGTCCCTTATAATTTCCAATAATCTTTTGAAGATCTTTAAACGTCTTGAACGGTGCCTCATGAGCAACCATATTGACCATCCACGGCGGAACATTACCCCCAAGATCAATCTCGATGTAGTAGTCAACATGGAGTAACCCCGCCGACAACGCTTTTACGGTGTATCGCGCTTTTGAAAAAGGCACCCGAATGACGCCTTCTTTTGCCGCTGTATAGGTTGGAAGGCTTATCAGATCTACAATCAATACCTTTGACTGTGGATTTTGGTTCATGGTTAATTGAATAACAAAGTCGCGATTGTCTGTGAGCACTGGTGCCGCCACTTCGGTATAATACACCACTTCGCTTTCGCTTACCTTTTTGAGAGTTTTCGCACTGAGTGTTTTGTACTGCCAATCACAGTAGTGATCGATGTCCATTACTGCAGCGCCAAATTCGGAAAGGGTACTGTTTAGGACGAACGATGATTTCACTGCTTTGAATTTGGAATTCTTCACTTCACAGGTATATACCTTGATCCCATCTTTATCGGTCTTAAGAGTGCAGTCTGACTGACTGAAAGCCGTGACAAACGTCGCAAGGGTTAGTAGAAATAGAAATAGTCTCTTCATCCGGTATGAAATGGAAATTCTATGAAAATAGTTCGGTCATGGAATAGCGGCCGAAAAAGAATATTGCTTTTCAACGCCGGAGAAATCGTCCTTAAGGAAATGAGATATAATCAAGAGATTGTTTTTTTCCCTTAAGACGGTAAGATAATGGAACATCGGCTTATAATTTGTTGAAATATCTTCCAGATTTGTTCCAATTGGCTGATGCAAACCGCCACCACCGCCAATCACGAGAAAATGTTTTCCTGACTTTTTAAAATGCTCAAAATTGTGTGAATGACCCGTTATAAACAATACGCTTTTATTGGATTTCTGAAATGCTGGCACAAAATGGTCTTGAACAGCCTTTGAAGACCCGACTATTTTACTATTTGTATAGGGTGCATGATGGCAGGTCACAATAACTGCCTTTACTGCTGGATCCTTGTCCAATTTAATCACGGTCTCTTCATACCATGCCTGCTGATGATTAATATCTTCAGTTGTCAATTTTGAAAAATTTGAATTAACCAGCACCACTGCTACAGAATCCATTACGCTTACATAGCCTGTCCGTACATGCTCTGGAAATCGTTTTTGAAAATTTAGTTCACCCTTCTTTGCGCGACTCATTACATCGTGATTACCCAAAACTGCGTATACATCGACGCCGCTTTCCCGGCATTGCTGAATACACTTATCCATATTTTTCCATTTTGAATTACGGTAACCCAATGCGACTACATCGCCAAGAATATAAGCAGCCCTGGGTTTGGTCTTAACAATATCTTCGAAGATCAGTCGGGTTGCCCGCTGATTTTGATTTGCCTTGAGAAATACGTTCTCAATCCACATCGGAGCCTGTGTGTCACTGACAAACGCGATTTCTTTTGATGTAGAAGGGTTTACTAAGGCCGGTTGTACTACAGGAGCTTGTGCGGCCATAATCAAAGGGATTAAAAACAGTAAAATCATCAAAAATAGATTGGCTGGCATGATTATTTTATATGCGGATAGTTATTGTTTGACTAAGCGACTGGCAAAGCCCTTTGAAAAATACCCTCTTTTTACTGTCATTCCTGTGTCTTGTTAATTTTTCCGTTGCTCAGGAGAAGCAGGAAGATTTCGACATAATCCGTGCCAGTTTATATTACCCGTACGCCCCAAAGTTAAGGAAGATAAAAGTTGCCATTATTGTGCAGACGTATAAATTTCCTGAACCGTGGCTAGAGGGCGCATACAGTGTTCCATTCATTAATCTTCAGGGACGAATCCCATTGAAGAAAAACTTCACGGCTCAGTTTAATCTAGGCACCATCATTGCTTCCAATCAACTAAGTGTCGGTTTTCGGTGGAACAAACAATTCGACAGCAAATTCGCTTTTAATATTGGGTATGACTTCGCTGTTGTATTTGGTGGACTTACTATCGCGGATTTTGATACCAGAGTTGCTGCGTCAATTCACTATCCCAATTTTGCTTTCAGCTATCGCTATAAGGATGTTGCGTTTACAATAAAAAGTGAATTAAACATCGTTGGTGACGTAAAGATCTGGACAGGAGAGAATGTAACCACCGGTGAAAACAATTTTTATAATGGATTTACAGTGGGTCTTTATATGGAGCAACGTCTTTGGAAAAACCACGTAATTATCCTCGGCCTGAAAAATCATTACACCAAATTTAGTTATATAGCGTGGCCTGCCTTCAGCACCTTTAACCGGTTTTATAATATCCCTGAGATTTCAATTGGCCTAGTTCTATGAAGAATTACTTTTCATTCTTATTTATTTTAATTGTTGTGCTATCGGCTTTGGAAAGTTGCGTGAACGAGGATCCACCCATCGTTCCCTTTTTGCCCAATTCAATATTGAGAGATGGTGATCCGATACCGCCGACCTCTCGGCCGTTTATGGAAGGCATTTACGAGATCACAAAAGGAGGCGAACTATTTGGTCCTTACGCTGTGCTCAAATGGCACGGCAAGGACTTCTCTATATTCAGTGAGACGCAGGGATGTTATTTCGTAATGAAAAGCGCCCACCTCGACTCCGTAATTTTTATGGAGGGGTATTGGAGATATTCTTCCAATAACAAAACCGGACTGGTTAGTATGAGGATCTCCAAAAAAAAAGGAGCGAAAAATATTCTTAACAGGACTCAGGGTTCTACGGTCATTGAAGGTGCTTACGGTGAGGGACTAGGCTTACCTTCCATCGAGATTTCGATGACGTTCGTGAGGCCTTTTTCGCAGAAAGTTAAAACAGCTGATTTTTATATCATGGGCCATCGATCCGGTGGCAGGAATTCTGACAATCTTCCCGTGTCAGAAAATAGTATTGAGATGATACGCTACGCGCGCAATTTTGGCACGACTGGAATTGAAATTGATATTCGTCTTACAAAGGACAAGAAAGCCGTAATTTATCACGACCCGGATCTCAACATTCGCTCTACTACCAAAGGTCCATTGATTGGCCCTGTTGAAAACTACACGTTTGATCAGATATCGACCTACGTCCGGCTACCTCAGGGAGAGAAAATTCCAACTCTTGAAGATGCGCTGACTTTTGTGGTCGACAGCACAGAACTCCGGGCAGTATGGCTGGACATGAAAGGGAATTCCAATGCAATAAAAGTCGTGATCCCAATACAGCAGGCGGCCCTTAACAGGGCGAAACAAAAAAACAGAGCATTGGAAATTTGGATAGGACTTCCTACTAGTACGATGATCGATGAGTTTTTGGCCTATCCGGCCTATCAGAAAGTACCGGCCCTGTGCGAACTTGGAATTCAGGATGTAAGAAATACAAATGCGCTTGTGTGGAGTCCACGATGGACCTTGGGCACGCAAGTTGAAAATGTTCAACTCATGCACTCCGAGGGTAAAAAGGTGTTCAGTTGGACAATCGATGACCAGACATTCATGAAACAATACGTGGAAGAAGGAGAATTTGACGGTTTATTAAGTAACCATTCGGCCATTACGGCATATTATTTTTATCTGCAGGAATAATGAGAAGCTACATTGCAATATTGTTATTTCTCACTGCTAGCGTTAGTACTTATGGGCAAAAGCCTGATACAACCCTTAGAATGTCAATGCAGGTTGGCGTAGGATGGACTCACTACTACAACCGGCTCATAGGGCAGAATCCGATAAGCAATGACCACCTGGGAACATCGCTGCGGATTATGTGGGAACCGGAGCATCGCCTTAGCGTCGGCGTTGAAACCGGGTATTACAAGCTTTACAGGGTTTCTCTTGAAACAGGAAATGATGCGCATGTCGACCTTTCTGTAATACCTGTAATGGCAAACTTTCGAATGAGAATCCTGAAGAATTTTTTTATCACAGGGGGCACTGGGGTTATAATTATGCAATCGACCGTTAGCAGTACCGGTAATGAGAGCAGTAGCAGTAGGGTAATCTCGTACTCAAACGTGCAGCTTTCAGGTCTATACTTGTATCACCTTACGCCGCAACTAGCGGTTGGCGGAGAATTGAAGTTTATATGGATTGATAAAACGAATGATGTTATTCATGGTGCCCAGGCGATAGTATCCTGGAGATTTTAGTGCGTTCGCTTCCACCACCATTGAAATACTACCAGCCCCCAAATGCGGGCGTGAACATCTCCGGGATTCATGGAGAATAAGTTTTTCTTAAGTTTCTTGATTTCCGGGTAGTAAAAAATTCCTTGGTCGCTGATAAATTTTTCTGAAAGCAGGTCATCATTAATGATTGATTTCATTTCATTGCGAAGCCATTTAAGCAGGGGCACCTCAAAACCTTTTTTCGGACGATTGTATAACTGATCAGGTAAAATATCCCTGAACGAATCCTGTAAAATCTTTTTCCGCATAGACCCGTCAATCTTGTAGGATTCCGGGAGGGTGAAAAGAAAATTAACGACTTCAAAGTCAAGGAAAGGCACTCGCACCTCGAGGCCATGGGCCATACTCATCAGATCCACTTTGGTCAGCATGTCATTTGAAAGCAACATATTCATATCAGTGAGTAAGATATCATTCATGGATTCTTTGACGGGAATTGTGCGGAGAAGTTCGTCCTTTCTGGCATCGTACTCCTGCCGGATTAGTTTTTGCTGACTCCTGGCCGACAACAATTTTATGGCAACTGACTCGTTGGTAAATCCTGCCCATGTCCAGTAACGCTCAGCTGATGAAAGTTTATATCCCTTTGCAAACCGATCGAGTTGCCGGATAGAGTTTGAGAATGGAGCCTGTCTTGATTTGGGAAGAATACGCCATAATGGACCTAGCAATGAAGCGGAATTTTCTTTCCAACCTGGATGTGTGACGCGATAAAATGCAGCGTGCTTGTTGTAGCCTCCCAATAATTCATCAGCTCCGTCACCTGACAACGCTACCGTCGCGTGCTTGCGTGTTTCTTTGCTCAATATATAAACAGCAATGGCTGATGAATCGGCAAATGGCTCGTCAGTAGCATCCAGGATAGCATTCACATGCTCATATAGGTCCTTGTTTGTCAATGAGAAAACGGTGTGATCCGACTGAATATGTTTGGCAACGGCCAACGCATATTCTGTTTCGTCGAAGAATTTTTCATCCTTAAAGCCAATCGAAAATGTATGAAGATCGGTCTTGTGACGTTTCGCCAATGCTGCAACCACAGAAGAATCAACGCCGCCGCTTAGGAATGAACCTAACGGCACGTCGGAAACCAGTCGCTTTTGAATGGCTCCTTCCAATAGTGATTTGAAACTCTCGCTTGCCTCCTGATAGTTTAGTTGGTTCGCTTGAGATTTGACGGAATCGTACGGTATACTATAGTATTTGCCTATTATTAACTTCTTATTGACGACTTTCAAAAAATGCCCGGGCATCAGTTTTTTAACGTTCGTAAAAATGGTATTGGGTGCCGTGGTATAATTTAGTTGCAGATAAGTGAGAAGGGACGAGTAGTCAATCTCTTTTTCAACTCCATAAGCAAGGATTGACTTCATCTCCGATCCGAAGAGAAATTTGTCATCGTCCATCACGTACAGCAAGGGTTTTATACCAAATCGATCACGGGCAAGAAAGAGTGACTGCTCCGTGCGGTCGTAAATACAAAATGAAAAGAAGCCATTAAGTCTAGTGAGGCATTTCTCTTTTTCCAGAATGTAAATTTTCAAAAGAACTTCGGTATCAGATTCTGTGAAGAACGAAATTCCTTTTTGTCGAAGTTCTTCCCGCAGTTCACGGAAGTTAAAGATCTCTCCGTTGAAGATTATGCAAAACCTATTGCTCTCATCCCAAAGGGGTTGATTCGCTACATCCCGTTTGTCTATAATAGAAAGGCGGCGGTGGCCAAGACAAACCCATTCATCAACGTGGATGTTCTGAAAATCCGGGCCGCGATGAGCCAATGCTACCGTAGCGGCTGCTATGTTGATCTTGCTGAATTTCCCTACAAGGTTGAAAGCGAATACTCCGGTAATACCGCACATAATCGTCCCAAATTAATCCATTGACTCCGTAATCCCGCGAGGCTGTTGATGTTTCCAAGTCAATAACCTTTCAGAAATATTTTGGGCTGGGCTCTTGAACGGGCAACTAATTTTACCCATCATACGGCAAATTTATTCCAATGAGACAGAAACTGCTCAACGAAGGAGCGAATGAACTGAGCTATGAGATCCGAGAGATCGTGAAGAAAGCCGAGCAACTGGAAAAGCTGGGATTGAGGATATCGTGGGAGAATATTGGCGATCCCATTTACAAGAATCACAAGCTGCCAAGCTGGATGAAAGACATTATCGCGGGTCTCGTTCAGGAGGACAGCACCTACAGCTATTGTCCATCCAAAGGAATTCTGGCAACCCGGGAATTTCTCGCCGCACAAACCAATGCCCTGGGTGGCGTTCAGATCAGTTCTGAAGATATTTGTTTTTTCAATGGATTGGGTGATGCAATTGGAAAGGTTTATCAGTATATCGTTCCAACGGGTAGGGTGATCGGACCGTCGCCAGCCTATTCAACTCACTCAAGTGCAGAGGCTGCACATGCCAATCACGAACCGCTAACCTATACATTGGATCCTGACAACAAGTGGTACCCGGATCTGGATGAGCTGTACAACAAAGTAAAATACAATCCGAATATCTCGGGAATATTGATCATCAACCCTGACAATCCAACGGGTATGGTTTATCCCCTGGAGATGCTAAAGCGGATCGTGGCCATCGCACGGGAATTTGATCTCTTTATCGTGGCCGATGAAATTTATATTAACATCACCTACAATGGATCCAAAGCATATTCACTGGCCGAGATAATAGAAGATGTTCCTGCCATTTCGATGAAAGGCATCTCTAAAGAACTTCCGTGGCCAGGTTCGCGATGTGGTTGGATGGAATACTATAATCGCGACAAGGATCCTGAGTTTAACCGCTATTGCCAGGCTCTTGACAATGCCAAAATGATAGAAGTATGTTCGACGAAGCTCCCACAACTAGCTATTCCAAAAATTCTTGGAGATCCCAGGTTTAAATCCTATCGCGAAGAAACTAATCAGAATATAGGTAAGCGAAGCAAAGTAATAGCCGATATTTTGAAAGGTATCCCGGAGCTCGCGTTCAACGAAACGTTTGGAGCATTTTATAACACGATTATTTTCCGGAAAGGTGTTTTGAAGGCGGGTCAAAAAATTAAGATTAGTGATGCCAGGATCAGATCGCAGGTGGAACAATGGGTAGCAAAAGATATTCCTCTTGACAAACGATTCGTCTATTATTTACTGGCAGCCAAAGGTGTATGCGTAGTGCCTATCTCTTCTTTTTGTTCTGAACTAAGTGGCTTTCGAGTGACCTTGCTTGAAGAGAACCGGGATGTGTTGATTGATACTTTTACGAGGATCAGGGAAGCAGTTATTGAGTATGTTAACTCCTGACAATAAAAAGTCATCGGGAATTTGGGTATTATCGTTCAAAAAAAATTGGACATTGAGATCTTTGCGTCCCAATGCCCAATGGCTGATGCTTGTTAAATATTTTCTATAGTGTCTTAATCATGACATTCTTGAACCATGCTTCATGTCCATGATCCTGAAGATCGATATAACCAGTAGGTGCTAGCCCATAACCTGGAAATTCCTTCCACTTGCTCGCAGCAACCTTTGCCTTCCAGTCATCTGAACCGAATTCATACGACACCACTTTTGTGCCGTTCAGCCAATGTTCAACATTATTGCCATTAACAACGATCTTTGCAGAGTTCCACTCACCAACAGGATTCATCGCAGCTCCTTCTGGTGAATATAAATCATAGGCGCTTCCAGTAAAATGAACGGGAACTTCCTTTGGATAGCTTTGATTGTCGAGCAATTGATATTCAGGACCGCTGCCGTACGGAACGTCATATTCTTCGGTTACACGATACATTACTCCGCCGTTTCCTTCTTTTGTAATTTTCCAGTCGAATGACAATTCAAAGTTCTGATACATTTCGGTTGTCATAAGGTCAGCGCGCTTTGATGATGAATCGCCAACAGCCTTGCTATGAAGAGTTCCGTCCATCACTTCCCAAGTATCATTTTCCTTTCCTTTAAAAATGCGCCATCCGTCCATTGTCTTGCCATCAAACAGCAATTTCCAGCCGGCTGCTTTTTGTTCTTCGGATAGCTGATTAGGTGTTTCTGCCGCTTTTTTTGGCGTGCAGGCGACGACCAGTAGTATAATAAATAGAAATGCAATACTATTTTTCATGATTTTGGTTTTGGTTGAGATAAATATACAAGGAAGGTTTAAAAGATCTTTCCCGGATTTAAAATGCCGTTGGGGTCAAAAACCTTTTTTATACCACGCATCAAATTTAGGTTCACTTCGCTCATGGCGAGTGGCATATAAGGCCGTTTGGCAATACCAATGCCATGTTCTCCAGAAAGCGTTCCGCCCAGGCTTACGGTAAGTTTGAAAATCTCACCAATGCCCTCAGGAATTTTGGTTTCCCAGTCGGCTTCGCTGATATTCTCCCTCAGGATATTCACGTGAAGATTTCCGTCACCTAAATGGCCAAAGCAAACGGTATTGAAGTTATATCGCTTTCCGATTTCCTTGATACCTGAAATCAGCTTCGGCATATTTGCTCTCGGCACCACAACGTCATCTGACTTGGTAAGGGTGTACCAGTTCACAGCTGGTGAAATATTCTTTCTGATTTTCCAGAGCTCTTCTTTCTGAGCGGCGCTTTCCGCAAAAAGAACTTCTCCGGATTGAAATTTTTCCACAACACCCATCACGCGTTCAGCGTCGCGCATTAAAACTTCTTCATCATTGCCATCCAGCTCACACAACAGATAGGCGTTCATGCCCTCCGTTAGCTTCGTTGTCACCGGACTGTTTAACACCTTTGCGCAATACTCGAATGTTTTAGCGGCAGCTTCCTTTTCAAAAAATTCTACTCCAGAGGGGGTAAGTCCCGCTACAAAGATGGCTGCTATTGCATTACATGCTTCTTCGTTGGTTGTGAAGGGAATCATCATCAACACGTTTTTCTGTGGAAAGCCACGAAGCTTGAATACAATCTTGGTAACTATACCAAGTGTCCCTTCGCTTCCACACATCAGTTGCGTGAGATTGTATCCAGTAGAATTTTTCAGAACGTTCGCTGCAGTCCAGATGATTTCTCCTGTAGCTAAAACCACTTCAATATTTATAACATAATCACGAGTAACACCATACTTAACAGCCTTAGGGCCTCCAGAATTATTGGACAGGTTTCCGCCAAGGAAGCAAGAACCTTTGCTCGCCGGATCGGGAGGGTAAAAGAGCCCTTTTTCTTTTACAGCATTTTGAAAAACCTCCGTGATAACGCCGGGTTCAACAGTTGCCTGAAGATTAAGCTCATCGATATTAAGAATCTTGTTGAAACGCTCCATCGAAATTACTACCCCGTTTTTTACAGGGAGGGCACCGCCGCTCAGGCCCGTGCCAGCACCGCGAGGGGTGACAGGTATCTTGTGGGCGTTACATGCTTTCAGAAGTTCACTTACTTCCTGAGGTGTCCGGGGCTTTACGACAACATCGGGCATGAAAAAGTAGTCCTCAGTTTTATCATGACCGTAATCTTCCATGCGTGCAGCGTCCACAAATACATATTCCTCGCCAACAATCTTTCTGAATTGGTCAATGATTACTTCTGCAACTCGGCTTTCCTGAACTTCCAACGCTTTAGCTTGTCCCATGAATCGTGTAAATTTGTATTGTCTGATAAATAATGAGGAAATCGCGCAAAGTTACACAAATCCATTTTTACAAAGCGTGTCTTTATCTTATCCTTTTTATAGGTCTTGGCTCCTGCGCCGGAAGCCGTAAAACAAATGTTCACGACAGACAAGTTGATGCGGTAATCGAAAAAGCCAGGACTTTCACTGGCACACCGTACAAATGGGGCGGCACCACTCGGTCAGGACTTGATTGTTCAGGCCTGACCTCCAATGCGTACAGTGCTATTGATATTACACTTCCCCGGCAGGCCGACGCTCAGGCCACCATTGGCGAGAAAATAAAAATAAAAGATGTTCAACCAGGTGATCTTCTTTTTTTTGCCACGGGCAAGAAGAAAAAGAAAATCACACACGTTGGCATTGTGACAGAAGCGAAGGGAAAGGATAATGTGAAATTCATTCATGCGTCAACAACCCTCGGCGTGGTCGAGACGAATTTGTATTCAGATTATTACGTGAAGAGGTTCAGGGGAGCGAGAAGGATTATTGATAAGTGACGGGTGGCATTTGGACGTCGACGTTCTGAATCTATCTTAGATGTCGGAAGTTAATGTTGAAGGCCTGCCCTAGCAATTCATTCAGGCGAATGTCCATTGCGATCAAATACGCAAATCGCCTCCCGAAAATCGAACCGTTCTTAGTGAGATCATCATCGGAAATTATCGACCCAAAAACTGGGATGTATCTTTCCTCGATATAAAGATCATACGCCGGTAGATTTTATAAACGGCACAGATTTAAAAGTGGACTGTAGCCCGCGGTAACGGGACCAGGGAGATCGAATGTTTCATTTGATGTCTGTTTAGTTATTTTTTATATTTTTTCACTGCAAATTCTAGGCCCCTCTGTGTTAGAGTGCTTTCCTTCGCGCAGCCACATAATTTAGTGGCGCAGCCCCGTTAAACTTTTGCTGCAAAAAACCGATCTTAGGCCCCTAACTCGTTCCATGAAAACATCCCGAAGAAAATTCCTTCAAGCTGCAAGCGCCCTTTCCGCTTTCTTGCCAATAGGTAAACTTTTTGCCGCCAAATCACCTGAACCGATAAAGCCGGTTGTTATTTCAACCTGGGACTTTGGTATACCTGCCAATGCTGAAGCCTGGAAAGTGTTGACAAACAATGGTAGATCGCTTGATGCGGTGGAGAAGGGCGTACATGTTCCAGAAGCGGATCCATCCATCACCACCGTTGGTTATGGTGGCGCGCCGGATCGCGACGGGCACGTCACACTGGATGCCTGCATTATGGATGAGTTTGCAAACTGCGGTTCAGTAGCCGGATTGGAGCATATCATGCATCCTATTTCTGTGGCAAGGAAAGTAATGGAGAAGACACCACATGTTATGCTTATCGGAGACGGCGCACTTCAGTTTGCGCTGGCCAACGGATTTAGGAAGCAAAATCTCTTAACCCCGGGTTCAGAGAAGGCATGGAGGGAATGGTTAAAGACGGCGAAGTACAAGCCTGTAGTGAATATTGAAAATCACGATACGATTGGAATGCTGGCACTCGATACGAAACAGAATCTTTCGGCGGCCTGTACCACCAGCGGAATGGCCTATAAAATGAGAGGACGGGTTGGAGATTCACCAATTATCGGTGCAGGCGTGTTTGTTGACAACGAAATTGGAGCCGCAACATCCACGGGAGTAGGGGAAGAGGTTATTCGCATTTGTGGTTCTCACCTCGTAGTAGAGCTTATGCGTCAAGGTAATTCTCCTCAGGAAGCATGTGAAAAAGCCGTCGGAAGAATTGTTAAAAACCAACCAGCCAAGTCAAAAGAGATGCAGGTTGGATTTCTCGCCATCAATAAGAATGGAGAACATGGTGCGTTTGCTCTGCAAAAAGGTTTTACGTTTGCCGTTTATTCCAATCAAATAAATAATCAATTGTTCGAAGCGAAAAGCTATTATTAACCTGGCTCGCGCCACTAATGCCGAACACTCTCCGTTGTTGGCGTTCATTACCACCAGCATGATGATAATTATAAAAATAAAACGCGATGATAGTTGAAGTAGTTGTATATAACATCGAATCCGCCTTCAAAGCCCAGGAAGGTGGAGCAGACCGAATTGAGCTCTGTGATAATCCTGCTGACGGAGGTACAACACCTTCCGGAGGAACAGTGGAAGTTGTTAGAGCAAATTGTACCCTTGATGTGTTTGTCATGTTACGTCCTCGTGGTGGCGATTTCGTTTATAGCAGCTACGAATTTCACACCATGAAACGCGATCTTGGTCAATTTCAGCGGATCAGTGTTGATGGATTCGTACTTGGAATCTTAAATGCCAATGGCACCATTGATAAGAAGCGTTGTAAAGAACTTGTTAACAAAGCGAAGCCACTCAAAGTTACGTGCCATCGTGCATTTGACATGACCCGTGATCCTTTTGAAGCATTGGAAGACTGCATAGAAGTTGGGTTTGCTCGGATACTTACTTCCGGTCAGCATCCAACGGCCGGACAGGGGGTTGATCTCATTAAACAATTAGTAGACAAAGCTGGTAATAGAATTTCCATCATGGCGGGTTCCGGAGTCAATGAAGAAACTGTAAAAAAGATTGTTTCCACAACCGGTGTCAAAGAGATTCATTTTTCAGCTACGGGATCGCGCCCCAGTGAGATGGCATTTCAAAATCCGAAGATCGCGGCAATGGGCGAGGAGGGAATCAGTGAGTATGTGGTGAGGACCGTTGATGCGGAGAGAGTGAGGAAGATACGGGCACTGGCGGAGAATTGTTGAATTACAAAGCCAAATAACGATAGTTTACTGCCAGGTGGATTTGATTTCCCAAGCCTTCAGTTTAATGTTATCAAGCCTGTCAATATTGTCGGTTGGATTTGTAGACAGCGGTGGGTATATGGTCCAGCCACCTGCGATTTTCAGTTTCATTTTTCCGGAAGGAGGAAAGTACTGTTCGCAGATAGATTGTTCACCATCGTTCGCAAAGATTTCAATGATCGATTGATCAATTAATACCCTGAGTTTTATTTTATTGTCGATTGGTTTCAGTTTTATCGTCTCAATGCTTGCAAACTCCTTGTTGAAACTTACATCTCCTGAAGTCGTTCTGTCTACAGACAGTTCATTGGCCCGATATGAAATGTAAGTGGTCGCAGAATCATTTTTCAACACAATGGAAAGTCCTGTAGATCCATCATCTTCAATTTCAATCTCCAGCTCCATTGAATTATTTTCAATATTTTCAAAATCGGTAATTTCCTTTCCTCTTAACATCGACAACTCTCTCACGGGCCTTTGCGCCAACTGAATCCCTTCCGCCGTCTTTCTCAATGATAGTTCTCTCGGTACAGACATTGCACTCCTCCATGGGGACGTAGGTATCTGATTTCCGTAGGTCCAGTTGTTCGCCCAGCCAATCATAATCGTCCTGCCATCTTCTTTCGGAATGTTGTTAAACACAATGCCAGCGTAGAAATCCTTTCCATAATCCACATACAGTGGCTTTTGCCTGGGGTCGTCGGCTTTGAATGTTGCGCCATCAAATTCTCCAACGAAATATTGCATCCCCACAAATTTCGGTCCGGCAGGATGACTTCCCGACAGGGACAACACCCATTTTGATTTGCCCGATTCATTATCAATCGGCAGTTGATAAATATCAGGACATTCCCAAATCCGAAGTGTATCACCGATATTTCCAAACTCGCCTGACAGAGACCAGTCTTTCAGATTGGATGATTTATAAAATTGAACTTTAAACAGATCAGGAATTACGAGCGCCATGATCCATGATTTATTTGGCTCATACCAGAACACTTTTGGATCGCGGAAGTCCTTTCGTTGAATGTCGAGGATGGGATTCTTTTCATACCTTTTCCAGGTTCTTCCCTTATCGTTGCTATAGGCCAGACTCTGGTGTTGAGTTTTTCCTTCTCCACCCTTATGAACATGCGATGTATAGATTGCTATCATGCATTCATTACTTTGACAGAGCCCGCTGGAATTATTTTTATCGATTACAACAGTTCCTGAGAAGATCATCGTACTGTCACCAGTCGCTGGATCAGGATACTCAGTCAGGGCTACCGGCAGTTCCTCCCAATGCAGGAGATCTTTGCTGACCGCATGTCCCCAGCTCATGTGACCCCATGTGTCGCCGTAGGGATTGTACTGAAAGAATAAATGATACTCGCCATTAAAATACACCGGCCCGTTGGGATCGTTAGTCCAGCCTTTTGCGGGGCTGAAATGAAATTGCGGGCGGTATTTTTCGTGGTAGTAAGTGATTGGAGCATCGCCTGAATTTGTTTCTGACTTCGAACACGAAGCCATTAATAAAACAAACAACCCTGGAATCAAATACTTCATACAAAAAAAGTTAGGTCAGTCAGAAGCTTTTTTCGCCAATACAATCGAGGCTGAATTTATACAATATCTCAATCCACTGGGCTTCGGGCCATCAGGAAAAACATGTCCAAGGTGGCAATCGCATACATTACAGGTAACTTCAATTCGGACCATACCGTAGGCGCTGTCATTGTGATACGCCACCACGTTTTCTGTATAAGGCTGGGTAAAACTTGGCCAGCCGGTGCCGGATTCAAACTTCAGGCTGGAATCAAACAACAACGTTCCGCAGCAGCGGCAGGCGTAAAGACCGGGGTCGTGTGCCTCACAGTATTCGCCTGTGAACGCACGCTCAGTTCCTTTTTTGCGGGCAACCATATATTGCTCGGAGGTCAATATTTTCTTCCACTCTTCCTCGCTTTTTTCCACTCTTTTCGGTGGTGCAGGATTTCCTTTAGTGGAGATTTTAATCACGTCATTCCAGTTTAGCATAGTCTTCAATTTAAATGTTTTATCCCACCACCGTCGGAGCTAATTCATTATTGGGTAGCGCCACCTCAAACAGCGAGCCTACTGCTAACTTTGATTTTGCAGTAATCGTTCCATTTAATTTTCCAACGGCCTCTTTTACGATGTAGAGGCCAAGGCCGGACCCCTCAGATTTTTCATGTGCCTGGAAGAACATTTCGAAGATCTTCGGCAGATACTTGTCGGCAATCCCAACACCATTGTCTTCGATCCTGAATTGATAATAATGTCCATCAAATTCCGCTGCTACCCTGACAAATGATTGCTCTTTGTTTTTGTCAACGTACTTAAATGAATTCGAAATGAGGTTGCTGAAGATAATTTGAAAGCGTGTTGAGTCGGTGTACAACAAAAAAGAGGGATCGATTTTTAAAGTCACTCGAATTTTCTCAGCGCCGGGATAAAATTTCAGTTGTTCAACAATTTCACTGATGGTTTTATGCAAGGCGACGGGCTCCATTTTAATTTCTGTGCGTGTGTTCCTTGAGTAGTCTGCAATGTCCTTGATGAACTTATTCAGACTGGCAAGTCGCTCCTCCATCATTCCAATGTAACTTTTTATTTCATTGGCATCGTCGGTCATCCTTGCCAATTGTATGAGTCCGAGGACAGAGCTGATCGGTGAACGCAGGTCGTGAGAGGTACTGTACGTGAACTTATCCAGTTCTGCATTGAGTTTTGTCAGCTCTTCATTTTTTAGAATCATTTGTTGCTCGTTCTCTGAAATTGCTTTTTCTGACCGATAATTAAGGTTTATCAAAAAGTATATTATCATCGAGCAAGCGGCAAACGATAAAATGAAATTGACAAAGATGTTAAAAATGACATAGTCAGGACTGCCGGTAACTTTTGGAAGGAAGGTCAGATCAGTGAACAGGGAGATCGAAAAAAGTATCACTGAAAGTGAAATGAAGCCAATCGCCAGGTATTTTTCTTCATAGCCGAATGCTGCAATGGTGCCTACGTTTGTGACCAGAAAGAAAAGGTACAATCCAATTTCCAATGGTTCCCTTTCAGAAAAGAGAAAAATTGAAAAGTTGACGGAAAGAGCAAGCAGGATTTTGGCCGCTGTATGTTTTCCAATGCGATTCAAGAACAGACTTATAATCGCAAATGTGCCATTGATTAGCAGAAAGGGTAAAGAATAAAGGCTGTCGGGTAGCGCCGCATCAAGGACAAAAAAGATTGCCGTAATCACAATTGTGATGATGCTTAACTGACTTGTCAGTACGATGCGTTTATATTTCGACCTTAGAGGAATATAGGGCTGGTCCCCTAAGAGTAGTTTGCGTAAACGGGTATTCATGCGTTGTAATTAGAAAAACCAAAGTTTAATAGCCATTCCTATAATTGAGAGGACCATCACGCGTTTTATCCAGATTTCTCCTGCTTTCACCGACCATCTGCTGGCATACCAGCCACCCAAAGCATGGCCTATGGCAAGGACCAGACCTATCTGCCAGATTACTTTTCCTTGCCATGCAAACACCATCACTGAAACTCCGGTATAAACAATCGCCGCAAAGACTTTTACATAATTGCTTTTCACAAGGCTGAGGTTGTTAACAACAGCCAGCACTGCGATTACCAAAAATCCTATTCCAGCCTGGATAAATCCACCGTAAATTCCTATAAAGAAAAAGCAAATCGACCCAATTATCTGGCTTCGGGGGTCAAGTTTTTCCTGACCTTTTGATTTGAAGGGGTCATAAATAATCAGGATGACCGCCAATATCATGACGACAACAAATATTTTGGTGAAAACGGCGTCTGGGACTTTTGAAGCTGCAAGAGAGCCGATGAGACCACCGCCAAGGGAAGCGAGCCCAAGATATAGGCTGTATGGCCAGGGAAGCTCAATACCTTTGCTTTTAAATCCGCCGACCGCAAAAATATTCTGAAACAGCAGTGCTACCCGACTGGTGGCGTTGGCGGTAGTAATCGGCAAACCCATGAACGTGAGTATTGGAACTGAAAATAGTGACCCACCTCCACCAACTGTGTTCAAGAATGCTGCACCAAAACCTACGATTATGATGGTTGCGTACTCATACCATGCGTGCATCTACCGTACTTTAGCGTTACGGACCAATCTGGCAAAAAGCGCGGGCCAGTGGCGTTGAAGTCGTACGGAGTAGACCTCTTTAAAACCGCCGATGTATACTTCTCTTTTCTTTGACTCTATTGCCTGGATCATTTTTACGGCCACAACTTTTGGATCAAGTCCAGAGTCCGTGGTGGAATCCATCTGACGGAGTTCGGAACCATCGCCAATTAATGCATTCATCGTAATGTTGGTTCTTACCCATCCCGGACAAATCATTGTTACATAAATCGACTTGCTTTCTTTCCACATCTCTGCGCGCAGTGAGTCGAAAAATCCGTGAAGGGCATGCTTCGCTGCGGCATACCCTGAGCGGAACGGTGTGCCGATCAGTCCCATCACGCTGCTGACCGTTACATAGTGCCCACTTTTTCTTTTCAGAAAGTGAGGCAGTAAATATTTTGTAAGCGCTATGGTGCCAAAGTAGTCCACCTCCATGATACGTCGATCAACCTCTACCATTGTAAGTTTTGCAAGGCTTCGCTGGCTGATGCCGCCATTATTGATGAGAATATCGATGTGACCAAACATTTGAATCGCAGCGTCAGTAATCAGTTTGAGCGTGCTGCTTTCCGCCAGGTCGAGTGGAAGTATCCTGATGTTGGCCTGCGCCAGGGTATCACAGTTCCCCTTTACCCTTTCCAGTTCGTCCTTTCTGCGGGCTGACAGAATCAGTTTCACATTTTTTTTTGAAAGCTCATAAGCCAGTGCCTCACCAATACCCGAGGAAGCACCGGTCAGCCAAATGACTTTTGATGTGATTTTGCTCATGGGAGGAGAGTGTACTTAAGCCTGCTGAGGTTTCTTATTGTTTTCCAGGTAAACCCAGATGGTGTATATACCAAGGGCTGTACCGATAGGAAATGAAAAGAGTTTAAAACAACCAAGTATCAGAACCACCATCATTGCCCAGTCTTTTTTGTTTAACAGGCCCCATCCTCCGACAATAGCAGGAATGGCGAACAAGACGATAACGGTTATTGAGATCACCCGCACGAATGGCACTATCCAGGTCAGGACCCATCCCGCTCCTTCGGCCTCCGCCTGTTCGAGAATGAACGGTAAAAAGGCTGAAATTAATGCTGAGATAAAGATCATTCCTAGAATCTGAAAGACTCCTGAAATGATGTATAAAATTCCAAGGATCCGTTTGTGATTTTCCATGATAGCAAGTTAATCAAAAGAATGATTTTGGCTTGCGGTCGTACACGACAAAATCAAAGGCGTAAGCGTGCCGCTCATCGGCGGGATGGTGGGTACGGGAGGTCTCTACCCATTCCGAATTGTTAAATTCTGGAAAATAGGTGTCACCATTTAGCTCTGTTTGAATTTCGGTGAGGTACAGCCGGTCTGCGTGTGCCAGGCCAAGGGTAAACAACTCTGCGCCTCCAATATTAAACCCTTCTTTGTCGCCACTTTTTTTCGCTGCTGCAATGGCCTCGTCCAGCGAATGAACTACAGTACATCCCGGCGCTTTGAAGCCTTTTTGACGTGTGACCACAATGTTCAGGCGATTCGGGAGGGGCTTGAATTTTTCCGGAAGCGAGTCGTAGTTTTTTCGGCCCATGATCACCGTATGGCCCTTGGTCGTTTGCATGAAGTACTTCATGTCGTCGGGCAAGTGCCAGGGGAGGTCGTTGTTGATGCCGATTACTCTATTTGAAGTAAGTGCTGCTATTATTGATATGGTCATTCGGCAATTCTTTAATCGTTAGTTATTAATAGTTAATTGGGTTATGGCCAGGGATAACAGTTAGCGTGTAACGATTAACCATTAACGATCCTATTCCCTCTGAAAAACTCTTCAATCTTCATTCTCTTTTTTCCCTCTGGCTGAAGCTCGTTAATCGACAACATACCGTCGGAAGTTTTGACACAAAGATAAGTTTTGCTGTCAGTTTTTATTTCGCCGGGTTGCAATGTCTTGGATTGATCATGAACAATACTGCTGGAAAATAGTTTGAAATTTTTTCCATTGAGTAAGGTCCATGCTGCCGGATAAGGACTCAATCCCCGAATGAAGTTTCGCACCACTTCCGAAGGCTGGTTCCAATTGATCTCACAGGTCTCTTTGAAAATCTTGGGAGCGTGTTTGATCTCAGAAGTTTCGAGCTGAGGTGTATTAGGATATTTTCCTGATTGGATTGCGTTGACAGTTTTTAAAACCAGCTTTCCACCCTTTAACATGAGACGTTCATATAAGGAACCCGCATCATCAATGTCGTCGATCGCTTCTTGCTCTTGAAAAATAATGCTGCCGGTATCAATCGCGTGTTTTAGAAAGAAGGTCGTAACTCCCGTTTCTTTCTCACCGCGAATAATTGCCCAGTTGATTGGCGCTGCGCCACGGTATTGCGGAAGGAGAGACGCGTGAAGATTGAACGTTCCGATGGCAGGCATTGTCCAGACAGCTTCGGGTAACATACGAAAAGCCACCACTACTTGGAGGTTGGCTTTGTAACCGGCCAGCTCTTCAATGAATGCGGGTGATTTGAGATTGGGTGGCTGCAATACCGGAATGTGATGTTTTGTTGCGCATTCTTTTACAGGCGAAGGAGCAAGCTTTTGTCCTCTGCCTTGGGGTTTATCAGGCGCAGTAATAACTGCCACCACGTTGAATTTATTCTCAACGAGGATTTCCAGGCTGGGCACTGCAAATTCCGGTGTGCCCATAAACACTATTCTCAGCTCAGTCATTTCCAGTACCACAGAATAAGCATTAAAATTCGGCTAAAAAGGGGTCTGGTTATTTTTTTAAATGCAAATTCAACGACTTTATTTTCATATATCGGATTAAAAAGGACGATTTCGACTACGCTCAACTTTCGATGTCGAATGTCCAGCCAAGAATTTTGAAAATCGACGTTGACGGGTAGCTACGATCCAATCCTTAATGACTTTCGCAGGTACTTTATACATACCGGACACGCCTTCCAGGCGTGCCCTCTTGCAGGACAGTACTCTCTTCCAAAGTAGATAATCTGAAGATGAGCTTTATTCCACTTTGATTCCGGAATAAGTCTCTTCAGGTCTCTTTCCGTTTGCTCAACATTTTTTCCGTTCGTCAGTCCCCAGCGATAAGCCAGTCGGTGTATGTGTGTATCTACGGGAAAAGCGGGTATCCCAAACCACTGCGTCATTACAACCGAAGCAGTTTTATGTCCGACTGCCGGCAGTTCTTCCAGTTCTTCAAAAGTTTGCGGCACTTGTCCATCATACTTCTCAACAAGAATTTTAGATAATCCGGCAATGCCTTTTGATTTCATTGGTGAAAGTCCGCAGGGTTTGATAATCTCCCGGATTTCCTCAACAGAATATTTCATCATGTCGTAGGGATTGTCTGCGAGCTTGAATAATGCCGGCGTCGTTTTATTAACGCGTTCATCCGTACACTGCGCCGACAAAAGTACTGAGATCAATAAGGTATAAGCGTCTTTATGTTGAAGAGGAACTTTCGGATCGGGATATAATTTTTCAAGGATTGAGAGAATGTCTTTTACTTTTTCTGATTTCGTCATTTGGGAAAAATCAAAGATTAAAGATTGAAGATTGAAGACGAAAGATTAAAGATTAAAGATTAAAGATTAAAGATGGAAGTTTAAAGATCGTGTACTCTGCGAGATATAATTTCATCTCTAACTCCAACTACTGACTTACTCATACAACAAATACCTCCTACGTTTTACTGCAAATGCCTCCAGATCCTTCATCCAACTAGCACGGATCTGATCTTCGGTGAGTCCATCCTGTATCTGCTTTCTCAAGACATCCGTGCCGGCGAGTTTTTCAAAATAGGGAAGGAAAAATTTTTCCTTGTTGGGATATAGATTGTAAAATTTTATTAGATAAGATAAATCAAGCTTGCGGTCAACTTTTACAGATTGCAAATCGATTCCGTAACACAACTGTCCCTCCAATGGAGGGTGCACAGAAAATCCTTTGATAGGAATGGGGGTAAATTGAAAGGGCAGGTCTTTCAGTTCAGGATTTCCCAATATCTGAAACGGCATTAGCGTACCTCGTCCTACACTAATCACTGTTCCTTCGAAAAAACAGATGGAAGGATAAAGACGGATCGCCTGGTTGTTGGGGAGGTTTGGTGACGGTGGTACTGGAAGGAGATACTCATCACTGTGTTTCCAGTTTTTCATTTTAACCACCCGAAGGTTGCATTTCTTTTTTCCTTCCAGCCAGCCTTCCTGATTGATCATGCCAGCTATCTCGCCGATAGTAAGTCCGTGCACTACCGGAATAGGATGTAGTCCGACGAAGGATTTAAATCCAGGTTGCATAATTGGTCCATCGACATAATTTCCATTTGGATTGGGGCGATCCAAAACGATAATAGTCTTTCCGTTTTCAGCGCAAGCCTCCATCGCCCAGGTAAGGGTGCTTACGTACGTATAAAACCTCGCGCCTACATCCTGAATATCAAAGATGATTATATCAACATCGATTAGTTGTGCCGGCTTCGGTTTGAAGTTTTTTCCGTAAAGGGACACCAACGGAATTCCTGTCTTTAAATCAATACTTTCACTTACATGTTCACCGTCGGCCGCGTCGCCGCGAAAGCCATGCTCGGGAGCAAATATCTTTACGATGTTGACGCCACGGGACTTTAAAGTGTCAGCAAGGTGGGTCTTTTTAACAAGAGACGTCTGGTTGACGATCATGGCAACCCTTTTTCCGGCAACGGATTTCAAAATAATGTCGAACCTTTCGGCACCCATTGTCAGCTTGCCCGGCTGACCGTCGCAAGCAATTGCCATCCACACCCACACAAGAAGGATAAAAAGTCTTTTCATTTTAGTTTCTTTGTTCTAATACATTTCCCGGCTGTCGGCAGACAGGAAATGTATCTAATCCAAAATTACGCCACAATCTTGAACCTTTCCTACTTTCTTGCCCAACGTATCAGTCGCGAACAAAAGGGTGGCTTTGCTTCGACCATCCATACTATTGCTATAGCAACACTTGCTATTGGTCTCGCAGCGTGTATTGTCTCATTTCTTATCATGGAAGGTTTTCAGAATACGGTCAAGAACAGGATTTATAGTTTCAGCGCCAATATTTTGATAATGAAGATCAGCAATGATAATTCAATGGAAGAACAGGCATTTGATTATAAAATAGATCTTTATAATCACCCTGAAAATTATGAGCAGGTTCGGCATGTTCAGGAATTCAGCCATAAAGTGGGACTTATCAAATCCGAAAATGAAGTATTGGGTATTGTGCTGAAGGGAGTAGGGAAAAGCTTTGATCAAAGTGCTTTTCAGGAGAATTTAATTGAGGGCTCCTTTATTCACTTTGCCGATTCCGGGTACTCGAGAGATATTGTCATCAGCCAAATCATTGCTGATAAGGTAAACGCAAAGGTTGGGGATGAGATCACTGTTCATTTTTTTCAGGATCCACCCCGCTTCCGTAAACTTAAGGTTACCGGCATTTATGAAACAAACCTTTCGGAATACTTTGATAGTAAAATCATTATTGGCGATATCGGCCTCATCCAACGGCTCAATAATTGGCCCGATAGTGTTGCGGGAGGACTCGAGGTATTTGTGAAAGACCTCGACCAGGTTGACAACGTCCATCAGCGACTCATTGATGATATTCCTTTCATGCTTTATAGTGAAATGGTAAGCGAGCGTTACATTCAGGTATTTGAATGGCTGGGCCTCGTAAGTCGGCAGGTTGTAATCCTGTTGTTCATTATACTCTTTGTGGTTTGCCTGAACATGATCTCCGTTATCCTTATTCTGGTGATGGAGCGTACTCACATGATCGGACTTCTCAAAGCGATGGGTGCCACCGATCGAGTTGTAAGAAGAGTATTTGTCTATCAGGGTATTAACCTCATCACGCGAGGTTTGATTTTTGGAAATGCACTTGGCCTGGGACTTTGTTACTTACAGGATACATTCAAGATTATTCACCTGAATCCTCATGACTACTACATGAGCTATGTGCCCGTTGGCTGGAACTGGCCGATCATCATTGGACTCAATATATTGATATTTGTGGTGGTGACGGTCGTGTTACTGGTACCGACGGCGGTAGTCTCGCGCACAAGCCCGATCAAAGCGATACGGTTTGATTGAATAAGGTGGCTTCCTTCGGTCCGCTGAAACCTTATTATTTTCAAGCAACGAAGTTGCGTTTATAATTCCGGAACCAACTTCTAACCTTCAGCGCAATCACCCCAAAGAGCGCCTCTTTAAATATGCCGCTTGACATTTTTGAGGTGCCGAGAGTGCGGTCAGTGAAAATGATAGGAACTTCTTTTATCTTAAAACCATACTTCCACGTATTGAATTTCATTTCAATCTGAAATCCATACCCTGCCGCACTGATCTTTTCATTGATCAGCGTTTCGAGCACCATTCTTTTATAGCAAACGAAACCGGCGGTTGTATCATGTACAGGCATTCCGGTAATGAATCGAACATAGGCACTTGCAAAGTAAGAGAGAAGCACCCGACTCATTGGCCAGTTAACTACGTTGACACCGGTGACATACCGCGAACCGATTGACAGATCGGCTCCACCTTCCGCGCAAGCAAGGTAAAGTTGATTCAGGTCTTTTGGGTCGTGGGAAAAATCGGCATCCATTTCCAGAAGATAGTGGTACCCTTTTTCAAGTCCGATTTTAAAGCCGGCAATGTATGCGGTACCGAGTCCCTGCTTGCCTTCGCGTTCGAGCAGGTGAAGCTGAGTAGTTTTTTCGTTGTAAATTTTTTGAAGTTCTTTTACGATTGCTGCCGTGCCATCGGGAGATCCATCATCAACGATCAATAAATGAAAATCCTTTGGCTGTGAAAACACAGCTTTAATAACCGCCTGAATATTTTCACGCTCATTGTAAGTAGGGATAATGACGAGGGCGTTGCTCACATTCGGTTAGTCCAAAAACAAAACTAAACTAAAAAGGCTCCGATTGTAGATATTTGAGGCATGAACAAATGTGTTTTCTTAGACCGGGATGGGGTCCTTAATGACGATAACCCAAATTATACCTACGAAGTCAGTCAGTTTAAAATTATTCCAGGCGTTCCGGAGGCGCTTAAAGTCTTGAAAGAAAAGGGGTTCCTCCTGATCGTCGTTACCAATCAGTCCGGAATCGCCAAAGGAATCTACACGGCCGCTCAGATGGATGCCTGCCACGAATATATGCAGCGCAACTGCGAGCATGTTATTGATCAGTTCTACTTTTCACCGTATCACCGCACTGTTACCAATTCCCTTCTCACCAAACCCGAAAGTCTGATGTTTGAAAAAGCAATTGTGAAGTATGCCCTCGATACACGTGCCTCCTGGATGGTAGGTGACCGTGGGCGGGATATCATACCTGCCCGTAAGCTCGGGATAAGGACAATTCAGATTGGAGACGAAATAGACGTAGAGAGTGAGAAGGCAGATCATAAGGTTGCGAATTTACTAGATGCAGCACGGCTCATTTTAAGAGAGGAAACCAAGAGTTTAAAGATCAAGGATTAACGATCGTGTCTTGCGAATTCTTAGATTTCACTTCTTATCGGAAAGACTGGTCGTGAAAGAAAATATAACAACTGAAACCCAGAGGGTTCATCTTTTTGATCTTTGATCATTCATCTTTGATCATTCATCTTTGTCTTTCATCTTTGTCTTTCATCTTTGACCTTTCATCTTTGACCTTTCATCTTTGATCTTTGATCTTTCATCTTTGATCTTTCATCTTTCTTCTTTCATCTTTCTTGCGCTCCTCCCTCAAAAACCGGATATTTGACTGTTGGCAAAATATTTGCACCCCAACTATCAACGAGTATCACAAAAACCAATTTCTATGAAAAAACTAATGATGCTGGCATTGCTGCTTTTTGTAGCGTTCCAAACCAAAAGCCAGAATTTTGAGGGTACAGTGAAATGGACCATGAAAATGGACATCACTGACCCTAAGAAAAAGGCTCAAATGGCAGAAGCAGAAAAGAAAATGAATGATCCGGCAACTCAGGCTCAGATGAAAGAGATGCAGGCAAAAATGAATGATCCAGCGTTCAAGGCCCAGATGGATGCCAATCCTCAGATGAAAGCCCAGATGGAAGCGGTTATGAAAGGCATGCAGGCAATGCAGAGCGGCGGCGGCGCAGCTTCGATGATGCCAAAAGGAATGACCATGAAGATCAAGGGTGGAAATACTCTTATGCTGATGGATGGTGGTATGATGAGCGGCAATGAGATGCTTCACTTGAAAGACAAAACGCAGACCGTTCGTCTCGATCGCGCAAACAAAACTTTCACAATTATGTCAGGTGCACAAGCAGCAAACGCTGGGGCCACGAAGACTCCTGACGTTAAATTCACCAAGACAAGTGAGACCACTAAAATCCTTGGCTATAACTGCACTAAATACCTCGCTGACATGAAGGAGCCAAACGGATCAACTATGACGCAGATATTCTGGACCACAACCGACATCAAAGACGTCGATTTCAAATCTTTGGCCAAGCAGCGCATCGGCCCGGGAGGCAGAAGTATGCTTCCTGAGGGGATTGAAGGTGTTCCTATGAGGATTGAGATGGCTACCCCAGAAGGTAAAATGATAATGGAAGTAGCGGAGATAAAAAGAGAAACGTTGAATGCATCGGATTTTACAATTCCTTCCGATTTTAAGGAAACAAAAATGACCGGACGCGGATTTTAAAAAGGTGAGAGATTAAAGATCAAAGATTATTCGCCGATTGAGAATCAATTGTTCGTGCGGCGTCTTTGATCTTTAAACCTCTTTTATGCTTTCAACTTTCACACTTTCAGCTTTCTTCGCATACCCCAATACCTTCATCATGCTATCGCTATTCTGTTCGGGCGCGAAGAGGCTGGTGGTAATTTCTCCGTCTTCGTTTCTTGAAATGAGTACATGCTTGGGTGCTGGCACCAGGCAGTGTTGAATTCCGCCATAGCCTCCCAGAGATTCTTGGTAGGCGCCGGTGTGGAAAAATCCTATATACAAGGCCTCCTCATCGTTGATCATGGGAAGAAACACTTCACCGATGTGAGCTTCGGAATTATAATAATCCATGCTGTCGCATGTGAGACCTCCGATATTTACTTTGTGGTAAGGGTCGTCCCATTTATTTACGGCGAGCAGAATATATTTCTGATTCAATCCCCAGGCGTCTGGCATTTGGGTAATGAATGATCCATTGATCATATACCAAAGTTCTTTATCATTTTGAAGTTTTTGATCAACAACTGAGTACAACGTAGCGCCGCTTTCTCCAACAGTATAACTTCCAAACTCAGTGAAAATATTTGGGACAGGCACATTGTTCTTGTCGCAGATCCATTTGATATTCTCGACGATCTGCTCGATCATGTATTTATAATCAAATGTAAACGTAAGGGATGTTTTGATCGGAAAACCTCCTCCTATATCAATTGAATCAAGCGTATCGCAAACCTTTCGGAGCTCGCAATATTTGAAAATGAATCGGCTGAGTTCACTCCAATAATACGCTGTGTCTTTAATACCTGTGTTAATAAAGAAGTGCAGCATCTTTAGCGATGCTTTTGGATTGTTCGCAATTTTATCTTTATACAGAGGAACTATATCGCTGTAGCGGATTCCAAGGCGTGAGGTATAGAACTCAAATTTTGGTTCTTCGTCCGAAGCAACGCGGATACCCACCTGATAGGGAACATTGACTTTCTGCTCATACACGTCAATTTCGCCAAGTGTATCGATGATAGGTATGCAATTGTTAAATCCATCATTGATCAGATTAGAAATATTTTCTGTGTACAATGGCATTTTAAACCCATTGCAAATCACAAACGTTTCCTTGTTGATCTTGCCGCTTTCATACAACGAACGTACAATGTTGATGTCAAAAGCTGATGAGGTTTCAATGTGAACATTGTTCTTCAAGGCTTCTTCAAGAATAAAAGAGAAGTGGGAAGACTTTGTACAGTAGCAGTAAGTATATTTTCCATTATACTTAAAACGTTCCATAGCATTATTGAACGTCGCTTGCACAAAACGGATGTTCTCACTGATGCGAGGCAGGTAAGTGAGCTTCAGTGGTGTGCCATACTCCTTGATGATGTCCATTAAAGGCACATCGTTAAACAGTAACTCGTGTTCCCAAACCTTAAATTCTTCCTGGGGAAATTCGAAGGTCTGTTCTATGAGTTCACGGTAGCTCTTCATTTCACATTCATGGGTTTAACGGGTATAGGGACGGATTATCACGTAAAAACGCAATATTGGTATAAAATTGCCATCTTTGCAATACAATTAATTGTATGGTTATCCGCCAATTTCTTATTTCCTTCTCTTCGGCACACCCCCCATTGCCTGACCTCTGAACTGAGACGTCGTTTCATTGTCTTAGTTAGTCTTTCTACTTAGTTGTAAATCTGATTGTTTGTGAGCGAGAAAATAAAAATCATACAGGTAAAATCCGAAATAGGTGCCGGCACGCGCGGAGCGAGTTTGGGTGTAGAAGCTATTAAAATTGCCAGTCTGGACGCTAAATCTGATTTCTTTCGCGAAAATGAAAGCGTTGAGGTTGAAAACGTAAACGAACTTCTTTTCAACAGTGCCGAACATGCGCACGCCAAATTCATCGACGGCGTGCTGATCATGGAAGAGCGCGTTTGCCTGGAGGTTTACGAGCAAATCTGGGATGATTTCTTCCCACTGATTATCGCCGGTGACCATAGCACAGCTTACGGAACGATTGCTGGAATTAAAAAAGCCTATCCTAAGAAGCGTCTCGGGGTAATCTGGATTGATGCCCACGCGGATTTCCATTCGCCTTATACCACCCCCTCGGGTAATATGCACGGTATGACTCTCGCGATGGCGTGTGATATTGACAACCTGGAGTGCAAAGTCAACGATCCCAAGGGTGAGACGATCGAGTATTGGGAACAGATCATGAACGTGGGAATTCCAGGAGCTAAGATATATCCGGAAGATCTTGTATTTATTTCGGTGCGCGACCTGGAGAAAGCAGAGAATTACATAATTAACAAATACGGCATCACCAATTTCACTGCCGATGAGGTAAGGAACATGGGACCGGTGGCGGTGGCTCAGGAAACTCTTAAAATACTAGACCATTGCGATCTGATCTACGTCTCATTTGACGTCGACAGTATGGACAGTCGCATTTCTGTTGGAACCGGTACCCCTGTCCCGAATGGACTTTCTGTGGAGGAAGCAAAGACCCTTAACGTCGAGTTTGCAAAAAGCCCAAAGCTATGCGCCTGGGAAGTCGCCGAAGTTAATCCCACTCTTGATACTCAGAATAGTATGGCTGAGAATGCATTTGAGGTTATGGAGGCTGTTGTTCGTGCTATAGAAGCGAGGCCCGTGATGATGGAAAGGGATCGGTAGTTGGCACTCATTTGCTCTCATCCTTCCCGTACCTCACACCCCCTTGCCTCCTCACCTCATCACTCGCTTCCGCCATCATTAAACTCATACTATGTGGCATAAGATCACTTTCTTCTTTACCAGCTTCGAGACAATCAACTACATGTTGTAACTGGAATTCAAACCCATTGCCGGAATGTGGGAAAGTAAACTCTTTCGTTTCGCCGGAGTTGAGGCGCAACGAAACTTTTTCTGACTTATGCCAGGGAGAATGGACAGTGATTCTTCCAAGCGTTCCCAGCACGTGAGCGTCTTTCACCGAATCTGTAACAATAGAAGAAAATATATGAGCGATAGCTCCGCTTTTGTATTTGAACAATGCCTGCGTTGTCGTATCCGCACCGGTTGAGGCTAAATTACTGAAGGCCTTGATCTCATCCGGTTTTCCCAGAACCAGGAGAGCAAAGAACATTGCATATACGCCCACGTCCAACTGCGCCCCACCTCCGAGTTTCATATTATATAATCGACTTTCAAGATCAACTGCCCCAGAAAAACCAAAGTCCGATTGAGTCGATTGTATATCACCGATTGCTCCTGATTTTATCAGCTCAAGGGTTTTATGAGTGGTTGCAAAGAACCGCGACCACATTCCCTCCATGAGAAATGTCTTGCTGCTTTTTGCAGCCGTGACCATTTCCGTCACTTGCCTGAGATTCATTGCCATTGGTTTCTCACACAGAACCGGCTTACCATATTTTAAACATAAAAGCGTTTGTTCATAATGAAAGGGATGGGGAGTAGAAATATATACTACATCAACTGCAGGATCTTTCAGAAGATCTTCGTAAGAGGCGTAATACTTTTCAATGCCATACAGCTCAGCAAATTCTTTAGCTTTTTGAGGATCGCGCGAGGCAATCGCATACACCTTCGCTTTTGGGACGTATTTAAATGAATCCGTGAAACGATGTGCGATCTTACCCGGGCCAAGAATTCCAACATTCCATACTTTACTCATATTTTGCTTCGTTGAGATTTTAGTCTTTGATCTTTAATTTCATTCTGAAAGTTAAGATTATTTAGGATGGACGGGGTCTAAAGGGCAGTTGCTTTTTTTTCGATTTTATTGCCCGATTCGGTCTACTATGACTCGATCTTTGCACAGACCTCGCCCTCACTTCCTCCTCAACACGTAGGCACTTCAACACATCAGCACTTCAACACTTCAACACTTTTCGTATTTTCGCCCAAATTTTATCACTACGCAATGAGCCAAAACCGACCTATCTCCGAATTCATTGAAAAAAACTACCTCCATTTCAATTCCGCCGCCCTTGTGGATGCCGCCAAAGGCTACAAAAAGCACATCGCGGAAGGAAAGAAAATGCTGGTGTCATTGGCGGGAGCCATGAGTACTGCTGAGCTGGGAATTAGTTTCGCGGAAATGATCCGCAAGGACAAAGTTCAAATTATATCATGCACCGGTGCTAACCTGGAAGAGGATATCATGAATCTTGTGGCTCATTCACATTATAAAAGAATTCCGAACTATCGCGATCTCACGCCGGAACAGGAGTGGGACTTGCTTAAGAATCACCTTAATCGTGTAACAGATACGTGTATTCCTGAAGAGGAAGCTTTCCGCCGTTTACAGGAGCATTTGTTTAAAGTGTGGAAAGATGCTGAGGATAAAGGTGAGCGCCTTTTTCCACATGAGTTCATGTTCCGAATGATCAACAGCGGGGTTTTGCAACAGTATTATGAAATCAATCCAAAAAATTCCTGGATGATTGCAGCAGCCGAAAGGAACATGCCGATGGTTGTGCCGGGATGGGAAGATTCCACCATGGGGAATATTTTCGCATCGTATTGCTTAACAGGTGAATTGAAAGCATCGACGATGAAGTCGGGCATTGAATATATGGTATGGCTAGCCGATTGGTATACAAACCATTCCGGCAAGGATGGCATTGGCTTTTTCCAGATTGGTGGAGGTATTGCGGGTGACTTCCCGATTTGTGTTGTGCCGATGCTTCATCAGGATCTTGAACGTGATGGGGTTCCCTTCTGGAGCTATTTCTGTCAGATCAGCGATTCAACAACGAGCTATGGGTCGTATTCAGGTGCTGTACCCAATGAGAAGATCACATGGGGTAAGCTTAACATCGATACACCGAAGTTTATTGTTGAAAGCGATGCGACGATTGTTGCGCCGTTGATGTTCGCTTATATACTTGATATGTAAGGTGTCAGAAGCTTTTTGATAAATTAACAAGGTGTAACACACCTTACATATGGATCTCGATTTTACCCTTCGCTCTGAAATACAAAAAGCAACCACCGCTTTATTCAATTCGGTCATTGCAACCCAATTGCAACCTACCAACCAGGAGTTTGAAGGATCGCACACAGTAGTTTGTTTTCCGTTTGCAAAAGTTTCAAAGAAAGGTCCGGAGGAGACAGCAAAACTAATCGGCGAATATTTGCTGGCTAATTCGGGACTAGTCAGCAAATTCAATGTGGTAAAAGGATTTCTGAATTTATCGATCAGTGACCCCATATGGATCAGCGTATTTGAATCGATTCATTCCAATTCTTCCTATGGTCTGTTGCCATCGAACGGAAAGGAGATAATGGTGGAATACTCTTCACCAAATACAAACAAGCCACTTCATCTGGGCCATCTTAGGAATAACTTTTTGGGATGGAGTGTAGCAGAGATATATAAAGCCAACGGCTACAAAGTCCATAAAGTCCAGATCATAAACGATCGCGGTATTCATATTTGTAAATCCATGGCCGCGTGGAAGTTGTATGGCAAAGGCGAAACCCCTCAAAGCAGCGGACTAAAGGGTGATAAGCTTGTTGGTAAGTATTATGTGGAGTTTGATAAAGTTTTCAAAGCACAGATAAAAGAGCTCGAGGAGAAAGGTGTAGCGAAAGAAGCTGTAGAAAAAGAAACCCCGATCATGAAGCTTGCGATTGACATGCTTCAAAAATGGGAACAAAAAGACCCTGAGACTATATCGTTGTGGAGGATGATGAATGGCTGGGTGTACGATGGCTTTGCTGTAACGTACAATCGCATGGGTGTTGATTTCGAGAAACTTTATTACGAATCAGAAACCTACCTTCTTGGAAAAGAAGAAGTCTTACGTGGCCTTGAAAAGGGAATCTTCTTTAAAAAAGATGACAGTTCGGTATGGGTGGACCTTACAATTGATGGATTGGATCAGAAGGTTTTACTTCGTTCGGATGGCACATCGGTTTACATGACGCAGGATTTTGGAACAGCCATTTTGCGTTTCCGTGATTTTCCGAAAATTGAAAAACAGGTTTACACCGTCGGCAACGAACAGGAATATCACTTTAAGGTGTTGTTCCTGATTCTTGCCAAGCTTGGATATGAATGGGCAACAGAGTGTTACCACTTGTCCTATGGCATGGTGGATCTTCCTTCCGGAAAAATGAAGAGCCGCGAAGGCACTGTCGTGGATGCTGATGATCTGATGGAAGAAATGGTGGCGGCGGCTTCAAAGCAAACAAAAGAGCTAGGGAAGATTGATGAGATGGTGGCGGGTGAATTAGAAAGACTTTCTGAGATGATCGGTCTTGGAGCGTTGAAATTCTTCCTTTTGAAAGTGGATCCAAAAAAGCGAATGCTGTTTGATCCCGCCGAATCAATTCAATTGCAGGGACACACAGGCCCGTTCATTCAATATACACACGCGCGTATCTGTTCTATTTTGAGAAAGGCGGAAGCGCAATCCATTGAAGGCGGTATCGAAGGTATTGCTACGCTCGAGCCAATGGAGCGCGAAGTGATTTTCAGAATCAATCAATACATTCAGAAGATTGAGGAGGCAGCGCATGAATATTCTCCTGCTATAATTGCGAACTACGCATTTGAACTGGCAAAGGGCTATAATCAATTTTACCAGGCTATACCTATCTTTAATGAGGCTGACGGCGCAAAGCTTAGATTCAGGATCGCTTTCTCTAAGGTTGTTGCAGATGTGCTGAAGAAGGCGATGGGATTGTTAGGGATTGAGGTGCCTGACAGGATGTAGTTGGTGGTTGGCGGTCTTCGTTTATCTTTATGGTAATGAAGATTATCGTCCGTTCATATGAAGCACATGACACCGTAGCGCTGCTGGAGCTTTTCTATGACACGGTACATGGAATCAACAGCAAGGACTATCCGCCTGAGCACATTGATGCGTGGGCGCCGGCCAATCCGGACTTCAGAAAAAAGCAATCAAGATTTAAAACAGGCAAGACCGTTGTAGCACAGCTCGATGGAAAGATCGTGGGTTTTGGAAACCTGGAGAATGATCATTCGTCGGTGGGGATGCTGTACGTACACAAAGACCATCAACGACAGGGCATCGCCACCGTATTGTTGGCGGCTCTTGAAAAAAAACTTCGAAAGCGGGACGTAAAAACTGCAACACTTGAGGCCAGTATTACTGCCAAACCATTTTTTGAAAAGCGAGGATATCTTGTGGTGAGAGAAAATAAGAAAATGCTTAACGGCGTTGAGTTTCTCAATTACATAATGGAAAAAGACTTGACAGTTAAAGAAGAAAAGAAAGATATGAAGGATGCCAAAGAGAAATCAAAAGAACCGAAGCCATTTCGCTGGCGTGATCTATTTATCAACAAAGCATTCGATCTCCTGATCGTTGTCGCTGGTGTATCAATTGCATTTCAATTGAATAACCTCAAGCTGAACTCTGACCAGAAGTCATTGGAGGTATTCTACCTAGAAAGCATGCTGGGTGATCTCAGGAAAGATAAAAAGGGGATGGAGGAGATTGTTTTAGAACTTAAAAAGGATCAGAGCAGTCTGGTGAAATACACAGAGAAAATTAGTCAGCCAGATTATCCTGTCGACTCTCTCGGATCCGCTTTGTTCAATTTATTGTCCCTTGAGACTTTCACACCAAATCAAAATACGTATCAGATGCTCGTTGCCAGCAATGGCCTGACGGCGTTTAGTGACCGCAAAATCAGAGCCATGACAGCAGAGTATTACAATAAGTATACTTCCATTAGCCGGTTTGAAACGGTGTATACAAATGTTTTGTACAATGTTTTTGAGTTTTTTGACCCATACGCCGATTATTCTGAACGAAAAATTCTGGATCCGACAATTGTCTCTAAACCACAAACAAAAAATCTCCTGTTGCTTTCTGGCGGTCAGCTCATTGATGGGATTGAAGCCTATACGTCAGCACTTGAAACTGGCGATTACCTAATCAAAGCGATCGAAGACCGACTGAGGAAGGAGAGGTAGTTCCCAACAACTCCTACGGAGGCAAGGCCAAAACGCGAATAGAAATTAAAGAAAATGATTTCTTCTTCGGGGCTTCCGTTGTTTTCTTCCTGAACCTGCATTTCTTGCTAGCCCTGCAGGCGAAACCCTTGAATTCTTCTAAAATCAGATGGAAACCTGGGTAACCACCTTTCATCACTTTTGCTCTCCTTTTCGAAACAATATGGCGTATTTTGATGTTACTTTGTAATTAATTCCAAACAAACTCAAACGTAAATGAAAACCTTATTTGTCCTACTACTGACTATGATGACTGCAGCATCTTCCGTTTATGATTTCAAGCTTCCGGCAATTGATGGCAAGACCATTGATTTTTCACAATTCAAGGGTAAGAATATCCTTATTGTAAATACTGCGTCTAAATGCGGCTACACTCCTCAATATGCTGACCTTCAGAAATTGAATGATACCATGGGCAGCAAGGTTACGATTCTTGGTTTCCCTGCCAATAATTTCGGTGGACAGGAGCCAGGTGCCAATGCTGAGATTGCTACCTTTTGCACAAAAAATTATGGTGTTACATTTCAGATGTTTGAGAAAGTTTCTGTAAAAGGTGATGACCAGGCTCCGTTGTATGCATGGCTGAAAGAAAAGACCGGTCAGGAACCTAGCTGGAATTTTTGCAAGTACCTTATTAAGGCTGATGGAACAGTCAAATTTTACAAGTCATCGGTAAATCCAATGGCGAAAGAAATTACTGATGAATTATAAAAGAATAATAATTGGAGTAGCAGGAGTAATCGCAATTATGGGATTAGCAGCATTTCTTACAGGCAAGTTATCACCCGGAAAAAAGCGACCTATTTCTGGCTCTATTTACGACTTCAAAGTAAAAACATTAGAAGGCAAAGAGGTGGCGCTCTCTCAGTACAAAGGCAAATATATGATGATAGTAAATACCGCATCAAAGTGCGGTTTTACACCTCAATATGCCGACCTGGAGAAACTCCACGAACAGTTTGGTGATAAAATTGCGGTGCTTGGCTTTCCTGCCAATAACTTTTTATGGCAGGAGCCTGGCTCCAGCGAAGAGATAGCCACCTTTTGCGAAAAAAACTATGGTGTAAAATTCCAGATGTTTGAAAAAGTATCGGTCAAAGGAAAAGATGCGGCTCCTCTTTACGATTGGCTGGATGCGAAAACCGGGGAAAAGCCATCTTGGAACTTCTGTAAATATCTTATCAGCCCATCGGGTGACGTTCTTGGTTTCTTTCCGTCAAAAGTGAAGCCAATGGATAAAGAGATCATGAGTAAAATTTCACTTTGATTATTCGTTAATTGTTAATTATTATCCGAAGCTCCGAATTAATTTTAGAGTTGAATTTCATGGTTGGCGAACGACTTACCAATTAACGCATACTACATGGAGGTCAAATCCTGGATCAGTGCCTTTCGCCTTCGCACGCTACCGCTTGCATTGTCCTGCATAGGAATGGCAGGATTTCTTGCTGCTGCTGCGGGAAAGTTCAATGGATTGATCTTTGCCCTTTGTTGTTTCACCACTATATTTCTTCAGGTGCTTTCAAATCTTGCGAATGATTACGGCGATTCCATAAATGGAGCCGATCACGCGGGGCGGAAGGGCCCTAAACGGGCGGTGCAGTCTGGTGCTATCTCGTCATCTAAGATGAAGAATGCCGTTATTCTTTTTTCTGGGTTGTGTTTAATTACTGGACTTACGCTTTTGTTTGTCTCATTTGGTGCCGACTGGGATTCATTACTTTTCTTTTTCGTACTCGGGCTATTGTCGATCGCTGCGGCCATCGCTTACACGGTTGGAAAAAAACCATACGGTTATGCTGGCCTTGGCGACCTCTCAGTGCTGATCTTTTTCGGTTTGGTAGGCGTGATGGGGTCATTGTATCTCTTCACCCGCGAGATTAACTGGACCACAGTCTTCCCGGCTTTAAGCTGCGGATTTTTTTCGATCGGGGTGCTGAATATCAACAATACGCGCGACATAGAATCGGATCTGGCCGCAGGTAAATATTCTATCCCTGTGAGAATTGGAAAAAATAACGCCGCACGATATCAGTGGTTCTTGCTAACCGCAGGGATACTGGCCACTATTGCCTATACTATTCTTAATTTTCGTTCACCTGTTCAATTCCTGTTCTTGTTTTCAGTGCCGTTATTCATCCGGATAGGGATGGCGGTGACGTCAAAAAAATCGGAAGAATTGGATCCCTATCTGAAACAGATGGCCCTTTCTACACTGTTGTTTGTTATCCTGTTTGGGCTAGGTAATCTTTTGTAAAAGGCGCAAAAAAATCCCTTCATTAATAGCTCCGCTGGTTTTAAATTGATCCTTTTACTTATTTTTATCGGATGAAAAAGATATTCGCTGATAACGCTCCTAAAGCCATTGCCCCATATTCACATGCAACCCAGACCGGCAATCTGATTTTCTGTTCAGGGCAAACACCGTTGAATCCTGTTACCATGCAGATCGAAGGCGCCACGGTGTCTGAGCAGACCACATTGGTATTGAACAACCTGGAAACAGTGCTAAAGGCGGCTGGTGCCGATCGCGCTCATGTTCTTAAAACGTCGGTGTTCCTGAAGAACTTTGCTGATTTTGAAAGGATGAACAAGGCCTACGAAGCATTTTTTGGTGACCACAAGCCGGCAAGAACGACCGTGGAGGTGAGCAGGTTGCCAAGGGAGGCGCTGGTGGAGATAGAGTGCGTAGCAGAGGTGAAAGCGTGAAAATATCAAAGAGGAAACATTGATCGTGGTAATAATAAGCTGATCTTTCAATATCAATCGTTCGTCTTTCCTCGTTGATCTTTTAACTTCATAAAGATTTTCGTTGGATGGCTCAACTTGTAATCCACTGTTTTTTTATTCATACCCAACGACCGGTTTACGTATCCTTTTTTATATTCTTTTACCCTTGCTTCAAATTCGATAACGGTCCCTTCCTTTCCTTCTTTGATACCACTCTCTTCAAAACCTTTTGTTAGGCTGAACCATAGATGATCAGCAACTTTTTGATTGGTTTCAAGATCGGTAATTGATGTTAAAAGAACAGTTGATTCTGAAAAACCTTTATAGTTCTTCTTGCTGCCGATCCTGCTGAAGATCGCGCTGAATTTTTTGCGTTCGT
Organism: Cytophagales bacterium; assembly: GCA_038229375.1. Classification (GTDB taxonomy): domain Bacteria; phylum Bacteroidota; class Bacteroidia; order Cytophagales; family Cyclobacteriaceae; genus ELB16-189. The sequence goes on along the minus strand of JBBRON010000009.1, from coordinate 101,185 downwards.
TTTTACTTTTAGATAGCTCTTTTCTCATTGGGTATAAGAATACCGAACCTAACAGGTCCTGTTAATTTTCAAATTCGCCCCTTGCTTTAGCAACATTTTTCTCAATTGCACGCAACTTGTTCTCACACAAAGCTATTAACTCATTAGCCTGTGTTACCTTTTCCGCCAATGTATCAAGCTGAATACTGTCATCTTCGAGCTGATGAACAAGCTTCTCCAGTTTAGAATACGCTTCGTTATAGCTTAGTGTTTTCATTTTTGGTTTTCCCCGTTACAGTGCTGTGAATTATTTTATCTTTTAAAGAAGTTTCCATCTGAGTTCCTTCCACTATTTGTTTTGAATCCGTTACGATTTTGCTATCAACTCTGATGATGGCAAAACCCCGATTAAGAATCGCGTCAGGACTCGAAAGTTTCACAAGCCTTTTCATTTTTACCAGGTCTGTCTTAGCTCCTTCCAGCAAAGTGGAGACCGAATGGAAGAATCGCTCTTTCAAAGACTGTAGATTATTTTCATACTCAAGATTATGGTCAACAATAAGCGAAGCTACTTTTGTGGGTGTTTTTTGCTGACGTGCCATCATGTCGGCGATGCTGGTATTGCGATCGTGGCCAATCCCAGTGACGACTGGAAGCGGAAAACCAGCAATTTCTCTGCACAACTGGTAGTTATCAAACGGTTTAAAATCAGTTTGGGAACCGCCGCCGCGGACAATTACAACAACATCAAAATTCTCTTTGAGGGTCTCTACCAATTTTAGTTGCTGTAGAATTAGCTGATGGGCAAGGTCACCCTGTATTTGCGTTAAAAACTCTGTGATCTGAAAGACATAGCCATGCTTATTTTTTTCTGTCTCCTGTGTGAAATCCCGCCAGCCATCTGACCCAGGGGCAGTTATCAGTGCGATCCGTTGAATTACCGTGGGAAAGGGCAGTGATTGATTGTATGTTCTGTAGACCCCGTCCAGCAATTTGATAGTTGATGGGTTCTCTTGCAACAGTCGCTCAAGGGTTTGTTGGCGTTCAATTTCAAGTGTGCCTAGCGTATAGGCAAAGTCAATTTGAAGCGCCTCAAGACTCAGCCCGAACTTTGGATGGAACTTTACACGGACCAGACAAGTGATCTCGATCCCATCGGCGAACTTTTGTTTGGTGAATTTTTCAAAGTCCTCTATCCAATTATAATAAAATGACCAAAAGACTCCCCGCACTTCGGTGATTATGGCGTTGTGTTCTTTTTCAACGAATTTCAGGTAACACCGCCGCAGGGACTCCTGCTTTTTTACGTCGACGATCTGCGTGGTTATCCAGAATATTTCTCCTTCAAAGCGATCCTGGATGGTCTCCTGGATATGATCAACTAGCTCGGAGAGTTTCAATTTTGGAGGCATGCCGCAAAAGTACTTGAGAATATGAGAATCGTGAAGTTGAGAGATGCGGAATACCGTACAATTTACCAGGCGTCACGGTAGTTCGTAATCTAATGAGATCAGCGAAGAAGCTTCACAAGCTTATCCATTGCTTCCCTGTTAATTGGCGTATTTAGTGTCTCCACCACACCTTGTTTCTCACGTGTGGTCAATCGCCAGCTGAGGGAGGCCCTTACGCTATGCTGACGGATACTATCCATCTTTTGAAGGATCGAAACATAGCTGGTCGGCAGATACTGAATATCAACACGATCGATAGGATCTTTGAACCATGAACGTGCGTAGCCCACCAGGTTATCGTTTGTGATGTCCTGGAAGTTTTCAAAATTATTATAAACACTTGCGATTGGCTGTGTGAAGTCGTCGACGAAGGTATTTGCGTTTTCTTCTGATATCGGTGCGAGTTTCGGTGAGTCACGGATGGATAATATAACGATGCCCGATGTGTTAGCAGCGATCCATTCCCGGAAGGAGTAGATAAATCGCACAGCATCAGTGATCCCGAAATTATCTGAAATGCCGGCATCCATTATTTGAATGGGTGGATGAGTGGGCAATGTTGTATTAGGAGTTATATATGGAAAGGTGGCACTCATTCGTAGTCCTGAGAGAAATCTCAGATTGGATCCACCCTGATCTTTGAACATTTGCTGAAAATCCACTCCGCTGAATTTCGAGTTATGATATCTGGGAAAATTCAAGATGTCGGAATTCAGATAGGAAACGGGTTGCGGCGATATGTAGAGTTTGCGGCCATCGTTTATGATGGTTGGCGACAAAATGAGCATTGGAATGATTGCATCCGCTTCCGGTTTTTGATACTCCGAAAGTTTTTTGTCCATCATTCCCTCCGTATCAACATTGAGTTGTTCTTCGAACGTAAAGCCCCGATCGCGTGAATATCGCTGACCGGCATACTCAAACTTGGTAAAGCCAACAAAAAGATCGTTCGCAAGGAGACTGAAAATAAGCGGATTCAGGTTGTCGGTAGCGATCTTCCGTTGATGACTAGGAGAATAGGGTTTAACGTCTTCACCTTGCTTCTGTCGAAGTATCACCTCACGGAAATAGCTTGCGCCAATCAGTCCTCCTGAAGCTCCTGTAATGAGGATACTTTGATTCATGAGCTTTCCCCCAGTGAGACTATCTGCCTGTTGAAGAGCGGCCAAGGTCCAAAGAGCGGCGCGTTTTCCTCCACCACTCGAGCAAATGAAAACCATTTTGGGCGCCGTCGGACCTTCGAATTTCTTTTTCCAGTTTTCAAGAATCGCAAGGGTATGTTGTCGTGCTTGCTGAATGGTGGAATCGTTGTTCAGGGCCCCGAGAGCATCGATGGTGTATTCCACTGGCGGCAGTTTGTAGTTCAATCCGAAGGCCTGGTATTTTTTTGTGAGCCAGCCTTCTCCGGCTAAAAAATTCAGGGCTAAGAATATTCCCATCGCGACCGTGATGGACCATCCTCCAAACCAATAAGAGAAGGCACCGGAGAGCATTACGAAGATGGTGAGGAAAATCATGAAGCTTGCAGCAGCAGGAAATTGAAAGGCTGGATAGTCTTTGAAAATTCCCAGCACAATGACCATAGCGAAGATCAGGAGTTCGATCACAACAAGGTTAAATTGATTCTGATCAAATACCTGGAGAATGGCTGTTTTGTCATAAAACTCATTTTCATCCACCTTTCTGATAGTAAGGTTGTAATCAAAATAGTTGTCAACGCGAACCTGCTTTTTGCGCACGATGTCCAGTTTCTTCATTGTACTGGCGCGCGTAACTTTTACGTTTTGTTTTATTTTTTCGTCAAGCCTGCAAATGACATATTTAAAAATGTCTTTTTGGGTGAACTTGAAGTAGACCTGAAGCAATCCTGACATCGCAAAGAACCCACAGAAAAAACCAATAAGGTTCATCGCCAGTTGCCAACCCGTTGTGTATTCGTTGTTTACCTGGAAACGTATAACCTGGTATAAGTAGGTGCCAAGAAAAATGAAGGGCAGGATGCTGTTGTTAAGACTGAATTTGTTGAATGGATTGGATAAGGAGGCGATAAACGAAAACCTATGACCGTCAGCGATGTAGCAGGTGATATTAAAGGCGGCAGTAAATCCTGATACCAGCACACCCATGATAAAGAAACTAGTGAAGTTGACCTGGTTGAGATATTCAGGATCGAGAAAGAGGTAGGGAATACCAAGGTATTTCCCGAAGTTGCCCGTGATCATCGCAAAAAGAATGATCCAGCAAAGCAGCAATATTTGATTGCGCTTGAAATTGTTCAGCAGCAGCTGAACCGGAAACGAATAGAAGAGAGCATCAGCAAATTTCGAAAGCCGGGCCATAGAAACAGAATTATTTCAAGATAGTTAAAATACCCTTAATCGCAGAGCAAGCGAAGATATTTCGCAAACGGCGCAGAAGGGTGTTTTAGGAGGATTAAAGTGAATTAATTTGTAAATCGTAATCTCTTTAAACTTCCTCTGAAAGCTTTTAAACTATATCGTTCGTCGGCTGGGTCCGGCAAGACCCGTACGCTTGCGAAAGAATTCATATTGCTTGCGCTCGGCGGCAAGGTGGATAGCTACCGGTATATCCTGGCGGTAACCTTTGCCAATAAAGCTACGTTGGAAATGAAGGCCAGGATCATGAAATACCTGGATGATTTTTCGAAAGGAAATCCTAATGAACTGGCCGGTGAAATAAAACAAGTGCTGAGTCTTACCGACCAGCAGTTGATGGACAAGAGCCGGGATGTGCAGTCCGCCATCCTTCATCACTACTCACAGTTTGCAATCAGCACCATTGATGCTTTTTTTCAAAAGGTGATCCGCTCGTTCACACGTGAGGCAGGACTGCTTGGAAACTTCCGACTCGAAGTCGACAATGATCTTGTGCTAAGCGAGGTGATAGGTGAACTGATGGACGAGCTTGGAAGAAACACACAGTTAACCGAATGGGTAGTTGAGTTTTCGAAGGATCGTTTGAATGAAGGTGAGAATTGGAATATCACCAGGGCGTTGGAATCATTTTCCAAAGAAATATTCAACGAGAGTTTTAAAGTTATTGAAGACGATATTCTCAGCCGCTTCGAGAGGGAAGAAAATCCTTACGGAAAGTTCATCGCGATTTTTAAGGGAGAAAAAAGCGATTTCATGAATTTTATGAGCGAACGGGCTCGCAAGGCACTGGATATTCTCTCGAAGAATTCGATAACGGAGAATGATTTTAACTATGGTAATTCAGGCACCCCGCTTAAATATTTTCAGACGTTCGCACAGGGACAATACCGGGAAGTCGGAACAAGAGTTCAGGATCCTGCAGATGATGCGTTGGCGTGGCCGAAGAAAAAAACACTTAGCTATGACCGATTCCTGAAACTTGTTCGGGCTGAATTGCAGCCTATTCTGGTGGAGATGGTCAACTACGACGATAAAAACTTTATCCGGTACAATTCAGCTGAGCGTGTTCTTGAAAACTTTTACTCTTTTGGATTGCTGGCCGATATCACCCGCAAGCTCAAGCAGTACAAAGAGGAGAATAACCTCATGCTACTTTCAGATGCTTCAAAATTTCTCAACAAGGTTATCAATGACAGTGACACCCCTTTTATCTATGAAAAGGTTGGCTCTTTTTTCAAAAACTATTTGATTGACGAATTTCAGGATACCTCGGGATATCAATGGAGGAATTTTCTGCCATTGTTGAAAGACTCCCTTGACTCGAATCAATCAAACATGGTAGTGGGTGACGTAAAACAGTCTATTTATCGATGGAGAGGTGGCGACCTGCAACTTCTTCAAAGCGGTGTTGAGGAGGAAATTGGAAAAGAGATGACACAAGTCATCCCACTGGATACGAATTACCGGAGTGCTGAGAATATTGTAAGATTTAACAATACTTTATTTCAACAGGCTGCTGCCCTGGTGGCAGACGTCCTTCAGCAGCCATTGCCTTCTCAAGTGTTCGCGGACGTTGAGCAACAGGCAGTCAGGTATCCCGGTAAAGGATACGTACGCGTAAATTTTATTGAAAGAGGAGACGACGAAACAACCTGGGATGAACTAGCCCTGCAACGTTTGCCATCTATTCTCGAAGAGCTGCAAGGTAAAGGTGTTCCCCTGCGGGACATTGCCATTTTAGTTAGGAGAAATGAACAGGGGCAAAGAATTGCCAATTACCTGCTGCAATACAAGGTTTCCCCTGATGCTAAGAAGGAATTCAAGTATGATGTGGTATCCAATGAATCTCTTCGTTTGGATACAGCATCGTGTGTAAACCTGCTGGTCAGTGCGTTGAGTTATATCGATAATCCTCAGGACGCAATTGTGCGCGGGCAACTGGCGTTCGAAGTGACAAAGGGAAAAAATCTTGAAAGAATTTTTTACGACGCCGGTAAAAATAATCTCGAGGACATTCTTCCAAAGGAATTTTTGCAATACTCCGCCTGGCTGAACAAACTTTCGATTTTTGAGCTTACAGAAGAACTCATCAGAATCTTTGCCCTTGGCGTGGATTCTACCGAGCTGGCTTACCTTCAGGCATTTCAAGATCTGGTTCTCGAGTTTGCAGCTCAGGAAAAAAATGACCTCGCCGCATTTCTTTTGTGGTGGGAAAACAACAAGTGGAAATCTGAGAAATCGCTTAAGGTGGCAGGAGCAGCCAATGCGATAAATATTCTCACGATTCATAAATCGAAGGGACTTCAGTTTAAATATGTAATCATTCCTTTTGCTGACTGGAGGATGGATCACGAAAAGGAGCCTTTGCTTTGGACTACTTCCGATGAGAGTCCATACGATAAATTGGGATACCTCGCGGTGAAGTATTCGAGTGGCCTCAGACGCTCTTTTTTCAATGAAGATTACGAACGTGAAATCATAAAAGCCCACCTCGACAATCTAAATCTCTTATATGTAGCCTTGACTAGGGCAGAAGAGGGCTTGATCATTTCGGCAGCAAAGCCGAGTGATAGCAGTCGGGTCTCTCGCAGGAAGGGAAATAAACTTGGGACCGCAGGCGATCTGATGTATGAGGTTTTTGCCGTTGGTGGTTTTGCAGAATTCAATCCCTCGACTCAGCAATTTGAAAGTGGAACGCTGCAGCGGTTAAAGACCGAATCGGAAGAAAGACTAGTGGAGCCCGCGGAACTTACACACTACGCCTCCTACGACTGGCGTCAAAAGTTGGTTATCAAAAAGCAAGGTGCTGAATTCTTTGAGGAGGAAATTTCCAATAAACGCACGCGAATCAACTACGGCATAATGCTACATTCTATGTTGTCCAGGGTTAAATATGCGACAGATGTCATATCGGCGCTGGACGATCTTCATGTTAGAAATGAATTGACACGAGAGGAACTGGGGATTGTGACGGAAGAACTTGAAAAAATGATGAGGCATCCTATTATCGGAAAGTGGTTTGGGAAGGAATGGGAAGTGAAAACAGAAGCTGAAATTTTGTTACCGGGTGGTCGTCAAAGTCGTGTCGACAGAATACTTATTGGTGCAAAGAAAACAATGATCATTGATTATAAAACTGGCAAAAAGAAATCGCAAGATCGCAAACAAGTAGAGGAATACGCAGCCGTGCTTTCTCAAATGGGCTATTCAAATATCGAAGCACACCTGTTGTATTTTGACGGACTCGAAGTAGTGGAGGTGATGAATAAATCGGGCTTGAGCCTGGGACTATGAAGCCATTTCTTAAAGAATTAGCAGAGAAGGTTGTCAAGGCCTATCCTCGACTAGAGGAGGTAACGCTTGTGTTTCCCAACCGGCGTGCGGCACTATTCTTTAGAAAATATTTAGCAGATAGCATTGTGAAGCCGGCTTGGTCTCCAAAGTTGCTGAGTCTGGAAGAGTTTTTTTCAGGGCTTTCGGAACTGCGCGAACCAGACCGACTCTCGCTCGTATTCCGCCTTTACAAAATATATGGCGAGATCATGAAACGGGATGAGCCGTTTGATAAATTTTATTTCTGGGGTGAGATGTTGTTGCGCGATTTTGATGAAGTAGATAAATACCTGATAAACGCCCCCCTTCTTTTCAAAGACCTCAGTCAACTAAAGGAGCTTGATGAATCATTTGACTACTTGACCGAGGAGCAAAAAGATTTCTTGAGGAAGTTCTGGATCGGTTTTGATGAAAAGCCTTCATTTAATAAAAATGAATTCCTTAAAGTATGGAAGAAGTTGCCAGAAGTCTATTCAAAATTTTCAAAGGCTTTAAAGAAAGAGGGTCTTGGGTACGAAGGAATGATCCACCGTGAGGTGGCGGAAAAATTCAGGAAGACAGGCAATAAAGAAGCAATCAATGGAACGTTGATTTTCGCGGGTTTTAATGCCCTGACAAAAGCGGAGGAAATGATGATCAGTCATTTTGTGGAAGCTGGCGCTAAAGTTGAGTGGGATACGGATGCGTACTATGTTGATGACGAGCATCAGGAAGCCGGGCAATTTATGCGCCAATACAAAAAGCATCCGGTGCTAGGCAAGACGTTCGAAGCATCCATAGCGTCCAACCTAAAATCACCAAAGGAGGTATTTCTTACGGGTGTTCCACAGCGGATCGGGCAGGCTAAGCTATTGGGACAGGAGCTTGACAAGAAACTTTTAAAAGGTCTTGACCCCGAGAAAACTGTAATTGTTCTGCCGGATGAATCGATGTTGCTGCCGGTCCTTCATTCATTGTCTCCGTCGTTTGACAATGTCAATGTGACAATGGGTTATCCTTTGCGCAACACGCCGTTATACAACCTACTTGACCTTTTGCTGGAATTACAACTAAAGAGAAAGGGAGATTATTTCAGTCACCGACAGGTAACGGCAATACTTGCGCACGCGTATGTGCTGGCGCTTGACTTTGAAAATGCTCATCGTTTGCGAAATGCGATTGTGAATACCAACCGGATATTCATACCCGCGGTTGATTTGCAGATTTCCGGAAGTATCCTTTCAGACATATTCAGAATAGTTGAACCGGCTAAGGCATCAGAATACTTGCTTCAAAATATTGTACGCATGGGTTCTGGCTTTGCAGATAAACAAAGCTTTGACCGTGAATATGCATTTCATTTTCACCGGCATCTGTCACGATTACAAGAGGTGCTAAATGATTCAACGAATCATCCTGACTGGCGAGGGTTTCAAAAACTGTTTCGCCAGGTCGTGCTTTCGCAAAAAATTCCTTTTTCAGGAGAGCCACTAAAAGGACTGCAGGTTATGGGTGTTCTTGAAACACGAAACCTTGATTTTGAAAATATTTTTATCCTTTCCCTTAACGAAGGAATGTTGCCTGCAGCTGCCGGGCAAGGCTCGTATATTCCACATAGTATTCGAAGAGCGTACGACTTACCGACGTATGAACATCAGGATGCCATTTATGCATATCTGTTCTACCGGTTATTGCAACGCGGAGAGAATATCCATCTCTATTATAACACAGAACCCGATATTTTGGGCGACGGCGAAATGAGCAGGTATGTTCAGCAATTGGTTTATGAATCAGGCATTCCTATCAAGTCATTTGTACTGCACAATCCGGTTCAGGTAAGTACTGCGAGACCTGTTACTGTACAGAAAACCCCGGAAGTGCTCTCATTGCTAAACAAATATCTTGCTTCCGGGTCAAAAGAATTATCTCCTTCCGCGCTTAACGATTATATCGAATGCCGGTTAAGATTTTATCTGAAACACCTCGCTCAACTGAGAGAGCCGGATGAAGTTGAGGAGGATCTTGATGCTCGTGTTTTTGGCAATCTTTTGCATAATATAATCAACTGGTTCTATGAGGATTTGCTTTCAAAGCACAATGGCAATATTGAAAAGACTGACCTTTTAGAGCCTGAAAGAAAGATCGATGAATTGATAGACCGAGCCTTCAGGCATCATTACCATTTGGATCTTGACAAGCCCGTCGAATACGAAGGTCAGCGAGTCGTTGTTAAAGAAATTGTGCGCAACTTCGTTTGCAGGATAATATCAATTGACGAAGAATATGCTCCTTTTTTAATCGAAAGACTTGAAGCAAAAATGGGCGTGTCAGTTAAATTGGATCCGGAACTTGAAGTGAGGGTCGGCGGAAAAATTGACAGGGCCGACAGAAAAAATAATAGGGTAAGGATAATTGATTACAAAACAGGCAATGACGAGTTGGACCTCGACAGCGTTGAGTCTCTTTTTAACGGAGAAGGAAAACGCAACAAAGCCGCGTTTCAGACTTTTCTGTATGCATGGCTATACCAAAGCGATGTGGAGAAAAACAATTCTTCAAATGCAGAAATAGTTGCTTTGACGCCTGGGTTGATGAATCGGAAAAACCTGTTTGCAAAAGAGTTTACTTTTGGCCATCAGATGAGCAGGGGCAAAACCAGGATAGATGATGTTCGCGACCATTTTAAAGAATTTGTCCCCAGGCTGGAAAATCTGTTGAAAGAAATATATAATCCCGAAATTCCTTTCGATCAGACTCAGAATGAAAAGAATTGTGAATACTGTCCTTATAAGAATATCTGTTACCGCAATTAAACATTAGTTCAAAATGAAAATCATAGGCGGAATTATTGGTATATCACTGGTCATTATGTTCTTATTTCTTGTAATCCGAATCATTATTCCCTCCAAAAAGGACAGCGATGATTCAAAAAAACCACCGGCAGGGAAATAACATTTTTTCACTCTGTGTTAAAATGAATTCAGTCACGAGTCCACAAAGTCAGATATTCTTCTGTTGATTAAATTCCACATTTTTAAATTAGTCGAGAACAGCCCTTCCGATTGCCGGCAATAAACGGTCGTTGAACGATCAAATAAACTATTAAAATCTGGCATAATTTTTCAACTATGAATGATGACACTTGGGAATGTGGCTATCCATGACAAAGTTCGAAACTGTACAAAGCAAAACGATTGAATCAGTGTTAATTAACCTGGGTCTTATCTCTTTGTTGTTAGCCTCCTCTTCTTCAGGTTCCAAAATTACAGGATCCTGGAAAAGCAATAGGCTTGTCCATGGCTATGCTACGATCATGTTAACTGCACTTACAGGCAATATTGAAGCGAAGAGAACCATTGAAAATGATTTAACGCTTTCACTTCAGGATAAGGGTGTCGTCGTTACGAAGAGTACGGACGCATTTCCCCCAAGTTTTACTTACGAAGCCAGCAAAGAGGATATGCTAAAAAAAATACGTCAGGAAGGGACCGACGCCATTCTCACTGTCACTCTGGTCGACAAACAAACAGAATCAAGGTATGTACCAGGCACTTATAGCTATGCGCCAATGCCCATGTATAATAGATTCTGGGGCTATTATAACTATTGGGGCCCCATGTCCTATAGTCCAAACTATTACGTCCAGGACAAAATTTATTATCTCGAAACAAACGTGTTTGATGCTGATTCAGAAGAGTTGGTTTGGTCAGCCGAATCGCAAACCTATAATCCCGAGGACCTCAGTGGATTCTCCGAGGAACTCGCAAACATCCTTGCCGTTAAGCTTGAAAAAGATGGAATCATAATAGGAAAGCCGATTAGGTCAGATAAGAAGCTTGTCACGAACAATAAATAGTAATCAGATATAATTTAAATGTACTCAATATGAAAACTGAAAATATTTTATACACAGATGGTCATGATGTGACTGTTACAAGTTCAATGCTCCAGGTAAAAAAGAAATGGTATGCATTGAGTGGAATCACCAAACATAGCTTTTCCATACTTCCGCCAGACAGATTCGCATGCGTTACATTATTGATTGCGGGTGGACTTTTGGAAATTGCCGGAGCGGCGAATCTCATTCCGAAAGCCGTCATTTCAGATATGTACCTCTTCGACCGGTGGTTGACAGCAAACCAGTTAGCCATTGCAATCGGAATATTCACATTGCTCACCGGCGCAGTTTGGCTGTGGTTTACCAGAGAACGTTATGCGGTAAGCATCACCACTGCTGAAGGTGAAAAGAATGTTGTAGTTAGTGAGCGCAAGGAATATATTACTCAGATCGTTCACGCTCTTAACGAAGCTTTTTTCGCACAGATCAAGTCTCCTGATTCAACGACACTAAAATCCAGAAAAAGCGATTTTATCGTTTCAGGACGATAAAGGTTTTATCGCTCGGGTTTGACTCTTCGGACTGTGGTCGGTGTTTTTCACTGACCAAGCTGTTGTTGCTTGCTTGTTGGCTTGGCAGTTGACTGCGAGTCGGCGGAAGCGATTGTCTCTGGCTAAAAGCAGGCAAACCGCTCATCGCCTCCGATTCAATAACCCCGATTTCGCGGCTTTTGGTTTACCTTTGAGGTATGGACCTCAAACGTTTTTCCGAACTTTCAAAAAATAAGCTCGCCGAGAACAGCAAATTTCTCCAAAGCCTGAAGAAAAAAGATCCACGTAAAGTTGATGATGCATTCCATCTTCAGCATGAAGAGGTTTTTGAGGAGATTAACTGTCTCGATTGTGCCAATTGCTGCAAAACCACAAGCCCGATTTTTTACCAGAATGACATTGATCGACTGGCAAAAGGACTCCGCATGAAACCAGGTGAATTCATTGCCCGGTATTTGAAAGTTGACAGCGATAAAGATTATGTGTTGACTTCATCGCCTTGTACTTTTCTTGGACAGGATAACTATTGCTCTGTTTATGAAGACCGGCCCAAAGCCTGTCGCGAGTATCCGCACACCAATCGCAAGAAAATCGTACAAATAATGGAACTCACTGCTAAAAACACTCTCGTTTGCCCAGCCGTTTTTGAAATGGTCGAACGATTAAAAAAGTTGTGAATAAGTCGTTGAATTACTAATTTGTTGATTGTGTATCATCGATCTATCGCCGCATCATAACAATACCAGTCATGAAGAAAATCACCACTGCTCTGCTTTTCCTGCTGTTGATTAGCAACGTTGCGCTTGCACAGCTCCGATTACCTGCGATCATAGGAGATCACATGGTTCTTCAACAACAGTCAAACGTAGATTTGTGGGGATGGGCTGGACCGGCAGAGGAATTAATAATTACCCTGGATTGGGATGAAAAAGTTCCTTTTAAAACAAAGGCATCCAACACAGGGATGTGGCGCGCGTTAATAAAAACTCCCATTGCCGGCGGACCTTTTACAATAACAATCAAAGGAAAAGAAGAGCTTACTATTAAAGATGTAATGATTGGTGAGGTATGGATCTGTTCAGGTCAGTCCAACATGGAATGGAGCGTGAACAATGGCGCAGCTGACGCGAAAGCTGATTTGCCAAATGCGAATATTCCAGGCATTCGATTTTTTCATGTAAATAAATCCGCCGCAGATGATCCACAGGTACATGGCGAAGGACAATGGATGATTTGCACTCCCGAAACAATGAAAGGTTTTAGTTCAGTTGGCTATTTTTTTGGCAAGAAACTCCATTCAGAACTTAAGACATCCATCGGTCTGATTAATGCTAGTTGGGGGGGTACACCTGCCGAAGTCTGGACACCTTCTGAAAAAGTTAAAAGTGATCCTTCGTTAAAATCATCAGCCGACTTGCTTAAGGAACGCGATGGCTGGCCAAAGCAGCCTGGGGTTGCGTATAATGCAATGATTCGCCCCATTGTTCCATATAGTATTGCTGGTGCGATCTGGTATCAGGGCGAAAGCAACACTGCCGCGCCGGATACTTATGCAAAATTGATGAAGACAATGATTGAAAGTTGGAGGAGTGATTTCAAAAAAGATTTTCCGTTTTACTACGTTCAGATTGCACCTTACACGTATGGAAGGAAATTTGAAGGCGTTCTCGTTCGCCAGCAACAATCAAATTTGTTAGCGGTACCTCGGACAGGCATGGTGATCATTTCCGATGTAGTGGATGACGTGAAAAATATTCATCCGCAGTTTAAAAAACCTGTTGGAGATCGTCTTGCCAACTATGCGCTTGGCGATCTTTACAAACGTCCCTTGTTGGGATACCAATCGCCAGTTTACAAATCAATGCTGATTGATAAAGGAAAAGCCAGGATTTCATTTATGTATGGCGAGATCGGCTTGATAAGTCATGGTGGCCCACCAACCCAGTTTACTATTGCGGGAGCGGATGGAAAATTTTATCCCGCCGTTGCGAAAATTGAAGGAAGCACAGTGCTGGTTTCAGCGAAAGAGGTAAAAGTTCCTGCCGCGGTAAGATTCTGCTGGGATAACACCTCCATTCCAAATCTCTTTAATAAGGAGGGGCTTCCCGTGTCATGCTTTCGAACTGACTCGTGGGAGCTTGACATGGGACCTGAAACCGTTAAGTGAAAAAAATAGAATCAAAAATCAAAGACCCTTTCACTACAGCGAGACAAATGTCTTATTGCAAAGAGTTGTAATAGGTGAAAATCTTTGTTAGACCTATCTGGTTAGAGGCCGACACATAGTTGATCTTCATAAATTTTTCTACCTCATTGGCTTTTTCACCAAACGACGCGAGTAATTTTTTTTTACTTTTTGTCTCGTATAATTCTTTTCCGTTGGCATAAAAGAATTTGTCGTCTTTGAGAATTCTCGTATCCCGGCTGCCAGTATTCAGAGCAGGCTGATAATCCGGGTTTTTGATGATCAAATAGGTAAATTTAAATAACGGAGTTGGGCCATCCACCAATAGCTCCAAAAAGCCAAGAAATGGAACTCCGTCGAGATTGTAGTCGCGTGCATTCACAAACGTGTTTGTCTGTAAATCTCGCAGAACGAAACTTTTGATCCTTGAACTCTCCAAAGCGCGTTCACCATTTTGAGTTGTGACATCAAGCTCGTTGTGGTAAATGTTGTATCGGACCAAATAACCTTCCATTACCTGATTATTTTCATACAGTGTGATGGTTGAATGATTTGGTTTTGAATTCAGGTAGATGTCGCCAATGACATTTGACGCTGGTCTGGAGATCGGCAACCCATTCAGCAACGATTCAGCCATGGGCATCACGCGTGCGCCAGCAGATAAATTTTGTGCTTGAGAAGTAGCGGTGAAAAAAAGAACTATCAATAAACTATTGATTAATTTCTTTATAGAAAAATCAGCTGTGCCCATACGTTTCAGTGGATTAATCAAATTTAGTGCAGTGGCCACAAAACAAAAAAGCCAATGGAGATTTTCCACTGGCTTTCTGATGTATTTACTAAAATATCACGCAACCTGCGCTTGCAATTTTGACGACAATACTGATTTTGGCACCGCTCCAACCTGCTTATCAACGATCTGGCCATTTTTGAAAACGAGCAAAGTAGGGATTGAACGCACTCCGAACCGGGCTGTAACTTCAGGATTTTCGTCCACGTTGAGCTTTCCAATGATAGCCTTGCCTTCATAATCTCCCGCCAGTTCTTCAACGGCAGGCCCAATCATTTTGCAAGGCCCACACCACTCGGCCCAAAAATCTACTAATACAGGTTTATCTCCCTTGATGGTCTCATCAAAATTGGCGTCGGTTAGTACAAGTGCTTTTCCCATTTTATTTATGTTTTTTTTAACGTTTTAGTCCCTTCTGGATTTCTAACACGAATATATACAGTGAAGTTCACATTCCTGTAAAAAGATAAAGGTTCCGGGTTTTGTGTTCAGAGTTGTAGGATTCAATACGTTAAGGCTAATAATTGATTTTAGTTGGAATAATTTTCAAATTTAGTAAACAACCTCGACCTCCACCTCCTGTATTTTTTTCATTTTCTTTACCATATCGTTAACAGGTTTTACCCTGAATTTGCGAGACAACAGCTCCAGGCTAATGTTTTCCTTTTCATCCCTAATTTTGAGATAGAACGGAGTACCGCCACTGTATTCCAGGCAAATTGCTTCAAGTTGTTTTACAAGGGCTGGGTTGAGTGCGCTGCTACTCACTTTTACCTGCAAGCCTTTTGCCCGCTTCACCCCAATCTCATTAAGTAACTCAATATTCCTGATCTTGAATTCAAGATTTTGCTCCCCCCAGCTTTTACGTATCACATTTCCTTCAACAAATAGAAACAAGCCAGGCATCAGGAAGGATTTGAATTTCAGATAGTCGTCGCTCCAGAGCACGAATTCATATTTACCAGAATAATCCTCCATCGCAAGCTTCCCAAAGGGCCTCCCTGTCTTGGTCATCTTATGTTCTACTGCCGATACAATGCCACCCACTTTCATTTCCTTTCCTTCAGCACCTTCAATGTTATTCAACGTGTTGATGGCAGTCGAGCAGAACGTGTCCATTTCAAACTTGAAATTGTCAAGAGGATGGCCGGAAATGTAAACACCCACCACTTCCTTTTCAAAATGCAGTTTCTCTATTTCGCTGAAGGGTTCAACGGCATCTACTTTAGGGCGTGGTACCTCTGTGCCAGAAGATCCGCCAAACATGCTCACCTGCGAGCTCAACGTCTCCTGCTGAAGCTTCGCCGCATAACGAGTGGCTTTTTCTGTCAGGTTGATGTCGCCATCTTTTGCAAATACATATTGCCGGCGATGAAATTCTGTAAAGCAGTCAAAGGCGCCGGATAAGGCCAGGCTTTCAAATGTTTTTTTATTAACCGACCACTGACTTAGACGCTTGGCAAAATCAAAGATATCTTTATAAGTCCCGTGAGCGTCACGCTCAACAATAATCGACTCAACGGCAGCATCACCCGCTCCCTTGATCGCACCCAATCCAAAGCGAATCGCTCCCTGCTTATTCACTTCAAAGAAAACGCCCGACTCATTTACATGTGGTCCAAGTACTTCAATACCCATCTTCCGACATTCTTCAATGAAGAAAGTTACATTCTCAAGATTGTTTTGTGAATGGGTAAGTACCGCCGACATGTATTCAGCGGGGTAGTTCGCCTTCAGGTAGGCAGTGTGATAGGCTACCAGCGAATAGCAAGTTGAGTGCGACTTATTAAATGCATATTGGGCAAAGGCCTCCCAGTCTTTCCAGATCTTATCAGCGATTCGTTCATCGTGCCCGTTCTTTTTACAGCCTCCGATAAATTTATCTTTCATCTTATCAAGCACGTCCTTCTGTTTCTTACCCATTGCTTTACGCAAAACGTCTGCATCGCCCTTTGAAAAATTGGCAAGCTTCTGAGAAAGCAACATTACCTGCTCTTGATATACTGTGATGCCGTAAGTGTCCTTAAGATATTCCTCCATCTCCGGCAAGTCGTACCGGATGGCTTCCCGTCCGTGCTTACGGGCTATGAAGTTGGGGATATACTCCATTGGACCCGGACGGTAGAGTGCGTTCATAGCAATGAGATCTTCGAACTTATCGGGCTTTAGCGCTCGCAAGTAGTTAAGCATCCCTTCACTTTCAAACTGAAACGTACCAATCGTTTCTCCACGCTGATACAGCTGATAGGTCTTGAGATCGGTTAGTGGAACATTCTCCAGGTCAACATCAATATTCTTCTTCTTTTTAATATTCTTCAGTGCAGTCTTGATGATAGTAAGGGTCGTCAGTCCCAAAAAGTCCATCTTTAGCATCCCGGCATTCTCAACAACACTATTGTCAAACTGCGTGACAAGCATTGTAGATTCCTTTGCGGTTGACACAGGGATGAGTTTTGTCATGTCTTCTGGTGTGATGATTACACCGCATGCATGAGTTCCCGTATTTCGTAGTGAGCCTTCAATGATAATTGCCTGCCGCAATACGTCAGCACGCTTGTCAGTTCCTTTTCGCATCGTTTCAAGCTCATGAACCTCTTCAAAAGCTTTTGCCAATGTTGTTCCGGGGCGTTCAGGAATAAGCTTCGCCATACTGTTAGCGTCTGCCAAAGGAAGTTCCATCACACGCGCAGCATCACGAATCGATGACTTGGCCGCCATGGTGCCGTACGTGATGATCTGGGCAACCTGGTTGGAACCGTATTTTTGAATTACATATTGAAGCACTTTATCTCGACCCTCATCGTCGAAGTCAATATCAATATCGGGAAGTGATACACGGTCAGGATTTAGAAAACGCTCGAACAGGAGATCGTAGGCAATCGGGTCGACGTTCGTAATGCCAGTGCAATAGGCCACCACCGATCCAGCGGCGGATCCCCGGCCGGGCCCCACCGACACTCCCATCTCGCGCGCTTTCGAAGTGAAGTCTTGAACGATCAAAAAGTATCCCGGGTAGCCCGTCTTCTTGATCGTTTCAAGTTCAAATTCTATGCGGTCTTTAATTTCTTGTGTCAATTCAGGATATCGTTTCTTTGCACCCTCATACGTAAGGTGTTTCAGAAAGTCATCCTCAGTTTTAAACGTTTTTGGAATGTCGAACTTGGGAAGCGCAACTTTTCTTTCCAGTTTATAGCTTTCGATTTTATCCGCAATCTCGCTTAAGGTATCAATCGCTTCAGGCATATCACGGAAGAGATTCTTCATTTCCTCCTGCGACTTGAAATAATATTCATTGTTGGGAAGGCCATATCGCTTGCCGCGGCCTTCACCGATCGGAGTGGACTGGAATTCGCCTTCTTTGATGCATAGCAATACATCATGCGCATTAGCCTCTTCCTTCTGAAGATAGAACACTTCATTAGCAGCGAAATACTTGACTTTATACTTTTCACAGAAGCGCAGAAGCGTTTGATTTACGTGATCCTCTTCCGGTATACCGTGACGATTTAATTCGACATAAAAATCCTTTCCAAAGGTTTTGTGCCACCAGGCAAATGCTTCTTCTGCCTGTCGCTCACCAACATGAAGGATCAGGTGGAGAATCTCGCTGGAAAGTCCGCCAGTCGTGGCAATCAGTCCTTCCTTATATTCTTCAACTAATGCTTTGTCGATGCGCGGATGGATTCCATAAAGGCCTTCCATAAAACCCAATGAACTAAGTTTGGATAGATTGTGATAACCATCTTTGTTTTTTGCGATCAGTACCTGGCTGTAGCGTTTGTCAGGATTGTCTTTTGTGAACTTTGTCTTCTTCCGTTCATCCGCCAGATACAATTCACAACCCACGATAGGTTTTATATCGTTCTTAAGTGCCTCTGTTACAAATTTGAAAGCGCCAAAAAGATTTCCAAGGTCTGTCATCGCTATGGCGGGCATGTTTTCCTTTATTGCTTTCGCAATAATATCTTTCACATTGGCAGTAGCCTGTAGTACAGAATACTGTGAGTGAAGATGCAGATGATAGAATGGCTTGTCTGTTAGGTTTGCTGCGCTGCCGCCAGAGGTGTAATCAGTCTTTTTCTTTTTCTGACGCTTGCTGTTGTTGCCGGCTTCAAGATTAGGCTCTTCATATTCAATATCTTTTAGCAACGTTCCGTCAAACGGCTTTACAACGTTTTCTTTAATCAATCCAAAGAAACACCGCGCAGTAGCTGCCACATCGTATGAGGCATCGTGGGCGTCACCGAAATTTTTTCCAAAGAGTTTTTCGTGAAGTTCGGTAAGCCTTGGCATTTTTAACCTGCCGCCCGGACCTCCCGAAAGCTGACAATACTCAACAGAGATCAGGCCAGTGTCTATCTTTGAAGACGCCAACAGCTTGTCGGTAGAGAGTTTCTGGCGAATGAGCTCGGCCCCTAGTATGTTAATATCAAACTCAATGTTATGACCAACAATGACTGACGATTTTTCAAGATCACCGTTGAAAAGAGTAAGGATTTCATTCAGTGGATGGCCCTCTTCAAGCGCCCGCTTTGTAGAGATCCCGTGAATTTGCTCGGCCTTGTAAGGAATGTCAAATCCTTCAGGCTTAATGACATAGTTATGCTGTGAAAGAAGGCCACCTTTATTATCGTGAAGTTCCCAGGCAATCTGCACAATGCGCGGCCAGTTATCAAGATCTGTAAGCGGCGCAGTTTTATTGTGCGGAACACCCGTGGTTTCCGTATCAAAGATTAAATACATGTAAGGATCAAGTAGTGGTTGACAGGTAAAAATAGCGCAGTTGAAGCCGCCTCACAAACACAAAATCCGGATTAGTTTTAAGCCTATTTGGACCCTGTATATTTAAACGAGTTCAATTGTTTGGTAAACCTCCGGGAAGTAATTTTGGTTCCCTTGTAAAAACCCTAACCTCACTATGAAGTGGTTTATCGACCTGTTCTCCAGCACGCTGGGTAAAAAACTGATGATGGCCCTTACAGGCCTTTTTCTGATTCTATTTCTCCTGATTCACCTGATTGGAAATCTTCAGCTTATGAAGGACGACGGAGGACACGCTTTTAACGTATATGCCGACTTCATGGGTCACAATCCTATAATACAGCTGATCTCAAAAGGAAATTTTTTCTTTATCCTCCTTCATATAGGTATCTCAACTTTTCTCACCATCAGAAACAGGGGTGCTCGTGGCCCTGAAGGTTACGCCGTAAAATCGTCCAAATCTTCCATCTGGTCTTCCAGAAATATGGGAATCCTGGGCACAATCATCCTGGTATTTTTAGTGGTTCACCTCAAGGATTTTTATTTCAAAATGCACTACGGTGAGATGGCAAGCGTAAACTATGATGGAAAGGAAATAAAAGACATTTACACAGTCGTGGCTGAAATGTTTACAATAAACTGGTATGTTGCCCTTTATGTGTTTTCCATGTTTGGAGTAGCGTTTCACTTATGGCATGGTTTCACAAGCACTTTTCAGACACTTGGATTAAACCATTTGAAGTACAATCCTGTTATAAGTTTCGTGGGCAAAACTTTCTCTATCGTTGTTCCTGCATTGTTCGCACTGATTCCTATTTGGATGTTTTTTAATTAAGATTTTTTAACACTGGCGTATGAAGTTAGAATCAAAAATTCCTGCTGGCCCCCTGAACGAAAAATGGTCAAAGCACAAATTCAGTTTGAAGCTGGTAAATCCCGCTAATAAGAGAAAGTATGACATCATCGTGGTGGGGACTGGTTTGGCTGGCGCTTCCGCAGCGGCTTCACTGGGTGAACTGGGCTACAATGTTAAATCTTTCTGTTTTCAGGATAGTCCCCGCCGTGCGCACTCTATTGCGGCACAGGGTGGGATCAACGCAGCAAAGAATTACCAAAATGATGGAGACAGCGTTTATCGTCTGTTTTATGATACTATTAAAGGTGGTGATTACCGTGCACGGGAAGGTAATGTGCATCGCCTCGCCGAGGTCAGTGTTGATATCATTGACCAATGCGTAGCGCAAGGTGTTCCCTTTGCCCGTGAGTACGGTGGTACGCTTGCCAACCGGTCATTTGGTGGTTCACAGGTTTCGCGTACGTTTTATGCACGTGGACAGACAGGACAACAATTATTGCTGGGAGCCTATTCGGCCCTCAACCGCCAGATTGCGAATGGCAAGGTGAAAATGTACACCCGCACCGAAATGCTCGATGTGGTTATGGTCGATGGAAAAGCCCGTGGTATTATTACACGTGATCTCGTGACTGGCAAAATTGAATCGCACGCAGCGCATGCCGTTGTGCTGGCTACTGGTGGATACGGAAATGTATTTTATTTGTCAACCAATGCGAAAGGTTCGAATGTAACGGCCGCATGGAGAGCTCATAAAAAAGGTGCGTTGTTTGGCAATCCTTGCTTCACGCAAATTCACCCGACTTGTATTCCTGTTTCTGGAGATCATCAATCAAAACTTACGTTGATGTCTGAGTCGCTGAGAAATGACGGACGTGTATGGGCACCAAAAGTGGCGATTAAAGGCCTCAAAGCAAAAGATGCAGCAAAGATCTCTGAAGGGGATCGCGATTATTTTCTGGAAAGACGTTATCCATCTTTTGGAAATCTTGTTCCTCGCGACGTTGCTTCCCGCAACGCAAAAACGGTCTGTGATGAAGGCAGAGGAGTAGGTTCAACAGGCCTGGCGGTATTTCTTGATTTTGCCGATGCGATCAAGCGTGACGGAAGGAAAACTATTGAAGCTAAATACGGCAACCTGTTTGACATGTATCAACAGATCACCGGCGACAATCCGTATGAAATGCCGATGATGATTTTTCCTGCCGTGCACTATACAATGGGCGGGCTTTGGGTTGATTATAATTTGATGACCACTGTACCAGGTTTATATGCTTTGGGAGAAGCAAACTTCTCTGATCACGGTGCTAATCGTCTGGGTGCAAGTGCGCTGATGCAGGGTTTGGCTGATGGATACTTTGTAATTCCTTATACAATTGGCGACTATCTTGCAGCGATGCCATGGGAAAAAATTGAAACTGACCGGCCTGAATTTAAAGAAGCGATTGATAAAGTCAGCGAACGTGTAAACAAACTCCTCGCCATAAAAGGAAAGAAGACTGTCGATGAATTCCATCGTGAGTTGGGTCACATCATGTGGGAATACTGTGGCATGTCACGCAATGAAGCGGGATTGAAAAAAGCCAAAGAGAAAATACAGGAATTGAAAAAAGAGTTCTGGCAAAATGTAAATGTACTGGGAAGTGGAAGCGAATTGAATGGTGAACTCGAAAAAGCCGGACGTGTTGCGGATTTTATCGAGCTGGGCGAACTAATGGTTGACGATGCTCAGAGCCGTGGTGAGTCTTGCGGGGGCCACTTCCGTGAAGAATCGTCGACGCCTGACGGCGAGGCATTGCGCAAAGACGATGACTATGCGTATGTGTCGGCATGGGAATTCAAAGGCGAAAATGTACAAGAGGAGCTTCACAAGGAACCACTGGTTTTCGAGAATGTTAAGTTGACCCAGAGGAGTTATAAGTAAAAGGAGATTAAAGATCAATAATTAAAGATGAAAGGTTAGGAGTACCCGAGCTTAACTTCCACTATAAGTTTACAAGAATATGAAGATTACCCTAAAAGTCTGGAGACAAAAAAGTGCCAATACAAAAGGTGAATTCAAGATTTACAAGCTTGATCATGTATCGCCTGACATGTCATTTCTTGAAATGTTTGATGTTCTTAATACTGATCTGATCAAGAAGAATGAAGAAGCCATTGCATTTGATCACGATTGCCGTGAAGGAATCTGTGGAATGTGCAGTATGTATATCAACGGTCATCCACATGGACCTCTGCAGACTACAACGTGCCAGTTGCACATGCGCACGTTTAAAGACGGAGATACCATTACAGTTGAACCGTGGAGAGCAAAAGCATTTCCTGTAATAAAGGATTTGGTGGTAAATCGTTCTGCATTTGATCGTATCCAGCAAGCGGGTGGGTTTGTTTCTGTAAACACCGGCGGAGCACCAGATGGAAATGCTATTCCTGTATCCAAAAAGCTTGCAGATGAAGCAATGGATGCTGCAACCTGTATCGGCTGTGGTGCTTGCGTAGCTGCGTGCAAGAATGCGTCTGCCATGTTATTTGTGGGAGCCAAGATTTCTCAATTCGCATTGTTGCCACAAGGTCAGTCTGAGCGCAGACAGCGCGCTGAAAAGATGGTTGCCCAAATGGATGCCGAAGGATTCGGCGCCTGTACTAATACATATGCCTGTGAAGCAGAATGTCCCAAGTCAATAAAAGTAACAACGATAGCAAGGATGAATCGTGAATACCTCGGAGCGTCATTATCTTCGTACGAGATTGTAGGAAGTGGCGGAGGCGACTAGTTTTAATCACGCCATCACAAAATAAAAAAACCCGTCTGAATGACGGTTTTTTTTATAATCAATTTAATCAATCATTCACTTTTACACACTCCAATTCCCAGCCTTCCTCCGGGATTACTTTGAGCGACGGCAGCACCAATATTTCCAGCGGCCAGGACAACATCCCGTGCCGCTCCGGTATCACCAAGGTGTATTTTAATGCAAGCCTGGAGATTTACCAACGATGAATAGCTAATCGTTGACTCGTCCGCGAGTTGATTAAAAATTGTCTCGCTCTTTCCTGTTTTGCCTTCGATGGGATTCATTAATAAGGCAACATCGGCACCAGTCGTGGTTATATCTCCCAGGTGGAGGTGGGCGGGATATTTAGTGTCGCCATCTGTACCTGACAACTGTATCTGGGCGCTGATTTTTCCATCTTTTCTTTCCTTAAAAAGCACCGTTCCGTTAACGGCATACTGTGAACTTTGCTGCAACGCATAAGTAGTTTCGTTGCCTGTAAACACTGATTCTACTACTTCATTTTTCTGGCAACTGAATCCAATCAGCGATACTATCATCAACCCCGCTATATTTTTCATACCCATCAAAATTTGACTAAAACTATAAAGAATACCCAATTGTGGTTTACGCATTTCTGAGGTTTTTTGATTTGTTCAACAAATTGCCCCATATTCTGGCATGAATGTGGTTTATTTATAGACCAAACATTCTCCAGTGAAACGATTTTCGACCTTTTTTCGTGTGTGCGCAGTCAATTATTCAACATCCGTAACCTGAGAAGACGACGTTTTTCTAATTTTGCATAGTTAAGACAACCCTAATAGAAATTGATACGACCTTGAAAAAGCTAATTTTTATTGCGCTAATTGTGGTGAGTTGCGGACCGGCATCCACTCAAAATAAATCCAAAAAGAAGGGCAAGCAGGTTGTAGTCACGCCGGCCTGGTTGACCACAAAGCCTCAGACAGACCAATATTATGTTGGTATAGGACACGGCACAAAAGACGGAACGAGCAACTATGTTCAGGAAGCGAAGAAGAGCGCCCTCGAAGATCTGGTTTCCGAAATTAAGGTAAATATTTCATCCACCTCGGTGCTTACGTCAATTGATCAGAACAAGGAATTTCGCGACAAGTACGAACAAATGATTAAGACCACGGCAGCTGATGAGATTGAGGATTTCGAGTCTGTAGATTCATGGGAGGACGCTCAAAACTATTGGGTTTATTATCGGTTGTCAAAACGACGCTATCATGAAATAAAAGAACAGCAAAAACGAGATGCTGTTACCCTTGCCTTGGATTTTTTTACAAAGGCAAAGCAGTCCGAGCGTGCAAAGAATTCCATTCAGGCACTTGGATTTTATTATCAGGGGTTTCGTGCCGTGGAAAAATATCTGGCTGAACCAATAACACTTACTTTTGAAGGGAAGGAAATTATCCTTACCAACGAGATCTACGCAAGCATGCAGCAGTTGCTGGATAACTATCATTTGACGGCAACCCCGTCACAGCTTTCTCTTAACAGGCGTGTTGCTCAGAGTAATATTTCTGTAATGGTGAAGGCAATTGACAAAACGTCCAAGGCGATTCTTCCTGACCTTCCATTGAAAGCAGCATTTGAAAAGGGTTCAGGTGATGTATTTCCTAGCTTTAAAACCGACGAAACTGGTCAGGCCAAGATTTTGCTCACAAAGATTGGTTCTCGTGATCTGGAGCAGTCGGTGGGCGTTACCGTAGATCTGCTTGCATTCGCTGGCGAAAATCCATCGCCGATTTTTGCGTTGATTTCATCCAAGATGACTGTGCCAAAGGCCAGCATTCTATTGGCGGTAGCCCGACCGTTGGTTTTCATTAACTCTATTGAGAAGAATTTTGGCGTTGTAAAGAGCAGCCAGCAGGTAACCAATAAAATCAAGAATTTCCTTACCAGTTCTGGTTTCGAATTAACTGATCAAAAAGACAAGGCCGAACTTAAAGTTGACATCACGAGTGATTCTGAAAAAGGTGCCGTGTCGGGAAGTATTTACATCTCCTATGTTACCAGTGTGATCCGCGTAAGCACGGCCAAAGAAAACAAGGAGATCTATGCCACTACCCTTGATCGCGTGAAGGGTTATAGTCTGGACTATGACCGGGCCAGTCAGGAAGCATATAACAAATCCCTGGATACCTTAGACAAGGAGAAGCTTCCGGAACTCTTGAATGCGATTTTGCAGTAAAAAGCCTTTTTTTGAAGCGTTTTAAAAGAAAAAACCTTTTTTCAATACTGTGGCCTGTAAATTGCATTCATTAACTTGCATGTCTAACTATAAGCGTGTTGTTTTAAAGTGACTCCCTAAAAATCAAATTTCAAACAAAATGAAAAATCTAATGCGTCTCTCTTATGTGGTGGTGATGGTAGCTGCAGTTGTAGCTGCTGGCTGTAAGTCGAAAAAAGCAATGCCTTCCGGTGAAACGGAAATAACTGTTCCTTGCTCGGGACCTGATTTCTTTACAAACAGCAAAGTTTTCAGAGCCAACTCTATCGGCGAGAGCATGGATCAGGTGACTTCTAAAAAGAAGGCTGTGACTAATGCGCGTAATGAACTGGCTCAGTCAATCCAGACTACAGTAAAAACTGTAACGGATAACTACACCAACTCTCGTTCTTTGGACAAAAAAGAAGCACTGGAACAACGCTTTGAACAGTTAAATCGTGAGGTTGTTGAGCAAACACTTCAGGGTGTGCGCACGATCTGTGAGAAACTCGTTCGGACAAAAGACGGAAATTACAAGACTTATGTTGCAATTGAACTTTCTGCTGACGACCTCGTAAAGCAATATAATGAGCGTCTCTCTAAAGATGATCAATTGAAGATTGACTACGACTACGAGAAGTTCAAGGATACGTTCAATGCCGAAATGGAAAAGAAGAAGAACGGAAACTAATCTGCTCCGACAACAAAAAGGAAAACACCTCGAGTAATCGGGGTGTTTTTTTGTGGCTTTTTCTTGAGCGAAACACTAAATTGTCAGGAAGACCCTTATTCAACATCATTATGGCTGGATATTCAGAAACACCATTGTTAAAGAAACTTGGTATCAAATCAGGTCACCATGTGCTGATTATAAACGAACCTGCCTCGTACTGGAAAGAAATAAGTCCGCTGCCGGAAGGCACGCAGATCAAGAAAAGAACAGGAAAAACTCCGCTCGACTTCATTCACCTGTTTGTGAAAGAGAGGAAGGTGTATGAAAAAGAAGTTCTTAACCTCAGAAAGCAACTACAACCAAATGGGATGATCTGGATCTCCTGGCCGAAGAAAGCCTCCAAAGTAGAAACAGATATGAACGAAGATGTTATTCGGAATTTTGCGCTGCAGAACGGACTTGTGGATGTAAAAGTGTGCGCTGTGGATGAAATATGGTCGGGACTGAAATTAGTGATACCGGTGAAGATGAGAGGATGAAAGCCGAAAAATGAAATTGAAATTTTAACGCTGAATCGCTTGTCGGCAATATCCATTTGGATTGCCATTCGAAACACAGGGATCAACATTTGAAGTGAATTTCCGAGACTACTTAAGAATCCCGAAGGAAGACATTGCTGTAGCCGTAACCGTTACTTGAGAGGCACAACTCCGGCGGGGTGCCATGATAAATCTCTAAATTATTTAGAATTTGTGGTTGTGGCAAAATGCGGTTTAAGTCTCTAATGAATCCCCAACGACCTCTGTATTCCTTCCAGCGACTGCCCTTTTGTCTCAGGAAGAACCTTCCATGCAAAGAATAAGTGAAGGAACATCATCAGGCTGAAGAATGTAAAAGCGTAAGCCCCGCCATATTCAAAGGATTTTGCGAAAATAGGAAACGTCCACGAGATGACTGCCGCCATAACCCAATGAGTAGAACTCCCCAGCGTTTGGCCAGCGGATCGCACCTTGTTGGGAAAAATTTCCGAGATGAATACCCATATCACTGCACCCTGTGAAAAAGCGAAGAAGGCGATGAAGCCGACGAGGTAAAGCATCACAAAATAACCGCCGGTGGCTTTGGTGTAGAAAGCCAGGGCTGTGAGGCCGAGGAAAAACACCATTCCAAACGAACCCACAATTAGAAGTGTACGTCTTCCAAACTTATCTATTAAGGAAATACCCAGGAGCGTAAAGACAAGATTTGTCACGCCAATAGAAATAGCCTGAAGCAGTGCGGTATCTTTAGCCAATCCCGTCATTTCAAAAATACGAGGAGCGTAGTACATAATGGCGTTGATTCCTGAGAATTGATTGAACGTTGCTAACGCCATGGCGAAGAAAATTGGCTTGTTGTATTTTCCCGAAAACAAGTTTTCTGTTTTTGTTCCCTTCTCTTGATGAAGCGAGTCGCGGATCTGGCTCATGGCGTGTGCTGAATCTTTTTCACCGATTCCTTCAAGAACTAATTTGGCTTCCTCTTCGCGATTTTGTTTCATTAACCAGCGTGGACTTTCCGGTATGAAGAATACCAGTGTGAAGAAAACGAGTGATGGAACAGCTTGTACTCCAAGCATCCATCGCCATGATTCTTCGCTGATTCCATTTAATAGATAATTGGAAACAAATGCAATCAGAATTCCAAGCACCACATTAAATTGAAATAATCCTACAAGTCTGCCGCGCGAATCAGCGGGAGAGATCTCCGAAATATACATCGGACCAACGACCGACGATGCGCCCACTCCAATTCCACCGAGAAAGCGAAACAATACGAATGGTTCCCAGGATGGGGTAAGAGCCGTTACCAGCGAAGTAACAACGTATAAAAGACCGATCGCCTGTAATACTTTTTTTCGCCCGTACTTTTCAGCAGGCGCACCGGCAATGAGTGATCCTATAACAGTACCAATTAGAGCGGATGCAACGGTAAAACCATGTGCAAAATCACTAAGTGACCAGAGTTGTTGGATGGATTTCTCAACGCCAGAAATTACTGCTGTATCAAATCCGAAAAGAAAGCCGCCAAGGGCAGCCACGATGGAATTCCGAAATGCACTGGAAGGACGATTCATTAAATGAGGGGTTGGTCGTATGGTAAGTTAATGGAATTAATTTAAATCTTATCTTTACTAACATTCGCAAATCATGTCACACTCATCCACACCGCGTTTCTCATTGCCCGAAAATGTAAAATCCCTCAACGAGTTGATTGTTCGAGGTGATACGTTGAAAGCCATGGAGACCTATTATGCCGGCGAAGTTATTATGCAGGATAATGAAGAGCAGCCGCGAAAAGGTAAGGTTGCTTGTATGGAGTTTGAAAAGAAGATGCTTAGAGGAACGACATCCAATAACAGCAGGTTGCTTAGTCAGGCGCTGGATATCGAGAAAAGTATCGTGTTTGGTGAGTGGGAACACAATTTTACTACGAGGGATAATAAAAACCTTCGTCTCACAGAGACTTCTGTTCAGCACTGGAAAGACGGACAGATTGTTCGCGAGAAGTTCTATTATAAAGAGATGATTCAAGTTGGGGTATAAGTAGATATGAAGAATCTATGTTATTTCCTGGTTTCATTAATCTTTTTTTCAGCCTGCAATCCTAAAAAGGACGAAGCGAAAGAGAGGCATAATTTCATTCAATACTCTGTTGTCAGCGCATTTCCTCATGATGCAAGGGCCTTTACGCAAGGGCTCATCATTCATCAGGGAAGATTATTTGAGAGCACGGGCCAGGAAAATTCCTGGATTGCTGAAGTCGACATCTCGTCCGGTGTACAAACCAAAAAAGTAATTTTAGATCCAAAATATTTTGGGGAGGGAATTACCATACTGAACAACAAGATTTATCAGCTGACATGGCAGGATCACGTCATGTTTATCTATGATTTTAAAACATTCGCGAAAGTGGGCGAGTTTAGAAATGAACATGAGGGCTGGGGCATAACCCATGATAATAAAAATCTTATTTTAAGCGACGGCACGCATCAACTCTACTTTTTGGATACGGTCACTCTTAAAAGTGCAGGTTCAATTTCAGTTACAGATGACGGTATTGCACAAGAGAAACTAAATGAACTTGAATTTATCGATGGCTATGTTTATGCCAATCAATGGCAAACCAATTTCATTCTAAAAATTGACCCAGAAACCGGAAATGTAGTTGGTCGGATGGATATGACAATTCTTGCCGAAAAAGCAATTGCTACAAGTTCAAAGGCAGATGTGCTGAATGGAATCGCCTGGGAGAAGAAAAGTAAACTATTGCTGGTAACTGGTAAAAACTGGCCCGCGCTATTTGCAATAAAGCTAAAGAGCGACACCACAAAAGTGGTCAGAGACAACTGACATGAATTACATTATATGAAAAAAATACTTGTCGTCAGTGTTTTGGTAATGCTGACATCCACTACAATTCAATCTCAGGCACGTGTTGGTGAAATCAAGGGCCCATTCATATGGAAAAGTAAAATTTATCCGGGCACTGAAAGGGAATATTGGCTCTACTTACCTGCACAATACGATGCAGCAAAACCTGCATGTGTAATTGTGGTTGAAGATGGATTGGGAAGAGCAAATGAATGGAAGTTGCCAACGGTGCTTGACTCACTTATTGCACTAAATCAAATTCCGGTGATGATTGGTATATTTATTGATCATGGAAAAGTACCATCCGCCGGATCCGATAACTATCCACGCTTTAACAGAAGTTTTGAATATGATGCACTGGGCGATCGGCACGCGCGCTTTTTGATTGAGGAGATCCTTCCTGAGGTTGGTAGTAAATACAATCTGAGTAAAGATCCCAATGATCGTTCCATATCTGGGGCAAGTTCAGGTGCAATAGCAGCGTTCAATGTTGCTTGGGAACGTCCCGATCAGTTTCGAAGAGTGCTAAGCACCATCGGTACATATGTGGGCCTTCGTGGAGGAGATGAATTTGCCACCCTTGTTCGAAAAGAAGAGCCGCGGCCTCTTCGGGTATTCCTGGAGGATGGCAATCAGGATTTGAATATTTATGCTGGCGACTGGTGGATGGCTAACCAGAATATGTTGAGTGCCCTGACCTGGGCTGGGTATGAAGTCAATCATCAATGGGGAGACGGCGGGCATAATGGCAAGCATGGTTCAGCGATATTAGCGGAAGCATTGAAGTGGCTCTGGAAAGATTACCCGGCACCGGTTCAAATCCACAAAGGAACGTCACGAAAGTTGTATCCATTGATTGAAGGTGAATCGTGGAAGGAACTGAACACTGAAAAGGTCAATAAAATTGCAGTCAACGAGAAGGGAGAAGTATTTTTTACCGGCAATCACACTATATATCGGATCGGCTTGGGAGGAGATATCTCGATTGTTGCAAAAACCAAAGGAGATATTGGTGGAATTGCAATTCAGGATGGAGAGAAATTATATGTCAGTGATCTGCGTCAGCGCAAGATTTTGCTCGTCGATGTCGACGGAACTTCCAAAGAAGTTATTTCAAATGTTTTAGCCGACTATATGACGCTTTCCTCTAAAGGAATATATTTTACTGAGACTTTGAAGAATCGCATAGGCTATTATAGTTTTTCAAAAAAGCAAACCCAATATGTTGCTGTTACTGATCATCCGACCGGCCTTGCAATTTCTGCGGAACAGACATTTTTAACCGTTGGATTGGCAGATGCTATTTTTGGTTATTCATTAAAGATCAATGAAGACGGAAGTCTGACGGAGGGACAGGAATACATTCATTATCATATTCCGTATGGAGTGGCAATCCCAAAAGTCAGGGGAATGACCGTTGATTCAGAAAATCTCTTATATACCGCTACTGGCAAAGGCATTCAGATATCCGACCAGCTCGGTCGCGTAAATTTTATCATTACCTCACCGGCATCTGGAATGGATGATGTGAAATTTGGGGGTACCGACTTTGCAACACTCTATGTAAGTTGTCATGGTAAATTGTATAGCAGAAAAACGACGTCCAAGGGGATTCTGTCTTCGCAGGCAGCAGTAAAACCTCCAAAACCTGGGCTGTAGTAAGGATTAATTTTTGGTATACAGGATTTCCTTCAGGCTCCGAATTTTGACACCTGATAGCAAGCAGAATTCTTCGAAGTTAGCCGGAAACCTTTAACAAATTACCAGTATAAATACCGGAATTCAGGTATAATAAGGTAATCGGCCACGAGGTACATTTGAATAGTATACGATTTTGTCGAACCAAAAAATTTGGAAATCATGAAAAACTATTTGGCAATCAACGCTTTTCTCATTGTATCATCAATGTGCTACGGTCAGAAATGTAAATTTACAATCGATAAAAAAGATGAGTTTACAGGACAAGACACAAAATCAATTGTTAATCGTATCGATAATCAGTACTTCACGTGGACGTCTTCCTGGATAGGAGGGAAATATTTTATTGAACTTATGTTTGTACATGGTGGTGAAGTGCACGAAGCGATAACAAGAAACGACACTGTCCAGATTAAACTTCAAAATGAAAAGATTCTTTACCTCATTCCTGTCAATGATATTCAGCCGGTGACACGGAATATTATTTCTACTAGTTCCTCCACGACAGGCAGCTATAGTTCGAGTCACTCGTCTACCCGCAGTACATCCTATAGATCTCCTTCAACCCGAACATCTACTGCAACTTCCCAATTGACTTACTACACTCCTGTTTTTGAAGTAGGAAGAGAAGTGTTTGAGGATTTGTCCAACAGCATGATTACCCGACTCCGGATCAATATCACGGGGAAGCCTGAAGATATCGATTTCCTTAAAAGGAAGCACTATGTTAAAGGCTGTGAGCGAATCATGGAAGAGGCGAAATGTATCCTTGCGGTGAATTAATCAGTTCATTTGCGGTCCCATTACTTCTGGGCTGATTGAATTTGTAAGGCTACTAGAAACCTTCTCCCATCCACAATAGTGGACGAAATTTGCCGGCGGTTCCAGTTAGACGGAGGAGGGCCTGGTTTCCTAATCTTCCAGTATGTCTGTCCAATCAAATTGCCCGAACCTCCGCCGCCGTTTTTCGTTATAACCTACTTACGAACCAAACCCGACAGAGATGACCTGGAAATTCTGGCAGAAGCGTGAACAACCTAAACCCAAGACCTTCCTTCGTGAATGGTCAGACTCCATTGTCTTTGCAGTAGTGGTTGCCACGTTTATACGATGGTCAGCGGTCCAGGCCTTTGTGATCCCAACGCCTTCCATGGAAAATTCCCTGCTAGTGGGAGATTACCTCTTTGTAAGCAAAATTCATTACGGTCCGCAAACACCACGCACCCCAATGCAGATTCCTCTGACCCATCAGAAAATATGGGGAACTGAAATTCCTTCTTACCTTGATTGGATTCAATTACCAACGTATCGTTTTCCTGGGATAAGCAAAGTAAAAAGAGAAGACGTGGTGGTATTTTATGTTCCTCCCGTCGCATTAAATAATGGCGTTGACTATCCACTTGATTTAAAAACCAATTATGTCAAGCGGTGTGTCGGTGTACCCGGTGACCGGTTGGAAATAAAGCATGGAAAGGTCTACACGAATGGACAGCTATTGGGCCTTCCGAAAAATATGAAGTTCAGCTATCTGGTTACGTCAAAAGATGAAATACACCAGCGAAATCTGAGATCACTTGGCCTTGACGGTGACGATGTACGGCTCATGGGTCGAAATTCATCTGATCAGGCAGTGTATAGCATGCTTCTCACCGAAGAGCAAGTTCATGCTGTTAAGACCGCCACGTACATCATTTCTTTCGAGGAAGATTATACAAGAGAAATAGGTGCAGAAGAAAATATATTCCCGCGGTCGAAGGGAAATGAATGGAATGGAAATAATTATGGCCCAATTATTATTCCAAAGGAAGGAATGAAGATTGCGGTCAACGACTCGACCCTTAATTTTTATGGAGAGACTATTCGCCTGTACGACCAGAATAAAAGCGTTGAAGTCATAGGTGGACAATTGATCGTCAACGGTCTGGCTGTGAAAGAGTATACGTTTAATCAGGATTACTATTTTATGATGGGTGACAATCGCCACAACTCACTGGACTCGCGCTATTGGGGGTTTGTGCCGGAAGATCATATTGTTGGAAAAGCTTTATTTGTTTGGATGTCGATTGATGGGGAAGCAAATCTCATCAATAAAATTCGATGGCGTCGTCTTGGGAATATTATCCAATGACATCATTTGCCAGTTTGAGTTGCTGTCTGGTCCGTTACTAGCGGTTCATCAAAAGTTGCTAATAAAAAACGCGAAGAGAATTAGTCTTCGCGTTTTTATGTTAATCAATTCCTGTTAATTCATTGAGTATTTATCTCCGCGGAATTCATACTTCTTAAAAATCAGATTGATGGCCTCTTTGATTTTCATCTTGTCATTCATCACATCATTATTTTTGGTGATGCCTGAGGCAAATCCTTCCCAAATTACTTGTGATGTTTTAGCATCTAGTAATGAAATTAAGATAGAGCCTGGCTTAAGGGCATAGGTTACGGTATCCATTGGCTGATAGGTTTCTCCGCCTATTACCTTAGTCGGATCGGCATTGTAACCCTTGATTTGCGTTGAACGGTCAAAGATTTTGTATGCTATTAATAGATCGGGATTATTTGACTCCTTGCGATATCCGCGCGCCTCTAATTCACTGTTAACAGACTGAAGAATGGTACGATTGATCGATGAATCCGAAGATGGCAGCACAAAGGAATAGGAGTAAACGATAATAGGCACATTCGTTACTTTTTTCTTGTCGCTGCTATTCTTTGGGTTATAGATTTCTTCATAACTGTACGCTACCAATTGTGGATGACGTTGATCTTCTTTCAGCCAGTCAAATGATTTATACTTTTTAAAGTCGGTATTGACTTTTCGTTCACCTTGTACTGTGATTTGTGCATTCGCAAAAGCTGCTGAAATGAACAGCAGAACGATAATATTTCTTAAGGCTTTCATAATATAATTAGTTAAAGTTTTGACCTGTTTTGTCAACTTATCGTCGTAAAAACTGTTCCACGACAATACCGTTGATTTTAGCTCAAAACGGCATAGGCGAAATGCGTATGGGAAATAGATTCCTCTATAAAGCGTTCGATTTCAATTGTGAATTGGACTTAATTCCCGAAAAGCTTTGGCGGTAGGTACCTGGTTCTCCATCAAAAATTCCCTTTTGGTTTCTATAGACAAACTCGACGGCCGCAAGGTCTCTGGATGCTTCTTTTTCTATTAATCACTATATTCGTTCCTTGCCCATAACGAGTATTATGAAGTATCCTGCAGTTCAAAACTACATCAACGGCAAGTTTGTTAACGCCACTACAATACGTGCAATTGATTTGATATCACCTATTGATGGGAATCACCTTTCTACGGTGCCTATGTCTGGGGTGGAGGACCTAAAACGCGCTGTGATTGCCGCTAAAGTCGCATTTCCAGGCTGGAGCAAAACGCCAATAAAGGAAAGGGTTCAGGTTTTCTTTAAGTATAAATCGCTTCTTGAAAAAAATATGAAAGAGCTTGCCGAGCTCGTGATGGAAGAAAATGGAAAGACCTACGGTGAAGCGGTTGCTGAAATTGAGAAGAGTATTGAGCTAAGTGAGTTTGCTACGTCCCTGCCGCAATTGGTTGTAGGTGAAGTATTGGAAGTAAGCAAAGGTGTCGAGTGCCGCACGGAACATGTGCCGCTCGGTGTGGTCGCTTCTATTGTTCCGTTCAATTTTCCAAGCATGGTACCCAACTGGACATTGCCCAATGCCATTGCCCTTGGAAACTGCATGATCATCAAACCTTCAGAAAAAGTACCGTTGAGTGTTGGAAGGATTGCAATGCTATTAAACGAAGCCGGACTGCCCGATGGTGTCTTTAATATAGTACATGGCGATGAAGAGGTAGTCAATGCTATCTGCGATCACCAAGGTATCGAAGCAGTGTCGTTTGTGGGTTCCACGAAAGTAGCGAAGATCGTTTATCAGCGCGCTACCAGCAATTACAAGCGTTGCCTCGCGTTGGGTGGCGCTAAGAACCACCTGATCGTATTGCCTGACGCTATTCCTGCAATGACCGCACAGAATGTTGCCGCCAGCATGAGTGGTTGCGCAGGACAACGATGCATGGCCGCATCAGCCATGGTGGCCGTGGGTCCCGTGGATCATATTATTGAAAAAATCTGTGAAGAGGCACGGAAGGTTATCCCTGGAAAGAACCTTGGTGCTGTTATCAATAGGCAATCGAAAGATCGCATCGAACAATATATTACTGACGCGGAAAAACAAGGAGCAAAAATTCTTGTTGATGGCAGAAATACGGTCGTAGCCGGAAGAGAAAAAGGAACGTACGTCGGCCCTACGGTGATTGATTTTGTAAAGCCAACGATGTCTGTTGCCACTGAGGAGATCTTCGGTCCTGTTATTAGTATCATGCGCACGAATACCGTGGATGAGGCCCTCGCCATCGAAAATGGAAACCCCTACGGCAATGCTGCTTCAGTATTCACACAAAGTGGTGGCATTGCCCGTTATATCATTGATAATGCCAGCGCAGGAATGATCGGTGTGAATGTTGGCGTGCCCGTACCGCGTGAACCGTTTTCTTTCGGCGGATGGAATGAAAGTAAATTCGGGGTAGGAGATATTACCGGAAAAAGTTCTATTGAATTCTGGACAAAGCTTAAGAAGAGTACGACGAAGTGGAATCCCGATGCTGGGATAAATTGGATGAGCTGAGTAATTAATTTCAAATTAGCATGAAGACAACTACTGCATCAGAAACACAACAGATCGTCAGCGACAATCTCGATTATACACTGTTCAGCTGGAGTAAACAGAAGGGGATTGCGCCAATAGCTGTGAAATATGGCGAAGGTGTGTATTTGTATGATTATGATGGGAAGAAGTACATCGATTTTTCATCGGGGTTGATGAATGTGAATATTGGTCATGGCAATCAGCGTGTGACGCAAGCGGTAATGGAGCAAATGCAACAAATCAGCTACGTGACGCCTAGCTGTGTGACGAAATCGCGCGGTGATCTTGGGAAGAAGCTGGCAGAAATTTGTCCAGGTGACCTGAATAAAGCATTCTTTACATTGTGCGGAGCAACGTCCATTGAGAACGGTATCAAGCTGGCTCGCATGGCGACTGGGCGACATAAAATTCTTAGCCGATATCAATCGTATCATGGATCGACATACGGCGTCATGTCCGCAGGAGGAGATCCGCGTAAAATTCCTGCCGACTCACAGCAGGCACCAAACTTTGTACACATCGACGTGCCTTACGCATATCGCTGGGAGTTTGGGATGGAGAGTCTACTGAGTGAATCGGTGGCTCAACTTGAAAGAATCATAGCATATGAAGGTGCAGGTACAATTGCTGCGATATTGCTGGAGGGTGAGTCTGGTACATCGGGTTGCCTGCAGTACCCGGTAGGGTATCTTAAGAAAGTGCGCGAGATCTGTCATAAGAACGGGATCTTATTAATAATGGATGAGGTCATGAGTGGCTTTGGTCGCACGGGAAACTGGTTTGGCTTTGAAAATCACGGAATTATTCCGGATATGATAGCGATGGCGAAAGGGTTGACATCTGGTTATCTTCCATTTGGTTGTTTGATGGTGTCGGACAGAATCGCTTCCAAATATGATGACACCCTGCTTGCGCTTGGATTAACCTATTCCGCACATCCGGTTTGCTGTGCTGCTGCGCTTGAAGTTTTAAAAATTTATGAAGATGAGAACCTGGTTGAAAACGCTGCTGCGATGGGTAGGTATGTTACACGATGCGTTGAAGATCTAAAAAAAGTTCATCCTTCCATTGGTGATTTCCGTACCACCGGTTTGCTTGGATGCCTGGAGCTTGTTAAAAGCAGAAAGACCAAAGAGCCCATGGCTCCGTTCAATGCAACGCAGGATGAGATGGTGGTGATGAATAAAGTAGCAGCGCGAATAAAGGAGTTGGGCATGTACACCTTTGTCCGTTGGGGATTTATTTTTATCGCTCCGCCGCTTTGTGTTACAAAAGAGCAGATCGATGAGGGGCTGGCGATCATCGCGGAGGCGTTGAAGATTGCAGATGCGAGTACTACTGGTTAAATTTCGAAATAAGGTATGGAAGCAGTATGACACCCGGCAGAGAATTGTATTGCGATGGACCCAGGCGATAAGGAAATGAGTATCTTAATTGGAAGGGATTTCCTGATCCGAAAGTCCATGCAGTGCTTCGATTGCTTTCAAGACATCGAGCTTCCCCACAAAAATGTGATCGTGGTGGAATGCAGCCACGACATTGCAACTAATTCCTTTTTCACTGAGTGCTTTTGAGAACGCTGCTGTCATTCCAACTGCATCAAGCGACGAATGAACGGTTAACGTTATCCATGACATTAAGGATGAGTATAAAAGTCTCCGCTTGTCAGCATACTGTTTCTTCACAACAATGCTGATGCCTTCTGCTTCTTTACAATAACAGACTATCTCGTGGATGTCCAATGACTCAACCGAAGGGACAGTGCAAAACACATAATCGCCCGGAACGTGAACAGGCTTTAGCGTTTTGAGAAGCTTGGCCAGATCTTTTTCTCCAGACATTCTAAGGCAACTCTATTTTTACATTATTCTTGTCCGATCATCATAAACGCACCCCAATAAATCGGTTCCGGATATTCGACCCGAAGCTCTTTCTTGGCTTCTACAAAACTCTGGCGCATGTTGCCAGTGGCGAGCCACTTCTTATAGAAATTGAGAATAAGTTTCTGAGTCGCGTCATCATCCACTTTAAACATACTCATGATAAGTACTTTCGCGCCTGCCACGAAGAACGCTCGCTGTAAACCATAGACCCCTTCACCGTTGGAAATTTCTCCCAAACCTGTTTCACAGGCGCTGAGTACCACCAGGTCCGTCTGGTCAAGGTTCAGGCTCATGGCTTCATACGCTGTGAGGACGCCACTTTCAATGTTGTAGTTGTAGGTTGTCTTTGCAAGAATATCACCGGCTCCCTTCAACAATAGTCCCGACTTCATCAGTGGATTCTCTGCCATCATGGCTTCATTCTCTGTCAGATCCTTTTGCAGTGTTTCACCTTCAGTCTTAGTATAAAATCCGTGTGTTGCGATATGGAAGATACGAGGGTTGTCAAGGGCTTTGACTTTTTCCTCGCTCGCGCTGTTCTCCATGTACTCATCAGTAATCCAGCCTTTGCCTTTCAGCAATTTCTGAAGCTCATCGACTTCTTTTTCCGTGCCAGGTAATGCTGAATATTCGGGGTTGGCAGAAGCCGCCAGGTAGAAGGTTGGATTTCCAAACATGGAAGCATTGTTGTTCCCCTTGGCAGCCAGTTTGGTCTTTACCTTTCGAATGTAGAGATCTTTGGTATTACTGACCATTACGATGTTCGAATTATCAATTACATATCTCCCATCCGGTGTCGGAATCGCTTCCAGATTAATTTGATTATAAACGCCGTCGGGAGAAATATAGATAGTGGCGTATTGGCCAATCTCTTTTTGAATCGGTTCCCAGAATACTCTGTAGGAATACTGGTCTGGCAATTTTCCCGTGATGCAATTGCGATAGTATTTGAAAAAACGCGTTTCCATTTTGTGTCCTTCCGGCAGATCAACGGCTTTGGGGCGACCTTTTTCACCCTTTACATACAACGCAACGTAGATAATTGAGTCTGTGAACGTGTGATTAAAGTAACGGTACCGAACCATCTCCACAGCTACGTCGTTTTTTCCCAGTGCCGACTGGACATTTTCATACGTGATGCGTTTGTTTTCAAAACTCTGCCCGAAAATTTCAGATTTCTCACTCAATTCCCGCTCCAGCCTTTCAACTTCATTACCAAGAGCTGTTGGATCTATGTTGTTGTCAGTCAGCTGTTGTGTGCTCATTGAAAGTGCGTTGGTAAGAAACTCTTTTCTCTGTACCCATTGAGTATAATTGGCAATGAGATTTTCGTCCTTACTGTTAAGAATACGTTCACGGATTTTGATAGAGCTGCTGAGCAGTAACGCTTTCGTCAACAACTGATAGTTATAAACTTTTCCGCTGAGATCGCGGAAGTCGTCAAGTTGCCCAAAGGCAAGTGTATTGTAGAATTCAAAGTCACCCTTGATCGTGTTCCAGTATTTGGCTTTTTCGCGTTCGCTCAGTGCTGGGAAGAATTGCTTTATGAAATTTTCGTAGTTATTCAGAGCCAGCTCAATATTCTTCTTAGCACTCTTGAAATCCTTTTCCATGTAGTAAACACGCGCAAGTTTCGATAACACTTTTACATATTCGGGGTGTTTATCACTGAAGTATTTTTCATACAGATCCTTTCCTCTTTTATAAAATTCTTCAGCCTTGTCATATCTTTTCAATTGATAATAAACATCCCCGGTGAGGGTAAAGATAGACGCTGCCTGTATGCTATTATTCCGTCCGGTCTTTAGTCGCCAGATTGATTCAGCCTGTGTGAGTGAGTTAAATGCCTGATCGTATTGTTTTTGAGAAATATAGAGTATGGCGACATTTTTAAGGATATCAGCATATTGAGGATTATCTTTTCCAAGGCGTTTTCCAATGATGTCCCGGGCTTCGATCATAATTTTTTCAACGTCTTTTTTATTATCGTTCTTATAGAATCGTATCAGGCCCAATTGGGACAGGGATTTAGCGACATCGATGTGGTTGCGCCCAAATTGTTTTTCCTGACTGGCCAGTGCCTTTACGATGTTGTCCTCGGCTTTGTCGTAATCTCCGATGGCATAGTCTATGTCGCTCAGCAATTTTTGAGTTGAGGCTGTCTTGGTGGATTTTTCGGTATAGGTGGCAATCGCTATCTGATTGGCTCGCATGGCTACTTTATCGGAATTGGTATAATCACCTTCTGCGAGTAGCAATTTTCCTTTGTTAACAAGGGGTTCGATGAGACGAAGGGACTGCTTGCCATAAATCTTTTCGTATTCCAGGATCAGCTTGTCCAGGATTTCATTTGTTTCTGAATATTTTCCAAGCTGAATGAACAGGCTGGCCAGATCCTGAGCGGTACTAAGTTCATCAATGCCAAGAGGTCCATCAGCACGTTTGATAATTCTTGCCGACCGGTCAAGTGCATTTTCAGCCTCGTCAAATAAACCCTTGATGCCAAATAAGGTTGCCTGTGTATCAATGG
This sequence comes from Cytophagales bacterium, assembly GCA_038229375.1. Taxonomy (GTDB): domain Bacteria; phylum Bacteroidota; class Bacteroidia; order Cytophagales; family Cyclobacteriaceae; genus ELB16-189. The sequence goes on along the minus strand of JBBRON010000009.1, from coordinate 61,170 downwards.
CTTCTACCAGGTATCCTTTTTTGTTTTCTTCTTTACGGAATTTTTCAAGAATGACGAGCGCTGCATTTATATTTTTCTCAGCAGCTTCATAGTTTCCAAGCTTGATCTGAAGCTTAGCAATACGAGTAAGCTCCGCGCCATAGGTATAATCTTCATTTGAATATTTATCCTTCGCAACATACCCTGCCTTATCAAGCGTTGAATTGGCTTTCGCGTACTGATCAGTCAGCTCATAGAAAATGGCTGCATGGTTCAGAATCTCAAGGTTATCTTTGTGCCATGAGCGAATCTGCTTTGAGACCACTTTAAAATAGCTTTCATCGTAGATCTTCCCCGCGTCAGCAATATTGTTAGTGAAGTCCAGGTAGAAATTGGCAAGACGTAGCTTTGCCAGGTGAGTTTCTGGTGCATCTGCTCCAAAAAGATCGCTTTTGATTTCGACGATTGACTTCAGATAGCCCTCTACATTTGTATATTTTTTATCCCGGATCGATAACGTTACCAGGAAATCAAGAATCTCGGTTGTGAGAATGTTATTTCTTGGAAGACTTGTGGTATTGCTGATCAGATTGTTGGCTGACAGTTCAAGGTTCTTGGTTTTATCGGCGTCAAGCTTTTTATCGAACTCTACCGCTTTCAATCTTGCCTGATAAATGCTCTTTGGAGGGAATTCCTTATTGATCATTTTTTCATACTCGATCTTCGTGTTATAATATCGGGCCATATTGTCGCTGGCCAGTAGTTGCTTCATGTACTCTTCGTAGAGTTGAATGCCGAGATAATGTGTAGGTTTAAAAAATGACTTCAGAATAAGTAATGTCCGATCATACTCAGCATTTTTTTGTAAATCGTCAGCCTCTACGCCATACTCAACCAGCATGTTTGCGAAATAAAACTGATTGCGGATATACGGAATAGAATGGTCACCAATATTTTTCTTGATCCAGCTGGTGGCAGCCATAAAAGCTGAATCTGAGCTCTTTTGATTACCCTGCCTTCCATAGGTTGTCGCGATATCCGTTAACAATCTTGAATGATCATCTAAACGCTGCGCAACTTCGGCCTCGGGTATTTTTCTGCTTGATAATCCCCCTTTGCCATCGGGCACGGTTTCCTGCTTAATAGCCCTTCCTGCAAAATATGAAAAACGGCTATTCATCAGATCGAGTGATTCATTGAAGTACCCTTGGCCCGCTAGTGTTTCGGACCTCACCAAATCCCAATGTGCTTTGATAGGATCTTTCATAAATGAACCGGCATCAAGGATCTTCTTCGCATTATCAAGATATTCGCGCGCTACGCGATACGATCCGTTCTGATTGTAAAGTTCCGCAGCATCAACCAGCATGCTTCCATATTTCTCGCTGGTTTCCGTATAGAGGGCTTTGGCTGAACTTAGCGCATTCTGAAGGTTAAACTCAAAGTCCAAAGGCATGCCGGATGCCAGATCATATTTGGCAAGAGAAAGGTAAATACCTGGGGTATATTGATTTTGTGCACCCAGTTTGGCCGTGATTTTTTTTCTCGCCTTCTCCAGGTTTTTTCTTGCAGAAGTATAGTCGCCAATCTTGTAGGCAGCCTCTGCTTTGTTTAATCCTTTTTCGTATTTGGTTTGACCAACAACGAATGTTGACAAGAATACTAACACCCAGAGGGTGAGGGGGGTCTTGATATTCATTTGTTAAAATATTTTGATCTGAGCTACGTCCTCTGTGGCGTTCGCCCCGTGTTTCAGGTATAAAGCCATTCGCCAAAGTTCCGAGTTGAAATATACAGAATTTTCCGGCAGATGAGGCAGGATCAAGCCCAGGATTTTTCTGTAAAAAATGCCTATGATGCCCATTACTCCCGCGATCACACAACCAGTCGCAAACTAATAAATCTGGACGGCGGTCTTTTTAGCACTTCAAATTCCGACGCGAATATTTTACGTCCGCGCGCGAATAATTTAATAGATCGATCCTTTCTGCAGTTTTCGAAGAATGAATGATTGTGTTTCAGGAATATATTTATAATAGAAAAAATAAAATCCGTCACCTGCCCGTCCATTCTTTCTAGATGCAAGTATCGTTATTTTATATTGATCTCTTACAATTGAGACTGGTCGTATTCCGACAATAATTTCTCCTTCTTTTATTTTTCTTTTTGCCCAGGCCTTAGGAGGTTCGGCACTCAGCTCAATCGGCTTTCCATTCACGCTATCAGGGAGATTCGTGATGCGATCCAGATCGCGTACAATTATTCTTTTAACCGTTTCAGTTTTCTCCACCAACTTGACGACGGAATCAAGTGCATGGAAATACATATTTGTCTTGTCCAACGAAATTGTATTTACAATTTGTGCGTGACTAATGCAGAATGAGTTGAGGAAGAATCCTAAAGTAAGTAGCTGGTTCATGTGTTTTTCAAAAACAATAAATCGAATTTGGTCACAATGCGCAAGCAGGAGGCATGAGGAGCACAGTAGTAGGTTTTCGATCCGCGGAATCTACGGGGAACCTAATTACAGTAATTTCTCCAACACCACCTTTGCCGCTTGCGTCACAGGTGTACCAGGTCCAAAGATCCCCGTTACTCCGGCTTTGAAAAGAAAATCATAGTCCTGCTTTGGGATCACTCCACCGGTCACAACCAGTATATCCGGGCGACCGGCTTTTTTTAACACGGCAATTAATTCTGGCACTAATGTTTTGTGTCCGCCGGCAAGACTTGAAATACCAACCACATGCACGTCATTTTCAATGGCCTGCTTGGCAACTTCTTCGGGAGTCTGAAACAAGGGGCCAATATCCACATCGAAACCCAGATCCGCGAAGCCTGTAGCAATTACTTTTGCACCTCGATCGTGTCCATCCTGTCCCATCTTGGCAACCAGGATCCGCGGCCTCCGACCATCCTGCTTTGCAAATTGATCGGAAAGTCTCCTTACTTCTTTGATGATCTCTATATTCTTCATCTGACTTGAATATACACCGGAAATGGTTCGAACAGAAGCGGAATAGCGGCCAAAAGACTTTTCAAGCGCCGCAGAAATTTCTCCAAGGGTCGCGCGCTCACGAGCTGCAATCACTGCAAGGTCTAGTAAATTATCCTTTCCATTGTTCGCACAATTTGTCAGTGCATCCAGCGCCGCCGCAACTTTTTCAGCGTTCCTTTCATTTTTTAATTTCTTAAGTCGTTCGATCTGTTCCTGTCGGACGGTGGCGTTATTAACTTCCAGTATTTCAAAGTCTGGCTTCTCTTCCGTCGTGAAACGATTCATTCCAACAATAACATCGCTTCCCGAATCAATTAGTGCCTGCTTGGATGCCGCCGCTTCCTCAATCCGAAGTTTTGGAATTCCATTTTCAATAGCTTTTGTCATTCCTCCAACGCTCTCTACTTCTTCAATCAATGCCCAGGCTTTGTGTAAAAGTTCGTCGGTAAGATATTCGACATAGTAAGAACCTCCCATCGGATCTACTACACGAGTAATGCCTGTCTCTTTTTGCAGATAAAGTTGTGTGTTGCGGGCAATGCGTGCTGAGAAGTCGGTTGGCAATGCAATTGCCTCATCCAATGAGTTGGTGTGAAGGGACTGTGTTCCGCCCAACACGGCGGCCATTGCCTCAATGACAGTTCGACTAACGTTATTATAAGGATCTTGCTCAGTCAGACTCCATCCACTGGTCTGACAATGGGTACGCAACGCCATCGACTTTGGATTCTTTGGGTCGAACTGCTGCACGATCCTTGACCATAGCAACCTTGCCGCACGCATCTTGGCAATCTCCATAAAAAAATTCATACCGATGCCCCAGAAGAAACTCAGTCGCGGTGCAAAGTCATCAATAGCAATACCTGCTTTCAATCCTGCCCGTATATATTCAAGTCCATCGGCAAGTGTGTAGGCAAGTTCAAGGTGAGCAGGAGCTCCCGCTTCGTGCATGTGATAACCACTGATACTAATCGAGTTGAATTTTGGCATGTTCTTCGCGCAATACGAAAAAATATCTGCAACGATCCTCATCGATGGAGCAGGCGGATAGATATACGTATTGCGCACCATGAACTCTTTCAGGATATCGTTCTGTATTGTTCCGTTGAGTTGTGCGGGCTTTACTCCCTGTTCTTCTGCGGCAACAATGTAAAACGCTAGTATAGGTAAAACCGCTCCATTCATGGTCATTGACACGGACATTTGATCCAGAGGAATCTGATCAAAGAGGATTTTCATGTCGAGCACTGAATCTATCGCAACACCAGCTTTTCCAACATCACCTGACACACGTGGATGGTCCGAATCATAACCACGGTGTGTGGCAAGGTCAAATGCTACTGAAAGTCCTTTTTGTCCTGCTGCAAGATTTCTCCGATAAAAAGCATTTGAATCTTTTGCTGTAGAGAAACCGGCATACTGACGAATGGTCCAGGGGCGCACGGTGTACATTGTCGCGTACGGGCCGCGAAGGAATGGAGGAATACCTGCAGTATAGTTGAGATGTTCAAATGGTGTAAAGTTATATTCAGGAAAGATGTTGATTTTTTCCGCAGACTGCCAGGATGAAGATTGTTCTTTCATTTTGCTGGTTGAGAATTAATCGACTTCCACGCTGCCTCAGTTAGTTGATTAGAAAGATCTTCAATAAAATATGACCCTGCCAACGGATCAGCCACTTTTGAGAAAAATGATTCTTCGCGAAGTACATTAGAAACATTGCGGGCAATGCGTGACATCATTGCGTGATTACGATCTTCCGGTTCAATCGTAAGCGCATCGCAACCCCCCAGTATCCCAGCCATTGCTGCGGTTGTACTTTTCAACATATTCCCATGAGGCTGAAAATTATCATTGATCCATGGCGGTGAGCACGCATGGATAAAAATGTTGGTTTGATTCAGGCCACTGGTAGTCAGATATTTTTTCCAGATCATTCTCATTGCCCGAAGCTTTGCAATTGACAGGAAGAAGTCGGGGGTGAGGGTGATGGAAAAAGCGGGGGTGGGGCGATACATGTCAGACGCCTTGATAGCGGATGTGTGCCAGGGATCGGACGCGTATCGTCTCCATCCTTTCACCAGTTCCTCCACCGGATCTGCGTTCGGTTCCATCGTAAAGCCACTAAAATAAAATTGTTGGTTCCGGATACCAGACGCAATTGTGTTTCCAAAGAAAGCGCCGTGAAACTGATCAGTGGTTGTTTTTTTTTCTTTAATGAATTGATCCAGCGCCAGTATATGATTTCCCTGATTTTGCTTTGCTAAAAAATTGAGCGAACAGTATTTCCACTCAATATTTTCGAGAAGAATTTTAAAATCAACAGCAGTCGAAAGCTCAAACAATATTCCATCCGCACCCTCGCGCAGACATTCGAGCGCAGCGCCATTGGACGTTTTTGCATCCAGTACCTCAATGGAGGGACAATTGTACCAGCACCGGGCACCGAGAAATTCATTCCCGGAAGCGGTTAATAAAGGATCCGGTTTTATTTGATTTTGCTCGTAATAGGGCAGGATAGACCAGCCATTGCCTTTATGCGTTAATTTCGCAAAGGGATTCGCTCCGTTCAACTCTTCCTGCGCCGCAACTTCCCAGTCGGCCATTGATTGGCCATTTTTAAAGGCATTAAAATTTATTGAATTTTCTTTCACGTAAGCAATCGTTATTAATCCTCAAATTGAACCATATACAGCATTAATGCAAAAATCAAGGTTGGTTTTTGTTTTTTTGTTCTGGTGTTTTTTTACACCTTTGTCTCCCTTCCAAAAATTCGGGAGCTACAAACTATAATTCCATCTGACTTGATTCTTTATGGAGGTTGATTGTGCAACTGTCTGGACCGACTGTCTCGAAATAATTAAGAAACAAGTTGATGAACAAAATTTTACTACATGGTTCAAGCCAATTGTGCCATTGCGTCAGGAAGGTGACGTACTGACTATCCAGGTTCCTTCCCAATTTTTTTACGAATGGCTTGAAGAGAACTATGTTCCGGTTCTGAAAAAAGCAATCAATAAAGTGATGGGTGAAAATGCCAGACTTGAGTACTCTGTCATTATCGATAGCGGTAATCAACGCAACGCCCCTTTGACGGTTAATTATCCTAATGGCCAGGGAAAGCATTCTGTAAATAATTCGAACGTTAATGGCAACGCGCATCTAGAGGAATATTCTCCATTCACGTTCCGTACATTGAATCCGCAGACTGTTAATTCACGCCTCAATTCAAGTTACCGCTTTGAGAATTTTGTGGAGGGCGATTGTAATCGTCTCGCACGCTCAGCAGGGGTTGCTGTAGCGAAGAAGCCAGGCATCACTTCATTCAATCCACTGATGTTGTATGGTGGCGTGGGTGTTGGTAAAACTCACCTGGTTCAAGCCATTGGAAATGAGATTAAGCAAAATCTTCCAGACAAGATTGTTTTGTATGTTGATCAAAATGATTTTACCAATCAATTCCTGAATGCATTACAAAATCACAAACTTCAGGAGTTTCAGAATTTTTACCTTCAGGTAGATTTACTTATTCTTGACGACGTACAGTTCCTTGCGGGACGTGAGAAGACACAGGAAATATTTTTCCACATCTTCAATCAGTTGCACCAGACAGGCAAGCAAATAATAATGACTAGCGACTGCGCGCCGCGTGACCTTAAAGGTTTTCAGGAAAGACTGCTTTCCCGATTCAAATGGGGCCTCACTGCCGATCTTCAGGAGCCGGATTTTGAAACAAAGCTCGCCATCATTCACAACAAGATGCAGTCCGATGGGATCGAGATCCCAATCGAAGTGGCGGAGTATCTTGCCTATAGCGTAGATACCAACCTTCGCGATATGGAAGGGGTACTTAACTCGCTGATATTCCATGCGACATTACTGAAGAAAGATATTGATCTGGACCTCGCAAAAGAGGTAATGAAGAATATTGTTAAGGAAATCCAGTCAGACGTCAGCGTGGACTTCATTCAGAAAACCGTCGGAGATTATTTCCGTGTTGAGCTGGAAGCCATGAAAGGAAAAGTCAAGAAACGCGAGATTGTTATTCCACGTCAAGTGGCGATGTATTTCTGCAAACGCTACACCCAACTTACCCTTGCCTTAATCGGTGAGAACTTCGGCGGACGCGATCACAGTACTGTCATCCACGCCCTCGAATCCGTTGAGGACATGATGAAGGCCGATCCAAACTTCAAGAACTCAGTAGAAGAACTGACGAAGAAGTTGAAGATGAGAATGGCCTCCTAATAGTACTGTCTCCTGCTCCTGCTCCTGTCTCATGCTCCTGCTCCTGTCTCCTGTCTCCTGTCTCCTGTCTCCTGTCTCCTGTCTCCTAACTCCTGTCTCCTATCTCCTGTCTCCTAACTCCTGACTCCTCTCTCCTCTCTCATTGCAACACAAACTGTAACGGCATCTCCGCCTTCGAACTATTGATCCCATACACCAGCACTCGTCCCTTGTACTTGGTAAAGAAGTCAATGACGTCCTGGGGATTTTTAATCCGTTCGCGATTGATTGAGATGATGGTATAATTTTCTGGAATACCGAGGCGTTTGAAAAGGCCATCCTTGATATTGTTAACCTTTACCCCATATTCCACAGCTTCCAGGTTGACGCCGAGGGTTGATGCACTGTAGATTTTTCTTTTAATAACATTCGCGTCACCAATCCTATTTACCAGTGAGACTGGCACCGTTGTAGTCTTTCCATTGCGGATGAACGTGACATTGATTTTATCGCCGGGATAATGATAGCTTAACTCTTCTTCAAATTCACTTTTACTGTTGATGTTGACGTTGTTTATTTGGATAATTATGTCGCCCAGCTTTAATCCGGAGTCATTGGCTGATCCCTCTTTATCGAGCTCAGCCAGCACTACTCCGCGGAAATCTTTTTCCGTAGTGCTTAAGTTGTAACGCTGGATTGTCTGATAGTCGTAGTCGAGAACTGAACCTCCGATGAAAGCCTTCTGAACAATACCGAATTTAATAAGGTCATTCACAACTTTCTTGGCGATGTCCACTGGCACAGCAAAGGCATAACCGGTATAGGATCCTGTGCGTGAGAGAATAGCGGTATTAATACCGACAAGGTCCCCTTTTTTGTTTACCAATGCCCCGCCGCTATTGCCTGGATTGATCGCTGCGTCAGTTTGAATAAATGATTCAATAGGAAATTTGTCCTCAACGATATTAATACGTCGTCCTTTCGCACTTACAATACCAGCCGTAACAGTTGATGAAAGTGAAAATGGGTTTCCAACGGCCACTACCCATTCGCCGACCGCCAGCGTCTTTGAATCTCCCAGCGTAATGGCGGGAAGGTTGGTTTCTTTGATTTTCAATACGCCAAGATCGGTTGAAGGATCTGTTCCAATCAATTCGGCGTCATATACTTTCTTATTATAGATGACCTGAATTTTCTCAGCCGATTCTATTACGTGGTTGTTGGTTACGATATAACCGTCGGAGGTAAAAATTACACCTGACCCGCTACTTACTTGAGTTTGCTGTCCTCCACCATTCATCAGCAGGTCCCAGTACGAGTAAGACGGAACACTTTGTGAAATACTGTTGATGTATACAACACTTGGTATTGCTTTCGCTGCCGCCGTGCTGAAGTCAACGGTTTCAGCTGGAGAGGATGATGATGCTGTGGTAGAGGAAGGGCTATAGGTTCCTTCAGATTTAAAATCCGCCACCTGGTATTGTGGCTGAATCAGCTCAGGCACATTTTTCGGCTGAAGCTGAAAAAAAGTATAAGCGCCTGCAATTCCCGCAAAAAATGCTGTTAGTATTGTCTTGATTGTGTTTCCCATACGGCTATAACATCAAATTTCGTGCACAAATATAAAACGGTCCCGATTTTATTAAGTTCGGATTGGTACCCACCTTTGCACCCTTAATTTATTTAAAAATGGGATTCAGGTCCTTATTAGCCAGGCCATTTGCAGCATACGTTGAGCGCCAGACCAGAGAATGGTCGTCCAGACCAGATTTCTATCAGCAAAATACATTGGAAAACCTCCTGACAGGCGGTATGGCAACAGAGTTCGGCAAAGATCATGGTTTTGCTGATATCAAGACTCACGGCGATTTTCAAAAGCAGGTTCCAATCCGTGACTACGAGGCGTTGAAGCCTTATCTCGAGAAAGTGCTGGAGGGTAAGTCCGATATTTTGTGGAAAGGAAAACCGATCTATTTTGCCAAGACGTCCGGAACAACTTCCGGTACGAAATACATCCCTATTACCAAAGAATCTATCTCAAATCATATCGATGGCGCACGGAATGCGCTATTGAGTTATATTCATGAAACTGGTAAAGCGGCATTTGTCGATGGCAGCCTTATTTTTCTTTCTGGAAGTCCGGAGTTGCACGAGACGGCTGGCATAAAGACCGGTAGATTGTCGGGTATCGCCAACCATCATGTTCCGGGATACCTGAGGAGCAATCAAAAGCCAAGCTATGCAACAAACATTATCGAAGATTGGGAACAGAAGCTTGATAAAATAATTGAAGAGACTCTGCACGCCGACATGACATTGATCTCAGGAATACCGCCGTGGGTACAAATGTATTTCGATCGAATACAGGCGCGTACAGGAAAGAAGATCAAAGATGTGTTTCCAAACTTTTCAATGTTCGTTTACGGTGGGGTAAACTTTGCACCCTATCGTGCCAAGCTGATCGAGTCGATTGGTAAGGAGATAGATTCTATTGAATTATTCCCAGCCTCGGAAGGATTTATTGCCTATCAGGATTCTCAACGACACGAAGGCATGTTGCTGCTATTGAACAGCGGTATTTTTTATGAATTTATACCGGCAGACGAATATTTCTTTGATAACCCGACACGATTGACGATTGGGGAGGTTGAACTGGGAAAAAATTATGCGATCATCATCAATAATAATGCTGGCCTTTGGGGTTACTCTATCGGCGATACAGTAAAGTTTGTTTCAAAAGATCCGTATCGCCTTGTCGTATCGGGAAGGATTAAGCATTTTATATCTGCCTTTGGAGAGCACGTTATTGGGGAAGAGGTTGAAAAGGCCATGAAATTTACTATGCAGAAATTCCCCGAAGTGGAGCTTGTGGAGTTTACTGTCGCGCCACAGGTAACGCCGTCGGAAGGATTGCCTCATCACGAATGGCTGGTTGAGTTTGCAACGCCACCCAGAGATATCCATTCATTCGTGCTCGAATTGGATAACCAATTGCGGGGATTGAATGTTTACTATGATGATCTGATATCAGGAAACATTCTTAGTGTGCTGAAGCTTACTTCTTTGAAAAAAAATGCCTTTATTGATTATATGAAATCACAGGGAAAACTTGGAGGGCAAAACAAAGTGCCTCGACTTTCCAATGACCGCAAGATAGCGGATCAATTCCCTGTGCCCATCTAAAACTCTGAACTAACCCAGCGCCTTTGACCCCTCCTAAACGCATTGCTATTCTTGGCTCCACTGGCTCCATTGGTAAACAGACCCTGGAAGTCATTGACTCGCATCCTGATTTTTTTGAAGTGGAGGTATTGACTGCACAGAACAATGCCCCTTTATTGATAGAACAATCAAAGAAATTCAAACCCAATGCTGTAGTCATAGCAAATGAAGATCATTATGAAACCGTAAAGCAGGCACTCAAAGGTGAAGACATCAAGGTTTATGCTGGAGAAAATGCTCTGTCATCTGTTGTGCAAATGGATACCATTGACTTGGTGCTAACGGCCCTGGTGGGATATTCAGGATTAAAGCCAACTATCAAGGCACTTGAAGCAGGAAAGATGCTCGCTTTGGCAAACAAGGAAACCCTGGTCGTGGCTGGAGATCTGATTACAGGAATTGCCAGAGAAAAGGGAGTGAATATTCTCCCTGTTGATTCAGAGCATTCAGCAATATTTCAATGTATCGTTGGTGAATTCCATAACCGGATTGAGAAAATTATTCTCACGGCCTCTGGTGGCCCCTTCCGAGGACGAAAGAAAAATGAGTTGATGCAGGTGACCAAAGCACAGGCGTTGAAGCATCCCAACTGGGTAATGGGAGCCAAGGTGACCATTGATTCTGCCACGATGATGAACAAAGGCCTGGAAGTGATCGAGGCAAAATGGCTGTTTGGGCTCAAACCTTCGCAGGTTGATGTGGTGATTCACCCTCAATCAATCGTTCATTCACTTGTACAGTTTGAGGACGGATCAATCAAGGCGCAACTCGGTCTGCCAGACATGCGTTTACCGATCCAGTTTGCGCTTTCGTATCCACACCGTCTAAAAAGTGATTTTCCGAGGTTTGATTTTGTTAATTACCCTTCCCTCACTTTTGAAAAACCTGATACAGAAACTTTTCGTAATCTTGCGCTCGCCTTTAAGGCCCTCGAACGCGGTGGAAACATGCCCTGTGTGCTGAATGCGGCGAATGAGGTGGCGGTATCGGAATTTCTTAAAGACAGGATCGGTTTTTTGGAAATGTCTGATTTAGTGGAACAATGTTTGATGAAATCGGATTATATCCCTGAACCCCGCCTGGAGGATTACGTGGAGACTGATAAAGTGACAAGGATCCGGGCATTTGAATTTATTAAGTGACTTAAAAAATCAAAAGTTAACACATGGATGGAATGATCATGACGGCCCAACTTCTGTTGAGCCTTTCTATATTAATTGTAGTGCACGAATGGGGCCATTTTATCACAGCGCGCACATTTGGGATCAAAGTGGAGAAGTTTTATCTCTTCTTCGATTTCCTTTTCCCAATGGCAAATGTTCTCAATTTCTCTCTTTTCAAACTTAAGAAGGGCGACACTGAATACGGTATTGGCTGGTTTCCATTGGGCGGCTATGTCAAAATAGCAGGCATGGTTGATGAGAGCATGGACAAAGAGGCATTGAAAGCGCCCGCTGAAGATTGGGAGTTTCGGTCAAAGAAACCATGGCAGCGACTTATCGTAATGCTTGGTGGTATTATCGTGAATGTTATCGTTGGTGTAGCGATTTTTATAGGACTTACTTTCGTTCTTGGTGACACGTACATCCCTAAAGATTATGTCAATAGTCATGGCGGTATTCAAGTATTGGAATTGGGTGAAAAACTTGGTTTGAAGACCGGCGATCAACTTGTCAACATCAATGGCAAGGACTTCGAAGATTTTCAGGAAATTGTTAAGCCAGATGTGTTGTTGTCGCAAGGTTCCTATTATACCGTATTGCGTGATGGTCAGGAAGTACGAATTGATATTCCGGGTAACTTTATTGAGAATTTCAATAAGAAGAGTTCAGCAGCTACGTTTGTTACGTTTCGTATTCCTTCAGTTGTCGATAGAATCAACGAGAAAAGTGTTGTAAATGAGATTGAGCTTAAGATGGGTAAGGGGAATAAAATTGATACGGTCGTTCATAAATTCGAGGTTGAGAGCATTGCAAAGAGAGTTGGCTTAAAGTCAGGCGATCAGTTTATTGAAATGCAGGGACAACCAGTAAACTATCAGGATGAAGTTCAGAAAATTGTAAAAAATGAAAAACTGGATTCAATTTCATTTAAAATAAAGAGGTCTGGTCAAATCCTGGCGTTCAAGGAACTTTATAAGAATCACAGTTCAATTGGATTTTATCCTCAGCCGCCTGATAAGAAAGAACTTGCTTATATCAACTATACGTTTGGTCAGTCAATGGCATTGGGGCCAGAGCGTGCGTTCAGTGTCATCTTTGTCCAATTGAAGGCGTTTAAAAAATTGTTCTCCGGAGAACTTGATCCCTCAAAATCACTTTCCGGTCCGATCGGCATGGCCCAAATGTTTGGCTCAGAATGGGACTGGGAACGTTTCTGGAGGATGACTGGACTTCTCTCGATGGTGCTGGCGTTCATGAATCTATTGCCTATACCAGGACTTGACGGCGGATACGTAATGTTCCTCCTTTACGAAATGGTTAGTGGCAGAGAACCAAGCGAAAAGTTTTTTGAAGCATCTTTAAAGATCGGTATGGGACTGCTGTTAGTTCTGATGGTCTATGTCTTCTACAACGATATTGCGAAGGCGTTTACGGGAGGATTTTAAGGGGAACTCCTTCTTTAATCTTTCGTCTTTAATCTTTAATCTTTCATCTAATTCAGTATTTCAAATTCCACCCGTCGGTTTAATTGCTTGTGATCATCAGTGATTTCACGGGTAATGGGTTTTGAACTGCCAAAGCCAATGGCTTCGATTCGGGGATTATCTATTTTAAACTGATCAACCAGGTATTTCTTGATGGCATCCGCACGTGCCTGAGAGAGCTTTCGATTGGATTCTTCTTTTCCTGCAGAATCGGTATGGCCGGAAATTCGCAGTTTTAACTGTGGGTGATCTATAAGGAAGTTGGCGATTTTGTTCAGATCACTACGCATGACGGGCAAGATGTCTGCCTTTCCATTCTCAAACTCCAGCGATGAAAAAGCAATCTTGCTCTCAATTGGCTCGGCCACTTTATTGATCTCCATATCACCATTGAGAAAGAAGATCTCTTCAATACGAAAGAATTCATCGCCCTGAATGATGAGGAGATAATTTCGCTTGTTGATCAAACTAAAATCAAATGATCCATCTTCGCGTAAGAATTTTGGGGCCACTTCCACATTGTGGTCCAGGTCGATCACAGATACAATTCCCTTCATGGGTTTACCTCCATCATCTTTTAATGAGCCCGTCAGTTGGGTAACAGCTTCCGGCTGAGCCTCCATCGGCACGGAAAAAGAGAACAGGTCCAGATTCTTCTTATCATCTTCTTCAGACCTGGCGTAATAAAGATCTTTGGATTGTGAATCAATTGTAAAGTAATATTCGCTCCCGGCGCCATTCACTAATGGCCCGATATTTTTTGGTTCACTCCAGATATTCTTATGGTGATTTGATTTGTAAATGTCAAAATCGCCGAAGTTGAGGGGATGACCATCGGAACTAAAATAGAGAACATTGAACCGGTGATGGAAGAAAGGGCTTACTTCACTGCTTACTGTATTGATGATCGGCCCTGCATTCCTGGCTTTTCCCCATTTTCCTTTTGCATCTTTTACAGAAAAATAAATATCCGAAAGGCCGAAGCTGCCAACACGGTTTGAAGCGAAATAGAGGGTATCGCCTTTGTGCGTTAATGACGGATGCGAATCCCAGCCGCTGCTGTTAATGTCTGGTCCCAGGTTCTTAATATTCATCCAGGTGCTGTCAGTCTTTGCTTCGGCCATGTACAGATCACAATTTCCCAGAGATTCTGGTGTGTTACACCTTGAGAAGATCAGAAACTTCCCATCATTACTGAGGCATGCAGAACCTTCATTATAACTTGTATTAATACTTTTAAAGGCTTTTGCTTCCTCCCAGTATCCGTCATTGCGAGTGCTAAAAAAAAGATCCTCATCGTAGCTTCGTTCACCCTGTTCATGTTTGTTGCGCTTGGAAGTGAAGAGAATCAGATTGTCAACATTGCCGATGGTAGGCCCATAATCTTCTTTCTTTGAATTGAGGCCATCACCCATGTTGACTAAGACAGAATGGGGCGCATGCAGTGTATCGATCTCCTTGCGGTAGTCGACAAGTTGATAATAGTACTCAAGTGGCACGTAGTATTTCTTCTTATCGCGTTCAAGTGAATCATATTCCCTATAAACGTCCTGGATGTTAATGCCCTGCCGGTGATGTTTGAGTACGAGTTTGTAAAACAAAACTGCTTCACCAGGCTGACCATATTGTCTCGAAAGCTTCGCCAGTTCCCAAAGCATAGCCGTATTTTCATGGAAATTCTGGATTCCGAAATTCTTTACATAATTCCTAAGCGCCTGGTAGTATTTCTCAGAAGGGCCCTCTTTTTTGAACTGCTGCAGCTTTTGCATCTTCGCCGCATCATAATAGTAGGGCAAGACGTTTACATTCGGGAAAGCAAATATGTCAGACTGGCTGAATGAAGTAATTGAATCGTTTAATTGAACAGTAGCCCCCTGTTTGAATTTTTTCTTCTGTTTTTGAGCTATTGCCTCTTGTGTGAAAAAGGACAAAATCAGGGCAAAAAGTATGAAAAAGTGGGCTTTCACTGGACGGAAAAAATTGAATTCATCACCGTATTACCGAAAGTTGAAATAATTTTGACTGATAAACAACGCTTTGGCACTTGTATTGACCATCTTGAAGACAATTGAATAATAACGAACGGCACGGTCTTTCTGTGTCATATTGGCATTTATATCATGTTTAAATCTCTAGAAATTACACCGAACGTTCAGGAAGACTCAGAAGAACTCGTGCAGTTGATTAACCCGGAACAGGAGTCTGACCTCAAGCCGGAAGATCTCCCTGAAGAGCTGCCCATACTTCCTATAAAGAATACAGTCCTCTTTCCAGGCGTTGTTATCCCGATCACGGTCACCCGTCAAAAGTCTATAAGGCTCATAAAAAAAGCATACCAGAGCAACCGGATTGTCGGCGTTATCGCGCAAAAGAATAAGCAAATGGAAGAGCCGGCCATCGAAGATGTGTATCGTTTTGGTACAGTAGCCCGGATTATTAAAATGCTGGTATTGCCTGATGGAAATACCACCATCATCATTCAGGGTAAAAATAGATTCTCCGTTAAGGATTTTATTCAGGAAGATCCTCACATCACCGCTCACATCGATTTATTGATTGAGCCGAAATTAAACCTCGACAGTAAAGAGGTAAAAGCGCTGGTTCAATCACTGAAAGAGGCAGCTTCAAAAATATTGCGTTTAAATCCAGACATTCCTCAGGAGGCGCAGGCGGCATTGGATAATATTCAGAGCACTTCTTTTCTGATACATTTTCTTTCGTCCAACCTCAACGTAGAGGTTAGTGAAAAGCAAAAGATTCTTGAAACTGACAATATCGTGGATCGTGGCACGCTGCTCCTTCAGTTCATGCTGAAAGAGATCCAGATGCTGGAAATCAAAAATGAAATTCATAAAAAAGTTCATACCGACATCGATCAGCAGCAACGTGATTATTTTTTACGTCAGCAGATTAAGGTCCTTCAGGATGAATTGGGATATGATGGTCCGGATAAAGAAATAGAGAAATTGCGCAAGCGTGGTGCCACCAAAAAATGGCCGAAGGCCGCAATGGATCACTTCACAAAGGAGCTCGATAAACTTACCCGAATGAATCCGCAGGCGGCGGAGTTTCCGGTGTCAATGAATTATGTTGAGCTGATGCTAGACCTTCCCTGGGACGAATACACCAAGGATGATTTTGATTTAAAGCGTGCTTCCAAAATACTCGACAAGGATCATTTTGGTCTTGAAAAAGTAAAAGACCGGATTCTGGAATACCTCGCAGTGTTGAAACTGAAGCAGGATATGAAAGGCCCGATCCTTTGCCTATACGGTCCACCGGGAGTTGGTAAGACTTCATTAGGCAAGTCCATTGCAAAGTCTTTGCAGCGAAACTATATACGTATATCGCTTGGAGGTGTTCATGATGAAGCCGAAGTGAGAGGTCATCGCAAGACCTACATCGGGGCGATGCCGGGAAAAATTATTCAAAATATAAAAAAGGCTAAGTCCTCCAATCCAGTATTTGTATTGGACGAAATAGATAAGATCCGCACTGACTTCCGTGGCGATCCATCCTCTGCATTGCTGGAGGTACTTGATCCCGAACAGAACAATGCCTTTAATGATAACTATCTCGAAGTTGAGTATGACCTTTCAAAGGTTCTGTTCATTGCAACAGCCAATTCATTGGATACGATTCAGCCTGCTTTGCGCGACAGGATGGAAATCATTGAAATTACTGGTTATACAGTAGAGGAGAAGCTACAGATTGCAATAAAGCACTTAGTGCCAAAGCAATTAAAAGAGCACGGACTCAAGCCTGCCGATCTCAAGTTTGCCAAAGAGGCGTTGCTGAAGATCATTGAACACTACACTCGTGAATCTGGTGTGCGTAATCTTGAAAGAAAGATCGGTTCCGTTGTTCGCAGTATTGCCAAGGCTATTGCGATGGAAGAGAAGGCTGAAAAAGAGATTAAGGAGTCCTATGTTGTAAAGGTCCTCGGCCCGGAAATTTTTGATGAAGAACTCTATCAGGATAACGAAACCGCCGGTGTTGTTACGGGCCTCGCCTGGACACAGGTAGGTGGTGATATTTTATTTATAGAATCCAGCCTGAGTCGCGGTAAAGGGCAATTAACACTTTCTGGTCAGTTAGGGGATGTGATGAAGGAATCCGCCGTGGCTGCCCTGTCATATCTGAAATCCAATGCTGAATCGTTGGATATTGACCATCGTTTGTTTCAGCAATACGATCTTCATGTGCACGTGCCTGCAGGCGCAGTGCCAAAGGATGGACCTTCTGCAGGCATTACAATGCTTACTTCACTCGCTTCAATTTTCACCCAGCGTAAAGTGAAGGCCAAGCTGGCGATGACGGGAGAGATTACACTACGTGGTAAAGTTTTACCGGTGGGAGGCATAAAGGAAAAAATCCTGGCTGCTAAGCGAAGCGGGATCAAAGAAATCGTCATGAGTGCCAAAAATCGCAAAGACATTGAAGAGATTGAAAAACACTATCTGAAAGGATTAACCTTCCATTACGTTTCGACCGTGGAGGAAGTATTAAAAATAGCGTTGATGAAAGAAAAGGTAAAGCACCCGATCCAATTCAATCTCGTTAGCGAAAAAATAAAAGAGTAATTTTTTAATCTTTTTCATCCTTAAATTCTAGTTCCTGATGTTGGATTCCAGCGCGTTGACTCCCCGGCAAATTGTGGCAGAACTTGATAAATACATCGTCGGTCAGGATGATGCAAAACGGAATGTGGCAATCGCTTTGCGAAATCGCTGGAGGAGGATGAATGTTCAATCCGAGATTCAGGAGGATATTATTCCCAATAACATTTTGATGATTGGCGCTACTGGTGTCGGTAAAACGGAGATTGCCAGACGGCTTGCGAAAATTGCCGATGCTCCTTTTGTGAAGGTCGAGGCTTCCAAGTTTACGGAAGTGGGCTACGTTGGTCGCGACGTCGAAAGTATGGTCCGCGATCTGGTTGAGCAGTCTGTAAACATGGTGAAGGCTAGAAAAAAAGAGGAGGTAAAGGAAAAGGCCGCTGCGATCGTTGAAGAAATTATTCTGGATGCACTGATTCCGGCCATGAAGGCGACGACACAACGCACGGGATTTTCCAACGACACTGACGAAATGCCAACCAGCGATATTGAATTGAATGAACGGACCCGCAATCTTTTTCGTGAAAAGATCAAGAACGGTGAATTGGAAGAGCGCAAAATCGATATTGATGTCAGACAGGGGGGGAGTGGGAATGTCGGCATGATCGGTGCCGGTATGATGGATGAAGTTTCCATGATGAACCTGCAGGAAATGGTGAATGGTATGATGCCCAAGAAGCCAAGGAAAAGAAAAGTTACGGTAGCAGAGGCAAGAAAATTATTGTTGGAAGAGGAAGCGGCAAAACTCATCGATATGGATGAGGTAAAAGAGGAGGCATTGCGAAAAGCGGAGAACGCGGGAATTATTTTTATTGATGAAATTGATAAGATAGCTTCCGGCCACGGTAAGGGCAGCGGACCTGATGTGAGCCGGGAGGGAGTTCAGCGCGACTTGCTGCCGATCGTGGAGGGAAGTACTGTGAACACTAAGCATGGTGTAATAAAAACTGACCACGTACTTTTTATCGCCGCTGGCGCATTTCATATTTCAAAACCTTCCGACCTTATTCCTGAATTGCAGGGACGATTCCCCATCCGGGTGGAGCTTAGTAGTCTCACAAAAGATGATTTCGTAAGGATTTTGAAAGAGCCTAAGAATGCCCTTACAAAACAGTATGTGGCGCTATTTGAGTCGGAGGGCGTACAAATTTCATTTACAGATGGGGCGATTGAGGCCATTGCAGAGACGGCTTTTTCAATCAATGGTGAAATGGAAAACATCGGTGCGAGAAGGTTGCAAACAGTAGTGAGCAGACTTTTAAACGATTTTCTTTTTGACGTCCCTGATAAAATCAAAGCAGGAACAACACTTGAGGTCACCCGGGAATTGGTGATAGAAAGGATGAGCGGCCTGATGAAAAACAAAGACCTTAGCGAATATATTTTATA
The DNA here is from genome assembly GCA_038229375.1 of Cytophagales bacterium. Classification (GTDB taxonomy): domain Bacteria; phylum Bacteroidota; class Bacteroidia; order Cytophagales; family Cyclobacteriaceae; genus ELB16-189. Next base: position 42,089 of record JBBRON010000009.1, on the reverse strand, counting down.
GTCCCGAATGATTTTTTGCAGTGAAGAATAAATCCCTCCCTGTTATTCTCTTACTTCTTTTTGTGGTTCCGCTTTATGGACAAAAAAAGGATTCCTTGCGTGATATTTATGTAGGGCGTTTCCCTGATTATTTCTTTGTATGGCCCGTCGTAAAACAACGATCAGCATCGTTTCAGATCGAACAGAAAAATAACCGTGGTAATAACCTTACTTTCAAACCTAATAATGCCTACGGTTTAGGTTTCGGCGTATATCTTTTTGAGATTGGAGCTGAAGTGACGTTTGCCATTCCGGCTGATGACAGGAAAAATGAGATATTCGGAAAATCAAAGGCTGTGGATGTCCAGCTAAATTTGCTGAGTAAAAATTGGGGCGCCGATGTATTTTATCAGCGCTATACAGGGTTTTATGTGACGGATCCAAACAAAAGTGTAAAGTCGAATACGCCTTATCCCCAGCGGCCGGATATGTCAATCGATAATTTCGGTGTGAATGGAATTTATGCCTTTAACAAACATAAGTTTTCACTTAGGTCAGCCTACAATTTTGCAGAACGTCAACGAAAGAGTGCGGGATCATTTTTGTTATCCGGAACAATTAGCTCGTCCCAGATGAAAGCAGATTCTGCGATCTATGGAAAAAATTATGAATCAGAATTTGGAACTGAGAATGCAGTCTCTGAGCTCAATTCATTCATTGTGAGTGTGTCGCCTGGCTATACCTATACCCTTGTTTTTAAAAATCTTTTTATAAATGCAGCATTCTCGGTCGGTCCGGCATACAGGAATATCGATTATATCGTAAAAGACATACGTCGCAGTTCTTCGGGAGTTGATGGGTTTGCGGATTACAGGATTGCTATTGGATACAATGGCGGAAGATTTTTCAGTGGTGTAAGTTATGTAGCCCAGTCTCGCAACGTGGTGATTGACCAGGCGCGATTTAGTACTTTAAGCAGTACGTTTAAACTTGTGTTAGGTTATCGTTTTCGTGAATTCGGAATTCTGAAAGCCCGCGCCGTCGATATCCTTCCATTTGTGAATAAGAAAGATGATGGAGCGAAGTGATATGCAGGCAAGGTTCAGAGGCAAGGTCACGACGAACGCGAAGGAGGCAAGCAAGGGTGAGTCAATAAATGCTGCGGGGAATTAACGTTTTCGTTCTTAACCCCAAAATCTCTGCTGCCTTTGCAGCAAATCCTAACTATCGAATCTCATTTCTTAGGGAAATCAAAGAAAATAAGCTTGCCCTTCTCAACATCCTTCCACGTATCAACATGGAAATCAATTTGCACAACCCCAGTCGTTGGGATATTATCAATATATTTTTCTTGTAGAATATTAGCAAAACCGGTTAGCCCTGGGTTGTGCCCCGCAATCATAATACTCTGAAAATCATCAGACATTTTCTTAACAAAACCTAAAAGCACTTCTTCACTGGCGTGATATAACTTATCTTCCGTTCGGATATTCTTTGAATCGTAGCCTAACGCCTTTGCAATAATTTGCATGGTCGTAACTGCGCGGACGGCCGGACTAGAATAGAAAACCTGAGCTACTACATTGCGCTCCATAAGTCGTTTGCCTATCGTCGGTGCATCTTTTTCACCCCGGTCATTCAACGGCCGGTCGAAATCGTCCAGGTCGGGATTGTCCCAGCTTGATTTGGCATGGCGAAGCAGATAGAGTGTCTTCATTATTTAAAATTAATTAAACTGCGGCTATCTTTACGTTTCTTATGGCCGATCGACCTTTACGGAAAGAAATTAAGTACACGCTCTTATACTGGTTTGTACTATTCCTGATTTTTTTATCCCGCATAATGCCTCGCCGCATGTGGCTTGGTTTCTGTGGATTTCTTGGCTGGCTGGGATATTTGTTTTCCCCAAAGCCGCGGGCTCAGGCTGTAAAGCATCTTGGGATGGCATTTGCAAAAGAAAAGTCTCCTGAGGAAATAAAAAAGCTCGCCAGAGAAATGTTCATCATGCTTGGAAAGAATGCCGGTGAAATTGTTCGCGGATCACGCATCGAGACTCTGGCCGACATGGAAGAATTTGTAGTGGTCGAAGGATATGAAAATGCGGAAGCTGCAATAGCTGCGAAAAAAGGTATCATCTTTTTGCCGTGTCATCTGGGAGCATTTGAATTAATGGTGACGTTCGTGGCGCTGAAAGGATTTCGTCCGATGGTGATTGGAACAGCTTTGAAAGATGAGCGCCTTAATGACCTGATGGTGAATTATAGAAATGCTCATGGTGCCATTCCCGTGCAAAGAGGAAAAGAAACGTTAAAGCTTTTTAAAGGATTGAAGCAAGGTGGTTCGACAGCAGTGCTTATTGATCAGGATACAAAAGTAAAGAGCCGCTTTGTTGAGTTTTTTGGAATGCAGGCCGCAACTCCGATTGGTGCCGCGATACTTGCATTAAAGACCGGAGCGTCGGTGTTGCCCGCCTATATTCACCTTGGTAAAGATAACCTGCAACATATTCGCTTTCTTCCGGTGATCCCACTGGTTGTTACTGGCGACGATGAAACCGATTTTGTTGTAAATACTCAAAACTATACACGTTATATAGAAAAAGTTGTCAGAGAACATCCTTCACAATGGGTGTGGATGCATGAACGTTGGAAAACACAGCCCGGCGAGGAAGTGAGGTGAGTGTTGCATATGATGACTCCTCACTCCTCAGAAATTTCCCTAAACTTTTAAACACTCTCCCTGTTCTTTGACTAATATTACGAGCTAATCGACATCACTATGATCCCTGTAAAATCCTATGCCGCTCAAAGCGCTACCACACCGCTTGCACCTTTCGGCTTTGACCGACGTGAAGTTGGTCCGAAGGATGTGTTGATTGACATTCTTTACTGCGGGGTCTGCCATTCGGATCTTCACCAGGCTCGTAATGAATGGGGTGGTTCGATTTTTCCAATGGTGCCGGGACATGAAATTGTTGGGAAAATATCAAAGATAGGCAAGCAAGTCACTCAATTTAATGTAGGTGATATGGCAGGTGTGGGATGCTTTGTTGACTCCTGCCGCGAGTGTGTCAGTTGTAAGGAAGGCCTTGAGCAATATTGCGAGAAGGGAATGGTCGGTACCTACAACGGCCTTGAGAAAGACGGAAAGACACCAACCTACGGCGGCTACTCGTCGCAAATTGTTGTAGATGAACAGTATACATTGCATATAGCTTCTAATCTGCAACTGGAACGCGTTGGCCCATTGTTATGTGCGGGCATCACAACCTATTCACCGATCATGCATTGGAAGATCGGAAATGGACATAAAGTTGGAGTTCTTGGGCTCGGCGGTCTTGGACATATGGCCGTAAAGTTTGCAGTATCTCTTGGCTCGGAGGTCACGGTATTAAGCACATCAAAAAACAAGGAAGCAGACGCAAAAAAACTTGGTGCTCATAACTTTGCTCATACCGGAAATGAGGCCACAATGAAATCCCTTCGCAATCACTTTGACTTTATAATCGATACAGTTTCTGCGCAACATGACCTTAATCTTTACCTTGGACTCCTCACTCGTGACGGATCTCATATTGTCGTGGGAGCTCCTCCAGCACCACAGCCTGTGCTCCATTTTTCATTGATTGGAGGCCGCAAAAAACTAGGTGGGTCGTTGATCGGCGGCATAAAGGAGACGCAGGAAATGCTTGACTTTTGTTCCGAGCGCAACATTATGTCCGACGTAGAGGTAATTGCTATGAAAGATATTAATGGCGCCTACGAACGTATGCTTAAGAATGATGTGCGATACCGATTTGTGATTGATATGGCAACGTTGTAGTCGTCACTCTCTCTTGATATTGAACTTTCTTTTCTCCCGGTCAAGTCCAGGCGCTCTGCCATCTTTTACTTTACGTTGAAATAAAACAATTGCTACCCCGGAAGCAATACACGTTATTCCCAATGAAAAGGCGGTTATGGAGTCGATTACGAAATAGGTGAGGACAAGACAGGCACCGAGCGCAAAAGCAACTTTACTGATCAACTTCAATAATTTCATTTGCGCATCGCTATTCCTGTTTATCGAAAGCGCAATAATTTCGTCGTCAACCTTATTGATGATTCGTTTAATGTCATCATCAGGGAATCCAAGAGACTTCAGATCCTCCCGGATAGCGGAGAATGATTTACCTTCCTGAATCCATGCAATGTATTTATTGAGGTCGATGTCTTCTTTTGGCTCCATGGATTATTTTTTAAACATAAAATAAACGGCCATAATAAGAAACACGAATCCGATAAGATGGTTTATGCGAAAGGTCTCATTTTTGAAAAACACGAGCGAGAAGACGACGAAGACACTTAGTGTGATGACTTCCTGAATCACCTTTAACTGCACAAGAGAAAACGGTCCGCCGTATTCTTTGAAGCCAATTCGATTGGCGGGTACCTGCAGAATGTACTCGAATAACGCGATTCCCCAACTGATCATTATCACACTGATCAGGCCGAGATTCTGGCTCCATGACATATCCTTGAACTTCAGGTGACCATACCAGGCGAAGGTCATGAAGGTGTTGGAAGCGATCAGAAGGAGGATGGTGTAGAGTGGCTTCATTACGTTAACAAATAACGAAAGCACTACTTCACAAGTTTCTTATACTTAATCCTGTGTGGCTGATCATCACCCAATCGTTTCTTTTTGTTCTCTTCATACTCGCTGAACGTTCCCTCATACCAGTAAATCTGTGAGTCTCCTTCAAATGCCAGTATGTGTGTGCACACGCGGTCCAGGAACCATCTGTCGTGAGAAATAATAACGGCACAACCACCGAAATTTTCTAACGCTTCTTCCAACGAGCGAAGTGTATTTACATCCAGATCATTGGTAGGTTCATCCAGCAAGAGAAGATTTCCTCCTTGCTTTAACGCAATGGCAAGGTGAGCGCGGTTGCGCATACCGCCAGACAGTTCTTTTACTTTCTTTTGTTGATCTGTTCCACTGAAGTTGAACTTGCTGACATAGGCGCGCGAATTCATTTCCTTTCCTCCAATAATAATGAGATCGTTCCCACCGGTGATAGCTTGGAACACCGTATCATCCGGTTTCAGATCGTCATGCTCCTGATCGACATAAGCGATCTTAACGGTCTCGCCGACCGAAAATGTTCCTGCATCTGGTTTCTCAGAACCAGTAATCATCTTGAAGAGGGTGGTCTTACCAGCTCCGTTGGGTCCGATAATTCCAACGATACCAGCAGGAGGAAGCGAAAACGTCAGATTCTCATATAGGAGTTTATCACCGTAAGCTTTCGATACACCTTGTGCTTCAATTACCTTGTTGCCAAGACGCGGACCCGGAGGTATATATAATTCAAGTTTTTCTTCTTTCTCACGACCTTCGGCGCCCATAAGTTTTTCATAAGCGGTAAGACGCGCTTTTCCTTTCGCCTGTCGTCCTTTGGGATTCATTCGAACCCACTCCAACTCACGCTCAAGTGCTTTCTGTCTTTTTGATTCAGTTTTTTCTTCCGACTTCAGACGTTTCTGTTTTTGATCAAGCCACGAAGAGTAATTTCCTTTCCAGGGTATTCCTTCCCCGCGGTCAAGCTCAAGGATCCAGCCAGCTACATTGTCAAGAAAGTAGCGGTCGTGAGTTACAGCAATAATGGTTCCTTTGTATTGGCGCAGGTGTTCTTCAAGCCATTGCACTGACTCAGCATCCAGGTGATTGGTCGGCTCATCTAGCAATAAAACATCAGGCTCCTGCAGCAGAAGGCGGCACAGCGCAATTCTTCTCTTTTCTCCACCGGAGAGGTGTTCTACTTTTGCATCTGGTGGAGGGCAGCGGAGGGCATCCATCGCACGTTCAAGTTTGTAGTCAAGTTCCCAGGCACCCACGGCATCCAGTTTTTCCTGCAAGACCCCCTGCTTCTCAATGAGCTTTTCCATTTTGTCCGGATTTTCCAGAATCTCAGGATCACCGAATTTTTCATTGATTGCTTCAAATTCTTTAAGCAGATCAGAGACTTCTTTCACTCCTTCTTCCACGATCTCCCTCACCGTCTTTGTCTTGTCAAGCTGGGGCTCCTGCTCGAGAAGCCCTACGGTAAAGCTCAGGTCCGATACAACTTCACCTTGAAATTCCTTGTCAATCCCGGCGATGATCCGCAGCAGGGAAGATTTTCCTGATCCGTTTAATCCCAGCACACCGATTTTAGCGCCGTAGAAAAAAGATAGATATATGTTTTTGAGTACCTGTTTACTAGGGGGGTAAATTTTGTTTACGCCCGTCATCGAAAAGATGATTTTTTCGTCTGCCATGAAGCCGTTGTTAGAAGCGCAAATATGGTTCTTTTGGCCAAAAATCCATAGTTGCCTAAAGTCTGTTCATGGCAAAATGAGGTTACTTTTTCCCTTTTGAAACTATCGAGCAATGACTATTGACAATGCTGTATTTAATTCTATTTTTGCGGAAATTCTAAATATATGTACTGGACACTGGAATTGGCATCATACCTAGAGGACGCACCCTGGCCTGCAACCAAGGATGAATTAATTGACTTTTCCATCCGTTCAGGCGCTCCCCTGGAAGTGGTCGAAAATCTTCAGGAACTTGAGGACGATGGACAACCATATGAGAGTATCGAAGAGATCTGGCCGGACTATCCGACAAAAGAGGACTTCTTCTTCAACGAAGACGAGTATTGACGACCTGACTAAATCAGGAAAAAATAAAAAAGCTGGCCCGTGGTCAGCTTTTCTTTTTTAAAAGAGCTTCCGCAATGATCAGATCCTCTTCCGTAGTGATCTTGATATTTTCATAGCTGCCTTCAAAAAGTGATATCGAATGGCCGGAATGTTCAGCAACACTGGCATCATCCGTCAGTGTAGGGTCTTCTTTCATCTCATACGCTGTCTTTATCAGCTGCAGATCAAATGTCTGAGGAGTCTGGATCAGCCTGAACAATGAGCGGTCCATTGCTTTGGTACTGTTTTGATTAGTGACGCGAATGGACTCTTTAAGCCGTACCGTTGCCACAGCAGTCTTATGCACAGCGGCCAGCCGGAATGATGCGCCAATGATGTCTTTGCTTATCAATGGCCGCACGCCGTCGTGAATCGCGACGAGGCCGTCGCCCGTGATTTTATCCAGACCATTCCTCACTGATTGGAATCGCGTCTCTCCGCCTTTCTGAAGTACGATTGGCTGATTGAATTGATATTTTTTCGCGATCAAATACCAGGTATCGAAGTCCTCTTCAGCCAAAACAAGTATAACTGTAATCGACGGAGAGTAAGAATAAAATGCATTGAGAGTGTGGATCAATACGGGCAGACCATTCACTTCGATGAACTGCTTTGGCACAATGCTTTTTATCCTTTTGCCTTTTCCGCCGGCAACGATGAGCGCATATTCTTTTTTCATCTGTTAACCGCTATATGTTAACCGTAAATTGGAGAAAGCACTCGTCGATAGTGGTAAATCGGTTAACATAAGAAAGATTAACGGATCACCGCTAGATAATCAACATGGCATCCCCATACGTAAGGAACTTATACTTCTCCTTTTTCGCAACCGTATAGGCCTGCATCGTGAGATCATATCCGCCGAATGCGCATGCCATCATGAGCAATGTAGACTCAGGCTGGTGAAAATTCGTAACCAGCCCACTGCAGATTTTGAAATCATAAGGAGGGAAGATGAATTTATCGGTCCATCCTTCACGTTCTTTCAAACGGTTGTTGGCAGACACGGCTGTTTCCAGTGAGCGCATGGAAGTTGTTCCAATAGCACAGATCTTATTTTTATTGTCGAGAGCGGTGTTCACTATTTTAACCGCCTCAGGTCCTACGATGAAATTCTCGGAATCCATCTTATGCTTGGTAAGATCTTCAACATCCACTGCACGGAAAGTTCCCAATCCAATGTGAAGAGTAACATATGTCATATCAATTCCCTTGAGTTGCATGCGCTTCATCAATTGCTTGGTGAAGTGAAGGCCCGCAGTAGGCGCTGAGACAGCACCTTTCTTCTTTGCATAAATTGTCTGGAAACGCTCTTTATCAGCAGGTTCAATCTTGCGTTTGATGTATTTTGGAAGAGGCGTTTCCCCAAGTGTTTCAACGATCTTGTCGAACGCTTCCGAGTCACCGTCAAATAAGAATCGAATGGTACGACCACGTGACGTTGTGTTGTCAATAACTTCCGCTACTAAATCGCCGTCGCCAAAGTAAAGTTTGTTGCCTACGCGGATTTTACGCGCAGGATCTACCAGCACGTCCCACAGATGCATCTCGGCATTCAATTCCCGCAACAGAAATACTTCAATCTTCGCTCCAGTCTTTTCCTTACGGCCGTACAGGCGCGCGGGAAATACCATCGTGTCGTTTCCAACGAATACATCCCCTTCATCGAAGTAACCGACGATATCTTTGAAGACTTTATGTTCAATTTTTCCAGAGTCGCGGTGTACCACCATCAGGCGCGAATCATCGCGATTTTCTGATGGGTGCAGGGCAATCAGGTTGTTGGGAAGATCAAATTTAAATCCGGATAATTTCATTGCGTTTTATTTATGTCTCTAAGGTGTATTGATTCGATGCTTTGAACGGTGCAAATGACTGGCTGTCCACTACCAGACAGGAGAGAGTAAGATGTGTTAAAACACAGGGGACAAATCATAAGCTTACGGGCTTTGGCCGCCCTTGTCAGGCAAGGCCGATTTTTAATAAGGGTGCAAAAATAAGGATTTGTTTTAATTGACCATTTTTTACAACCGAAATCACATATTTCGCGTTTATTTGTCCAATGCTTGTACTACGCCTCATAGCTGAAAGTTTTGCGTTCGCGTGGAAAGCGCTGAAATCCAACGTACTACGTACAATTTTGTCCCTTCTTGGTGTCACGGTGGGAATCTTTGCGATCATAGCCGTTTTCACTCTGGTGGATTCTTTGGAGAAAAATATTAAGTCAAGTTTCGATTTTCTGGGCACCGGCGTGATCTACGTCATGAAAATGCCATTTACACCAGAAGGAAATGGACCTTATAAATGGTGGGAATATTTCAGAAGGCCCAATGCCTCCGTAAACGAATACAGATTTTTGAACGCCAACCTGAGAAGTAAGACTGCCATTTCAATCTATGCCGCGAAAGGCAACGTCACAGTAAAGAAGGAAAGCAGTAGCATAGGCCAAATTGGTCTTCGTGGAGCGGGAGAGGGTTATGATCAGATTTTTGAGGTGAATGTTGAAAATGGGCGCTATTTCACTGAGGATGAAATAAAGGGAGGAAGAAATACAGTCCTCCTCGGCCATGAAATATCGCTGGCGCTTTTTCCTAACGGAAAGGATCCGATCGGCGATGATGTCCGCATTAAAAATGTCAGATACAAAGTTATAGGAGTCATGAAACGGGAAGGAGCCAGCTTCCTGGGCACTCCCAGCAATGACTACACGGTGATTGTTCCCTATAACTCTTTTAGAAAACTGTATCAGACCGGCACAGGAGCCTGGAATGAATTGCAATCTACTATCGGAGTAAAGGGAAATGAGTTTGACCTGGGCCTTGTGGAGCTGGAGAATGAATTGAAAGGATTATTGCGAGGAAGGAGAGGGCTGCGTCCTTCCGAGAAAGATAATTTTGCGCTTAATCGCCCGGAAGCAATTGCAAATGCTATCGGCCAACTTTTTGATGTAGTTGGGATTGCAGGCTGGATAATTGGAGGGTTCTCTATTCTGGTTGGAGGATTCGGAATTGCCAACATCATGTTCGTATCGGTAAAAGAGCGAACAAGTATTATTGGACTGCAGAAATCCCTCGGTGCTAAAAATTACTTTATCCTTTTTCAGTTCCTCTTTGAAGCCATATTCCTGAGTTTAATCGGTGGGCTGGGAGGAATAATTCTTGTGTTTGTTCTCACATTTTTGCCGTTTGGCTCCCTGGAGGTTTCCCTTAGCATCAAGAATATTGTCCTCGGCCTGGGTGTCTCCTCTGTGATCGGATTGATCGCTGGGATTGTTCCCGCTGCTGTCGCTGCGAGATTGGATCCAGTAGCCGCGATCAGATCGAATTAGAATTCATACCACCACGTCAGGTGGTCGCATCAATGCTCGTTTACAAAAAAAACGCTCCACCATGGAGCGTTTTTTGTTTCTTATAGATTTTCGTGCAATCCCGCAATCCCCACATCCTGATCAAAGCCTGATCTAATCCCGATGTAATCCTGCCAAATTAATCCTAGAATTCTGCTAAATTCCCTGTAAAAATTGTTTTAGCCACGGATCGCCTTTGTACCGATAAGTATTAAAGAAATTTTGCTTCGGATAAAAATAATCCAGATACAGCAAGCTGCCAAGCGGTGGCTTCTAATCCCTGCTCAACCTTCTTTCTCCTCCAACACTTTCGCTTCTTCTTTAGCACTCAGCTTTTCCTTGATCTTTTTTTCCAGGTCTTCCATTAGTTCCGGGTTGTCTTCTATCAGTTGCTTCACGGCATCGCGGCCCTGGCCAAGTTTATTGCCACTGTAAGAGAACCACGATCCTGATTTCTGAATCACGTTCAGCTCAACGCCAATGTCGACGATCTCGCCCGATTTGGAAATCCCTCTTCCATACATGATGTCGAATTCAACAATCTTGAATGGAGGTGCTACTTTATTTTTTACAACTTTCACCTTCACACGGTTGCCAGTAATATCATCGCTGCTTTCTTTTATCTGACCAATGCGTCGAATATCCAGACGAACAGAAGCATAGAATTTCAATGCGTTTCCTCCGGTAGTGGTTTCCGGGTTTCCAAACATGATACCGATTTTCTCACGAAGCTGGTTGATGAATATACATGCACAACCTGTTTTGCTGATCGTACCGGTAAGCTTCCTCAAAGCCTGTGACATCAGACGCGCCTGCAAGCCCATTTTACTTTCTCCCATCTCGCCTTCCAACTCAGCCTTTGGTACAAGCGCTGCTACCGAGTCAATAACGATAATATCAATCGCACCAGAACGGATCAGGTGTTCTGCAATTTCAAGTGCCTGCTCACCATTGTCTGGCTGTGAGATCAACAGATTCTCTGTATCAATTCCTAATTTCTCGGCATAAGCCTTATCAAAGGCATGCTCAGCATCGATGAACGCTGCAAGTCCACCCTTTTTCTGAGCTTCTGCGATCATGTGCATGGTAAGTGTGGTCTTACCAGACGACTCTGGTCCATAAATCTCCGTTACCCGGCCGCGTGGAATACCGCCGATACCCAGTGCAATGTCAAGTCCAAGTGATCCTGTTGAGATGGCAGGAACGTCCATAACCTTCTGATCATCAAGCTTCATCACGGTGCCTTTCCCATACGTTTTTTCCAGCTTGTCGATGGTAAGTTGGAGTGCTTTTAGCTTCTCCTGTTTTTCTTTGTTTTCGCTCGTTTCTTTTTTGTTGTCGCTCATATAAGTAGATGTTTGATTACGCTGTTTTGGTGTGGAAATCGAATTTATATACAATTATAGTAAGAAAAATGGCAATTGCTAAAATTTTTAGTGTTAGAAAAACCTGACTGATTTTTAACTTGCTAACAGTTAATGATTAACGGGCAAGTAGTTTAATTTGCACTTTCATGAGAATTCGCCGCTTTTTCGTAATCATTTGTCTGGCGTCTGGGATAATTCCCGCTTTCGCTCAGCTAAACAACCGGGTTTTTGAAGATCGGATGATAGTCGAAGAGGCTGATTCAGGGAAATTCTCTATCGGACTGAACTCCCTGGCCTTTTTTAAGAATAATGAATACACGGGTACCATCGTAGACGGCTATACTTTGTTTGGCTACCAGCTCCAGCCTTATGTAAGCTATAACCTCAACAAGAATGTGCGAATCGACGCCGGCGGATATTTCCAGAAGGACTTTGGCAACAATAAATTCTCAACGACAGCTCCGATCTTTTCAATAAAATGGAGCAAGAAACAATACTCTGTCATTTTCGGAAATCTGGAGAGCAGTCTTAATCACCGTCTCATCGAACCGCTCTACGACTTCGAACGGGTATTGAACAATCGCTTTGAAACAGGAGTGCAGTTCCAGATTCATCGTGATGATTTTTTTCTTGACGCATGGATTGACTGGCAGTACATGCAATACTGGCGTGATACAAAACAGGAACAACTCGTCGCCGGACTATCAACGCAAAAGCGAATACTTAAAATCGGACGGGGTTCATTGAGCATTCCTTTTCAGGTATTGGCGCGTCATCAGGGTGGGCAATTGGATGTTGCAAATCTCCCGATTCAAACATTGGTAAACACGGCGGTCGGGTTGAACTGGTCGCAGCCGTTGAATGGCTTATTGCGGCAGGTAACACTCAATGGTTTTTACGTTTATGATAATGACATCACCAACTCGCGCCAGGCCTATAAAGATGGAGATGGATTTTATCTCAATGGTACATTATCTACGAAGTACGGTCTCGACATTATGGCCAGCTATTGGCAGGGGAATGAATTCATTGCCTTTGATGGCGGAAAGATTTATCCGTCTGTTTCCTATTTTGATCCAACGCGCATACAGCCTTCCCCCAATCTGATGATCTTCAGATTTCTGTATGATTATAAAGTTGCCCAAAACCTGTATCTCACGCTGAGGTACGAGCCATATTTTGATCTGGCCTTTCACAACTTCCAGTATTCGTATGGAGTGTATGTGAATTACCGCGACAAATATTATTTCAAAAGGAAGAAATAGTATGCTGAAGAAGATTCTTGGTGTAATACTCGTTCTCCTTGTTGTTCTTTGTGTCGTGTACTGGTCACTCATTTCATATGGTGTGGCACAGGGATTAGGTCAGTTGAGAATTATACGTGAAGCCCGACCGGTAGAAGAATTTATCCGGGATCCCCGCTACCCCGATTCGCTCAAGGCAAAATTAAAGCTCATCCAACAAGCCAGGCAGTTTGCTATTGATTCGCTGGGGCTTAATGATACCGACAACTACAAGACCATGTATGACCAGAAAGGTCAGGAGCTGATGTGGGTTGTGATTGCGTGCGAGCCTTTCAGATTAAAAGAGAAAAGATGGGAGTTTCCGGTAGTCGGCTCGGTTCCTTACAAAGGTTTTTTTAATCGCGAGAGTGCCGTTAAGGAAAAGGAGTCTCTTGAAAAAGAAAACTGGGATGTAAGCGTTCGTAACCCGGGAGGGTGGAGCACATTGGGCTGGTTTACCGATCCAATCCTTAGCGGCATGCTTCGCAGAAGCGATGGAGATCTTGCGAGCCTTATTATTCACGAGATGGTCCACGCAACAATTTTTGTTAAAGACAGCTCTGATTTCAATGAGAACCTAGCTTCTTTTATCGGGGATCGCGGTGCAGAGAAATTTCTCGCTGCTACTCGTGGAGATACCTCGCAACAATATCGTGAATACCTGTTTGAAGACAGCGATTACCGCAAAGTAGCTGAGCACATGCTGCTGGCCACTCAAAAACTGGATAGTCTTTACAATACATTATCTGAAAATGATTCCATCGAAACAAAAAAGAAAAGGAAAGAAGATTTTATCCGGCGCATCGTTGATTCAATGGATACGATTTCATTTAGCACAGGTAAACGAAAGTCAACGCGATTTGCAAAGCGACTGCCCAACAATACCTACTTCATGTCTTACAAAACGTATGAATCAAAGCATGATACGATGAAGGATGATTGGGAGAGGCTGTTTAAGAGCGATCTGAAGATGATGATCGAGTATTATAGGAGGGAGTATCCTTTTCTTTAGGGGGGAGGAGAGGAGACAGGAGTGAGGAGACAGGAGTTAGTAGACAGTAGTTAGTAGGCAGTAGTTAGTAGACAGGAGGGAGGAGCTTGTAGCTAGGAGGAGACCTGGTGAAAAAGCGAGGCGACGAGGGTACCCATTCACTTAATTGGAATTGCTCTAATATATGAGGCAAGTACCTTGCTTACTTCCTCGGCTAATATGTCCAGGCTTTCATCTTGGTTGAATTTCAGATCTCTGGCGAGGATCAGGTAGTACCTGCATTCCTCAAGAGACCCTTGGGCTATATTGAAGAATCTTCGTTTGTCTTTATTGCTAAACTTCACATATCCTTCGGCAATGTTTGCCGTAACAGAAATGGCAGCACGCCGTAATTGTGAAGTCAATCCATACATTTCCTCTCTCGGAAAGAAAGAACTGAATCTGTAGATTTTTAAAACGAACTGATGTGCTTTTTGCCATGCAATAACCTCCTTGAATGATCGAGTTGGGTTCATAAGATCTTGAATTTTGATCGAATCTCTGATGAAGCGGTGTCCCTTCAAATTTTTCAGTCCCCGAAAAACCTGACTAATTTTGACAACTCTCTCCTGTCTCCTGTCTCCTGTCTACTAACTCCTGTCTACTAACTCCTGTCTCCTCACTCCTGTCTCCTCTCTCCTCTCTCCTCATTTTCTCAAATTACCCACAGATTAAGTCTCTGTTAACTCCGTAACCCTGGTTTTTTATGTAACCCAATCTGGCTACTTTTAAACTTCAAAAAAAACATACTCATATGGGTAAAAAAGCCGCTTACAAAGTACTGGTGGTAGACGACGAAGAGCCCATTCTTGAATTGCTGAAATACAATCTGGAAAAAGAGGGATACGAAGTGAAAGTGGCAAACAACGGTCACACCGGTGTGGACATTGGAAAGAAGTTCAAGCCGGATCTCGTGTTGCTGGATATCATGATGCCGCACATGGATGGTGTGGAAGCATGCCGTCAGTTGCGTGCGATGCCGGACCTGGTCAATACGTTTATTGTATTTCTTACCGCCCGTTCAGAGGAGTATTCAGAAGTGGCAGCATTTGATGTAGGTGCTGACGATTATATCACCAAGCCCATTAAGCCACGCGCGCTGATGAGCAGAATCAGCGCTCTTTTCAGACGCGATTCAAAGGGAAAGACAACTACCACTCAAATTACGATTGGTGACCTTGTTATTGATCGCTCCAGCTATACAATTAATGTAAAGGGGAAAGAGATAAACCTTCCCAAAAAGGAATTCGAATTGCTGTTTTTCCTTGCTCAGAATCCAAACAAAGTCTTCAGTCGCGACGACCTCTTGCAGAACATCTGGGGTTCCGACGTATATGTTCTGGCCCGCACGGTAGATGTTCATATCCGAAAAGTGAGAGAAAAGATAGGAGATGACTACATTACGACCGTAAAAGGTGTTGGATACAAATTCAATCTGATTTAAGGCATGGTCTATAGCGCCCGGACGATGGCCCTGCTCCTGGCGGTGTTCATCGCTCTGGTGACAGTGCTTTTCTTATCGTTGGTACAAAGCGTGAGTCGCGATGGTCTGATCGTGGCCGGGGTGATCAGTTTTTCCGGATCCTACCTTCTTATTTATGTGGTGCTGGAGTTTCTGGTTTTTCGCGAGATCAACAAGATCTATAAAATGCTGGGCAAGCTCAGGAAGAAAGAACTGGGAGGAATCAAAAGTGAAAAATCCGGAGCGCTCAATCCATTAAAGAACATCAACGAAGAGATCTACTCCTTTGCACTGCTTAAGCAAAAGGAAATTGACGAGCTTAAAAAGCTTGAGGCCTTTCGAAAGGAATTTATCGCCGACGTATCCCACGAGCTGAAGACCCCGATTTTCGCTGCACAGGGTTTTGTCCATACACTGCTGGATGGTGCAGTCAATGATAAAAATGTTCGCAACCGCTTTCTGAAGAAGGCTGCGAAAAGTCTCGATGGACTGGATGTACTTGTTCAGGATCTTCTAACACTTTCGCAAATTGAATCAGGTGATATCAAAATGAAATTTGTGTCAGTTGATCTTTTCAAACTTTGTACGGAAGTTATTGACCAGTTTGAAGAGAAGTCTGAAAAAAAAGATATCAAGGTCAAGCTGGTCGACCCAGACCACAAGATGATGGTTCATGCCGACTGGCAGCGGATCACGCAGGTGATGACAAATCTTATATCGAATGCAATCAACTATACTCCGGAAGGTGGGGAGGTGACAATCTCGTTTGATATTAGTAAGAAGAATATTACAACGTTCGTCAAGGACACCGGCGAAGGAATTCCGCAGGCTCATTTCTCTAGAATCTTTGAGCGCTTCTATCGGGTTGACAAGAGTCGCAGTCGTGAGAAAGGCGGTACTGGGCTCGGGCTTGCCATCGTAAAACATATTCTGGAAGGTCATGGATCGCGGGCAGAAGTTGAGAGCGAGGTGGGGAAGGGGTCGACTTTTAGTTTTAAGCTTGGACGGACTAAGGCGGAGGAGGAAGCTTGAGGATCTAAAATGGGAGGGAGGAGCCAGAAGCTAGTAGCCAGGAGCGATCGGTAATCGGTAATCAGTGATCGGTAATCGGTGGATCGGTAATCGGTATTGGGTGAATAGAAAGCTTCTTCCACGTCATAAAAAATTTTGAGGTTACTGTTGGTAACTAGCTCCTTTATGTCCTTCGAGACCTTACTTATTTCCGGAGTCGCGAACCACTACCTATTACCGATTACTCATACAACCCATTACCGATTACTGATTGGAATGCCCTGATATAGGAGGCAAGTACCTTGCTTACTTCCTCGAGTAATAAGTCCAGGTTATCATCCTCGTTGAATTTAAGGTCTCTGGCGAGGATTAAATAGTACCTACATTCCTCAAGAGACCCTTGAGCTATATTGAAGAATCTTCGTTTGTCTTTATTGCTAAACTTCACATACCCTTCGGCAATGTTTGCATGAATAGAAATGGCAGCACGACGTAATTGTGAAGTCAATAAATTTCCTCTCTGGGAAAGACAGAACTGAAACGGTAGATTTTTAAAACGAACTGATGTGCTTTTTGCCAGGCAATAACCTCTTTGAATGATCGTGTTGGGTTCATAAGATCTTGAATTTTGATCGAATCTCTAATGATGGGGGATACCCTCAAATTTTTCTCTCCTCGAAAATCCTGACTAATTTTGACAAACCCCATCTTTCACTATAACCGTTTCCTGCCTACTGACTCCTGTCTCCTGTCTCCTCACTCCTGACTCCTGTCTCCTCCCTCCTAGAACTTTGCGCCTTGAACTTTCTAACTTGCGCCCAATGCCCAAATTAAAAACCCTCGCCTTCTCCGACCTTAT
This sequence comes from Cytophagales bacterium, assembly GCA_038229375.1. Classification (GTDB taxonomy): domain Bacteria; phylum Bacteroidota; class Bacteroidia; order Cytophagales; family Cyclobacteriaceae; genus ELB16-189. The sequence goes on along the minus strand of JBBRON010000009.1, from coordinate 25,021 downwards.
TGTATTTAAAAATGAGGACTATATCCTTATTAATAAACCTCCTTTCATTGCTACCCTGGAAGACCGGGTCGAACCTGTAAACATTCTTGCCCTTGCGAGAGAAGCCGAGCCCGACCCGCAGGTTTGCCACCGTCTGGACAAGGATACCTCGGGAGTATTGGCTATTGCCCGAAATCCTGAGGCTTACCGGCACCTGAGTATGCAGTTTGAGCACAGGGAGGTGAGCAAAGTTTATCATGCGGTGGCGGATGGACGTCATGACCTGGAAAACGTGGTGGTAGACAGGCCGATTTTGAAGCAGAATGACGGCACTGTAAGGCTAAGTTCACAAGGAAAGAATGCAGAAACTTCATTTTCGACCCTTGCCAACTACTCGAAGCATACGCTGATCGAGTGCCGGCCGGTAACGGGTAGAATGCACCAGATCCGGATTCACTTGGCTTCACTGGGGGCGCCAATCACTGGCGACGAGGTTTACGGAGGAAAGCCGTTTCTGATTTCATCGGTGAAGCGGGTTTTCAAGGTAAAAAAGGATGAGGATGAGAAACCTCTTATGAAGAGGATGGCACTCCACGCATTTTCGCTCGAATTTTATGGGCTTGACGGCCAATTAATTTCGACGCAAGCACCTTATCCTAAGGACTTTACAGCACTGGTGAAGCAACTTTCGGCAAACGTCCGGTAAAAACCGATCCCTGCTTGCATAATCTAAGTATTGGTCCTACTTTTGTGTCCCTTTTTGAGGAGGGCTGTGATTTTTATAGAGTTTAACCGATAATTCAAGTGGATTCGATCAGTTTTAAGACAAAGAATTTAAACAACGCCAGCGCTGAGAAGAACTGGGTTTTGGTGGATGCCGAAGGTCAGGTATTGGGTCGCGTTGCGAGCCAGATCGCCATGGTAATCCGCGGCAAGCATAAGCCAGGCTACACACCCCACGTAGATTGTGGAGATCATGTGATAGTTATCAATGCGGAGAAAGTTAAAATGACTGGCAAGAAGTGGACGGATCGCGTGATCTTCACCCACTCTGGTTATAATGGCGGTCAGAAGGAGTCAACTCCTAATATGATCAAAGCAAAGCATCCTGAAAGATTGATAGAATACGCTGTTCGCGGCATGTTGCCAAAGAACAGAATCGGAAGCGAGCTTTTCAGAAGCCTTCATGTTTACGCCGGAGGAACGCATCCTCATGAGGCGCAGCAACCAAAGGCATTGAAATTCGCAGAAAAGAAATCACATTCATAAATCATATAATCCTACTACATGGAGATTATTAATACAATTGGTCGCAGAAAGACATCCATTGCCAGGGTCTATGTAAAGCCCGGTAAAGGAACTATCATCATCAACGATCGCGAACTTAAGACCTACTTCTCATCAGAGATCCTTCAGATCACAGTAAAGCAAGCACTTACGCTTGTGAAGCAGGAAGGCAATTATGATGTAACGGTAAATGTAGAAGGTGGTGGTATCAAAGGACAGGCAGAAGCTATCCGTTTGGGTATTGCCCGTGCACTGGTGACCATCAACAATGAACACCGTCCTCCACTAAGAAAAGAAAGCCTGCTTACCCGCGACTCCCGTATGGTAGAGCGCAAGAAACCAGGTCGCAGAAAAGCAAGAAGGAAATTCCAATTCAGCAAACGTTAATAGAACACGATCGTACATGGCAGATAAAATCACAACCCAGGAATTGATGGAAGCAGGTGTTCACTTCGGACACCTTACCCGCAAGTGGAATCCGAGAATGTCTGAGTACATTTTCATGGAGAACAACGGCATCCACATCATCGATCTTAACAAGACGTTGAAGTGCCTGGAAGAAGCGACATTCGCAATTAAGAATATTGTCCGTTCAGGTCGTAAGATCATGCTTGTTGCCACTAAGAAACAGGCAAAGGATATCATCGTGGAAGAAGCAACCCGCCTTAACATGCCGTTCGTAACAGAACGTTGGTTGGGTGGTATGCTTACCAACTTCGCTACAATCCGCAAGTCATTGAAGAAACTTGCTCAGATCGACAAGCTGATGAAGGATGAATCGTTCGCGGGTCTTGCAAAACGTGAGCGTCTGATGAAGTCACGTGAGAAAGCAAAGCTTGAAAAATTGTTGGGCGGTATCACTGACCTTAACCGTCTTCCGGCAGCACTGTTTGTGATCGACGTAAAACGCGAACACATTGCAGTGGCAGAAGCTCAGAAATTGAACATCCCTGTTTTTGCAATGGTGGATACCAACTCTGATCCTTCAGACATCGATTTCCCGATCCCTGCCAACGACGATGCTTTCAAGTCGATCTCTATCATCACTAAATATATTGGTAAGGCGATTGAGGAGGCATTGATGGAGCGTAAGAAGGACAAGGAAGATGCTGGTTCTAAGAAAGACGAAGACGAGAAACGCAAAGTAGACGAACCTGTACACGAAGGTTAACCGAAGCGTAGCCGATAAATAGCAACATATTGATCGTCCTGCTTCCCTATCGGTAGCAGGACGTTTTTTTTCCGTCCTCCAAACACGCACAACGCCGAGGGGGTCTAATTTTCAAATTTTCAAATTATTTAATTTTCAAATACTATGTCAACCATAACAGCACAAGATGTAAACAAGCTCCGCACCATGACTGGCGCAGGAATGATGGATTGTAAAAAAGCATTGACCGAAGCTGATGGCGATTTTGAAAAGGCCATTGAGATTTTAAGAAAGAAAGGACAGAAAGTATCTGCATCCCGCTCGGATAAAGAAGCCAGGGAAGGTGCGGTGTTTATAAAAGTTTCAGACGATCAGAAAGAAGGAGTGCTGATCGCGTTGAACTGTGAGACCGATTTCGTTGCGATGACCGACGACTTCCAGAATCTGGGCAAGTTGATTCTTGAAACGGCTTTTAAAAGCAAGCCTGTTACAAAGGAAGAACTGTTGGCGAGCAACGTTGGGGGATTGACACTTACAGAAAAAATCACAGAGCTGGTTGGTAAGATCGGTGAGCGTGTGGATGTGAGTTCGTACGTTCAGATGAAAGGTGAGGCGATTGTTGCCTATATCCACGCCGGTAACAAGCTTGGCGTGTTGGTTTCATTGAAAGGTGTGAATGGAAAAGATGTTACCCCGATAGTTATCGGGGCTGGTAAGGATGTTGGCATGCAGATCGCGGCGATGAATCCGGTAGCGGTTGATGAGAAATCTATTGACAAGGCTATCATTGAAAAAGAACTGGAGATTGCTAAAGCATTGATCCTGGCAGAAGGCAAGCCTGAGAACATGGTTGAAAAAATAGCTGCCGGCAAGCTGAACAAGTTCTTCAAAGACAACACCTTGTTGCCGCAAATATTTGTGAAAGACAATTCAAAGACCGTTGCACAGTATCTTGACAGCGTATCAAAGGGATTGACCGTAGCCGAGTTTAAGAGAGTCGCGATTGGGTAGAAAATTTGGTGATTTAGTGATTTATTGATTGGGGAGAAGTTGAATGCGGAGTGCTCTCTTCTCAACGACCGAAATCAACAAATCCTTAAATCACCGACACCAGTTAGTCCGGGTCTTATTCAAGAAGTGGATCGGCAGTGAACTGTTGGTCGGGGTCTGCGACCGCGACCGATTCGAGGAAAATTTCAATCCGAAAGCGAATTCATAATTCGTCCCAATCTAAAACCTTATCGTGATCTGCCTTCGATAGACTACTACTATCAATAATACAAGATTTCCAGTTAGTCCGGGTCTTATTCCAGAAGTGGATCGGCAGGTGAACCGTTGGTCGGGGTCTGCGACCGCGACCGATTCGAAGGAAAATTTCAATTCGAAGGCGGATTTTTAATCCATTCCAATCTAAAACCTTACCGTGCACTGCCTTCGATAGATTACTAATATTAGTAAAACAAGATTCCGGTTTAACTTTTTTATATATGCATGTTGTATGGCGGCTTATCGTAATAAGAAAGCGTTAGTGAAGATTTATTATATTGAATAGTGGATTTGCCAAGGCAGTTTGAGTTAAAGAACCGTTTGCGCGATATTCAGGCATTGCTTGGCCACAATTCGAGCAAAACGACTGAAATTTATACTCATGCTACGAAAAAGGGATTTGACAAGATCAGGAGTCCGCTCGACAATCTCGATTTGCTAAGGTGCACAAAGAGTACCGGATTGGCGATATATCTGCATCGCCATATTGAATGTATAGATATTGAACATAGCCACTAGTTAGCGGTCATTGTAAGTACACGCCGTTGTCACAGCAAACACACGTCAAATAATAAACTGAAATAATGGAACAAAAAATTCAACTCAAACATCCTCAGGGAAAAAAGGCAGTCAGCATCAGCAAAGACAAGTATGAGTTGTTGAAAACCGAAATCGTAAAATACATTGCTAAAAACCATGATGGTACTTTTTCAGATATATCAAAATCAATTGCACAACATTTCAAGGAAAAAAATATAAAATTTGACGGCTCCCTAAATTGGTATCTTGAATGGGTTAAACTTGACCTTGAAGCACAACAAATGATAACACGAATACCCAATACTTCACCTCAAAAATATTCTTTAATAAAGTGAGCGTTGGTTGCTAAAATTTAATTTTCACTAATGAAATAGTTAAAAAATGACCAGATAACAATTTTTAAATTAATAATAATATGGCATTAAAAAATGGCGACCAATGTAAAGTTTTTAGTGGTACTCATAAGGGGAAATCAGGAATAGTGCAGGATTTGAAAACAAGTAAAACTGGTCATATTACTATCACAGTTTTGCAAAATAATGGAGTAAGATTTAAGACGCTTGGTAAGAATGTGGTTGTATTTAAAGACAGTCAATAGTAGATATTAAAATGAGAAATAAACACAGACAGGTAAAATTTATTTGCACAGTTCTTTTACTGACAACTTTCTTGACTTGGTTTTTCTATGCTCACGAAAACTTACCAAAACCTATAAGAGCCTTGACAGCTTTAATAGAGACACCTGTTGCAATAGCTTCTGGGCTATCCTACTATTTAAATCTTGGAATACCTGTTTATGAAACTCCATGGGCAGTGGTATTTTCAAATCTATTTGCGTCAATCATCATTGTTATTTTGGGTGACACTTTTTTGAAGTGGCGAAGAAAACGAAAACAACTATCTTAAAACCGATATGGGGAAATTAGCAAAAGTAAAAACGACAGAAAACGCTTCGAGCGTAGAGGATTTTATCAATGAAGTGAGTGATGACCAAAAGCGAAAAGACAGTTTGCTTTTACTTAAATTAATGCAGAAAATAACCAAGCAAGAACCAAAGATGTGGGGAAGCTCAATCATTGGATTTGGAAAAGAAATTGTTAAAAGTCCTACTTCTGGACGAGAAGTTGAATGGTTCAAAATTGGATTCTCTCCTCGTAAAGCCAACTTCACCATTTACTTGATGAACCTTAAAATTCATGCCGACTCATTGAAAAAATTAGGGAAACATAAATTGGGAGGAGGCTGTCTTTATATCAATAAACTGGCTGACATTGACATTAAGGTTTTACAAGAAATGATGGTTGCAACAGTAAAGAGTAAATAGTTTCATGACATTTTAGAAATACAACTTAAAAAATAGTCGATGAAAACAAATATGATTTTTAAATTAATTGGATTGGCTATACTGACTATGATAACCCTAGTTATCATTCCAATCCTTGAAGTTACAATATATTCATACCTAATAAATCCCGGACAGAACGTTAGTATTTATGATGCACCAGGCACCTCATCACCTGATCGAATTAAAATCAGCATATGGCAATGAAGAAAGGATGGTGAACAATTTGAGTTGATGAGATGAAATTGGATGAAATACCAAAGCCCTTGAGGGTTTATCCTTTCCCTGCATGATCGTCACCAATTGATCGTTGATATAAAACTCTTTAATTCTTGTGTCCTTTGATGTTTTCATTTCAAAAGAATTGCCCTCCACATTGCCTTTAATGACAACACTTATTTCATTTTTTTTATTATTCCATTCAGGAGGCAGGGCCATAATTGTTGTGCTGTCGTTTCCATTCCACATCTTGTTGTACTGCGTGGGCGCAACATATTCTAAATGCCTTATGTGGAAGGTGGCTAATGTCTCCTCGCCCAGGGTTATCACATTTAAAAAAGTGGAATCGGTATCCCGCGACAATTGAGAACCGGTAGTTGTTAACGTGTGGCCGTTAAGTGAAGACTCTTCGAAACCGTTGGTTCGTTCTCTTTGTTGGTATACAATTTCCTTCTCCACGTACCCGACGTAGCAATGATATATACTGTCTGCTTCTGTGAACGTGAAGTCCGCCCTGTATATAAATAACTTGGTCTTAGAAGAATGAAGGCCGGTAGTCAGAGTAAGAGCGCTACTGGCAATATTGCCACTTTTGTTCAAATCCTCAGCAATTCTTTGATGGATTGGCCCTGAAGTATGAAAAGAAAACGCAGGCGCAGTGAGATGATGAATATCTTCGTTGTCGCTTTTGAATGACAATTGTGTGAACGGCTTATCTTTTATTGCCAATTCCTGGAATACACAGGCAGGTTTTAGTATTAGCGATTTGCGATTGACCGGCTCCGGTTGAAACACCCACTTCGCAATACTATCAAACGCCATCACAAAAGAAGCGGGATATGCGGGAAGCCTGATAAGCAGAATCTGGTCGGCTGGCGTAGGTTCTTTACGGATATCTACTCTTAAGTTTCTGTCTATAACCAATGAACCATCGGTGCCGTTGATCAATCTGCATTTAAGGTTAAGTATTGTGTAAAAGGTACGCGCATCGAGGGCGTTTGAATAATCCTGCGTTTCAAGTACCTGTAAAAACAAATACCAGTTGCCTGGCTTTTTGTCTTTTAGCCTGGTATCGAATTTGGGAGGGGAAGTTGACACCTCCAAGGTCAACAGGTTAAACCGTGGCGAAGGCCCAGCAGAAATTGAAACTTCGGGCATGACCATGTCCCAGCGATCGTGTATGGCTCTGGCAAAACTATTTTTTATGAGAGCTTTTGCTGAATCATTTGCAGAAAAATCCCGCTGCCCAATATATTCAAAGCTTTTCACTACCAGAACAGGCTGCTGACTATTGCCTATCACCCATAAAAAAAACAGGGGGACAATACGTGCTACATTCAATAATTTAACCATTGCAAATAAGCCATTATGTAATTTAGAATGTCTACTTTGTCAATCAAAGCTTTGAAAGTATTTCTTTTGCCAGGGGGGCAAAATAATAGGAATCATGCAATATATTTTTGGCTCGATAATATTTGAATTTATAGGAGTGTTTTTTAAATGGCTTTATTAGAGGATAAAAAACACGATTTTAAAAAAGCAAACGCCTTCCTTCAGTCAAGTTTGGCACGGGCGAAAAAATGCGAGTTTTCAAGAATCAATTGAACAAGGGTTTTCAAATGTTTTCCTTGGAATGGCAATTGTTGTAATAGTTCTAATGATTTTAACATCAATAATACGTGGAGCGCCAGCCACCAACAAAAGCTTTCCAGCTATTCCGGATCTTATTCACGAAGTCGGTCGGCAGTGAACCGTTGGTCGGGGTCTGCGACCCCAATCGATTCGAAGGAAAATTTTAATTCGAAGACAGATTTGTAATCCGTTCCAATCTAAAACCTTACCGTGCACTGCCTCGATAGGCTAAACAAGATTTTCCTTTTAGCTTTTTTATTTAACGCTTGTCGTACGGCGGATTATATTGCAATACGAAAGCGTTAGTGAAGATTTGCTATATTGGATAGTGGATTTTCCAAGGCAGGTTGAGTTGAAGGGCCGTTTGGGATGGATTGCAAATCCGCTAACCCTTAAGATGATGTTTCAGATAGGCCGGATTGCAAATCCGCGGCGCAAATGTTAAAGGATATTGGCAAAGTAGAGGTTGACGATCGGGAAACCGACAAAAAAGGTATAAGTTAGTCTACGTTAGAGTGAGGGCATAGCGAACCGTATGAAGTCCAAATTGTTTCTGATTCATTGTCTCTTTTTGTTGGTGGCTCTCATCTCATATGGGCAACATTCTGTAAAAAACAGTCCAAGATCAAATACCAGTGCCAATCCTGTTCTCAACAGAAAACTTGACAGTATTTTTTCGTCTTTTAACAATTCTAAATCCCCTGGAGTTGCAGTATCTGTAGTCCTAAACGGAAAAGAGATTGCCAAAAAGGACTATGGTATGGCCAGTATTGAATTGCAGGTTCCCTTTTCGCACCAAACTGTCGTGCGGATTGGGTATTCTGAGGCGAGAGAATTTATCTCTATTGCTGCTATAGTAATGGAAAACGATGGCGTTCTTCGTTTGGCTGATAAAGTAAGAATGTATTTCCCCCAATTACCTCAATGGTCAGAGTCGGTTACAATATGGGATCTGCTAAATCATCGCAGTGGCTTTGTTGATGAATGGGCTTCTTTATTATTGATGCATGGGGCCATGTCGAATCGTTTTGACAAGGAGCAGTTTTTACAGTTACTATATTCACAACCGGAGCCCGAAATTGAACCTGGCAAAGGATTTATGTATTGCAATTCTGATTTTGGGTTATTGCGGTTGATCATGGAAAAGGCTTCAGGGAAAAATCTTCCGGACTGGATGAAGAATCGGATCTTCGATCCGTTGAAAATGAATAATACAAGGATGCAAAAAAATGCACTCGATATTGTTCCAAATCTCGCAACTAAGTATTCTCACCAAGAAAGTGGTTTTAGGAAGGATAATGTTCAAAAAACATCACCCGGGGGAAATTATTTTGTTCTTACATGCGCTGATGACTTGGGCAAATGGTCTTTGGCCTTAAGCGACCCGCGTTCGAAATTCAATGTTGCATATAAAAAATTATTGGAAAATGTCCGCATGATGCCTGGTAAAAAGAATCACTACGTTACAGGGTATAGTATTGATACGCTCAGCAACCAACAGGTGGTAATTCACGAGGGGGTTAACGGGGAAAATTATCTTACCCGGATTCCCTCAAAAGGACTAGCAATTATAACAATAGGTAACGTGGATGGAGAAAGTTTTTCGGAACAAAATAGGCTCATTTGTGATCATTTAATGAATGTGAAACAGACTCAATCCCTTGAGAGAGCTTTTGTGACAAAGCCAATGATATTGACCGAGGCGGAATTAAAGAAATATGAAGGCAGATATCGTTGGCTAAACCAGACATCATGGGAGAGTCAGAATGAGCTCAGAAAGATTAGCGACTTTTACGTGGAGAATGGCAGGTTAAAAATAAGATACAACGGAAATTATATTATTGAACTTATTCCGGTCGGTAGGGATGTTTTTTATTATGAAGAGGGTTTTGGCGTGCAGGTTAAATTTATTCAGGCTGGTGCGAATGCGCCAATGAGGGTGACAACGGATTTTGATGATGGATTTCCCGGAGCAATAATGGAAAAAGAAGAAAAACAATGGCTTCCATCAACGGAAGATCTCAAAATGTTCACAGGAAAATATTTTAGCAAGCATCTTAACTATTATTGGAACTTCTATTTAAACGAACAGGATAAAATGGTTTTGAAAAGAGCTACAATGCCCGATGTCATCATTGAGCCGGACGGTGAGAATCAGTTTCATTACATTGCCGAAAAAAACCCAGGAGATGGATTTGATCAATGGATACTCTTTAACAAAGATACTCATGGCAGGATAACCGGATTAACTGTTTGGTCAGCCAGGGTAATGCATCACAAGTTTGAAAAACAATAGACACTACGTGACAAAGCGAGAAGATGTTATTATTTCCACCGGGGCGATAATTTGACGTTGGCTTTTTATTTGGACTTCCAATAATACTATATCGGAGATTCAGTATCCGTAATTTGCATAGTCTTTGGACTGTGATGGGCCGTGGGTGGATTTATTTCTTTAATCCTTGCTTTAAAAAGGAAACTTTAAAATCTATTTCTATGAAGAATTGCATTCGAGTTAGCCCGGATCTTACTCAGGAATTCGGTCGGCAGTGAACCGTTGGTCGGGGTCTGCGACCGCGACCGATTCGAAGGAAAATTTTAATTCGAAGACAGATTTGTAATCCGTTCCAATCTAAAACCTTACCGTGCACTGCCTTCGATAGGCTACTACTATCAATAATACAAGATTTTCTGTTTTAACTTTCTTATATATGCTTGTTGAATGGCGGCCTATCGTAATAAGAAGGCGTTAGTGAAGATTTGCTATGTTGAGAAGTGGATTTATTAAGGCAGTTTGAGTTAAAGAACCGTTTGCGCGATATTCAGGCATTGCTTGGCCACAATTCGAGCAAAACAACGGAAATTTAGGTTCCTGTTGCGAAAAAGGGATTTGACAACATCAGGAGTCCGCTCGACAACCTTGATTTGTGCAGGTGCACAAAGAGTACCAGATTCGCGATTTATGTGCATCTCCATATTGAATGTATAGGTAATATTGAACATAGGCGCTAGTTGTGGGTCATTTTTTAATGAGATATGGGTAATGAATTAAACGAACAATATTTTCAGACCAGGAAAAAACATAACAACTCCGATAACAAGCGAGGTTACATAACATGGATTATTCTTGGACTTGGGGTTCTTTCTTTTTTGTTTGGCGTTCAGTGTTAAGTAAACGCGGATTTGAAGAAAAGAAAGCTGAAGCCTTGAAAGCATGGGTTGAGAAGGGAACCATCGCATCCACTGACACTCTAATCGACAATAAATCAAACGGAACAAGTATTTTGGTAGTTAGAAATTGCATCTTCAAGGAATTTGAGAACTCATTCGCCGCGGGGCGAAATGATAGCACAGGATTGGTATATTTTACCAAGAGGATAATTTACAACCCGGATTATCAATCAATCACCAAACAGTGGGAACAAATTACTGATGACAACAAGTATGAGTATTCAAATCTGAGAAAGGACTCAACGGACAATTTGGTCAAAGAAACGTCCGACTTTGTATTGAAATATCCTGAAAATCGAGATGGTAAAGGTAGGATAATCTTAACTAAGAAAGGTGGACTAATCTATGCTCTTCAAATCATGAGTTACACAAGTAGGTGGGATCAGTTGTCACCTGAAATTGAAAGAATTGAGACCTCATTTAGGATTCGAGAATAAAAAACGACCCCACACACTGTGTATGCGATCATAGCGTGTTGGTTTCAGGACGAATACTTAACTTTGATTTAAGTCTGCGTCTCTTCGAGTGAGAATAAACAAAACACGCTACGAACGCATAAATTGACCGTTGGCGGCAAGCCATGATACGGTCACACGGAGAGTTTTATCAATGGCATTTAAAATTTATTTCCGCAGGCAGTTTCGTTCGAGAAGATTTTACGCAGACTGTTTTTGGTAAAAGACAAAGATTCGTGTACTCAGACAACGGAATTTTTAAATTACGATAATGAGAAGGATTAAAATCATATTGCTAGTTATAATGACTGGACTTATTTCATGCAGTAAAAAACAAAATGAACCAAGAAAGAGTTATTCCCTCTTGGAAATTTCAGAAGATAACTCAACACCAACTGTTGATATTTCAAAATATTCATTAATCAACGATTCTCAAAATGATCGTAGCACTGATGCTAATGAGATTCTAAAAGTTAAACGAAAATGGCCTTTAGCAATGCAGTCACTAAATCCATTAGAATTTGATTCGATCTTAAGTAAGGGGTTTACATTCAAATCAAGTAATACTTTTTTTAACAGAGAGGACTACATCACGAACAGAACGACTCCAGACAATTGGAAAATTACTTTTGTTGAGTATGATAATGTTACTTTACAGTTTTTTGAAGATACAGCAGTATTAAGCTATAAAAACCATGTTCGAAATGAGAACACAGTAACAAGAGAAGTTGAAATTGAACATATAAGTTGGGTGGACATATACATCAAGGAGAACAAGAAGTGGATGTTAGGCGCAGCTCATTCAATCGATTATCGTTTAGAGGTAGCAGCAGACACTTTAAGGGCGAACTGATCTTACGCAGACTCTATTTATGTCGACAAAGATTCGTATCCGCGGAGAGTTTGAAGAATGAAAACGATTAAAGGATTGACTATTTGCGTTATGGTGGACAGAATGGTCAGCCGCCAACAAAGTATATAAAACATGGCTGGGGTTCAGTGTAAACTTGTAGTTTAGTTTTCAAATTAAGTTTGGTCACGTGGGATAGGACGCAGCTTCGAAAGCCCAGCCACCTTTCATACCCAAACGTTAGCCACCATTGCTTTTGGACAAATATTCTTTCAAAACGAAAATTGAGAAATGGGGAAATTTAGAATAGGGACGTTCTTGATAGCCTTCTTCGGGATTTCCCTTTTGACAGTTGTTACGTGGTTATTTGCTTTCGGAAAAGACGAAGGACAAATAAATGAAAGAACTGAACCCATAAAGAATTTCATAGCACAAAGTTTTAATTTCTTCCGATTTCCAACACATTCACTATTAGAACCCTGGATTCTCTCAGAAGGAATCGGTTGGTATTTTCCTGGACTAATGCTAAATGTTGTTATTTGGACAATCCTCATCGAAAGACTAGTCTCGATTGGACTAAAGCTTCATAATAAGAACAGAGTAGAAAGCAACGGTGGCTAACAAAAGCTTCCATGAATAATCCTTTCGAGAACTGATTGACGAATTTAGCAAGGGTGGACACAATAGAGTCTTGTGCGGATGGGTGTCCATTCACTTCGCCCTTTACAAAACGATGAGGGCTTTTGTATCTTTAATGTAAGAAAAAACAAAAACTGCCACGCTTTTTTCAAAGCCAACCAATACGGAAACTCAAGCTGTTTGCCACGGCTACGAGCCAGAAGACAAGAAAATTTTGGATTTGGAAAAACGCGCTCGATCTATGAAAATGCCAGTCCGAACCTCTGAGGTAAAAAGATTATGCAGCGAAAAAAAAAGCGGTAATGGAAGAGAAAATAAAAAGGGATAAACATCTGGCGCTGGCGACCCTTAAAGATGGGTTGGAAGAAGAATGTGCCGATAGTCTCACGGAGATTATGATTAACCTGGAAGATGGCACATGTGATTACATTGAGTTGATCTCTGTTCTAGAACAGATCGCCCATAAGGACTGGTTCTATTATTTTGATGACAATGGGGCAGGGGGATTTCCTCATGCCGATATGAACCGAAAAACCAGTTTCAGGTCATGGGCTTTGAAGGCCATTCAAAACATCAACGATAACGCGCGGTTTGGATCGTCCAGCATGGTCCACAATATTTTGAAAAGTAACAATACATTGCTTATCAAGACCACGCTGGAGCAACTTAAAAATGAACGCAAGACTGCCGATGAATCATTACTTCCTATTCTGGAAAAGATCGCCCGGAAAGATGTTTATAAAAAGTATTCTTACCTCTCCGGTTTCGAGACCGATTGCCAGTTGGGTGCGCTCGCCCGGGATGTTATTAATATTATAAAGCATTCTGCACCCGTTTCTCAGGACAAACCTGACGAGACGCCAACGGCAGATGCCGGAATATGTTTGGTATGCCGTTCATTGCCGGATGACATTACGGTCAATACAGGCAGAGACGAATATTTTCCCAGTGCGTTCCGGCAGCTCATTAGCATGGATAACACGTATCGATCGGAGTTTCGTTGTTGCAAGGCCTGCGGAACCTACTTCAATTGGATCGACATGTCGCAGATGTACGGGAGTGGTAACAACGATGAAGAGCGACTGGTGCGCCTCTCCCCGGAAAAGTCGCGGGTGCTCAATAAGTTGTTTTCCGCTGATTCGAACTATCGCCCGGATTCAGGCGAAGTGGAAGAGTACATTGCTACGCTTTCCCTTGAGCATCTGGTGTCAGCGCTCGGATATAATCTCCACCGAGTTCCAGAATTCATAGCGGCATTTGTGCCACACCTGGTACGCCTGTTGGAAAAGAACAACGACACTTCGCTATGGAGTTTTTTACAAGGGTATGTAACAAACGATCCAAAGCGAGCTGAAGAAGTCATGAATGCCTTTCAATTCATTAATAAACATGTGCCGGGTCACGTTAAACAGCTTAGTGATCACTGTCTTACAGTTCTTAAAAAATAATAGAACTTCTATTTCTGGTATGGCGTCTGTGCCGAATGCACGCGACGATCGTCGCGCCATAATGAGTTGTTAAAAGAAAGTAGAATTTCTTTTTTTAAGTGGCTATTGTAGGACTAGACAGTCTCTCTGAACCCCTTCTGAATCTGTTCTGAACCTGCTTTGAAGCTCTTCTGGTGCGGCTCGAATGCTCGTATGGAGCTGCTTTGGAGCGCTTCTGGAGAGACTCGAATGCTCTTCTGGAGCCGCTATGGAGCCCTTCTGGAGCCGCTCTGGAGCGGGTGCCGGAAAATAGCCAGAGCTTCTGGACAACACGTGCAAATTATCCGTTCTCCAACAAGCCAGACACAGACGACTGTCGCGTGCACGGAAGTAAACCCCTCAGCTGATGCCCTACCATAACGCGGTTATTCGACCGCTCAGAATCGGAACATTTTCGCAGCATTTCGATGCCACGCCAAATACTGTCATTTCATATTTGTCCCATTCAAGACCAATGAATGTTTGAAGAAAGATGATTTCATTATGGCAGGGTGAAGCTATTCAATCCAGTTAGTCCGGGTCTTATTCAAGAAGTCGGTCGGCAGTGAACTGTTGGTCGGGGTCTGCGACCCCGATCGATTCGAAGGATAATTTTAATTCGAAGGCGGATTTGTAATCGCGCCACAACGGCACTCGGTTTCCCACTTTCAAAACTTTTCCCCATCTTTACTTCAAGCCGCCCCAAGCGGTAAATCTTAAAGCCGATGATCTCCTTATTCTGATTTGACTTCGTGTCAAATCCTGTTCTGATCGTTGCCGACACGCAAAACGCGCGCTGTCGACTTTCTCCTATTTATTACATACATTTTAATTCTATATGAAAGTTTTTACGAAAACAGGTTCAATATTTCAGCTATTCAAAGAAGCCATAAAAGGCTCTGAACAGAATTTTACCGAAGGCAGTATCAACCGAGCGATATTCTTATTGTCCGTCCCCATGATCCTGGAGATGGCAATGGAATCATTGCTGGCAGTGGTGGATATTTTCTTTATCAGCAGGTTAAATGATAACGATGCTGTAACTGCCGTCGGACTTACCGAGTCAGTAATTGCGATCGTGTATTCCATGGCGATGGGTCTCGGAATGGCTGCAACAGCCATGGTTGCACGGCGTATCGGCGAAAAAGATGCACCGGGAGCAGCTGTCGCTTCAGTTAATGCTATTTATATAGGCGTAACACTTTCACTTGTGATAAGTGTGATCGGTATTCTATTTCATGTTGACCTCCTGCGATTGATGGGGGCATCTGATGCGATCATCAATGTTGGTTCGCGATATACACTATGGATGCTCGGCGGTAACTTCACGATCGTCGCATTATTTTTAGTCAATGCAATTTTCCGCGGCGCGGGTAATGCCGCTATTGCCATGCGTTCGTTATGGATCGCTAACATTCTCAATATGCTATTGGATCCTGTTCTGATTTTCGGATGGGGCCCCATTCAACCGATGGGTGTGGAAGGTGCGGCCGTCGCTACCAACATAGGCAGAGCAGCAGGCGTTTTATATCAGTTGTATTTTCTGGCTGGAGACAAAGGCATTATAAAAATCCATAAAGAGAATATCAGGATAGACTGGAGCATTATCACCCGACTGTTAAAGGTTTCTTCGGGTAACGTGGGACAATTTTTAATTTCCACTGCCAGCTGGCTATTTCTGGCGCGGATCATCGTGACGTTCGGCAGTGCCGCATTTGCCGGTTATCAGATAGCAATACGCGTGATCATCTTCACGATACTTCCTTCATGGGGTATGGCGAATGCTGCGGCTACACTCGTCGGACAAAATCTCGGAGCAGGACAGCCAGACCGCGCCGAGAAATCAGTGTGGATGGCGGGTAAACTAAACATGATCTTCCTGGGTTTGATTTCCATCGTGTTCTATTTTGTCTCCGAGCCAATCATGAGATTTTTCTCAGCTGATCCGGAAGCAATTCATTATGGAACTCAGTGTCTGAGGATCGTTGCATTCGGATATGTATTCTTTGGATATGGAATGGTAGTAGTGCAGGCGTTCAATGGCGCAGGGGATACACGAACACCAACCATACTTAATTTATTTACCTATTGGATGTTCCAGGTGCCACTTGCCTATGTGCTGGCAACGAAACTCGACTTCGGAGCGTCGGGTGCTTTTTGGGCAATTGCTATTGCGGAGTCTGTGCTGGCGGTGGTAGCGATCTTGGTGTTTAGAAGGGGAACTTGGAAGCTTGTGAAAATCTAACTGCACGTCAATATCGTTTATCAGCGTTCGGCATTCAGGATAATCACTGCTAAGGTCAGCTGGTGTTTCAGTGCAAGGACCGGATTGCAAATCCGGTCCAGCGATTAAGGTTGTGAAGATATAGGTTTACATCAATATTCGTTATCCAGCATTCAGGATAGTCACGGCTAAGATCAGCTGGTGTTTCATTGCCAGGACCGGATTGCAAATCCGGTCCAGCGATCCCACGCGATACCACCTTCGCAACCAGACGTCTATTTTGCCTTCGGCTTAAACGCGGCCTTAATGGCCTTCTCCAATTCTTCCCCAGCCTTCTTCAAGCTAATTTCGACTTCTTTCCACCGTTCTTTATTGTCCTTATCGTTTTTGATTTTTTCGGCAGAATCTTTCAGCTCTTCAAATTTCTTTCTGAGATCAGCTTCAACACGCGTACTGGCGTCTCTCGCTTCCACGACAAATTGATCAAGTTTTTTGCCAAAATCCTTGAAAAAACGCTCTCCTTTTCCCTCCTGACTTGTTTCCATAAGCAACAGATTGTTATTGATTCTCTAAATTACAGACTTAAACGAACTTATGGAAACCGAACATGACCCCCTCGACCATATCCAGCGATTGTTGGAAAATAAATCAACAGCCAAGCAGGTGACGTATCGAAATCTTCTGAATTCATTTGAGGTACTTGCGAAGGAATCCAAACGTGTTGCTCTCGAACTTAAGAAGAAAGTGAAGAAGGTCGGCGATCATGATGTAACGGTGGAGTTTACGCGCGTCAATGATCACGAGTTCCAGGTAAAGCTTGCTGGCGACTTATTGATATTCGTTCTTCATACCAACATCGTGACGTTTGAAGATGATCACGACGTTATGAAAGATGCCTACATCCGCGAGAAAGAAATAAACCAGTATTTCGGTCAGATCATGATCTATAATTTTATGTCGGATTCTATTCGGTTCAATCGCGTGAATGATCCCGGCTATTTACTTGCCCGTCTCCTGATCAATCATGAAGGACGATATATTGTGGAGGGCGAAGGAAAGCTTGGGGTGGTTTATAGTCAGGTATCGCCTTCTGCGATTACCGAAAATGATCTTAATGTTCTTGTAAAGCTGGCGCTTACACTTGCTATTGAAAATGACCTGATGGCGCCACCGTATCAGCAGGTAAAATTTATTACTTTATATCAGAAGCTGGAGAAGACGCAGGAACTGGGAGCGGGGCAGAAGATTGGGTTTCGCATGAGTTATCATGGAAAGGTGGAAGGGTAGAGGTTCGGGGTTCAGGGTTCAATGTTCAAGGTTCAGGGTTCCATGTTCGGGGTTGCAATCCTCAAAATCTACCCTTAGTATTGGGGTTGGAACCACGCAAAACAACCCTGAACATTGAACACGGAACATTGAACACTGAACATAGAACATAGAACATCAGCACACTGAACAATTAGCCACCAATGGGTTTCAGAAAATTTAAATTTGCTCTATACGCCTTAATCTTCATTCTCACGATCGCATCGTGTGCGTCGTCTCATCATGCGCACAAAAAACTCAAACGAGGCAAACCCATACCATGTCCGCTTAAAGATTGCTGAGTATGCGTAAAATCATAATCGCCATCGATGGATATTCAGCCTGCGGGAAGAGTACGACCGCAAAGGAAGTTGCTAAAATTCTGGGGTTCAGATATATCGACTCAGGCGCTATGTATCGAGCTGTCACGCTTCATTTCCTGAACCATCATGTGGCTCTCACCAATCCCAAAGAAGTTGAATTTGCGCTTCGGCAAATCAAAATATCGTTTCATGTCAATGCTAAAGGAAAGACCGAAACTTTTCTGAATGGACAGATTGTTGAAAAGGAGATCCGCGATATGCGTGTGTCGGAATGCGTAAGCGAAGTGAGTACGCTTGCCGTGGTGCGTCATGCAATGGTAGACCAGCAGCGGCGGATGGGTAAGGAAAAGGCCATTGTAATGGATGGTCGCGACATTGGAACGGTCGTATTTCCAGATGCAGAGTTAAAACTTTTTCTTACAGCAGATCTATTGGTCAGGGCTTTCCGAAGACAAAAGGAACTGCTCGACCGGGATGAGATGATAGACATTGACACCATTATTGAAAATCTGCTGAAGCGCGATGAGATTGACAGCACCCGGCAGGAGAGCCCGTTGCGCAAAGCAAAGGAGGCAATCGAAATTGATACCACCTATATTACTATTGATGAGGAGGTGGATGAGGTCGTGAGGCTGGCGTTGGGGAGAATAGTGGGGAAGAGTTTTAAATAAGTTCGGGGTTCGGGGTTCAGTGTTCAAAGTTCAGTGTTTAAAGTTCAGGGTTCCGAAGTTTGTAATTGCTGCCAAACGGCATAAAACCGTTCAACCTAAAAACGTCAACAAAACCCCAGAAAACCCTTGCCGGGTACGGATAATTGCTAATTTTGCCCCGGCCTAAAATTTACGGTTGCCACTATATTCATGGGCAAATTTATTCGTCTTAAGAAAGGATTTTCAATCAATCTCGCGGGCAAAGCAGCCCCAAAAATTGCGGACTCCGAGCCTGCCGAAACTATTACCCTCAAACCGTCTGATTTCTTTGGGCTGTATATGCCAAAGGTTGTCGTAAAAGAAGGTGACGTCGTAAAAGCCGGTTCTCCTCTGTTCCACGACAAGAAAGTCGAGGCGATGCAGTTCACCTCACCCGTAAGTGGTGAAGTGGTGGAAATAAAGCGCGGTGAGAAGCGGTTGCTGATCGAAATAAAGGTGCTGGCCGACAAAAAGACTGACTATCTCAATTTCAAGAAGTTCACCGTTTCCGAAATCGCCAACCTTTCAGCAGACCAAATTAAATCGCAAATACTAGCATCCGGTGCCTGGCCTAATTTTGTGCAGCGTCCTTACGGGATTCTCGCAGACCCGTCAGTAACACCCAAAGCGATTCATATTTCAGCATTCGACACAAGTCCGCTGGCCCCTGATTACAGTATCCTGTTTAAAGGTCAGGATCAGTTTTTCCAGGCTGGGGTTGACCTCCTGAAAAAACTCACATCAGGCGCGGTGAATGTTAATGTGCATACCACCAGCGAGGTTTCTACCGTCTTTTCACAAGTGAAGGGAGTGGAGTTGAATAAATTCTCAGGTCCTCACCCGGCAAGTTGCGTGGGGGTGCAGATTCATCACATTGACCCTATTAATAAAGGAGATATTGTCTGGACAATCAATCCTTTCGGAGTGATCCAGATTGGTAAACTTTTCCTCAACGGAGTTTACGAGGCATCGAAAGTGGTGAACGTAGTGGGATCAGAAGTGAAGACACCTCAATATTATAAGACAGTAACAGGAGGATCGATCAGGAAATTGCTAGCTAATAATGTCACGTCAGAGAATGTGCGTTACATTTCCGGCAACCCGCTCACCGGAACACGAATAGAAAGCGACGGGCACCTTGGTTTTTATGATCATCAACTCACGGTTTTACCAGAGGGAAATCACCATGAATTCCTGGGATGGATCACTCCCGGAGCCAACAAGCTTAGCCTTCAGCGTGCATGGGGATTGTTTTCATTCCTCGCGCCATCGAAAGAATTCAAACTGGATACCAACACGCATGGCGAACCGCGCGCCTTTGTGCAGACTGGTGTTTTTGAGCGTGTAGTACCAATGGATATTTTGCCAACACATCTGGTTAAGAGCATTCTTGCTGAGGACATAGATGAAATGGAAGCGTTGGGCATTTATGAAGTAATTGAAGAAGACCTTGCGCTTTGCGAATTTGTTGATGTGTCAAAGCACAACATCCAGGAGATACTGCGCGATGGACTCGAGTTAATCAGAATGAGCTAAGAGAGACTATGAATTTTTTGAGGAAACAGCTTGACGGAGTTAAGCATAATTTTGAGAAAGGTGGTAAGTGGGAGAAGTTCTATTTCGCCTATGAAGCACTGGATACTTTTATGTTCTCACCCAACACGACCGCAGAGGTAAAGGGTGTACAGGTTCGTGATGCCATTGATCTGAAACGATTGATGATGACGGTGATCATCGCTATGGTACCTTGTTTGATCTTCGGAACGTGGAATGTTGGGCACCAACATTTTCTGGCGCTTGGCCAGGCTGCTTCGACGGGTGAAAAATTCTGGATCGGGGCAATCGAAATACTTCCTATTATTATTGTGTCATACGCCGCTGGGCTTGGAGTTGAATTTATTTTCTCTACCATTCGCCGCCACCCTGTTAATGAAGGATTCCTGGTAACGGGGATGCTGATTCCACTGGTGATGCCGGCGGGAATTCCCCTTTGGCAGGTTGCCATGGCAACGATTTTTGCAGTGATCATCGGCAAAGAGGCGTTCGGTGGCACAGGTATGAATGTATTGAATGTGGCCCTTACCGCACGCGCGTTTCTTTACTTTGCGTATCCCTCACAGATTTCAGGTGAAGTTTGGACCTATCTCGGTGAAGGCGCGAAGACTGTGTCAGGATATTCAGGCGCCACGCCGTTAGCATTAGCAGCGAACTCGACAGGAAATGTTGTTACTGATCTGAATACGTTTGGTGCAGGATGGGCCGATGGAATTTATAGTTTCTGGAATATGTTTCTGGGAATCATGCCCGGATGCATCGGTGAAACGTCGACATTGATGTGTCTGATTGGCGCGGCAATTTTGATAATATCGGGCGTTGGCAGCTGGAAAATAATTGTGAGTGTTTTCGCAGGGGCTTACTCCATGGGACTATTATTAAATGTTTTAGGCTCGAATCCATTCACACAAATGCCGGCGCAATATCACCTGGTAATTGGTGGCCTTGCGTTTGGTGCCGTGTTTATGGCAACCGATCCTGTAACCGCCACACAAACGGAAACAGGAAAATGGTTTTATGGTCTCATGATCGGTATGTTTACCGTGCTGATCAGGGTGTTTAATCCGGCCTATCCGGAGGGAATCATGCTGGCGGTGTTGTTGATGAACGTATTCGCGCCGCTGATTGATTATTTTGTTGTTGGAGCTAATAAAAAGAGGAGATTACAACGTGCGACAGTCTAACACATACATCATTTTATATTCGGCTGCCATCACAGTGGTGTGCGGCGGATTGCTGGCATTTGCTGCGGTAAGTTTAAAGCCCCTGCAGGATGCAAACATTGCCATGGAGCAGAAGAAAAATATTCTTACTTCTGTCATTACCCTGAAAGAGGGAGATGACATTAACACGATCTATGCAAAGCAGGTAAAGGCCTTTGTAATCAACTTTGAAGGGAATGTGGTAGAAGGAATGGCACCCGAAAAAATTGTCGTGGCGGTTGAATATAAGAAAGCACCCAAGGACAGGCTCCTTCCGATCTATGAATTCAGGAATGATTCAGGCAAGGTAACGAACGCCGTAATGCCGGTTTATGGCTACGGTCTCTGGAATAATATCTGGGGTTTTGTTGCCGTGAAATCTGATTTTAATACTGTTCAGGGTGTGAAATTCCAGCACGCGGGAGAAACACCGGGTCTTGGGGCCAGAATAGAGTCGGAAGAAGTTCAGGAACGCTTTAAAGGAAAATCAATTTTTGAGAACGGATCTCTGGTATCCATTGTTATGCAAAAGGGCGAAGGCAATGACTATTCTTCGAACGCTCATAAAGTGGATGGAATGTCAGGTGCAACACTTACCGGAAAAGGAGTGAATAATATGCTAAAAGAATACCTGGCATGTTATGAAAAATATTTGAAGAAGAATGCGGGGACCATTAAACAAGCATCATTATGAGCACAGAAACGGCGGTAGCAGAAGTAGTAAAGGAGAAGGCACCCGAGCCGCTCTTTTCCAAGAAGAACAAGAAATTAATTTCTAATCCGCTCGACATTGATAATCCAATCACTGTTCAAGTCTTAGGAATCTGTTCTGCCCTGGCGGTAACCACCCAGATGAAGCCGGCATTTGTAATGTCTCTGGGACTAATGCTGGTAACAGCCTGTTCAAACGTAGCGATCTCAGCTTTGAGAAATACAATCCCTTCACGGATACGGATCATCGTTCAGCTGGCAATTGTATCACTGTGGGTAATCATGGTGGATCAGGTGTTGAAGGCGTATGTGTATGATGTATCAAAACAACTTTCAGTATTTGTTGGATTGATCATTACTAATTGTATTGTAATGGGTCGCCTTGAGGCATATGCAATGGCAAACAAACCATGGCCTTCCTTCCTTGATGGAATGGGCAATGGACTTGGATACGGAATGATACTGATGATCCTTGCCTTTGTACGGGAATTGTTTGGTTCAGGATCAGTGTTCGGCTTTAAAGTATTTGCCGCAATGGGTATTGAAGGATTTAAAGGCAATGGATTATTATTGTTGCCGGCAGGAGCTTGTATTTTGTTAGGAGTTATTATCTGGGTTCAACGTTCTATCAATGGTTACCGCGAGGCCCACTAATTAAAGACTATGGAAAACTTAATTAACATCGGGGTCAGGTCGATCTTTATCGACAATATGATCTTTGCTTATTTCCTTGGAATGTGTTCATTTCTGGCGATCTCCAAAAAAGTTAAGACTGCTTTTGGGTTGGGTATTGCGGTGATTTTTGTGATAGGTATCACCGTTCCCATCAACTGGCTTATTCAGAATTATGTCCTCACCGCTGGATCACTGGCATGGTTGGGTGCTGATTTCGCGGAAATTGACATCAGCTTTCTTCAATTCATCGTTTTCATTTCTGTGATCGCGGCAATCACGCAGTTGACAGAGATGGCGGTTGAGAAATTTTCACCAGCCTTGTATGGTACCCTTGGTATCTTCCTTCCACTGATTGCTGTGAATTGCTCCGTCTTGGGTGCCGCTTTATTTATGGTTGGTCGTCCTTATAATCTAACGGAAGCAACGGTATTCGGTCTAGGTTCGGGCGTTGGCTGGATGTTGGCGATTGTAGCGCTGGCTGGGGTTCGTGAAAAGATGAAATATTCGAATGTGCCGGCGCCGCTAAGGGGATTGGGCATAACATTTATCCTGGTGGGATTGATGTCGCTCGGATTCCTAAGCTTCCTCGGATTCACACTTTAAGAGAAACAAAAAAATTGTGAAAGGCTTCCGGGGAGATTCGGAAGCCTTTTTTTATTTGGCTTAGCTGTGGACGCGATGTAATATGCATCCAGCAACCTTTGTTCAGTTTTTTTTATTGAAATACTTTTACATTTATTCAAATGAGAAAATTCGCAGGAAAATTAATTCGCTACTTTTTCAATGGCACGCTGTTCATTGTGCCGCTGGTTGCCACTGGATATTTTTTCGTGCAGGCATTTCAATGGCTTGATTCGCGTCTTAATCTTCCGTATCCGGGTGTCGGGTTTGCGATTATCCTCGGGGCCATTACGGCATTTGGTTATTTCACCAGCAATTATGCTTTTCAGACATTCTCGAATTGGTTTGATCATATTATCAATCGCATTCCGCTGGTCAAGCTGATCTATTCCGCGGTTAAAGATTTACTCGGAGCTTTTGTTGGGGACAAAAGGAAATTCAATAAGCCTGTGCTGGTAATCATTAATAAAGAGAACAACATTCACCAGATTGGCTTCATCACACAACCAGATCTTACAGAACTCGGTTTGACCGAAATGGTAGCCGTTTACTTTCCTCACTCGTATGCTTTTTCGGGTAATCATTTTCTCGTATTGAAAGAGAACGTAAAGCCCTTGGATATTTCAGGTTCGGTGGCGATGAAGTTTATTGTATCGGGGGGGATATCGGGGTTTAAGGAGGTGTGATCGCCTTCGGCGATGGATGCATTTTAACACAGAGGAACCAGAGGTTAATACTGCACAGAGAAACACAGAGCGTTTGCTTTGGTAATGTTTGCTTTGTCTGGTGCGTAACAGCCGCCGGATGGTGTATTCCTCTGTGTGCTCTGTGGTAAAAATCGAACCAAAGGTTCCTTACACTGAATGTACCGGAATTGTATTTATCTTTGATCCGTATGAGAAAATCTCTCTTTCTGATTTTATTTCTGATCGGCTGCCAGAACAACGAAGCAGACGCTCCTGAATTATCCACTGATGAGGCCCAGCAGATTGGTGCTACAAGCGTGGTAATGGGTGCGGAGATCAGAGCGATTGGACCGGTACGGCCGTTGAATTTTGGATTTTTATGGGATTCGAAGCAGGATATTTCTATTGTATCCTCTGCAAATAAGATCGTACTGGGATCCACAGGTTCAGCGCGTAAATTCAGCATCAAGCTGGATAACCTGACGCCAACTACTACTTACTACTATCGCGGCTTCGCAGCAAATGAAGATTATTCGAAAATTTATTACAGCGGGATAGCTTCATTCAAGACATTGCCATAAAAGTTAGATAAATTGACAGTTGGCAGAATTGGATAGCCATTTGACAATGTGCAGTCTTTGATTCTTTTAATTCAAAAAGCGGTATCGGGAATTTTTAACAGGTCGCCCCTACGGGGCTTGTACTTCGCTCAACGCATGCGTTTCTATAGACAGGTCGCCCCGATGGGGCTGATAACCAACTGACAAACTTCAATTACAATGAGCGAGAACTAACTACGAAGAATAGCCCTGCGACCTGTTTGTGATTTTCTTAATTCAAAAAGCGGTATCGGGAATTTTTAACAGGTCACCCCTACGGGGCTTGTACCTCGCTCAACACATGCGTTTCTATAGACAGGTCGCCCCGATGGGGCTGATAACCAACTGACAAACTTCAATTACAATGAGCGAGAAC